>NZ_CP186480.1:618125-1236250 GCF_049354825.1 Parablastomonas sp. CN1-191 | reverse complement strand
GCTGGCGCCGGCCTGGCGGGTCATCGCGCCGGACCTGCGCGGCCGGGGCGAAAGCGCCTATGCGCGCGATTCGGCGACGTACACGCCGGTCCAGTACCTCGACGATCTCGGCGCGCTGTTCGAGCAGGCGCAGCTCCCGCCCGTGATCGGCGTCGGCACCTCGCTCGGCGGGCTGCTGACGATGCTGATCGCCGCGACCGTGCCGGCGCGCCTGGCTGCCGCCGTGCTCAACGACGTCGGCCCCGAGATCGCGCCCGAGGGTCTGGAACGGATTCGCGGCTACGTCGGACAAGGTCGCAGCTTCCCCACCTGGATGCACGCGGCGCGCGCGCTCGAGGAAGGGCAGGCCGGCGCCTATCCGGGGTTCACGCTGTCGGACTGGCTGGCGATGGCCAAGCGCTGCATGGCGGTGGCCGAAAACGGCCGCATCCACTTCGATTACGACATGAAGATCGCCGAGCCGATGGCACTCATGCCCGATGGACCGCCGCCCGACATGTGGCCGGCGCTGGGGGCACTGGCCGGGCGCCCGCTGCTGCTGCTGCGCGGCGAATTGTCCGACGTGCTGTCCGCCGCCACGTTCGAGCGCATGGCGCGCGAACTGCCGGACGCGCAGGCGGTGACAGTTGCCGGGGTGGGCCATGCGCCGACCCTTGGGGAGCCCGAGGCGGTCGCCGCGCTCGACGCGCTGCTGGGCCGCTTCGCCTGACGCGCGTTCACCGGCGCTTCACCCGGTGACAGCCAGAGATCGCGCGTTGCAAAGGCCCGGCCAATCGCTAAACAGCGCCGACGCCGAAAAGCCCTGAGAAGAGACGAGCACGCCCTTGGCCCTGCGCCCCAACCAGCCCCCCGCCACCACTGCCGACCAGCGCAACGCCGCCCAGCAGGACGTCTTCATGCGCGAAGTCGACGACGCGCTGCGGCAGGACAAGATGGCGACCGTCGCCAAACGCTATGGCAAGCCGATCGGTGCAGCTGTCGCGATCGGGCTGCTGGGCCTTGCCGCCTGGCTGGGGTGGGACTGGTACGCCAAGGACCAGGACGGCAAGCGCGGTGAGCGTTACGTCGTCGCGCTCGACAAGGTGACCGCCAATCCCGCCGACCCGGCCGGACAGGAATTCGCCAAGCTGGCCACCGAAGGCGGCGCCGCCTCGCGCGCCTCGGCGGCGCTGACCCAGGCCGCTCTGCTGCTCATGCAGAAGAAGGATGCCGAGGCGCAGGCCATCTACACCCGCGTCGCCGGCGACGGCAGCGTTCCGCAGCCATACCGCGACCTTGCCACCCTGCGCAGCGTCGCCACCGGGTTCGACGCCATGCCCCCGCAACAGGTCATCGCCCGGCTCAAGCCGCTGGCCGTGCCGGGCAACGCCTTTTTCGGCAGCGCTGGCGAACTGGTGGCGATGGCTTACCTGAAGCTCAACCAGCCGCAGAACGCCGGCCCGCTGCTGGCGGCCGTGGCGCGCGACAAGAGCGTGCCCGAATCGCTGCGCTCGCGCACCGGCCAGCTGGCCGCGCAGCTCGGCTATGACGCGGTCGACCAGTTCATCGAAGCCCGCGGCGGGCAGACCACCGCGGCGCAAGCGCAGCCCTGAGCGCGCAGACCAAGGACAAGCCGATGCTCAACCACATCCTGTTCCGCCGCGCTGCCGCTCCGCTGGCGCTGGCCTTTGCGCTCGCCGCCTGCGGCGGCAAGGGCAAGCCTTCGACCCCCACGGTCGGCAACCGCATCCCGATCCTGACCCGCATCGACACCAGCGCCGCGGTCGATCCCGAGCTTGCCGCGGTGCCGCTCACGCTGCCCCCGGCAGAGGTCAATGCCGATTGGCCGCAGGCCGGCAACACCCCGGGCAAGTCCTACGGCAACCTGGCGCTGACCAGCGCGCCGGGCCGCATCTGGACTGCGCAGATCGCCGGTTCGACCAAGAAGCAGCGGCTGGCCGCGGCCCCCGTCGTGGGCGGCGGTTCGCTGTTCGTGATGGACACCGACGGCACCGTTCACGCCTTCGACGCCAACACCGGCGCCGAGCGCTGGCGCACCCCGTTCCGCATCAAGGGCGACGGGGCCAGCTCGGTCTTCGGCGGCGGCGCGGCGTTCGATAGCGGGCGCGTCTACGTCACCACCGGCCTTGGCGAAGTGGCCGCGCTCGACGCCGGTAACGGGTCGGTGCTGTGGAAGGTCAAGCCCGCCGGCCCGCTGCGCGGATCGCCGACGATCGCGTTCAACGCCGTCTACGTGATGACGCAGGACAACCAGATCCACGCGCTCAACGCCGCCGACGGGTCGAACCTGTGGGACGAGGCCGCTTCCTCGGGCCAGACCGGCGTCTTCGGCGTGGCCGCCCCGGCCGCCGGCGCGGGCACCGTGATCGCCGGTTTCTCGACCGGCGAACTGATCGCCTATCGCTATGAGAATGGCCGCCAGCTGTGGTCCGACGCGCTGGCGCGCACGGCGCTGTCGACGTCGGTCGGCGTGCTGACCGACGTCGACGCCGACCCGATCATCGACCGCGGCCGCGTTTACGCGCTGGGCCAGGGCGGCCGCATGGCCGCTTACGAGCTGGTTACCGGGCAGCGTATCTGGGAACTGAACCTCGCCGGCATCTCGACCCCCTCGGTCGCGGGCGACTGGATCTTCACGCTGACCGACGATGCCCGCCTGCTCGCCATCGCGCGCGCCACCGGCAAGGTGAAGTGGGTCCAGCAGCTGACGCACTTCAAGAACGTCAAGAAGAAGTCGGGCCCGGTGTTCTGGACCGGACCGGTGCTGGCGGGCGACCGCTTGTGGATGAGCAACACCGAGGGCGAGATCTGGTCGGCCGCCGCGGCCGACGGCACGCCGGCGCTGCTGGCCCAGCTCAAGAAGCCGGTCTCACTGCCGCCGATCGTCGCCAATCAGACGCTCTACATCCTGGACGATTCCGGCCGCATCAGCGCGTTTCGCTGATCGGTCCGGCGCCGCGGCGCAGGGGATCAGAAGCTGTCTTCGTAAGCGCGGGTGATATCGCCCGCCCATTCGCCGTTGTACTTGTCCAGCAGCACCTGGGCCGGCACCTTGCCGCTGGCGACGATGTCGTCGAGCGGGCCCAGGAAGCCGCTTTCGTTGTCGCCCGCGGTGTTGAGGCGCCCGCGCGCGGCCAGCCCGGCGCGCCCGATCTTCAGAACTTCGGGAGCGACGTCGCGCAGCGTGCCTCCGCCGGGCAAAGGCGCGTCGAGCGCGAGCTTGGGCACGGCATTGCGCAGTTCCTCGCGGCCCGCCATGTCCCAGTCCTTGACCAGGTCCCAGGCGGCGTCGAGCGCGCCCTGGTCGTAGAGCAGGCCGACCCACAGCGCCGGCAGCGCGCAGATCCGGCTCCACGGACCTCCGTCGGCGCCGCGCATTTCGAGGAAGGACTTCAGCCGGACCTCGGGAAAAGCGGTCGACATGTGGTCTTCCCAGTCGCTGGCCCGGGGCTTTTCGCCCGGCAGCGCGGGCAGTTCACCCCTCAGGAAGTCGCGGAAACTCTGGCCGGCGGCATCGATATACTTGCCGTCGCGAAAGACGAAATACATCGGCACGTCGAGCATGTAGTCGGCGTAGCGTTCGTAGCCGAAGCCATCCTCGAACACGAAGGGCAGCATCCCCGTGCGATGCGGATCGGTGTCCGACCAGATGTGGCTGCGGTAGGACAACATCCCGTTGGGCCGCCCTTCGGTGAAGGGCGAATTGGCGAACAGCGCGGTCGCCAGCGGCTGGAGCGCCAGCGAGACGCGGAACTTCTTCGCCATGTCCGCCTCGCTCGCATAGTCGAGATTGGTCTGGATCGTGCAGGTCCGCAGCATCATGTCGAGGCCCATCGAGCCGACGCGCGGCATGTGCCGCAGCATGATCGCATAGCGCCCCTTGGGCATGATCGGCAGCTCGTCGCGTCGCTTGTCAGGCCACATGCCCAGGCCCAGAAAACCGATCCCCAGCTTTTCGCCGATGGCCTTGACCTGGGCGAGGTGGCGGCCGGTTTCGGCGCAGGTATCGTGCAGGTTTTCCAGCGGCGCGCCCGATAGTTCGAGCTGGCCCGCAGGCTCCAGGCTGACGGTGCCGTCGGGCCCGGCCATCGCGATGACCTTTCCGCCTTCTTCCACCGGGGTCCAGCCGTACTCGGTCAGCGCCATCAGCAGGTCGCGGATGCCGCCGCGCTCGTCATAGGACGGAGCGCCGAAATCCGACGTGCGGTAGACCAGCTTCTCATGCTCGGTGCCGATCCGCCAGGCGTCGCGCGGCTTTTCGCCCGCCTGCATCGGCGCAATCAGGTCGGCGCGCGATTCGATGATGGGATCGTTGCGATCCGAAACCTGACGAGTGCTCATGGCGCGCGAATTAGGAGCGTGCCGGATTTCGCGCCAGCATTATTTACCGGGCGGTACGGATGACGCGCCGCACCAGTCCCCGGTGACGCCCATCCACAACGCCGTGGCGGCGATCGCCGCGGTCTCGCCGCGCAGGATGCGCGGCCCGAGCGAGACCGCGCGCGCGGACGGGAGGGCGCGGATCGCGCCCCGTTCGCCATCGTCGAAACCGCCTTCGGGGCCCACGAGGATCGCGGCCGGGCCGGGGCGCGCGAAGGCGAGCGCGGCGGGCTGTCCATCGCGGACTTCGTCGGCGAAGAACAGGGTGCGGTCCGCCTCCCAGGCGGCCAGCAGCGCGCCCAGCTTCACCGGCGCTTCGAGGACCGGCAGCGCTGTGCGGGCGCATTGCTCGGCCGCCTCGATCAGCACGGCACGCGCACGCTCGAGGTTGAGCTTGTCGGCCACGCAGCGGTGCGTGATCACCGGGGCGATGCGCCGCACGCCCAATTCGCACGCCTTTTCGAGCACGAGGTCGAAGCGGTCCTTCTTGAGCAGCGCGGCGCATAGCGTCAGGTCGGGCACCTCCTCGCGCACCCGCAGGCGCTCCACGACCTCTACCGTAACGTCGCGTCTGCCCGCCGAGGCGACGCGGGCGGCCCACTCGCCGGTGGCGTCGTCGCACAGGATCACCGCATCGCCCGGCGCGACGCGCATGACGCGCGCCAGGTAATGCGCGGCCGGCCCATCGATCGCGCGAGTTTCGCCGGGCGACAGCGGCGGGGAGACGAACAGGCGCGGGGCGCTTTTCGGAGGCCAGGCGGGGGTTGCGGACATCGTTTCGGGTGCTGTCCTACAGCGCGGGCCTGTGGCAAGGAAGCGCCGATGACGACCCTTGCCAGCCCGCGTGAACCGTTCGCCAGGCCGCCGGAACCGGGTGCCGGCGTTTACCCTCAGGACTGTGTCAACTGTGTCAAGCAAGCGCGGGCACCATCGCCATGAGCACCGCGCAGGTCGTTCCCGACAGCCAGCACAAGGGGCTTGTCGCAGCGCTGCCGCAACCCTTTCGCGACCTGGCGCAGCTCGCCCGCTTCGACCGGCCGATCGGCTGGTGGCTGCTGTTCTGGCCGGGCGCCTGGGCGGTCCTGCTGGCCGGCGGGGCGGGGCATTGGGCGCTGATCGGCTGGCTTCTGCTGGGCAGCGTGGCGATGCGCGGCGCCGGCTGCGTCTACAACGATCTCGTCGATGCCGACCTCGATCGCAAGGTTGCGCGCACCGCCAGCCGCCCGGTGGCGAGCGGACGGGTGTCGAAGCCGCTGGCGTGGGCGTGGCTGATCGCGCTCAGCCTGGTCGGCCTCGTCGTCCTGCTGCAATTGCGCTGGCAGGCGCAGGTCGTGGCGCTTGCCAGCCTGGCGCCGGTCGCCGCCTACCCCTTCATGAAGCGCATCACCTGGTGGCCGCAGGCGTGGCTGGGACTGGTGTTCTCATGGGCGGCGCTGGTCGGCTGGGTGGAGGTCCGCGGGTTCGAACGGCTCGACGTGCTGGTGCTCCTCTATGCCGGGTCGATGGCGTGGGTGATCGGTTACGATACGATCTACGCGCTGCAGGATATCGAGGATGACCTGCTAGTGGGCATCCGTTCGTCGGCGCGGGCGCTGGGCGGGCGGGTGAAGCAGGGGGTGACGGGCTTCTACGCCGCCGCGATCACCTGCTGGGCCGCGGCGTTCTGGTTCCTGCGCCCGGACTGGGTGGCGAGCGCGGCGCTTTTGCCCGCCGCCGGTCACTTGCTGTGGCAAGTCGCCACGCTGGAAACGGCAATCGAGGCGAACGCGCTGGCCCGCTTTCGCGCCAATCGGTTCGCCGGACTGCTGATGGCGCTGGCCTGCTGGGTGGTGGGAAACGCCTGATGTGCAACCTCTACCGCATGACGAAAGGCGTGGACGAGGTCGCGCACCTGTTCGACGTCGTCGCCGAGGCGGGCGCCAACTTCGCCGCTGAAGTCTATCCCGGCTACCGCGGACTGGTGGTGGAGGGTGGCCGCGCGCGGGCGATGACCTGGGGCTTTCCGCGTCCGATGAAAGGGAAGGACGGACGCCCGCTCAAGCCCAAGGCGGTGACCAACGCCCGCGACGACAAGCTGGGGACCGCGTTCTGGCGCGACAGTTTCGCCAATCGCCGCTGCCTGATCCCGGTCAGCGCCTGGGCCGAGGCGGAGGGTGAGACCGGGCGCATGACGCGCACCTGGTACACCGTGCCGGGCGAGGAGATGCTGGGCGTAGCCGGCCTGTGGCGGCCGAGCGCGGAGTGGGGGGACGTCTATACGATGGTCATGGTCGACGCCTGCGAAGCGATGGTCGATGTCCATGACCGAATGCCGGTGCTGCTGGCGCGCGAGGACTGGGACCGCTGGCAGACCGCCAGTCCCGAAGACGCGCTGCCGCTGGTGCGCAAGTGGGACCTTGAACTGCTCGCCGAGCGCACCGACGAACGCTGGGCCGGCAGGGCGAAATCCCCGCTGCGCGATGCGCCGACGCTGCTGTGAGCGGCTACTTCTTGCCCCGCAGCTTGCGGTGCGCGCTAAGGTCCAGCACCTCGCTCGGTCCGCCGTCGTTTTCCAGCAGGCCAAGCCGGCGGGCGACCTCCTGGTAGGCTTCCTCTTCGCCGCCAAGGTCGCGGCGGAAGCGGTCCTTGTCGAGCTTTTCGCCAGTGGTCATGTCCCACAGGCGGCAGCCGTCGGGGCTGATCTCGTCGGCCAGGATGATGCGGCTGTAGTCCTGGTCCCAGATCCGCCCGAACTCGAGCTTGAAGTCGATCAGGCGAATGTTGATGGCGGCGAACATGCCGCAGAGGAAGTCGTTCACCCGGATCGCCATCGACGAGATGTCCTGCATCTCCTCGTGGCTGGCCCAGCCGAAGCAGGCGATGTGCTCTTCGCCCACCATCGGGTCGTTAAGGGCATCGTCCTTGTAGTAGTACTCGATCAGCGTGTGCGGCAGCGCCTCGCCTTCGGGCAGGCCGAGCCGGGTGCTGAGCGAGCCGGCGGCGACGTTGCGGACGACGACCTCGATCGGCACGATCTCGACCTGGCGGACAAGCTGTTCGCGCATGTTGAGGCGGCGGATGAAGTGGGTGGGGATGCCGATGTGGTTGAGGCGCGTGAACACATACTCGCTGATGCGGTTGTTGATCACGCCCTTGCCGTTGATCGTCCCGCGCTTCTGCGCGTTGAAGGCGGTGGCATCGTCCTTGAAATACTGGATGATCGTGCCCGGTTCCGGCCCTTCGTAAAGGATCTTGGCCTTGCCTTCGTAGATTTGACGGCGGCGGGTCATGGGCAGCGCTTTCCAAGGGGTACAATGGCAAAGCCCCGGCTGCAGTGCCGCGCCGCTGCAGGAACGGCCGGGCGCCAGGCCGGGGCGAGCCCCGCCCTTAGGGCAGATCACCGCGCCGCGCAACCGCGGCGCGGCGCCCTCCAGGGGCCGCTCGCGCGCCTGGCGGCGGCGCGCGGAGGGGTTGGGCTGGCACCGCTTTCGAGTGTTCGGTATGGTCGGGGTAGCCAGGCGCCGGCTCCGGCAAGGCATCCGTAATCGCCCGGAGGCTTTGCGCTGCGACGCGCCGATGGACAGCGTTGCCGGTGCGCCACAGCCTTAAAACGGAAAGTTCGCCACGCTTGACTGTGCGGCGCTTCCAAGGCAATCCCATGGTGCAGATGCCCGCTGAAGGCATCGCTGACGGGAGAGCGCTTGAACCGGGGTACGCCGCTCCGGGCCTTTTCCGTCTCACAGGGAGAGGTTCGACCATGGCCATGCGTACGCTCACGACCACCGCTTCGCTGATTGCCCTGCTGGCTTGGCCCGCGATGGCATCAGCCCAGACCGCGACCCCTGCCACCACGCCCAACAACGACGATAACGTCTCGGCGACCGAGATCGTGGTCACCGCGCAGGGCCGTTCGCAGGTTCTGTCGGACGTTCCCGTCGCCATTTCGGCCGTCAATTCGGAGACGCTGAAAAACTCGGGTGCCAACGACATCCGCCAGCTCAACCAGGTCGCCCCGTCGCTGCTGGTCTCCTCAACCGGGTCGGAAGCGAACGGCTCGGCCCGCATTCGCGGCATCGGCACGGTCGGCGACAACCCGGGCCTCGAAAGCTCGGTCCCGGTGTTCATCGACGGTGTCTATCGCTCGCGTTCGGGCATCGGGCTCAACGAACTGGGCGAAATCGACCGCGTCGAGGTGCAGCGCGGCCCGCAGGGCACGCTCGGTGGCCGCAACTCCAGCGCTGGCCTGATCTCGATCTATTCGAAGAAGCCGTCGTTCAACTTCGGCGGCAACCTCGAGGCAACCTACGGCAACTTCAACCAGGTCCGCGTCGGCGGCGCGATCACCGGTCCGATCAGCTCGACCGTGGCGGCGCGGTTCGACGGTGTCTACGTCCGCCGCGACGGTTTCTACAACGACCCGATCAACAAGACCGACGTGAACGACCGCAACCGCTATTTCATGCGCGCGCAATTGCTGTTCGAACCGAGCGACGCGATCTCGTTCCGCCTGATCGGCGACTACACCCACCGCGACGAAAAGTGCTGCGGCGCCACGTATGTCGACCGCTCGGTCAATCCCTACGTCGGCTATCTCAATGATCCGGCGGTGCCGCTGTCGGTCGGCGGGCTGCCGCCGGCGACCGGCAACAACATCATCAACGTGCTGCGCGACCTGGGCCAGCCGCTCAACCTGCTCAACGCCTCGGGCTACGACCGCACGCTGTCGGTTTCGCAAGGGCGCAGCTATCAGGGCAAGACGGACGATTACGGCGTCTCGGGTGAACTCAACTGGGACCTGGGCGGCGCCAAGCTGACCTCGATCACCGCCTACCGCCACTACAAGGCGGGCCAGGGCGGCGACATCGACTACAGCACGGTCGACATCCTCTATCGCGATCCCAATCCCGCCGCCAACTACCGTCAGTTCAACACCTTTACGCAGGAACTGCGCCTCAACGGCGAAGCCTTCGGCGGCAAGCTCGACTGGCTGGTCGGCGGTTTCTACGCGAACGAGAAGCTGACCGTTCACGATGATCTGCGCTTCGGTCGCAATTACGGCCGCTTTGCGACCTGCCGCCTGATTTCCGGCGGCGGCCTTGCCGCGCTCTATTCGCCCACGTCGCCAGGCTGCCTTGCCGCCCGTCCGGCGCTGTTCGGTGCGGCCACGCCGGCAATCTACGCCGCGATCGATCAGCTCGACGCGATCAACGACAAGGGCTCGATCAACGACCGCTACGCGCAGACCGACAACAACTGGGCGATCTTTACGCACAACATCCTGCACCTGACCGATCGCCTCGATCTGACCCTGGGCGCGCGCTACACCAAGGACAGCAAGGACTTCGGCGCCCAGTTCACCAACGACAACACCGGTTGCCCGGCGATCCAGAACCTGGTCGGCGGATTCCTCGGCGTGCCGTCGCTGGCGGCCGTCTCGGGCGGTTTGATCGGGCTTGGTTGCCAGGGCAACGCGACCTCGGAGCTTAACGGCCAGTCGATCACGTCGAAGCGCAGCGAGGATGAGTGGACCGGTACCGGCATCCTTTCGTTCAAGGCTACCGACGACCTCCTGATGTACGCCAGCTATTCGCGCGGGTACAAGGCGGGCGGCTTCAACCTCGACCGTTCGGCGCTCAAGTCCCCGATCCCGAGCTTCGCCTCGGTCGGCGGCGCGCAGGCGCTGGTCGGCAACCTGCAGTTCGATCCCGAACTGGTGAAGAGCTACGAACTGGGCGCCAAGTACGCGACCGGGCCGTTCAGCCTGAGCATGGCCCTGTTCCGCGAGGATTTCCGCAACTTCCAGCTCAACACATTCAACGGCTCGGTGTTCATCGTCCAGACGGTCAACGGCTGCTCGACCAGCCTCAACGGCGGCGACCGCGACCTCAGCGCGGCGACCGGTGCCTGCGCCACCGGCGACCTCACCTGGGGCGTCCGCTCGCAGGGCGTGGAGCTCGAGGCGGCGATGAACCCAAGCCAGTACCTGCGGGTCGGCGCAGGCGTCACCTATGCCCAGACCAAGTACAACGAGAACCTGGCCGGCAACCGCACCGGCGCGCCGCTTGATCCCGCGCTGCGCGTCCTGCCGGGCAAGAACCTGTCGAACGCGCCGGAACTGGTGGTCACCACCAGCCTGTCGTGGACGCCGCCGATCGGCGACAGCGGGTTGTCGGGCCTGGTCTACATCGATTCGCGTACAACCAGCGACTACAACACCGGATCGGACCTGTTCCCGCAGAAGGGCCAGGACGGCTATTCGATCGTCAACGCGCGCCTGGGCATCCGCGGTCCGGACGAGCATTGGTCGCTCGAATTCTGGGCCCAGAACCTGTTCAAGAAGGACTATGCGCAGGTTGCCTTCAACAGCCCGTTCCAGGCGGGCGGCGCCGGTGCACCGTTCGTCGATCCGCAGTACCCGGGCGGGCGCCAGATCTTCTCGCAGTTCCTGGCCGAACCGCGCACCTTCGGGGCGACGGCGCGCTACAAGTTCTGATCGCGCTCAATTCATAAAACGGGGCAGGGGGGCCGGCGTTCGCGCGCCGGCCCCTTTCCTTTTGACCGCAAGGCCCTAGCTTGCCGGCATGGCGCGCCGCAGGGACAACCAGCAACTGACCCCGGCGATGCGCCACGAAGGGCAGATCGATGTGCGCGCGCGCGGTATGCGCACCCCGTGGATAGAAGATATCTACCACCGGCTGATCGGACTGAGCTGGGTGCGGCTGGGCGCGCTGTTCGTCACCAGTTTCCTGGCCTTCAACATGGCTTTCGCCGCGCTCTATCGCCTCGATCCCACCGGGCTGGCGCTGGAAAGCACCAACCAGCACCTGCCCCTGTTCTGGCGCGACTTTTTCTTCAGCGTCCACACCGTCGCCACCATCGGCTATGGCAACGTCTATCCGCTGTCGATGTACGCCAACGGCGTGGTCGTGGGCGAGATCACGATCGGCATCTTCTTCTTCGCGCTGACGACGGGAATCGTCTTCGCGCGTTTCTCGCGGCCGACCGCGCGGATCCTGTTCAGCGGCGTGGCGGTCGTCCGCCGCATCGACGGGGTGCCGACGCTGATGCTGCGAGCGGCCAACCAGCGCCACAACCTGATCTATGCCGCCGCGGTCCAGGTCTCGGTGCTGCGCGACGAGACAATGGACGGGCGAACGATGCGCCGCTTCGTCGACCTCAAGCTGGAACGCAGCGCCACGCCGGTTTTCGCGCTGACCTGGACCATCATGCACCACATCGACGAAGACAGCCCCCTGCACGACTGGGTCGATCACCAGTCGCGGGTCGGCAATGCGGAGATCGTCGTCGTGCTGTCGGGCACCGACGCGGCGAGCGGGCAGGCCATCCACGGCCGCTATGCCTACCGGGCCGAGGATATCCGCTGGGACAAGCGCTTCGTCGACATTCTCAGCACCGATGCCGACGGCGTGCGCACGATCGACTACGAGCGCTTCCACACGGTGGAGGATTGACGGTGCGCGTTCTGCTGACCCTTGCCGCCTTGGCGCTGGCCGTGCCGGCTACCGCCAAGGCGCCGGCGGCCTCGGTTCCCGCTAGTGCGCCGGACGCCGCCACCCTTGCGGACCGCGTCGCCGCGATCCTGGCCGCGGCACCGCAGGGCACGCGTTTCGGCCTGCTGGTGGTCGACGAGGCAGGCCGCGAGGTCCTCGCTGTGGCACCGGACCAGCGTTTCATCCCGGCCTCCAACACCAAGCTGTTCACGACTGCGGCTGCCTATGCCCTGATCCCCGGGATCGCCGCGCCCGACCGCGACGGCGGCGCGGGCGTCGCGCTCGAAGGCGGCAATGTCGTGCTGTACGGGCGCGGCGGCGCGCGGCTGTCGAGCGCGGCGGACTGCAAGGTCGATTGCCTGTCTGCGCTGGCCGACGCGGTCGCCGCCAGGACCCGCAAGGTTCGCGACGTGATCGGCGACGATACCTGGTTTCCCGACCAGCGCTGGTCGCCGGGGATGAGCTGGAACAACATCGGTACCGACGACGGCACCGCGATCTCGGCGCTGACGCTGGACGACGATACGCTGACGGTTGCCGTGCTGCCGACCGAGCCGGGGCGCGCGCCCGTGCTGAGCGTTCCGGCATACCTGACGGTTCAGTCGTCAGCGGTAACCGCGGCGGCCCAGGGCGCCGACCGCATCGGGGTGGAGCAGCCGGTCAATTCGCGGATCGTGCGGTTTTACGGGGGAATACCCGCAGGGGCCAAGCCGTGGACGGGACGGCTCGGCGTCGACGATCCCGCGCTCTACGCGGCCTGGACGCTCGAGCAGATGCTCCGCGCACGCGGGGTCAGGGTGAATGGCAAGGCGCGCGCCCGGCACCGCCCGGTGGTGAGCGCGCAGCCGAGCGATCCGGCACTGCTCACGCCGGCGTCCGAACCGCAGTGGCTGGCCCGCACCGAGCCGGCCTCGCTGGCCGACGACGTAACCGAGATCAACAAGCACTCCAATAACGTTCACGCCGAAGTGCTGCTTCGCCGGCTCGGCCGCCTGACCGGCGACGGCTCGCTGGCAGACGGACTGGCCGCGGCACAGGGCGTGTTCGCTGCCGCCGGGATCGCGCGCACCGGCTACGATTTCTCCGACGGGTCGGGCATGTCGACGTACAACCGCATCAGCCCGCGCGCGGCCGTGGCGCTGCTGCGCTGGGCGGCCGGGCAGCCATGGGGCGCGGCGTGGAAGGCCTCGCTTCCGGTCGGCGGCGTCGATGGCTCGTTGGTACGGCGCTTTGCGGGGACGCCGCTGGCCGGCCGGATCTTCGCCAAGACCGGTACGCTCAACGCCAGCAACGGGCTGTCGGGTTACATGGTCGATGCCAGGGGGCGAACGCTGACGTTCGCAGCCTTCGCCAACGATGTACCGGGCGGCGGAGGGGCGACCGCGACGATCGACGCGGCGCTGCTGGCAGTCGCCGCGCGACCCTGACCCTTGTTGCGCGGCTGCAACATTCTTGCGCCGCGACCGCGAAAATCGCGCATCACCCACAGCGAGACGCAAGCGATGGCTTTCGCGCCGCTGCGAACGTGGTAACTTCGCTGTAATATTCGGGTTCAAGGGGGAATTTCCGACCATGACGTTTTCGCGCACGAGCCGCCTCGCCCTGGCGAGCGGCGTTGCCTTCTTCGCTCTTTCCACCGCCGCGCTGGCGCAAGATTCCACGCCGACGGCGGACAACCAGGCCGCCACCGATGGCGGCCGCGAAATCCTCGTCACCGGTTCGCGCATCAAGATCGACCCGGCCAAAAGCGCGGCGCCGCTGGAAGTGATCACGCCCGAGGTGATCGAGCGCAACGGCATCTCCAGCCCCGAACAGCTCAACATGTACCTGACGTCGAGCGGGTCGGGCGCGGACAACCTGGCCTCGAACGCCGACGTTACCAGCGGCGCGCAGCGCGGCACCAACGGGCTTTCGGCGGCCAATCTGCGCGGCCAGGGGAGCGCCGCGACGCTGGTGCTGCTTAACGGCCGCCGCGTTGCCGCACACGGGCTGACCGGCGGTGCTGTCGACGTGAACCAGATTCCGTTCGCCGCGATCGAGCGCGTGGAAGTGCTCAAGGACGGCGCTTCGGCCATTTACGGCACCGACGCGGTCGGCGGCGTGATCAATTACATCACCCGCAAGGACTACAAGGGCGTCGGCATGACCGCCACGACCGACGTGACCGAGCACGGCGGAGGCAACATCTACAGCCTGTCGGGCATTGCCGGTTACGGCGATCTTGGCACCCAGGGCTTCAACGTCATGGGCGCGGTCTCGTACCGCTGGAACGAGATCCTGCGCGGTTCGCAGCGCGATTTCGTCAACGGCAATCAGCCCAACCGCGGCCTGTCGGTCGACACGCGCGGCACCCCGATCGCGACGGTGTTCAACATCGGCGCCAACACCTTCCAGACGCCCGGCGGCACGCTGCTGACTGGCCTGACGCTGACCGCGCCCAACGGCGCCAACGCGGCATCGGGCGGCATCAACACCCTCGACCTGCCGGGCGGTGCCGGCTGCGAGTCGATGGACGGCGGGATGGCCTATGACGAGCAGCTGTGGAACACGCCCAGCGCGCAATATGCCTGTTCGTGGGATACGGGCCGCGCGGCGGTTATCCAGCAGCCGATCCAGACGCTGACCTACTACGGCCGCGCGACCAAGAGCCTTGGCGCGAGCGAGGCTTATCTGGAACTGGCCGGCTCCAAGGCGGATTCGGCCAAGAGCTTCAGCAACGCGCAGCTGTCTGCCAACACCACGAACCTGCCCTGGGCCTATCCGCTCAATTCGCTCACCAGCGCAACTTACAACCAGGTCTTCAACCAGATCCGCGCCGCCTTTGCCGGCAATCCGGCCCAGGTCGCGGCGCTCGACGCCCGTTATGGCAAGCCGATTTCGGGCCGTTGGCGCTGCGTGCCGTGCGGCCCGCGCGAATACGATACCGATACCAAGACCCTTCGCATTGCCGGCGGCGTCGACGGGCCGCTGCCGTGGTCGGGCTGGGATTACCGCGCCGGCCTGTCGTGGGCGCGGAGCGAAAGCTCCTCGCTTCTGGGCGGCGGCTACTACTACCGTGGCACGCTGGCCAATGGCGCGCCCGATCCGCTGGCGCCGATTGCGCCCGGTGCCACCCAGCCGGGCCTGCTGGGCCTGATCAACGCGGGTATCCTCAACCCGTTCTCGATCGCGCAGAGCGACGCCGCGATCGCCGGGCTCAATGCGATCTCGGCCGAGGGCACGACGCTTTACGGCGGAACCTACAAGACGCTACAGGCCGATGCTTCGATCTCCGGGCCGTTGTTCCGCCTGCCGGGCGGCGATGCGCAGGTCGCGCTTGGCGTCGACTATCGGCGCGAGACTTACGCGTTCAACGGATCCGCTGCCGCCGCCGCAACCGCCCCGGTGATCTTCCTGGCCGCGTTCGATAACGTCAACGCGCTGATGCCCAAGAACCGCAACGTCAAGGCGGCGTACGGCGAACTCAGCCTGCCGCTGCTTGACAGCCTGACCGTGACCGGCGCGCTGCGCATCGACGATTACACCGGCTTTGGATCGACTACCAATCCGCGCGTCACCGCGCGATTCGAACCGATCAACTGGCTGGCGTTCCGCGGTTCTTACTCGACCGCGTTCCGGGTGCCTTCGTTCAACCAGATCTTCAACGGCGTCACCCTTTCGCCCTATGCGGGCAGCGACATCGCTGATCCGGTCAAGTGCCCCGGCGGCGTGCCGACCAGCTCGTTCGGTTCGGGCCTGCCCTGTGCGCAGGTCCGGCCCGACATCGCGACCGGCGGCAACCTCGCCCTCGGGCCGGAAACCGCCAAGATGTACAGCGTTGGCGCCGTCCTTTCGCCGGCGCCGCGCTGGACCTTCTCGGCCGATTACTGGTCGATCGCCGCTGAAAACACGATCGTCACGCCGACCCTGCGCCAACTGATCGACAATGCCGCGCTGTTCCAGGATCGCTTCGCGCGCGACGGCAGTGGCACGCTGGTCACCATCGACGATCGCTGGGCCAACGCCGGTTCGCGTCGCACGCGCGGTATCGAGTTCGCGCTGCGCGGGGGCTTCCCGATGGGTGCCGGTTCGATCAACCTTGGTGCCGATGCCACTTACCTGCTGGAAAAGCGCGAGAAGGTCGTGCCCACCGCGCCGTACACCGATCAGCTGGGCGTGTTCACATACGCCGGCGACCTGGGCCTGCGCTGGAAGCACAATGCCTGGATCGGCTATTCGGATGATACCTGGTCGGCCACGCTGACGCAGATCTTCCGCGGCACTTACGCCAACCAGAAGCTGCCCGGCGTCGCCAACGGCACGGTCACCCGTCCCGACTTCAACGCCAAGGTCAGCCCGTACTCGATCTTCAACCTGTCGGTCAGCTACCTTGCGCTGCGTCCGAACTTCAAGATCACGGCGGGCGTCAAGAACATCCTCGATACCGATCCGCCGTTCGCGATCACGTACGACGGCAACACCGGCGCGGGTTCGTCGTGGGAACCGCGCGTCGCCGATCCGCGCGGCCGCGCCTTCACCCTGCAGGTCGAGGTCAAGTACTGATAACGGCTGGCGGCGCCTCTTTCGGGAGGCGCCGCTAGCGCGCCGCCAGCACGGCGGCAGCTGCCGCCAGCGCCTGCTCCGTGTCGACGTCGAGCAGTTCGCCAGGCTCCGCATCCATCGCCCGCGCGCCGATCCTGCGCAACAGGCGGTTGCCGCCGCTGTCGCCGTGCAAGCCCATCAGGGCGGGGTAACCGCGCGGTTCGAAACGGGCGGGCACGCCCAGCCGTCCATCCGGATAGCGCGCCGCACAAGCGCCTCGTGCAGCCATCAGCCGCCCCAGCAGCGCCGCCGTCACCATCGGCATGTCCGCCAGCATGATTATCAGCGCCGGCGCCGCGCGCTCGGCCGCGGCGCGCGCCGCGCAGGCCAGCGACGTGCCGATACCGTCAGCAGCCTCCGCGTTGACTACGACCGGCAGCGGCCCTGCCAGCCCGTCGTCGCCTGCCGGCCCGGCAATCCAGATCGCGTCCGCGCCGGGCATTCCCGCGGCAAGGTCGCGCGCCCATATGCCCAGCGGGCGCCCGGCGCAGGGCCGGGTCAGCTTGGCGCCGCCCATCCGCCGGCCGGCGCCTGCGCCCAGCACCGCGATCAGCGGGCGGGCGCCGCCAAGCGGGGCGGGGCGGGGCGGGACCTGGGCCATGCGGGCGGGCATAGACGCTGGCAAAAATTGCCACAATCGGCGCGTGGCCGGGAAACCGGCTGGCTTCGCGGCGGTTTCCGTTGCAGACTGCCACTGTGGCTTTCGGGTCCTGCCGCCTGCGCGCCAATCGTGGAGTCACGCGATGAACGATCCCTTCCCGTCGGTGACGCGCAGGGGCCTGCTGGCCTCTTCCGCCGCTACCCTGGCCGTGTCGACCGCTCTTTCCGGGCGGGCCCAGGCCGCCACCCCGCCAAGCGAGCCCGCCAAGATGCCCGTCACGATCACAGTTAACGGAAAACCGCACGCGCTGGACCTCGATCCGCGTACCACGCTGCTCGACACCCTGCGCGAACACTTGCAGCTGACGGGTACGAAGAAGGGCTGCGATCACGGCCAGTGTGGCGCCTGCACGGTGATCGTGAACGGCGAGCGGATCAATTCCTGCCTGACGCTCGCGCTCCAGCACGAGGGTGACGAGGTCACCACGATCGAGGGGCTTGGAACGCCGGGCAAGCTGCATCCGATGCAGGACGCCTTCGTCAAACATGACGGCTACCAGTGCGGGTATTGCACGCCGGGGCAGATCTGCTCGGCCGTAGCGATGATGGGCGAGGTCAAGCGCGGCATTCCCAGCCACGTCTCGCCGCAGCTAGGCGCCGCGATGCGTGCCGACAACATGGAAATCCGCGAGCGCATGAGCGGTAATATCTGCCGTTGCGGCGCCTATTCCAACATCGCCGAGGCGATTGCCGAAGTGGCGGGGGCCTGACATGCGCAGCTTCACATACGAACGGGCAAAGACCCCGCAGCAGGCCGCAACCGCCGTGGCCGGACGCCCCGGCGCCAAGTTCATTGCCGGCGGCACCAACCTGCTCGATCTCATGAAGCTGGAGATCGAGAGGCCGACTCACCTGGTCGACATCCAGGACGCAGGACTGGGCGCGGTGACCGACACCGCCGACGGCGGCCTTCGCATCGGCGCCTTCGTCAGCAACACCGCGCTGTCGGCCCACCCGCGCGTGATGCGCGATTACGCGGTCCTGACCCGGGCGATCCAGGCCGGAGCCAGCGGCCAGCTGCGCAACAAGGCGACCACTGGCGGCAACCTGCTGCAACGCACGCGCTGTCCCTATTTCTACGATCCGAACATGCCCTGCAACAAGCGCAAGCCGGGTTCCGGTTGCTCCGCGATCGGCGGGTTCTCGCGCCAGCTTGGCGTAGTGGGCGTATCGGACTCCTGCATCGCGACGTATCCCGGCGACATGGCCAACGCGCTGGCAGTTCTTGGCGCGGCGGTCGAGACGGTCATGCCCGACGGGGCGACCCGCAGCATCGCGATGGGTGATTTCCACCGCTTGTGGGGCACGACGCCGGAGATAGAGACAGCGCTGCAGCCCGGCGAGCTCATTACCGCGGTAACGCTTCCAAGGCCGCCCGGCGGCAAGCACATTTATCGCAAGGTGCGGGACCGCGCCTCCTACGCCTTTGCAATCGTCTCGGTGGCGGCGGTCATCCAGCCCGACGGCAGCGGCCGCGTCGCCTTCGGGGGCGTAGCGCCGCGCCCATGGCGCAGCGACGCTGCCGATGCCGCGCTGCCGACCGGCGCGAAAGCGGTCGCCGCCAAGGCATTTGCGGAGGCGACGCCGCGCGATGACAACCGGTTCAAGATTGCGCTGGCCGAGCGGACGCTTGCCGGCGTGCTGGCCGAAGCGAGGAGCTGAGACCATGAAGCTGGAGGCACCGGTCGGAAAGACCATCGTCGACGATCCGAAGATCATCGGCAAATCGACCCGCCGCATCGACGGCCCGCTCAAGACGACGGGCACCGCGCCCTACGCCTATGAGCGTCACGGCGTCGCCGCCAACCAGGCTTATGGTTACATCGTCGGCGCCGGGATCGCGCGCGGCACGATCGCATCGATGGATGTCGCCGCGGCGCGCCAGGCACCCGGCGTCCTTGCAATCGTGTCCGCGCTCGATACGCCGCCGCTGGGCAAGAGCCAGTTCAACGATGCCCCGCTGTTCGGCGGTCCGCGCGTAACCCACTACCACCAGGCGATCGCCTGCGTGGTGGCCGAAACGTTCGAGCAGGCTCGCGCGGCCGCGGCACTGATCCGCACCACGTATGAGCGCGAGAGCGGGCAGTACGAGCTCGCCAAGGTCAAGGACGGCGCGAAGATCGCGCGCGGGTGGACCGTGCCCGAAGACGTCGTGCGCAACGGCGATTTCGCCGCCGCGTTCGCCGCCGCGCCGGTCAAGCTCGACCAGACCTACACCACGCCCGACCTCAGCCACGCGATGATGGAGCCGTTTGCCACCATCGCAGCCTGGCAGGGGGACAAGCTGACGCTGTGGACCAGCAACCAGATGGTCGCCTGGTGCCGCAAGTCGATGGCCGACCTGCTACGCATTCCCGAAGCCAACGTACGGGTCGATTCCCCGTTCATCGGCGGTGGTTTCGGCGGCAAGCTGTTCGTCCGTGCCGAGGCGGTGCTGGCGGCGCTCGGCGCCAGGGCGGCGCAGCGCCCGGTGAAGGTGGCCATGCAGCGCCCGCTGATGATCAACAACGCCACGCACCGCCAGGCCACGATCCAGCGCGTCCGCATCGGCGCCGACAAGGATGGCCGCATCCAGGCGATGGGGCACGAATCGTGGTCCGGCAACGTGCCCGGCGGCGGGGCTGAAAACGGCAGCGCGCAGACCCGTTCGCTCTACGCCGGGGCGGCCAACCTTACCGCCAGTTATATCGGCGAACTGCATCTGCCCGAAGGCAACGCCATGCGCGCGCCCGGTGAAGCGGCCGGCCACCTCGCCCTCGAAGTGGCGATGGACGAGCTGGCCGAGACGCTCGGGATCGATCCGGTTGAACTGCGCATCCGGAACGAGCCGGAAACCCCTCCGGGTGCTCCCGACAAGCGCTTTTCCGGGCGCCACCTGGTCGAATGCTTGCGTCAGGGCGCCGACCGGTTCGGCTGGTCGCAGCGGGCGGCACGGCCCGCCAGCGTGCGCGACGGGCGGTGGCTGGTCGGCATGGGCGTGGCGGCAGGCTATCGCGGCGCGCCGACGGCGAAGTCGTCGGCGCGGGTCGGCATCGATGGCGACGGCAAGATCGTCGTGGCGACCGACATGACGGACATCGGCACCGGCAGCTATACCATCATCGCCCAGACCGCGGCCGAATGCATGGGCGTCCCGCTCAAGGACGTAAGCGTGTTCCTGGGCGACTCGCGCTGGCCGGTGTCATCCGGTTCGGGCGGGCAGTGGGGAGCGACGTCGTCCACCGCGGGGGTCTACGCCGCCTGCGTGGAACTGCGAAAACTGATCGCCCAAAAGTTCGGGTTCAATCCCGAGACTGCCGCTTTTGTGAACGGCAAGGTGAGGGACGGCACCGCCTCGCACCGTCTGGCCGATGCCGGCGCGCTGAGCGCGGAAGGGACGATGGAATACGGCGCTTTCCAGGACGGCTACGACATGGGCACCTATGCCGGCCACTTTGCCGAGGTGGCGGTTGACGCCTATAGCGGCGAGGTTCGCATCCGGCGGATGCTGGCGGTCTGCGACGCGGGCCGGATCATCAATCCGCTATCGGCGCGCAGCCAGGTCATCGGCGCGATGGCGATGGCGGCCGGGGCAGCGCTGATGGAGGAATTGGCGATCGACAAGCGCTTCGGATTCTTCGTCAATCATGACCTCGCGGGTTACGAAGTACCGGTTCACGCCGACATTCCGCACATGGAGGTGGTATTCCTCGATACCCCGGATGACGTGATCGGGCCGCTGCGCGCCAAGGGCGTGGGCGAGCTGGGGATCTGCGGGCCCGGCTCGGCAATCGCCAACGCGGTCTACAACGCCACCGGCGTGCGCGTGCGCGACTATCCGATCACCCTCGACAAGCTGATCGACGGATTGCCCGCGATCGCGTGACCCGTCAGCCGCGCAGCGCCTCATAAGCGGCGGTAATCTCTGCCAGCACGGCGAGGGCCAGCGCCTGGGGCGATCGGCTTCCCGGCGGGGTGCCGATCGGGCTCCGCACACGCGCCAGGTCGTCTTTGTCGATACCGGCTGCGCGCAGGGTCTCGATCCGGGCGCGGCGCGCCTGCGCACCGCCCTGCGCCCCGATGTAGAACGCGTCCTCTGCCAGCGCCTCGCGCAGCAGTGCGATCTCCCACTCGTGGTCGTGGAATAGCAGCACGATCGCGGTCCACGGGTCGGCGGGGGCAAGGCCGCTGGCCTGCCCAAGCGCCAGGGCAGACTTGTCAATTGCGGTTACCGCGATTCCTGCCGCGGCCGCGATGTCGGCGAAGGCAGCCAACTCGGGCCCTTCGCCAAAGGCGCGGACCGCCAGCGCGGGCAGGTAGATCCGTTCGGCCAGCAGGGCGTTGGCGGGCAGGGGCAGCCGCGCCGGCCGCCGCTGCTCCAGCGCGAGCAGCGCGGCCCGGCAGGCCGGCACGTCGGGCGCGGGGTCGATCAGGATGTCGAGCCCGCCGCCGCAGGGCAGGCGAAAGTCGATTACGGGCGATCCGGTACCGTAGCGCCGCAGCGCCGCCACGCCCAGCGAGCGGCTGTCGCTGGCGAGCTGGCGTTCCAGGCAACCGTCCGACAAGCTGCCGGCGATCGAACCGTCGGCGCGGATCGCCAGTTGCGCGCCGACCGGGCGCGAAAAGCTGCCGTCGATGCCCACGATCGTGCACAGCGCCGCGCCCTTGGCAGCGGCGATCAGCGCCTGCCGGTCAAGGTCGGCAGAGCCGGCGGGCTGGGCGGTGGGCATTGCGGTCACTTCCGGTTCTTGTTGCGCGGCGCGGCTATTGGCAAGGGCGACGCGCCGCGTTGC
Source organism: Parablastomonas sp. CN1-191 (assembly GCF_049354825.1). Taxonomy (GTDB): domain Bacteria; phylum Pseudomonadota; class Alphaproteobacteria; order Sphingomonadales; family Sphingomonadaceae; genus Novosphingobium. The sequence goes on along the minus strand of NZ_CP186480.1, from coordinate 1,214,367 downwards.
AACCACGGGGCGTCCTGCGGCTTATACCTGAAGGACGCGCGGCGCGATCACGGGACGAACCCTTCATGAAAATGCGAACCCTTGGACAAGGCCTCGAAGTTTCCGCGCTCGGCCTTGGCTGCATGGGGCTGAGCTCCGGTTACGGCCCGGCGACCGACCGGGCCGAGGCGGTCGCGCTCATCCGCGCCGCCGCCGAGCGCGGGGTAACCTTCTTCGACACTGCCGAGGCGTACGGACAAGGCCTTAACGAGGAGGTCGTCGGCGAAGCGCTGGAACCGCTGCGCGACCAGGTCGTCATCGCCACCAAGTTCGGCTTTGCCGGCGGCGTGCCGGCGCAAGGGCTCGATAGCCGTCCCGATCGCATTCGCGCGGTTGCCGACGCGGCGCTGCGCCGGCTGCGGACTGACCGGATCGACCTGTTCTACCAGCACCGGGTCGATCCCGCGGTGCCGGTTGAGGATGTCGCGGGCGCGGTCCGGGACCTGATCGCCGCGGGCAAGGTCGCGCACTTCGGCCTCTCCGAAGCGGGCGTGGACACGATCCGCCGCGCCCACGCGGTCCAGCCGGTCACCGCGCTGCAAAGCGAGTACTCGATGTGGTGGCGCGAACCGGAAGGCGGGATTTTCACCGTCCTCGCCGAGCTGGGCATCGGCTTCGTCCCCTTCAGCCCACTCGGCCGCGGTTTCCTGACCGGCGCGATCGCCGCCGATACGACGTTTGCGCCCGGCGATTTTCGCGCCAGCGTGCCCCGCTTCGCCGCCGATGCGCTGGCCGCCAATCAGGCGGTTGTCGCGCTGGTAAAGGCGGTCGCGGCGGCAAAGGGGGTGACTCCCGCGCAAGTCGCGCTGGCCTGGCTGCTGGCACAGAAACCGTGGATCGTGCCCATCCCCGGCACGACCAGACTGGCCCGGCTCGAGGAAAACCTCCATGCCGCCGACGTCATGCTGTCGGCGGAGGAGATGGCCCGGATCGACGCGGGATTGCGCGCGACGTCGGTTGCCGGCGATCGCTACTCGCCGGCCCAGCAGGCGTTCATCGATCGCTAGGCCCAACCCGCCGCGCCGCGCTTTTGCACTAGGCAAGGCGCGCCCGAGCCGCGAAAGCGGCGGTCGGCAAGCCGCGCATTCCGCCGGCGCGAACGGCGGACGACGATAGCGATGCAGGCGGCACCACAACACGAAGCAGGCGCGTTCTCTGTCCTGGTGGTGGAGGACGAAATGCTGATTTCGTTCATGCTCGAAGATTTCATTGCCGAGGCTGGACATGCGTTGGTTGGCCCCTGTGCGACACTGGCCGAAGCGCAGGCCGCAGTCGCCGAGGGCGGCTTCGACGCCGCGCTTGTCGACCTTTCGCTGCCCGACGGAACGACCGAACCGGTAATCGAAGCGCTTGCGGCGCAGGGTGTTCCCTTCGCGATCATGAGCGGGCGCAGCGACCAGCGGCTCGAACGCGACGCGGTCGGGCTGCTGGCGAAGCCGTTCACTTACGATGATTTCGCCGCGATGCTGTCCGCCCTGGTCGCGGCGCGCCGGGATCGCGCAGGGTTATGATATCTTTTCCTTCTTTGCGGCGATATGATCGCGGGGACTTTATCCGAGCAGACGACTTCGCCTCCGCGTACCCGCCCGCTCCCAAGCGCGAGACGGCATGACGTACAAATCCGAAAAGGCAGCCACCGGGGTCGAAGGCCTCGACGCCATTATCGGCGGCGGACTGACGCGCGGCCGCGTCTTCCTGCTTGAGGGCGATCCCGGCACCGGCAAGACCACGATCGCCACGCAGTTCCTGCGCGACGGCGCCGAAAAGGGCGAGCGCTGCCTCTACATCACGCTGTCGGAAACCGAGGAAGAGCTGCGCGACAGTGTCGCGTCGCACGGCTGGACCCTGCCCGGCGAAGTTGTCATCTTTGAACTGATCCCGCCGGAAAGCCTGCTCGACGAGGAGCAGCAGCAGAGCCTGCTCTATTCTTCCGACCTGGAACTGGGCGAGACCACCCGGCGCATCTTCGAAGTCTATGAGCAGGTCCAGCCGCTGCGCGTGGTGCTCGACAGCTTGTCCGAGATCCGCCTGCTGGCCCAAAGCTCGCTGCGGTATCGCCGCCAGATCCTGGCGCTCAAGCATTACTTCGCCAGGCAGGGCGCGACCGTGCTGCTGCTTGACGACCTGACGTCCGAAGCGGCCGACAAGACCGTCCACAGCGTCGCCCACGGCGTGATCCGGCTCGAGGAGATGTCGCCCGACTATGGCGGCGAACGCCGGCGGATGCGCGTGCTCAAGTACCGCGGCCAGCGTTATCGCGGCGGCTACCACGATTTCATCATCGCCACCGGCGGCGTGCGGGTGTTCCCCCGGCTGGTCTCGCTCGACCACAAGACGACCTTCGATCGCAGCGTGGTTCCCACCGACAGCGAGCAGCTCAACGCGCTGCTCGGCGGCGGTTTCGACCAGGGATCGAGCGCGCTGATCCTGGGCCCTGCGGGTACCGGCAAATCGCTGTTCGTGCTGAGCTTCGTCCAGTCGGCGATCGAGCGCGGCGGCAAGGCGGCGATGTTCGTGTTCGACGAAGAACTGGGCCTCCTGTTTACCCGTGCCAAGGCGCTGGCGATCGACCTGCAGGCGATGGTCGATGCCGGGAGCCTGGTGATCGAGCAGGTCGACGCGGCCGAGCTTTCGCCCGGCGAGTTCTCCGAACGGGTGCGCCGCTGCGTCGAGAAATACGGCGCTCGCACCGTCGTGATCGACAGCCTCAACGGCTATCACGCCGCGATGCCGCAGGAATCGGCGCTGATCCTCCACATGCACGAGCTGTTGCAGTACCTGAACCGGCAGGGCGCAACCACGTTCCTGACCGTGGCCCAGCACGGCCTTGTCGGCGACATGAAATCGCCGGTCGATGTCACTTACCTTGCCGACACGGTCGTCCTGCTGCGCTATTTCGAGGCCGCTGGCCGGGTCCGCCGCGCGATCTCGGTGGTCAAGAAACGCACCGGCGCGCACGAGGACACGATCCGCGAGTTCACGATCGGCACCGACGGGATTACCCTGGGCAAGCCGCTGGTTCAGTTCCAGGGCGTGCTGCGCGGCGTGCCGAGCCTGGCCAGCAGCGGCGACATGATGGAACCGCGGCGGCCGACCCTCTCGCGCGAATGAATGTCACGCAATCCCAGCGCGCGGTCATCCTGGCGCCGCGCGGCCGCGATGCCGCGGTCGCCGCGGCGATGCTGCACGACGCCGGAATCGAGAGCACGATCGTCGATACGCTGGGCTGCCTTGTCCAGCTGCTGCGCGGCGGGGCCGGCTTCGCGCTGGTGACCGACGAAGCGTTCCACCGCGCCGACTTGCGCGGGATCGACGCGTTTGTTCGCGACCAGGAGGAGTGGTCGGATTTTCCCTTCATCCTCCTGACCGAGCGCGGCGGCAGTATCGAGCGTAACCCGGCAGCCGGTCGCTATCTCGACATTCTCGGCAACGTCACGTTCCTTGAGCGGCCGTTCCATCCCACCACGCTGATCAGCATCGCCAAGGCGGCGATGCGCGGCCGGCTGCGCCAGTATGAGGCCCGCGAACGCCTGCACCTGATCCGCGACCGCGAGCAGGAACTGCGGTTCGCGCTGGCCGCCGGCCGGCTGGGCGCCTGGACGCTCGACGTCGCCACCCGCACGCTCGAGGCGTCCGCCGATCACAAGGCCAATTTCGGGCGCGCCGCCGATGCGCCGTTCACGTACAAAGACCTTATCGCCAGCATCCACCCGGAGGACGTTGCGGCGATGCAGCAAGCCGTGGCGCGGACGCTGGAACACGGTGAAGACTACGATATCGAATACCGCTGCCTCTGGCCTGACGGTTCGCAGCACTGGGTCGAAGTGCGCGGCCGGCCCGAGATCGGCGACGACGGGAAGACCGTGCGGCTGGTCGGCGTCAGCCAGGACATCAGCGAACGCCGCGCGGCCGAGGAAACGCTGCGCAATTTCACCGCCGAGCTGGAAAAGCGCGTCGAAGAGCGCACCCGCGAGCGCGAGGTGATGATGGCGCAGCTGCACGAGGCGCAGAAGCTCGAAACCCTCGGCCAGCTGACCGGCGGCGTCGCGCACGACTTCAACAACCTGCTGACGCCGATCGTCGGCACGCTCGACATGCTGCGCCGACGCGCCGCGGACGAGCGCACCCAGCGGCTGCTCGACGGCGCGCTCAAGGCGTCCGACCGGGCGCGCACGCTGGTCGCCCGGCTGCTCGCCTTTGCGCGGCGCCAGAATCTCGAGGCGCGGCCGGTCGACATCGCCGAACTGGTCGAGGGAATGGTCGACCTGATCCAGCGCTCGATCGGTCCGACCATCAAGCTGGAATTTGCTGCCGCCGAGGGGCCGGCGATCGCGATGGTCGATGCCAACCAGCTGGAACTTGCGCTGCTCAACCTGGCGGTCAACGCGCGCGACGCGATGCCCGCCGGCGGAGGCCTGACAATTGACATCGACCTTGCCGAGGTTCGCGATGCCGGCGGCGAGGTGGCCCCGGGGCCCTATGTCCTCGTTCGCGTCAGCGACAACGGCGGCGGCATGGACGCGGTCACGCTGGCGCGGGCGGTGGAGCCGTTCTTCTCCACCAAGGGCGTCGGCAAGGGCACCGGCCTGGGCCTCTCGATGGTGCATGGCCTGGCGGCGCAATCGGGCGGGCGCCTGGCGCTGCGCAGCGGCCAGGGCGAGGGTACGACCGCGACGCTGTGGTTGCCAGCCGCCAGCGACGCGGCGCTGGCGCCTCGGGCCGAGGCGGCGGACGTGCCGCAAGGCGGGCAGGCGCTGCGCGTCCTGCTGGTCGATGACGAAGACCTGGTCCGCCAAAGCACCGCGGCGATGCTGGCCGAACTGGGCCACGGTTCGGTCGAGGCCGCCTCTGCGCGCGAGGCATTGACCCTGCTGCGCACGCAGCGCTTCGACATCGTCGTCACTGACTACCTGATGCCCGAGATGAGCGGCCTCGACCTTGCGCGCGAAGCGCGGCGCCTGCGGGCCGACCTGCCGGTGCTGATGATCACCGGCTTCGCCAATCTCGGCACCGACAGCGCCGCCGACGTGGCGCGGCTGGCCAAGCCGTTCTCGCTGGCGGCGCTTGGACGCGCGATCGAGGAACAGCTGCGGTTCCACGCGCCGCAGCTGGCCCGCTGATGAGGACCTTGCGCGACTTCGACAGCGGCAGCTTTCTTCGCGACACCTGGCAGCAGCGCCCGCTGCTCATCCGCAACCCATGGGACGCGTGGGACAATCCTCTCAGCCCTGACGAACTGGCCGGGCTCGCCTGCGAGGAGGGCGTAGATTCGCGCCTGATCCGCCAGGAGGATCGCGACTGGATGCTCGAACACGGGCCACTGGCGGACGAACGCTTCGGCCACCTGGGACGCGGACCCTGGACCTTGCTGGTCCAGTCGGTCGATCATTACGTTCCCGAAGTGGCGGCGCTGCTCGACCAGTTCCGCTTTGTCGCCAACTGGCGGGTCGACGACGTGATGGTCAGCTACGCGGTCGACGGCGGCGGAGTAGGCGCGCATTTCGACCACTACGACGTGTTCCTCGTCCAGGGCCTCGGCCGCCGCCGCTGGCGCATCGGGCCGCGCTGCGACGACAGCACGCCGACGCTGCCCCACGACGAACTGCGCCTGCTCGCCGAATTCGAGCCGACCGACGAATTCGTGCTCGAGCCGGGCGACATCCTTTACGTCCCGCCCGGTTTTGCGCACGACGGCATCGCCGTGGGGGACGATTGCATGACATACTCGATCGGCTTTCGCGCGCCGTCGCGCGCCGAGCTGGTGTCGGGCTGGAGCGGCGAGATCGTCGACGGGCTGGGCGACGACGATCGCTACACCGATCCGGGTGCCGCGCCGCAGGCCAACGCCGGCGAGATCGGCGCCGACGCGCTAGCCGAGCTGCACGGGATGGTGACCGACCCGGTCGGTGATCGGGCCGCCTTCGCGCGCTGGTTCGGGGCCTTCACCACCGAGCCCAAGAGCGCGCTCGACTGGCGGCCCGAGACGGTTCCCGGCACCGACGCGTTGCGTGACGCGATCGCCGCGGGCACCGGCCTGCTGCGCAACCCCGCCAGCCGCTTCGCCTTCGTGCGCGAGGGCGCCGGCCGCGTGGCCTTGTTCGTGGACGGCCAGGCTTACGATTGCGACGGCGCCGCAGCGGGCGTTGCCGAGGCGATCTGCGCGGCGTCGACCATCGAGCCGGATCCGGCGGTGGCCGACAATGCCGAGGTCATGGCGCTGTTGGCCGAACTCATTGCCGAAGGCGCGCTGGCCCTCGACCTCTAGCCGGCGTCGCGCCAGGTTCCGGGGGCAATGTCGCCAAGCTGCCATTCGCCCACCGACCAGCGCACCAGCCGCAGCGTCGGGTGCCCGACCGCCGCGGTCATCCGCCGCACCTGGCGGTTGCGCCCCTCGGCGATTGTCACGCGAATCCAGCTGTCCGGCACGGTCAGCCGCATCCGGATCGGCGGGTCGCGCGGCCACAGGTCGGGCGCCGCAATGCACTCGGCCTGGGCCGGGCGGGTCAGGCCGTCCTTCAGGCGCACGCCGCGGCGCAGGTTCTCCAGCGCGGCTTCGTCGGGCTCGCCCTCGACCTGCACCAGGTAGGATTTGGGCAGCTTGAAACGCGGATCGGCGATCCTGGCCTGCAGGCGGCCGTCGTCGGTCAGCACCATCAGGCCCTCGCTGTCGGCATCGAGCCGGCCGGCCGGATAGACGCCGGGCGCGTCGATGAAGTCCGCCAGCGTCGGTCGCGGCGGGCCCGTGCGCTCGTCGGTGAATTGCGGCAGCACCCCGTAGGGCTTGTTGAACAGGATGGTCCGCGCCACGCCGTCAGGCCGCGCGCTGCTCAAGCCGCTCGCTTGCAGCCAGCCACTCGCTTTCAGCACGCTCCAGCTCGCTGGCCAGCGCGGTTCGGCGGCGCGCCAGTTCACCGGCGTTGAGACCGGCCAGTTCGCGCGGCGCCCGGGCGGGGTCGATGATGGCCGCGTCGAGCGCGTCGATGCGCGCCTGCGTGCGTGCCACCGCGCGTTCGGCCTCGACAATCGCGGCTCGCGCGGCCTTGGCCTCCTCGCGGTCGCGGGCGCCGGCCTTCTTGTCCTTTTTCGGCGCGCCGCGGCCATCGCCCGCCTTCGCGGTACGACCGAGGACGAAATCGATATAGTCCTCCATCGAGCCGGGATAGTCGCTGGCGGTGCCGCCGTCGACCAGCACCAGCCTGTCGGCGGTCAGCTCGACCATGTGGCGGTCGTGGCTGATCAGGATGACCGCGCCGTCATAGGCGTTGAGCGCCTGGACCAGCGCCTCGCGCGCATCGACGTCGAGGTGGTTGGTCGGCTCGTCGAGGATCAGCAAGTGCGGCGCGTCGCGCGTGATCAGCGCCAGGGCAAGCCGCGCCCGTTCGCCGCCGGACAGCTTCTCGACCTTGGTGGTGGCCTTGTGGCCGCTGAACCCGAAGCGGCCCAGCTGCGCGCGCACGGTGCCAGGGCTCGCACCCTTCAGCGCCTGGGTCATGTGCTCCAGGGGGGTGTGATCGCCGGCCAGCTCCTCGACCTGGTACTGCGTGAAATAGCCGACCTTCATCTTGCCGGATGCCGCCATCGCCCCGTCCATCGGTGCCAGCTGCGCCGCCAGCAGCCGCGCGAGCGTGGTCTTGCCGTTGCCGTTGCGGCCCAGCAGGGCGATGCGATCGTCGGGATCGACCCGCAGGTTCAGCCGCTGAAGGATCGGCTTTTCACCGTATCCGACCGCCGCCAGGTCCAGCGTGATCAGCGGCGGCCGCATCTCGCCCGGATCGGGAAAGTCGAAGCTGAGACTGGGATCCTCGATCAGCGCGGCGATCGGCTGCATCTTGGCCAGCATCTTTGCCCGCGATTGCGCCTGTTTGGCGGTGGAGGCGCGGGCGCTGTTGCGCGCGACATAGTCCTGCAGGCGGGCGCGCTGGGCGTCCTGCGCCTCGCGCGCGGCGGCCAGCTGCGCCGCGCGTTCGGCGCGCTGCGTCTCGAACGCATCGTAACCGCCGGGGTATAGCGCGAGCTTGCCGTCCTGCAGGTGCAGGATCGCGGTGACCACGTTGTTGAGCAGGTCGCGTTCGTGGCTGATGACGATCACGGTCCCGGCATAGGCCTTGAGAAAGTTCTCCAGCCACAGCGTCGCTTCGAGGTCGAGGTGGTTGGACGGTTCGTCCAGCAGCAGCACGTCGGGCGCCGAAAACAGCAGCGCGCCCAGCGCGACGCGCATCTTCCAGCCGCCCGAAAAACTGTCGAGCGGGGCTTCCTGCATCGCTGCATCGAAACCCAGCCCGGTCAGGATGATCGCCGCACGCGAGGGCGCTGAGTACGCATCGATCGCCAGCAGGCGGTCGTGGACGTCGCCCAGCCGGTCAGGATCGGTGCACGTCTCGGCCTCGGCCAGAAGGCGCGTGCGCTCGGCGTCGGCGGCCAGCACGGCGTCGAACGGCGTCTGCGTGCCGCTGGGCGCTTCCTGGGCGATGTAGCCCAGCCGGGTGCGGCGCGGCATCTCGACCGAGCCGTCGTCAGGCTCAAGCTCGCCGACCAGCACTTTCATCAAGGTGGACTTGCCGGCGCCGTTGCGCCCGATCAGCCCGATGCGCCCGCCGGGCGGGATCGATGCCGAGGCGCCGTCGAGGATCGTGCGACCGCCGAGGCGGACCGTGACGTTCTGAACCGAGATCATGGCGGCGCCCCTAGCAGCGCCGCGGCGCTTTCTCAAACGATCGCCCAAGCGGCGACCCAAACCGCGACCTGCGGGACCGGACGGACGCAGTGGTGCCCGGGGACGGAATCGAACCGCCGACACCATGATTTTCAGTCATGTGCTCTACCAACTGAGCTACCCGGGCAGCGCTGCGGCGACGGTCCTTTCGGACCGGCGAGCGGTTGGAAGCGCGCCTATGGCGCGGGTCGTCCGGCTTGGCAAGGGCCAATCAGGCGCAGCCGTCAGGCCTCTTCGTCGTCGTCGCCCTGCGAGGGCAGGTCGGCCGGCGGGCCGGGCAGCGCGTAGCCATCGTCGAGCCACTTGACCAGGTCGCGGTCGCGGCAGCGGGTCGAGCAGAACGGGGTATGCTCGGCCACGCGCGGCTTGCGGCAGATCGGGCAGAGGCGGGTCGTCGTCATGCCGCCACCGCCTGCGCGAAGCCGGCGTCGAGCGCAAGCGCCGGGTCGGCGACAAGGCGCACGATCCGCCCGGTGCGGCGTGCCAGCTCGGCTTCGAAGCGGGCGGCCGCGGCCAGCACGTCTGGATGCGCGGTCAGCAGCAGCGTACCGGGCTGGGTCACCCGCTCGGCCCGGCGCAGCAGCAGCCGGGCGGCGGCCCCGGCGCGGTCGAAGGCCAGGCGGTGGAGCAGCGGCACGCGCGCCAGCCGCGCCACCAGCTGCACCAGTCCGAAGCCGTTCATCGCCGTGCGCTCGTGCGGCCACTCGGCGAGCGCGGCACCCAGCGCCCCGTCGACCGCCCGTCGATCGTCCTTGTCGAACAGGGTGGGAAAATCGATCGCCACCGACCCGCCGATGTCGAGCCGGTGCAGTGCGGCGGCCAGCGGCGCGGTGGCGGCCAGCGCCAGGTTTCGCGGCGGCAGTGTGCCGTCGATGTCGATCACGGTCATCGCCGGGGTCGGCGCGATCGCGAGCGCGCCGCCGGCAAAGCCGATCGAACCGCTCCAGGCGTCGGCAAACACGTCTTCCCAGGTGCCGGCCGGGAAGGACGCGACCACGCGGGCGCCCAGTTCCTCCGCCAGCGTCGGGGCGGGGGTGGGGGCGGCCGTGGTCGGGCGGGCGCGGGCCAACTTGAAGCGCCCGCTTTCAGCCAGCGCCGGGCGCGTGATCTCGACGCGCAGCGGGGCGCCTTCGGAGGCCGCCGGGGGCAGCTTGTCGACCAGCGCGCTCTCGGCCGTCGGCAGCCGGACGGTGCCGCGCGGGCTGCCCTTGGCGCGCGATGCCAGCACCGCCTCGGTTACCAGCCCGGCGGCGGCGCGGCCCGGCCAGTCTAGCCGCGCGGCGCGCACCGTTCCGGCGGCAAGGAGGATCGCACGGTGTTCGCCGATCCCTTCCTCGACGTACCAGCCTTGCGCCAGCTCAGCCAACGGGGAAGCCCGCCGCGCGCAGCAGCGCACGGGTCTCGAACAGCGGCAGGCCGATGACCCCTGAATGGCTGCCCGCCATCCACGCCACCAGCCCTTCGGCGCTGCCCTGGATGGCATAGCCGCCGGCCTTGCCGTGCCACTCGCCGCCGGCGATGTAGGCGTCGATCTCGGCCGCGGACAGCGGCTTGAAGCGCACCACGGTCTCGCTCATCCGCTCGCGCAAGACCCCGCCGGGAGAGGCCAGCGCGATCGCGGACAGCACGGTGTGGCGGCGGCCTGACATCAGTTCGAGGCAGCGGCGCGCGGCGGCCTCGTCCTCGGCCTTGGGAAGGATGCGGCGGCCCAGCGCCACGACCGTGTCGCCCGCCAGCACGTGCGCCGAGCCGCCCGGCACCGCCAGCGCCTTTTCGCGCGCCATGCGGGCCGCGTAGACACGCGGCAGTTCGGCCTTGGCGGGACTCTCGTCGATGTCGGCGGCGGAGACGGTGAAATCCGTCATGCCGAGCCGGCCCAGCAGCTCGCGCCGCCGCGGCGAAGCGGATGCCAGGATCAGCGTTGGGGCCGGTGCGGGCGACTGCATCGCCGCAGCCGTCTCAGGGATAGCCGGGGCCGCCGCGCCCGGGCATGAAGCGGTAGGTGATGCGGCCCTTGGTCAGGTCGTAGGGTGTCAGCTCGACCAGCACTTCGTCGCCGACCAGCACGCGGATGCGGTTCTTGCGCATCTTGCCGGCGGTATGGCCCAGGATTTCGTGATCGTTTTCAAGGCGGACGCGGAACATGGCATTGGGCAGCAGTTCAACGACCTGCCCCCGCATTTCGAGAAGTTCTTCCTTCGCCATTCGCGTCAATTGTCCTTGAATTACCGGGCTGCGCGCGCCCCATAGACCCGGGCACGGCAAAAGGAAAGCCTGCGCCCGCGCGCAGTCGTCTGGCGCGCCGGGAGCTTTCCCGGCGACAATTTGTTACCCTCTGCGGCTTGTCCCGGCCCGTGCCGGTTGCCACTTCGAACTGTATCAGGAACCACGAAGGCGCGTCAGGACGGGCCGCAAGACAGGAACGACCCGCCGTGCGCAGCCCTATTTTCATTCTCCTCGCCCTCGGGGTGTCGACGCCGGCGCTGGCCGCGGGCCAGGCCGAACCTGCCCCGCCGCCGCCCACCACCAACACCGCCGAGCCGGTCGACGCCGCCCCGCCGCAGGACGAGCCGGACGAGATCGTCGTCATTGCCACGCGCATCAAGGGATCGGTCGACGCGCCGCAGCCGCCAGTGGCGACGCTGACCGAGGCCGACGTCGCCAGCTACGGCGCTTCCTCGCTCGCAGACCTGCTGACCGCGCTGGCGCCGCAGACCGGATCGGGCCGCGGCCGCGGCAGCGGGCCGCCGGCGATCCTGGTCAACGGCCAGCGCATCGGTTCCTTCCGCGAGATGCGCAATTACCCGCCCGAAGCGATCCGCCGGGTCGAGATCCTGCCCGAGGAGGTCGCGCTGCGGTATGGCTTCGCGCCCAACCAGCGGGTGGTGAACTTCATCCTCAAGGACAACTTCAGCTCGCGCTCGGCCGAACTGCAATATCGCCAGCCGACCCGCGGCGGCACGGGTAACGAGCAGTTCGAGGTCAATTCGCTGCTGATCAACGGCCCGCGCCGGGTCAACGCCTCGGTCGAGCTCAATCACACCAGCCCGCTGACCGAGGCCGAGCGCAACGTCATCCAGGCCGACGCCACCACGATCGGCGGCATCGGCCAGGGCACGTACCGCTCGCTGATCGCGGAATCGACCGACCTGACCGGCAACGTCACGTTCAACACCGCCCTTGGCACCGCGCCCGGGTCGGGCACGCTCGGCCTCAACGCCAACGTCGCGCGCGGCCGGACGCTGTCCTACTCGGGGCTCAACACCGCCTCGCTGACCGCGGTGGACCCGCTCGCCCGGCAAAGCGACACGCTGACGCTCTCGGGCGGGGCGGCGCTCAACAAACCGCTGGGCGACTGGCAGCTGACGCTGACCGCCGACGGCAGCCACGGCGAGACCGTTTCGCACATCGATCGCCGCGGCGCCTTCGGCTTCGATCGCGCCGAGACCTATACGGACAGCCTCAACACGCTGGCGACCGTGATCGGGCGCCCGGTCCACCTGCCCGCGGGCGACGTTTCGGTGACGGCCAAGACCGGCCTCAACCTCGACGGGATATCCAGCCGCGACAGCCGCCGGTTGACCACGGGCGAGACCAGCCTGTCGCGGCGCGAGGCGCTGGCCGGCATCAACGTCGGCGTTCCGATCGCCAGCCGCCGCAACGACGTGCTGGCCGGGCTCGGCGACCTGACGCTCAACGCCTCGGCGGGGATCAGCAACCTGTCGGACTTCGGCACGCTCAAGGACTGGAGCGCCGGCTTCAACTGGGGGCTGACCGAAAAGCTCAACCTCGGCCTGAGCTATATCGTCAACGAAGCGGCGCCGAGCCTGGGCAACCTGGGCAACCCGCAGCTGCAGAACTTCAACGTCCCGGTCTATGACTTCGCCCGCGGCGAGACTGCGTTGGTAACGGTCATCACCGGCGGCAACCCGGCGCTGAAGAAGGAAACCCAGCGCGACCTCAAGGCCAGCCTCAACTGGCAGCTGCCGTTCCTGCAGAACAGCAACGTGCTTGTGGAATACTTCCGCAATCGTTCGAACGACATCACCGCCTCGTTCCCGGTGCTGACGCCGGCGATCGAAGCGGCGTTCCCGGGCCGCGTGGTGCGCGACGCGAACGGCAGGCTGGTCTCGATCGATCAGCGCCCGGTCACGCTTTACCGGCAGGAATCCTCGCGCCTGCGGCTCGGCTTCAACTTGTCGGGCAACCTGGGCAAGGCGCCCGAGGGCGGCGGCGGGATGTTCGGCGGTGGCGGTGGCCGGCGCGGCGGCGGCGGTGGCCGCGGCGGCGGAATGGGCGGCCCCCCGGGCGGCGGGATGGGCGGCCCTCCCGGCGGCGGGCAGGGGCGCTGGAACGTCGCGCTCTACGATACCGTGCAGTTCACCAACAAGGTCACCATTGCGCCGGCGGGTCCGGTCCTGGACCTGCTGGGCGGCGATGCGCTGTCGGGCGGGGGCATCGCCCGCCACACGCTGGAACTGGACGCCGGCGCGTTCAAGAGCGGCCTCGGCGTGCGCCTGTCGGGCTCCTACACCGCGCCCACCCGCGTCGACGCCAGCGGCTTGCCCGGCAGCACGGACTTGCGCTTCGGCAGCCTGTTCAAGCTCAACTTGCGCACGTTCGCAAATCTCGACCAGGTGCCGGGGCTGACCAAGGGGGCGCCGTTCCTGCGCGGCACGCGGATGTCGGTGTTCGTGAACAACATCTTCGACCAGCGCCAACGGGTCACCGACGGCAACGGCACGGTGCCGATCAACTACCAGCCTGACCTGATCGACCCCCAGGGCCGCGTGATCGGGATCGAGATCCGCAAGAGCTTCTAGCGCTTCCGGTAGCGCTCGAACCAGGCCAGGATCGCACTGACCCGGGCGGCGCTTTGAGACGGGCGCGCGGTCAGCGATCCGTGCGCCGCGCCCGGCACGATCATCAGCGTCGCCGGGACGCCGCGCAGCTTGAGCGCGGTAAAGAACTCCTCCGACTGCGGGGGCGGGGTACGCTTGTCGTTTTCGCCCACCACGATCAGAGTCGGGGTCTTGACCCTGCCGACCAGCGAGATTGGCGATGCGCCCCAGTAGCCCATCGGGTTGTCCCACACCGGGGCGCCGTAAGGCATCGCGTTCTGATAGGCGGCGATGTCAGTGGTCAGAATCTTGCTGTTCCAGTCGATAACCGGCTTTTGCAGCGCGGCGGCGCGAAACCGGTCGGTCAGGCCGATCAGCGCGGCGCTGGCATAGCCGCCGTAGGATCCGCCGGTGACGAACAGGTTGTCGGGGTCGGCGAACCCGGCGGCCACTGCCGCGTCGACCGCGGCAAGGAAATCGGGCGCGTCCGAAAACGGCTTCTCGAAGCTCGTCTGATTTGCGAAGTCGTCGCCATAATTGGCTGAATTGCGGGCGTTCGGATAAACCACGGCATAGCCCGCCGCGGCGTAAAGCTGCATGTCGGTCGCGAACGTCGGCCCGTAAGCGGCGTTGGGCCCGCCGTGGATCTCCAGGATCGTCGGCAGCCGGCCGCCGGTATATCCGGGCGGCAGTACCACCCAGGTATCGATCCTGCGGCCATCGGGCGCGGTCACCGCCAGCGGTCGCACCGTCCCCAGCGTGCGCGCGGTGCGCAGGTCGTGCGTCAGATCCGTCAGCCGCGTCTCGCGCCCGCTGCGCAGCACCGCGATGTCGCCGGGGCTGCCGGCATCGGCGTACGTGAACGCGATGGTGCCGCCGGCCGCATCGAAGCTGCCCCCGGTATAGGGCCGGTCCAGGCCGCCGCCGCCCAGGTGCGCGGTGAGCGGCGTGATCTTGCCGTCCAGCGCGACCCGCGCCAGCCGGGTAACGCCGCCGTCGCCGTAGCTGACCAGCAGTGCCTTGCCGTCCGCGTCCCAGACCGGGTTCGCAACCGATCGGCCCAGCGACGCGGTCAGGTCGCGCCGGTCGCTGCCGTCCGCCGCGGCGACGTAGAGCCGGTCGAAGGCATAATTGCGCCCGGCGGCGTCGTGGCCGATCCAGGCCATCATCCGCCCGTCGGGGGACATGGCGGCGTCGCCGTCAGGACCCTTGCGCGTCGTCAGCCGCACCGGGCCGGCGCCGCCCAGCGCAAAGCGCCACAGCTCGCTTTCGCCCGGATCGCGCTGCCAGTCGGCATCGCGGTGCGTGGTCACCACCAGGCTGCGCGATCCCGCGTCCCAAGCCAGCGCGCTGATCGGAAAGTCGCCGCTGGTCACCTGCACCGGCGCCCCGCCGGCGGCGGGCACGGTGAAGACTTGCGCGCGGCCCGGCTTCAGCACGCCTTCGTCGTCGGTGCGCCATAGCAACTGGTCGTAAAGCCGCGGCGCCTCGGCCCACTTGGCGCCCTCGGGCCTGGTCGGCGCGGCGCCCAGCCGGGGCGGTTCGCCGGGGACGAAGGCAGTGTAGGCGATCAGGGTGCCGTCGGGGGACCACGCCAGCCGCGACGGGCGCTCGGGCAGCTCGGCGATCAGCACCGGCGCGGCGGTGGACGCGGGATCGAGCTTCATCAGCCTCGGCCTGGTGTCGGGTGCGCGGGCGACGAAGGCCAGCCACTTGCCATCGGGCGACCACAGCGGCGCCGCCTGCTCGCCCGCCATCGCTGCCACGCGCCGCGCCGGGCCGCCCTTGGCGTCGACCAGCCAGAGGCTGCGCTGTGCCTTGTCGGTCATCACGTCGGCCGCGGCCCGCACATAGGCGATCCGGCGTCCGTCCGGGCTGACGGCAGGGCTGTTGGCCACCGCCAGCTTGAACAGGTCGTCGGCGGTGAAGCGCGCGGCCGGGGCCGGCTCCCTGGCAAAGGCTGCCGGCGCCGCGGCCAGCATCACCGCGGCAGTCATCAGCATCGCGCGCATCGCAGTCTCCAGGTTTCCGGCCCGCAGACAACCTCAGATGCTCGGCCGGCGCAACCCTTAGAGCGCGGCTGCAGCCGCCGCGGCGCTGGCCCAGGCCCACTGGAAATTGTAGCCGCCCAGCCAACCGGTCACGTCCACCGCCTCGCCGATGGCGTAAAGGCCCGGTACGCCGCGCGCCGCCATCGTCTGCGAGGACAGCCCGGCGGTGGCGATCCCGCCGACGGTGACTTCGGCCTTGGCGAAGCCCTCGGTGCCGTTAGGGTGGAACGGCCAGGCCCGCAGCCGTTCCTGCGCGCCGCGCAAGACCTTGTCGGTCTGCGCCGCCATCGCGCCGTCGAGGCCGAGCCGGCCCGCCAGCGCGTCGGCCAGCCGTTCGGGCAGGGGGCCGCGCAGCACGGTGCGAACCGCGGCGCGCGGCTGCGCGCGTTTGGCATCCAGCAGCCAGTCGGCATCGGCATCGGGCAGGAAATCTATCGTCACCGGCTCGCCATGCTTCCAGTAGGACGACACCTGCAGGATCGCGGGGCCGGACAGGCCGCGGTGCGTGAACAGCGCCGCCTCGCGGAAACGGGCTTTGCTGCTGCCCGTGCCGGCCGACGCGGCCACCGGCGCGGCGACGCCCGACAGCTCGCGAAACAGCACGTCCTCGCCGCCCAGCGTCAGCGGCACCAGCGCCGGGCGCGGCTCCACCACCTTGAGGCCGAAACGCCGCGCCAGGTCGTAAGCGAACCCGGTCGCGCCCATTTTCGGAATCGACGGGCCGCCGGTTGCGATCACCAGCGCGCGGCCACGCACCGGGCCCTGCTGCGTGGCGACGGTAAACACCCCGTCGGCATGGTCGACCGCGCCGACCTCCTGGCCGGTCCGGACGACCGCACCGCCCTTCGCGCACTCGGCCAGCAGCATCGCGACGATCTGCCGCGCCGAGCCATCGCAGAACAATTGCCCGAGCGTCTTTTCATGCCAGGGGATGCCGTGCGCCTCGACCAGGTCGAGGAAATCGCGCGGGGTGTAGCGGGCCAGCGCCGACTTGGCGAAATGCGGATTGGCCGAGATGTAGCGGTCGGGCGCGGTATGAATATTGGTGAAGTTGCAGCGTCCACCGCCCGAAATCAGGATCTTGCGCCCGACTTCGGATGCTTTTTCGAGCACCACCACGTTGCGCCCGCGCTGCCCCGCGCGGGCGGCACAGAACAGGCCGGCGGCGCCGCCGCCCAGGATGATGGCGTCATGAACAGGCTCCATGGCGCGGCTCTAGCGGCTGGGGACGGGGCGGCAAGCGTGGCGGGATTTTCCTACGCGCCCCGCTTGTGGCAGGAAGGGGCGATGTTGCCCCGTGCGCCCTTTTCTTCAACACCTTGCGACCCCATCTGGGACCTTGCCCGCCGCTTCCGCTTTCTCGCCAGGACCCTGTCAAACGTGTCAAGCAACTGTGGACTTCGCCGGTGAGCAAGGCCGCCCGTCCCGATCAGCCCAATGCCGCGACGCGCTTTAACGAGGACCGCGCGACGCAGGCCGTGCGCGGCAGCCAGCCCGATATCGACGCCGGCATCGCGGCGATCCGCGAGGTCGTCCGCACGCTGAAGCCCAAGCCTGGCGTCTACCGGATGCACGACGCCCGCGGCGACGTGCTTTATGTCGGCAAGGCGCGCGTGCTCAAGAACCGGGTCGCCAACTACACGCAGGTCGACCGGCTCTCGAACCGGCTGCGCCGGATGGTCAGCCTGACGCGGTCGATGACGATCGTGACGACCAATTCGGAGGCCGAGGCGCTGCTGCTCGAAGCGCAGCTGATCAAGCGCTACCGCCCGGCCTTCAACGTACTTCTGCGCGACGACAAGTCGTTCCCGTTTATCCTCCTGCGCGCCGATCACGCCTTTCCGCGCATTCAGAAGCACCGCGGCGCGCGCCGGTCGAAGGGCAGCTACTACGGTCCGTTCGCCAGCGCCGGCTCGGTCAACACCACGATTAACGCGCTGCAGAAACTGTTCCTGCTAAGATCCTGCACAGACAGCTTTTTCAGCCGCCGCGACCGGCCCTGCCTGCTCTACCAGATCAAGCGCTGCTCAGCCCCCTGCGTGGGCCGCATCGATGCCGGTGGCTATGCCGAACTGGTGGGCGAGGCGAAGGACTTCCTCGGCGGCAAGAGCCAGGGCGTGCAGAAGAAGATCGAGAGCCAGATGGCAGAGGCCGCCGGCGCCCTCGATTTCGAGCGGGCGGCGATGCTGCGCGACCGGCTGCGCGCCGCCACCTTCATCCAGGGCAGCCAGGCGATCAACGCCAGCGGCGTCGGCAATGCCGATGTCTTTGCGATGGCGACCAAGGGCGGGCAGGTCGGCATCCAGGCGTTCTTCATTCGCGGCGGCCAGAACTGGGGCCACCGCGCCTTTTTTCCCAGCCACACCGACGGTCTGAGCGAGGAAGAGGTGATGACCAGCTTCCTGGCCCAGTTCTACGAGGAAGTGCCGCCGGCGCGCTGCGTCCTTGTCGACCGGGCGCTGCCCGAGGCGGAATTGCTGGCCGAGGCGCTGGCCGAGGGCGCGGGGGGGCGGGTCGACATCTCGGTCCCGCAACGTGGCGACCGGCGGCGGCTGATGGACCAGGCCAGCCGCAATGCCGCCGAAGCGCTCGACCGCCGGCTGGCCGAAAGCGGCACCAAGGCCCGCATCAACCAGGAGCTGGCCGAATTCCTCGAGCTGGCGGAACCGCCCAGCCGCATCGAGGTCTACGACAACAGTCACATTCAGGGGGCCCAGGCGGTCGGCGCCATGATCGTCGCCGGGCCGGACGGATTCGTGAAGGGCCAGTACCGCAAGTGGAACATCCGCAGCGCCCGGACCAATGACGACTTCGGCATGATGCGCGAGGTGTTCGGCCGCCGTTTCGCCCGCCTCGCCGACGAGGATCCCGACCGTGACGGCGGGACGTGGCCTGACCTTGTGCTGATCGACGGCGGCAAGGGGCAGATGAGCGCGGCCAGGGACACGCTCGAGGAACTGGGGATCGAGGACGTCAACCTGATCGCCATCGCCAAGGGTCCGCACCACGGGCGCGAAGGGCGCGAGGTGTTCCACTTTCCCGATGGGCGTGAGAAGACGCTGCCGGTCAATTCGCCGTTGCTGTTCCACCTCCAGGTCCTGCGGGACGAGGTCCACCGCTTCGCCATCGGCGCGCATCGCGCCAAGCGCAGCCGTGCCATCACGGCGAGCCCGCTGGACGAGATCCCCGGCATCGGTCCTGCCCGCAAGCGGGCCCTGCTGCTTCACTTCGGCACTGCCGGCAAGGTGCGCGCCGCCTCCCTCGAAGACCTGCAACGCGCACCCGGCGTCAGCGCGCTGGTGGCGCAGGCGATCTACGATTTCTATCACCCCGGCGGGTGAGAGCGCTCAGGGGTGTTTGACGAGCAGGCTGTCGGCGCCGAGTGCGCGGTAGATCTCGGCGCGGTTGGTGGCACGCAGCAGCTGTCCCTGCACCAGCGCACGGCGGGCCGCGTAAAGCGCCTGCTGCGCGCTGAGCGAGGTCAGGTAACTGTCGATCCCGCCGCGATAGCGCATCTCCGCCAGGTTGGCGTTGTCCGCCGCGGCGGCGCGATTGGCCGCCAGCGCGGTGACTTGCGCGTCGATCGTGCCGCGCCGTGCCAGCGCGTCGGCAACGTCGCGAAACGCGGTCTGGATCGCCTTGCGATAATCGGCCAGCAGGGCATCGCGCTGGGCTTCGTTGTAGGCGACGTTGGCTTGCCCGGCGCCGCCGCGAAAAATCGGGTAGTTGACCCCAGCGCTCGCGCTCCAGGTGAAGGCACCGCCGGTGAAGATCGAGGTCAGCGCGCCCGACACGGCGCCCAGCAGGCCGGTCAGCGAGATACGCGGGAACAGCTCGGCGCGGGCGGCCCCGATATCGCCGTTGGCGGCGCGCAACTGGTACTCGGCCTCGACCACGTCGGGGCGGCGCAGCAGCACGCCCGAATCAATGCCGGCGGGAATGCTGGCAAGGCGGCTGCCGGCGTCCTCGATCCCGCTCGACAACAGTGCCGGATCGATCGGTGCGCCGACCAGCAGTTGCAACCCGTTGACGTCCTGCGCCGCGGCACTGGTCTGCGAGGCAGCATCGGCCTCTGCGGTGTGGAGCGTCAGCTGGGCCTGGCGCAAGTCGGTGCGCGGCGCGATCCCGCCGTCGAGCCGCTGCCGGGTGAGCGCGACGACTTTGGCCTGCGTCTTGACGGTGTCGCGCGCGATGGCCAGCAGGCTCTGGTCGGCAGCGTGGGCCAGCCACGCCTCGACCACATCGGCCACCAGCGCCAGCCGGACCGCCTGTGCTGCCGAATCGGAGGCCAGATAGCGACTGCGTGCCGCATCGGTCAGCGAGCGCACGCGGCCGAACAGGTCGAGTTCATAGCCCGACACGCCGGCCTGGAGATCAAGGCCGCCGCTGCCCGAACCGGTGCTGCCGCCGTTCCTGCGCGTATAGGACGCGCTGGCGTCGACCTGCGGCAGCAGGTCGGCGCGCTGGACGCGGAATTGCGCCCGCGCGGCGGCGATGTTGGCGACGGCGCGAGCGACGTCCTGGTTGTTGGCGAGCGCCTGGTCGATCAGCGCCTGCAGGCGCGGGTCGGCGAACACCGTTCGATAGTCATAGCTTGGCAGCGCGGCCATGTCCGCGGCGCGGTAGGCTGCGCCCGCCGGCCACGCGGCGGGGACCGGCAGCGCCGGCTGGACGTAAGCCGGCTCCATCGAACATCCCGCCAGCGCGAGCGCGGCCAGTGCGGTGCCCGTGCGAACGATCATGCTGCCGGCTCCGGTGCGGTGTTGTCCGCGCTGCGGCGCCGGTGCAGCAGGCGGGCAAACGTCTGTTTCGTGATCGTTCGTACCAGCACGAAGAAGAACGGGATGTAGAACAGCGCCAGCAGCGTCGCGGTCAGCATTCCGCCGATCACCGATGTGCCGATGGCGATGCGGCTGTTGGCGCCCGCGCCGGTCGCCAGCGCCAGCGGCATTACGCCGAAAATGAACGCGGTGCTGGTCATCAGGATCGGGCGCAGGCGGATGCGCGCCGCCTCGAGCGCGGCCTCGTACGGCGTCTTGCCGGCCTTTTCGGCCTGTTCGGCAAACTCGATCATCAGGATCGCGTTCTTCGCCGCCAACCCCATCGTCGTCAGCAGGCCTATCTGCAGGAACACGTCGTTCTGCAATCCGCGCAGCGTGACGGCCAGCAACGCGCCGACCAGCCCGAGCGGGATCACCAGCAGCACCGCCAGCGGGATCGACCACGATTCGTACAGCGCCGCCAGGCACAGGAACACCACGAGCAGCGAAATGGCGTAGAGATAAGGGGCTTGCCCACTCGACAGCCGTTCCTGGTACGATGCACCCGCCCAGGCAACCGATACGCCGGGGTGGGCGGCGATGATCGCCTCGATCGCGTCCATCGCCGTGCCCGAACTCTCGCCCGGCGCGGCCTGGCCGCTGATCTCTTCGTTGCGCGTGCCATTGAAACGGCTGAGCCCGGTCGGCGCGGCGCTCCATGTCGCCTGGGCTATCGCGGAGAAGGGCACCATCTCGCCGCTCGACCCGCGAACGTACCATTGCCCGATGTCCTGCGGCGCGGCGCGGTAAGGGGCGTCCCCTTGAACGTAGACGCGCTTGACCCGGCCGTTGTCGACGAAATCGTTGACATACCGGCCGCCCCACGCGGTCGAGAGGGTCGAATTGACGTCGGTCTGGTTGAGACCGAGCACGGCGAGGCGCTGGGGGTCGGCGTCGATCTTTAGCGTCGGCTGATCGGGCAGCGATCCGAGACGTACGTTCGCAAGGCGCGGATCGGCGCGGGCTTCGGCCAGGATCGCGTCGCGCTGCTCGGCAAATTCCGGCTGCGAGAGGTTGCCGGAATTGAGAAGCTCGGCGGTAAAGCCACTCGACGAACCAAGGCCCCGGACCGCGGGAGGCAGGGTGGAATAAAACTCGACGTCGCGCAGCGGCGCCATCGCCTGGGTCAACCGGCGGGTGATCGCTTCGGCCGAATGCGCCTTGCCCTTGCGGTCGTCCCAGTCCTTGAGCGCGATGAAACCGCGGCCGGCGTTCTGGCCGCCACCGCCGCCGCCGCTCGATCCGCCAACCAGCATCATCTTGTCGAGTTCGGGAACGTTGTGCAGGGCGTAATTCTCGATCTGCGCCATCGCCGCCTGGGTTTGCTCAAGCGTGGCGCCGGCCGGCAGGTTGTACTGCATCGAGGCAAAACCCTGGTCCTCGCTGGGCAGGAATCCGGTCGGCAGGCGCGCGAACAGCGCCACCAGCAGCACCACCACGACCAGGTAGATAGCTCCGAAACGCCGCCGCCTGGCCAGCACGGTCGTCGTGCGGGCGTGGTACCAGCCCGAAAGGCGGCCGAAGCGGTCCTCGAACCAGTGATGCAGGCGTGCGCTGAGCTGGGCGACCCGCCCGCCGGCACGTTCCTCCTCCTCGCGCCGGCGAAGCAGCGTGGAGGTCAAGGCCGGACTCAGCACCAGCGCGACGAACACCGAAAGGACCATCGCCGAAACGATCGTCAGCGAGAACTGGCGGTAGATCACCCCGGTGGAACCGCCGAAGAACGCCATCGGCAGGAACACCGCGGACAGCACCATCGCGATCGCGATCAGCGCCACCTGGATCTCGGCCATCGATTGCAGCGTCGCCTCACGCGGGGTCATGCCAGGGTTCTCGTGAAGCAGGCGCTCGACGTTCTCGACCACGACGATGGCATCGTCGACCAGCAAGCCGATCGCCAGCACCATGCCGAATAGCGTCAGCGTGTTGATCGAAAAGCCGGTGACGGCGAATACCGCCAGCGTGCCCAGCAGCACGACCGGCACCGCGATCGCCGGGATCAGCGTGGCACGCCACGATTGGAGAAAAAAGAAGATCACCAGCACTACCAGCGCCACCGCTTCGAGCAGGGTGATGACCACGTCATCGACAGAGCGCTTGATGAAGGTGGTCGAATCGTTGGGGTAGGTCAGCTTCCAGCCGTCGGGAAAATCCGCCTCGCGGTCGGAGAATTCCTTTTTCACCAGTTCCGCGGTCTTGAGCGCATCGGCGCCCGGCGCGAGGCTGACCGAGATGCCCACCCCTGGATGGCCATTAACGCGGATGGCGACGGCGTAGCTTTCGGAGCCAAGTTCCACCCGGGCGACGTCGGCAAGGCGGACAGTCGACCCGTCGGGCCGGGTCTTAACGACGATCTGGGCGAACTGTTCGGGCGTGCTGAGGCGGCTCTGCGCGGTGAGCGTGGCGTTCAGGCGCTGGCCGGCGGGACTGGGCGTGCCGCCGACCTCGCCGCCGGCGACTTCGGCATTCTGGGCGGTGATGGCGGAGATCACGTCGCTGGGCATCAGCTGCACCGCCGCCAGCCGTGCCGGGTCGAGCCAGATCCGCATCGCGTGTTGGGCGCCGAACACGTTGGTGTCGCCGACCCCTTGCAGGCGGGCGATCGGCTCTTGCAGATTGGCGACCAAGTAATCGGCAATGTCGGGGGAACGCGCCTTGTCGGTGCTGTCGTAGATGGCGGCGATCAGCAGGTTGTCAGGATTGGACTTGGTGACCGTCAGGCCTTGCTGCTGGACCTGGCTGGGCAGCCGGCTGAGCGCCTGCTGCACCTTGTTCTGGACCTGGACCTGCGCAATGTCGGGGTCGGTACCCTTTTCGAACGTCGCGCTGATCGTTACGGATCCGCGCGCCGACGAACTCGACGAAAAATAGAGCAGCCCGTCGATCCCGGTCAGCTGCTGCTCGATCACCTGGGTGACGCTGCTTTCCAGCGTCGCCGCCGATGCGCCGGGGTAATTGGCGCGAATGTTGACCTGGGGCGGGGCAATATCGGGGAATTGCTCGACCGGGAGCGCGCGAAGCCCGGCCAGGCCCGCCATCATGACGATGATCGCGATGACCCAGGCAAAGATCGGCCGGTTGACGAAAATGCGCGACATCGGGTCCGGCCGTCAGCCTTTCTTGCCCGCGGGCCGCGACCCCGGAACCTGCGGCGCGGTTTCGGGCACCGGCTTGACCGGCTGGCCGGGCTTCACCTTGCCCAGGCCCTGCGTGATCAGCTTGTCACCCGGATTCAGCCCTGCTGTGACGATCCAGTTGGCGCCGCTGGTTGCCGTTGCCGTGACGGTGCGGCGGACGGCCTTGTTGTCGGCGCCGACGACATAGACCTGTGCCGCGCCGGTGGGATCGCGCGACACCGCCCCTTGCGGGACCAGGTAGGCATTGGTCTGCGTCGATTGGGCAAGGCGCGCGCGCACGAACATGCCCGGCAGCAGCAGGCCCTGCGGATTGGGAAACTGCGCCCGCATCGTCACCGACCCGGTAGCCGGATCGACCGTGATTTCCGAGAACGCGACCCGGCCGAGCAACCCGTACTCATTGCCGTCATCAAGCGTCAGGCGCACCGGCGCAGTCATCGGCGCGCCCGCGCCGGTGCCCATCTGGCGGCGCAGCTTGACCAGGTCGGCGGCGCTTTGCTGGATATCGACGTAGATCGGGTCGAGGACCGCGATCGTCGCCAGCGGATCGTTTTGCGCCGACGTCACTAGCGCGCCGACGGTGAAGGCCGAACGGCCGATCCGGCCACTTATCGGCGCCGGGACGGTGGTGTAGCGCAAGTTGATGCGCGCGGTGTTGAGCGCGGCCTGGTTCTGCGCGACCGAGGCCCGCGCCACGCGCGCAGAGGCGGCGACATCGGTATATTCCTGCTGCGAGACGGCCTGCGCGGCGGCGAGCGGGGCATAGCGCGCCGCCTTGGTCCCGGCGGCGGCGGCGCTGGCGCGCGCGCTTTCGAGGTTTGCGGCGGCCTGCGAGGCGGCGGCGCGGTAAAGGCTGGGATCGATCTGGAACAGCGGTTGGCCCGCCCGTACGTAGCTGCCCTCGGCGAACAGTCGCCGCTGAATGACGCCCGTGACTTGCGGGCGGACTTCGGCGCTTTTCGAAGCGGCGACGCGGCCGGCCAGCTCGGTCTCGATCGGCACGGTGGTGGGTTGCATGACCCGGAAGCCTACTTGCGGCGTGCCTTTGTCGCGGCCGGTCGCCGCCTTGCTGCCGCAGCCGTTCAACACCAGTGCTACGGCACACGCGGCGGCGAGCGCGGCGATGCGCTTTTTTCGATAATCGGTTGAAGGCATTAAGTCGGTTTCGCGCAGGGGGAGGGGGGCAAGTCAAGTATCCGTTTGTCGCAGGACCGGTCGTGCATCGCCGCGGTGGCAGGCTGTCAGGCCGGTGAAGCCGGGCTTCGCGCCCGGCGGATCATGCCCTCTTGGGCAACCGAAGCGACGAGCCGCCCGTCGCGCGTGAAGATCTGCCCGGTGTTGAAACCGCGGCCATTGCCGGTCCACGGGCTGTGCATCGAATAGAGCAGCCAGTCGTCGGCGCGGAAGGCGCCGTGAAACCAGATCGCATGATCGAGACTGGCGCTGATCACCTCGCCACGAAGCCAGCTGAGGCCATGCGGCATAAGCGAGGTTCCGAGCAATCCCAGGTCGGTGGCAAACGCCAACGCCGCCCGGTGCAGGCGCGGATCGTCGCCCAGCGGCGCCACGACCCTGATCCAGGCATGGGCCAGCGGCTGGGCACTGACGCCGGCGTCGCGGCTCTCGCGCTCGACCATGCGCATTTCGACCGGGCGCGGCCGCGAAAGCCAGTCCTTGAGCGCCGCCGGTGCGCCTTCGGCCAATTTGCGGCGGCTTTCGAATTCGGACGGCAGGGTTTCCGGGGCCGGCACGTCGGGCATGGCGGTATCGACGTGGTGAAGCCCCTGCTCAGGGCGCTGGAACGACGCGGTCAGGTTCAGGATCGGGCGGCCTTCCTGGCTTGCCACGACCCGGCGGTTCGCGAAGCTGGCGCCGTCGAAATCGCGGTTGACCGCGAAATCGATCTCGTGATCCTCGCTCCCGCCGCGCAGGAAGTAGGCATGAAGCGAATGGCAGGGTCGGCCTTCGTCGACGGTCGCCTCCGCCGCGGCTAGCGCCTGGGCGATGACCTGCCCGCCGAACACCCGGCCGACGCCGCCCGGCTTGCGCCGCCCCGCGAAGCGATCCTCGCCCGCCGGACGTACGGAAAGCAGGCGCACGAAACCGGCGACAAGCTCCTCGGGACTGGGTGTGTCACTGACCATCGTCAGCGCCCCCTAAGGGGCGCCGCGCGCAGGTCAAGCAACGCCCCTAGCCCGATGTCCGAGCGAACAACCGCTGGCCCATTGCGGCCACCGCCGGGTCGATCGCCGGCTTGGCGGCGAAATCGGCATCGGCGGCGACATAGGCGGGATTGTAGCGGTCAAGCCACGCGGACGCTCCGCCCAGCCATTCCAGGCGCTCTTCCTTGGTGAAATAGATGCCGTAGTGGCCGTTCTTCGGCTGCTCGATATAGGCGAAGTCGACGCCTTCCTTCTTGCCCGCGCCCTTCAGCGCGGAACGCAGCGCGCGCGCTTGCGCGATCGGCACGCGCGGATCGCGGACCCCGTGGACGATCAGGATCTTGGACCATTCGCCGCCGGCATTTCGCGCGGGCGAAACCTGATCGAGCGAGGCGGCGCCCTTGGCCAGGTAATTGGCGCCGAAAGAGCCGAGATAGCCCTTATCGTAATCGCGCATGGCGGGAAGGTCGTAGACGCCGGCACCGGCGATCGTGCAGCGCCAGCGCTGCGGATCGCGCTGCGCCGCGCGGGCGGAGGCATAGCCGCCGTATGACCAGCCCATCATGCAGGCGCGGCTCTTGTCGACGATTCCCTGCGCGGCCAGCGCGTCGACAGCGTCGTTGAGATCGTCCTGCATCCGCGTGCCGAAGCCGTCCTTGCGACCAGCCTTGCCGAATTCGACACCGTAGCCGCCGGATCCGCGATAGTTGGGCTGGACCACGACGTAGCCCTGCTCCGCAATCGACTGGGCCCACTGGTCAGCCTCGACATAGTCGCGCACGCCATAGGGGCCGCCGTGAGTAAGCACGACCACGGGCAGGTTCTTCTGCCCGGCTCGCAGCCGCGGGCGGGTGACCACAGCCTCGATCGGCAAGCCGTCGCTGGCGGTGTACCTGAAGGCCGAGACGGGATTGAGCAGACCGTCCTTGAGCTTGGCGCTCTGCCAACCGATCAGCTGCATCTTCCCGCTGTCGGCGTCGTAGAGGTAGTACCCGTTTTCCTGCTCCGGCTTGCCCAGCGCGACGATCAGCCGGTGATCGCCGTCGTTGGTCGAGACGATTTGCGCATTGCCCTTGCCGTAGCTGTCTTCGAGAAAGGCCTGGATGGTCTTGAGGCGGTTGTCGGTGAAGCTGACGTAGTCGCGGTCGGTGGCGAAGGTATAGCCGACCACGCCGTTCTCGTCCTCGTTGGCGATCGCGCTGCTGGCGTCATAGCCCGCCGGAGCCTCGAACACCTTTGACACGATGGTCATCGTCTTGAGATTGGCCTTGTAGATCGCGCGGTGCCCTTCGTGATTGCTCGACACGATGGCCATGTCCGGCTCGTCCAGGAATACGATCGGGCGGATGCCGGCGCCGGAGAAATCCTTGTCCTTGACCCGCTGCACCGTCGTGAAGGCCTGGCCTTCGCCCGAGCGATAGAGGTAGCGCTCCTCACCCGTGTCGCGGTCCCCCGCGGTGCCCATGCGGACCACGCCGTTGCCGTCGGCGAACCAGCCGCCGACGATCGGATTGGGCTGCTGGACCACGCTCAACACCTTGCCCGTGGCCACGTCGACCCATTCGACCCGGTAATTGAACATCTGCTCGGTATTGCCGTTGTCGACTTGCCGGGCGAGCAGGATGCGACCGTTCTTCTTGTCGATGTGGAGCACGTCGGCGGCGTCTGCAGTGGCGCCGTCCCAGGCGAGCGGCGTCGTCTTGCCGGTGACGATATCGTAGCTGGCGAGCCGGCGCAGGTCGACGCGCTGGCCGTAGACGATCTCACGCGAGGTGAGCGTCAGCAGCAGGTAGCGGTCGTTGGCCCAGCGGTAGCCGGCGAGGGTGCGCTGGCCGGCGTCCTTGTAGGTTTCGGCCGAGGCGATGACCTTGGGCTTGCCGCCGTTGACGAGGTCGAGCACCGCATAGACGAAATCGTTGCCGCCCCCCAGCGTGACGGCCGCCTTGGTACCGTCGGGCGACAGGCGCAGCTGCTGCATCGACGGCAGCTCGACCAGCGTGTCGAGCGGAATCTTCGCGGCGATCTGGTGAGACGGCGGCGTCTGCGCCGCGGCCGGTATGGCGATAACGGCGACGCCGGCCAGCACGGCAGCACGAACGGTCTTGGCAATGGACATGAGCAACCCCTTTTGCACCCTGCGCATACGCAGGAATCCCTGCCGCGATCATATGGCGCCGGACGGCGCAGGCAAGAGCAAGCATCGGCAGGACAACAAAAAACCCGCCCGGGCCGCGCGGCCCGGGCGGGTCATTCAGTCGGGCATCCTGATCAGCCGGCGGCGAGCGCAGCCAGCAGGAGCAGGGCGACGATATTGGTTATCTTGATCATCGGATTGACGGCCGGACCAGCGGTATCCTTGTAAGGATCGCCGACGGTGTCGCCGGTCACAGCGGCCTTGTGGGCTTCGCTGCCCTTGCCGCCGTGATGGCCGTCCTCGATGTACTTCTTGGCATTGTCCCAGGCACCGCCGCCCGCCGTCATCGACAGGGCGACGAACAGGCCGCCCACGATCACGCCCAAGAGCAATGCACCCAGAGCGGCAAAGCCGTTGGCCTGCCCCGCGATCGCGGTGATCACGAAATAGACCACGATCGGCGCCAGCACCGGCAGCAGCGAGGGGACGATCATCTCCTTGATCGCCGCCTTCGTCACCAGGTCGACCGTTCGGGCATAGTTGGGCTTGGACGTACCGGCCATGATGCCGGGATCGGCCCGGAACTGGTCGCGTACGTCGATAACCACGTCGCCGGCGGCGCGGCCCACCGCGGTCATGCCCATGGACCCGAACAGGTAGGGCAGGAGCGCGCCGAGCAGCAGCCCGACGATGACGTAAGGATTCTCGAGGCTGAAATCGACTTTCAGGTTCGGGAAGAACTCCTTGAGGTCGGTGGTGTAGGCTGCGAACAGCACCAGCGCGGCAAGGCCGGCAGAACCGATCGCATAGCCCTTGGTCACCGCCTTGGTGGTGTTGCCGACTGCGTCGAGAAGATCGGTCTTCTCACGCACGCTGTCGTCAAGTCCCGCCATTTCGGCGATCCCGCCGGCGTTGTCGGTTACCGGACCGTAAGCGTCGAGCGCGACGACCATGCCGGCCAGCGCCAGCATCGCGGTTGCCGCGTAGGCGATGCCGATAAGGCCGGCGAGCTGGAAGGCGATGATGATGCCCGCCACGATCACGAGCGTGGGCAGGGCGGTGGCCTCCATCGAGATGGCCAAGCCCTGGATCACGTTGGTGCCGTGGCCGGTTTCCGATGCCTTTGCGATCGAGCGGACCGGGCGGTAGTTCGTTCCGGTGTAGTACTCGGTAATCCAGATGATCAGGCCGGTGATGACCAGCCCGAGCAGCGAGCACCAGAACAGATCCATGCCCGAGAACGGCTGGTTGCCGATATCGGTGTCCATATCCCCGTTCGAGATCAGGTTGATGCAGAACCAGATCGCCGGAACGGACAGGATCGCGGTGACCAGGAAGCCCTTGTACATCGCCCCCATCACGTTCTTCCCGCCACCAAGGCGGACGAAGTAGGTGCCGATGATCGAAGTGACGATGCAAACGCCGCCGATCAGGAGCGGCAGCGTCATCCACGCCAGCAGCGATGCGCCCAGGCCCTTCATCAGCAGCGCGGTCAACACCATCGTGGCGCCGATGGTGACGACGTAGGTTTCGAACAGATCGGCCGCCATGCCGGCGCAGTCGCCGACGTTGTCGCCGACGTTGTCGGCGATGACGGCGGGATTGCGCGGGTCATCCTCGGGGATGCCGGCCTCGACCTTGCCGACCAGGTCGGCGCCGACGTCTGCTGCCTTGGTGAAGATACCGCCGCCAAGACGCGCGAAGATCGAAATGAGCGAGGCGCCGAAGGCCAGCGCGGTGAGCGCCTGGACGACCGTGCGGTCGGTCCCGCCGACATCGTAGCCGGCAACCGCGGTCAGGTAATAGAAGAAGCCCGCCATGCCGATCAGGGCAAGGCCCGCCACCAGCATCCCGGTGATCGCACCGGCGCGAAACGCCAGCGTCAGGCCTTCCTGAAGTCCTGTCTGAGCGGCGGCGGCCGTGCGGACGTTGGCCCGTACCGAAACGTTCATGCCGATGAACCCGGCCATGCCCGAAAGCACCGCGCCGATCACGAAGCCGGCGGCGCTGATCGGGCCGAGAAAGTAGGCGACGAGCACCGCGACGACGACGCCGACGATGGCGATAGTGGTGTACTGGCGGCGCAGATAGGCCTGCGCGCCCTCCTGGATCGCCGCGGCGATCTCCTGCATTTTTTCATTGCCCGCCGGGCTGCCAAGTACCTGCCGGCTGGTGACGAAGCCGTAGAGTACGGCCACCAGCCCCAGGATAATCGCGATCGTGATGAGATTCACGGCGTCGCTCCCCCTAAAATGGTTGTGTTGTTCTTGATCCCAACCCCGCGAGCGCGGGGCCAGGGCAGCTTAACCGCGATTCGCGCCAATGCAATTGGCCGCGGGCTGGCCGACCGCAGCTTTTTCGTCACAGCCTTCCCAAGATGAAACAGCGGTCATTCAACGGTTTCTTGCGGGATTCGATGGTTCGTATAGAGTTAACGCCATGCAAGGGGCTGTCAGACTGTTGTTCCAGTGGATGCCGTTCCTGTTCGGGATCGGCTTTATCGCGCCGCTGGTGGCGCAGACGTTGGCCTATTGGGGCTGGCCCGCGCCCTGGGGGATGAGCCGCATCGCGTTCGGCTTGCTGGTCGGGGCGCCGTGGGGTCTTTACGCCACGCTCCGGGGACGCTGGCTGTGAACGCGTTCGTGCTGGCCCCCGCCAATCTGCGCGAAAGCCCCGCCGGCAGCGCTCCCGCCATACCGCTGGGCGAAGGCAGCGCGCTCGACGCGCACGTGCGGCGTGACCTGCTTCGCCAGGAACGCGCGATCGCAAGGCGTTATTCGTCGGCCAGCCGGCGAATGTGGCCTTACACCGCCATCACGCTGGCGTGCTTTGCCGCGTGGCTGGCGTTCTTCCCGCTTACGATGCTGCACATCATGCCGCTGTCCGTGGCCTTCGTGCTGAGCTGCATCTTCGCCGCCGGGGGCTATGTTACCAGCCACGAGGCGATGCACTCGAACATCGGTCGACCCGGCACGTCCACCCGGTTCTGGAACGAGCTGACCGGCCAGGTTGCCACGATCATCCTCATCTTCCCGTTCTCGATGGCGCGGATGATGCACCTGCATCACCACTACTACACCAACGATCCCGAGCGTGATCCCGACTACACCGACGCCGCGGCCAACGCGCCGATGGCGTGGGTCAAGACCTGGCTCAACCGCCAGCCCGGCGCCGACGGATCGATCCACCACTACAAGCGCATCCTCGAACGCATCGGCACCCCGGCGGCGCAGACGGCGCTCAGGGAAACGATGCTCCTGCAGCTGTTCGCGATGGCGGTGTTCTTCACCATGGCGTGGAGCGGCTATGCGATGGAAGCGGCGCTGCTGTGGTGGCTGCCACGCCACATCGGCCTCAGCTACATCCGGTTTTACCTGTCATGGGCGCCGCACCACCCGCGCGAAAGCCTCGACCGCTACGGCAACACCCGCGTGTTCCGCAGCCGGCTCGGCCACGTGATGAGCATGGGGATGCAGTACCACGTGGTGCACCACCTCTACCCGGACATCCCCAACCACCTGACCAAGTTCGCCTATTACGAGATGAAGCCGCTTTTAGAGGCGCGCGGAGTGGACTGCGCGGCGTTGTAGGTGGATTTGAGCCGGTGGTCTAATAAACGGCCACTGCGAAATCGTCCGATTGCAAACGCTAAATGGGTAGCGATCTGAGGGCAACTGGCCCCGTTAGTTAAAGAGAGGGCGGATCGCCGACGCTAACATAAATATCATTACAGCGATTGCTGTTCCCCAGCCCAATAGCTTCCTGTAAGTCTTGTATGATGGGTCTTCATGCATCGGATCACCTCCAACTGACGACAGCTTCCCATTCAATGAACGGAAATACTGCCGCGCGACTAATGCTCGTAGCCAAGAGGATCGCGGGCGGGGCGGCCATCCAGCAACAGATTTGCAGAACCGGGTGGCTCCGTTTGTCCGATGCGCGTCGCCGCAATTGGCGGGCCGAACCCCTCAGTTAGTGTGAAAAGCAACTGGTAGTCGTCGCCCCAACGCAAAGCTTCGTCACGGCGGGCTACTGAAAGCGCGATGGGAATGGCTGCGCTGGCGAGCGACAATGTTACGTCCGAGGCTTTCGCTAGGCGCGAGGCGTCGAGGAGGAGACCGTCGGATATGTCCATCATCGCGGTGACGTGCGGAGCGAGTGCGCGGCCTTCGGCAATGAGGGCGACGGGGCGGCGGTATGCGAGGGTGTCGGCGTCGGTGGCTTCCGGATTGTCGAGGGCTTCGAAGGCGGCAAGCGCCGCGCCGAGCTTGCCGGTGACCCAGACCGTGTCGCCGGGCTTTGCGCCGCTGCGCGAGGGGACCGGGCGGTGCGTGGCGCGGCCGATGGCGGTGAGGCCCAAGACGCGGCCTTCAGCGGCGGCGAAAGTATCGCCGCCGAGTAGCGGGGTGTCGTAGTGCTCCAACGCCTCAGCCAAGCCCTCGGCAAAGCGCGCTTCGTCGTCGCCGAGTTGGTAGCCGACCAGCACTCCGAGAGGCTCGGCGCCTTTGGCGGCAAGGTCGGACAAGTTGGTCGCCACCAGCCGCCAGGCGAGGTCCGCCGGGTCGGCATCGGCGCGGAAGTGGGTGCCCAGCGCGATGGCGTCGTGGGTCAGGACCAGCGCCTCGCCGCCGAACTCCAGCACCGCCGCATCGTCGTTGAGCCCGCGCGCGGCAGGTTGCGTGGCGATGCCGCGCAGCGCCTCGATGAAGGCGCTTTCGCGGCTCAGGTTCGTACCGCTTTCGCCACCGCGTCGAGCACGCCGTTGACGAATTTTGCCTCGCGCGGTTCGAAGAAGGCGTGGGCAACGTCGACGTATTCGCCGATCACGGTGCCCGTCGGCACGTCGGGCCGGGCCATCAGCTCCCACGCGCCGGCGCGCAGGATCTGCAGCATCGTGCGGTCGAGCCGTTCGAGGCTCCAACCGGATGCAAGGCGCGGGGCGAGCTGTCCGTCGATCTCCTCGTGCCGGGCCATCACGCCGCGCACGATATCGTCGAAGAACGCGGTCTCGGCGTCCTCGTACTGCTCGCCCTCGATCTCGGCGCCGAGCCGGTGGCGGTGGAATTCGTCGAGCAGCTGCGCCTCGCGCGTGCCCTCCATCTGGTGCTGGTATAGCGCCTGCACCGCGGCAAGCCGCGCGGCGGCGCGTTTCCGGCTGCGAGCCTTGGGGTTTACGCCTTTCATGGGTCGAGCCTCACTTCGATGGACCGGGCGTGCGCGGGCAGCCCCTCGGCCTCTGCCAGCGCCACCGCCGCCGGGCCGAGTGCGGCCAGCGCCGCCTCGTCAAGCTGGATGAAGCTGGTCCGTTTCATGAAATCCAGCACCGAAAGGCCCGAGGCGAAGCGCGCCCGGCGGCCGGTGGGAAGGACGTGGTTGGGGCCGGCGACGTAATCGCCGATCGCCTCGGGCGTCATGCGCCCCAGGAACACGCTGCCGGCGTGGCGGATGGCATCGAACAGCGGCTGCGGATTGGCGACGGCAAGCTGCACGTGCTCGGCGGCGAGCGCGTTGGCGAGCGCGGGGGCTTCGCTTAGCGAGGCGACCTCGATGATGACGCCGTGCTTGTCCCACGATTGCGAGGCGACCCGCGCGGTCGGAAGCATCGCCAGTTCCACCCCGACCCGGTCGGCGACCTTGTCGGCGAAGACGGGATCGTCGGTGACCAGGATCGATTGCGCGGCGGGATCGTGCTCGGCCTGGCTGAGCAGGTCGGCGGCGGTCCAGTCGGCATCGTTGTGGCCGTCGGCGATGACCAGGATCTCGCTCGGGCCCGCGACCATGTCGATCCCGACGACGCCGTAAAGCTGGCGCTTCGCCTCCGCGACCCAGGCGTTGCCCGGCCCGGTGATAACGTCGACCGGGGCGATCCGCTCTGTGCCATAGGCCAGTGCGGCGATCGCCTGGGCGCCTCCGACGCGCCAGATCTCGTCCACGCCCGCCAGGTGCGCGGCGGCCAGCACCAGCGGGTTGACCGTGCCGCCCGGCGTAGGCGTAACGACAACCAGCCGCTCAACCCCAGCGACACGCGCCGGAATGGCGTTCATCAGCAGTGACGAGGGATAGGCAGCGCGCCCGCCAGGAACGTAGAGCCCCGCCGCGTCGA
Source organism: Parablastomonas sp. CN1-191 (assembly GCF_049354825.1). Classification (GTDB taxonomy): domain Bacteria; phylum Pseudomonadota; class Alphaproteobacteria; order Sphingomonadales; family Sphingomonadaceae; genus Novosphingobium. Next base: position 1,180,367 of record NZ_CP186480.1, on the reverse strand, counting down.
CCGCATTCCAGCGCGCGCCAAGGCGCACGCCGTCCTCATCGGTTTCGTCGCGGTCGGCAGGGCGTTGGGCTTCGTGATAGGCGCGGATGCGCTGCGCGGCGAGCTCAAGAGCAGCGCGCAGGTCGGGGTTCAGGGCATCGAAAGCCTCGCGGCAGGAGTCCTTTCCGATCGCCCAGTCGGCATCGCTTGCCAGCGCGTGGCGGTCGAACCGGGCGGTCAGATCGGCCAATGCTGCGTCGCCCCGCAGGCGCACGTCCTCGATGATGATCTGAACGTCGCGCGCGACGTCGTCGTCGCTCTCACGGCGATCACGCACCAGGCGTTCGAATGCCACCTTGAAGCCGGCATCGGTGGTATTCAGGCGCAGCATCAGGCGGGTGCTCCATCTGCGACGAGCGAACGGAACCGCTCGACCAGTTCGGCAACGCGCAGATCGGTCTTGAGCGCGGCGCGATTGACGATGAGGCGTGCAGAGACTTGAAGGATCGTCTCGGTCTCGACCAGTCCGTTGTCGATCAGCGTGCGCCCGGTGGAGACCAGGTCGACAATGCGACCGGCCAGGCCGAGCGAGGGTGCCAGTTCCATTGCCCCGTTGAGCTTGACGACTTCTGCCTGGATCCCGCGGCTTTCGAAATGGCGGCGAGTCAGGCTGGGATACTTGCTGGCCACGCGCAAATGACTGGCCGCGGCATCGGGCTCGGGGGAATGCGCAGGCTCGGCGACCGACAGGCGGCAGGGGCCAATCGCAAGGTCGACCGGGGCGTAGAGCTCCGAATAGTCGAATTCCTCGACCACGTCGGAGCCGACGATGCCGGCCTGCGCCGCGCCATGGGCAACGAACGTGGCGACGTCGAACGCACGCACCCGGATCAGTCGGGTGCTCGAACCGTCGCACGCGAACGCCAAGGCGCGGTTGCCCTTGTCGTGGAATGCCGCCTCGGGCACGATCCCGGCGCGCGCCATCAGGGGCAACGCCTCGTCCAGGAGGCGGCCCTTGGGCACGGCGAAGGTCAGGGGCGGCTGTTCGGCGGGCATCGCGCCGCGCAGATAGGCGGGGGCGCGGGAAAGGGCAAGGAATGGCCGAGGACTACGCCTTCATCGATATTGCCGCTCGGGGCGAGGGCGTGGTCGCCAAGGCGTTTGGCAACCAGGTCGAATACTGCCGCCGGGCGGGTGCCACGATCACCGCGCGGATTGTGGCCGCGGTCGGCGTGCTGCTCGCTCGCGGGCAGGGAGGCGCGCTGTTCGGGCGGATGCGCGGTTGGCCCGGCGCGCCGCTGGCCGACGCGCTGCCGCTGCGCATCGCCGGGGGGCTGCATGCGCTGCACCTGGCGGGAACGGAACCGGCGCTTGCCCCGCTCTATGCCGGCAAGGAAGCCGATGATGTGGCGCTGATCGCCGCCGCGATCCGCCAGCACGAGGACGCGCTGCTGCCCTGGCTCGACGGTCCGCCGCAGACTAACGAGGCCGGACGGTCGGCAAGCTTCGTCGCCGCCATGCTGTGGCTCTCCGACCACGGGTTGCCGCCGCGGTTCGAGTGCCTCGAGATCGGGTCGAGCGCGGGAATAAACCTGATGCTGGCGCGCTATCGCTACGTACTGGGCGGGGTCGGTGTCGGTCCGGAACCAGGTGCGATGCGTTTCGCGCCCGAGTGGCGCGGTCCGCCGCCGCCGGAGCCAGATATCGCCATCGTCTCGGCGCGCGGCTGCGATGTCGCCCCGGTCGATCTGGCCGACCCGGCCCAGGCGCTGCGCCTGCGCGCCTATATCTGGCCCGAGCACCGCGAACGCTTCGCGCGCATGGACGCCGCCATCGCGGAGGCGCGGCGCGAACCGCCCGACCTGGTGGAAATGACCGCGGCGGACTTCGTCGAGGCCGCGCTGGCGCGTGCGCAGGCCGCGGGGACGACGCGTGTGCTGATGCATTCGATCGTCTGGCAATACGTATCGGCCGACCAGCAGCAGCGCGTGACCGCCGCGATGGCGGCGGCCGGCGCGGTGGCGACGCCCGACCGCCCGCTGGCGTGGATCGCGCTGGAGGCAAACCGCGTGCTCCATCACCACGAACTGGTCGTGCGGTACTGGCCGGGCGGGGCGGCCCCGGTCACCCTGGCCCGCGCCCATCCCCACGGCGCCTGGATCGAGTGGGCCGGGGGCTAGCCGCGCGGGTCGGCCGTCTTTTCCTGCCGCTCGTACTGCGCGATCCGGAACTGGGCGCGGCGGCGCAGCACGGCGCCCAGCCACCAGCCGCGAGCCTCCATCCGCTCAATCCAGCCGCCGTGGAAGCTGCCCCATTCCCACAATGCGACGATCCCGAAGATCACGGTGCCGATGGCGCTCATCGCAAGGTGCGGCGGGTGGAGCAGGAGGCCCGCCAGCGTCATCATCGCCACCAGCGCCAGCCCGCTTGTGTGGCTGGCCGGGTACCACGGGCGGCCGCTGGAAATGCGCTTGAAGCTCATCACTCCCCACAGGAACAGCGCCATCCCGGCGCCAAGGACGAAGGCGAACCCTGCGTGCGCGGGCTCAAGCGGGTGCGCCATTACCAGCTCATCCGCCACGGCCAGCAGGATGATCCCGCCGACGATCGGGATGTGCCAGTAGGTGAAAGCCTGGCGGGCGATCAGGCCGGGGTTCTCGTGCTTTTCGATATGCTCGGCACCGCGCCGCGCACCGAGGTCGAAATAGATCCACCACATGGCAAAGCTGCCCAGGAATGTGATCACCAGCGCCGAGGTCAGCCCCGAAGTGGGCGGCGCCCCGGCATACGTCGCGCCGGTGATGATCAGCCCTTCGCCCAGCGCGATGATGATGAACAGGCCGCAGCGCTCGGCCATGTGATGGCCCGAAATACGCCAATCCTCGGCGCGCGAGGCGCCAATGACGGGAACCCAGTAGAATACGAACGGTCCGCTGTAGTCGATCGCCAGCGCCGCGACCCACCAGGCGGCGCGGGTTTCTGCGTCACTCGCTAGCGAACCGGCAAGCCACGGTATCGCAGACACGCCGAACCAGATCGCTATTCGCAGCAGGCTGTAACGGTCGTTGCGCCGCCATTCGCCCATCGCCCACGACACGTAAAGCGTGCGGCCGATCTGGATCGCCAGGTATGCGCCCGCAAATACCCAGCCGAGGTAAGAAAAGGCGTACGGCAGCGCGCACGCCATCAGCAAGCTGGCCAGCATCGCCAGTCCGATGACGAGCCGGTTCGGCGCGCGATCGGGATCGATCCAGTTGGTGGCCCAGGTCGTGTACATCCACGCCCACCACACCGCCCCGAACAGCACGGTGGTCTGGAATGCGCGCAACCACGACAAGTCCGACAGCAGGTAATGGGATAGCTGCGTGACCGCGAAGACGTAAACAAGGTCGAAGAACAGCTTTAGATTGCTGACCGACGCGCCATCGCGCTCATGATCACGCAGCAGCGAGCGTTCGGCCTTGCGCCGCGCTTCGGCCAGCGCAGCGCCGATGCCGCGCGACGGTTCAGCCATCGGTGGCGGCTAGGAAGTCGTCCAGCGCGGCGTTGACCGCCTGCGGCGCCTCCCAGGGCACGAAGTGTCCGCAGCCGGGCACTTTCACCAGCGTCAGATCGGTGACGACCTTTTCGATCCCGTCGAGGTTTTCGGGGGGCAGGGCGATGTCATCCAGCGCCCAGATCACCAGCGTCGGGATTGTCAGCGGCGGCAGGGCCGGGGCGGCGCCGGCGGGCAGTTCGAAGGGTTCGTCCATGGACGGAACCACGATCGGGCTGGCGCGGTACCAGTTGAGCATGGCGAAGGCGGCGTCACGGTCCTGCCAGTCGGCGTGCTGCTCGGCACGGATGGCCTCTTCCATCGCCGGGTTGGGACCGAGACCGCCGGTGCCAGCAAAAGCCTTGGCCAGCATGCCGCCAAGACCGTGCTGGCGCACCAGGTCGTCGTTGGCGGTGTCGCGGAAGGTGCGGATGTACTGGCTGGCCGCGCGCTGGCCGGGATGGGTCCACAACAACGGACCGAACAGCGCGGGGTGAGGGGCGTTGGCAATCACCGCGCGGCCGACGCGGCCGTTTGCCTGCCCCGTCAACGCGCCGCCCCAGGCTATCGCGCCGCCCCAGTCGTGCCCCACGACCGTGAAGGTCTCGATTCCAAGCGCATCGGCAAGCTGGAACACGTCGCCGATCAGCTTGTCCGGGCGATAGGCGTCGATGTCCTGGGGCTTGGACGAGCCGCGATAGCCGCGCTGGTCGGGCGCGATGCAGCGATAGGAGCCGGAAAGGTGGGCAATCTGGTGGCGCCAGGTGCGGTGTGATTCGGGAAAACCGTGCAGGAAGATCAGCGCCGGGGCGCCTTCCGGCCCGCTTACCTGCACGTCCAGCTCGATGCCGCTGGCCAGCACCACGCGCCGCAGGCTGGTCACGGGTAGCTGACCGTGTTGGGCTTTTGCGGGATCGGGATGAACTCCTCCGCATCGCCCGGCACCAGCGGAAAGCGGCCCTCGCGCCAGTCGTCGGCGGCGGCGCGAAGCCGCTCGGGCGAGGATGAAACGAAATTCCACCACACGTGGCGGCGCGTCGCGAAAGCCTCACCGCCCAGCAGCATAACCCGCCCGCCGCGCTGCGAACCCAGGGTAAGTGCCGCGCCTGGCGCCAGGACGACCAGGGCGTACGGCGCCAGCGCGCCGCCGTCCAGGCTAGCCTCGCCCCCGACAAGCATGACCGCGCGTTCATCGGCCTCGGCCTCGATCGGGATGGTGCCGCCGGCTTCGAGGACGATGTCGGCATAAATCGTCGCCGCATGAACCGTGGTGGGGGCGGTTTCACCCCACAGGCTGCCCATGATGACCGTGGCACGTGCGCCGTCGCCGCTGACGATGGGAAGGTCACGCTGTGCTTCGAAGGCGGGGGCGATTTCCTCGCGGCCGTCGGGCAGCGCCAGCCAGGTCTGCATGCCGTAGAGGTGCGCGCCGGCATTGCGTTCGTCCTGCGGTGAGCGTTCCGAGTGGACGATGCCGCGCCCCGCGGTCATCAGGTTGACCTGGCCGGGGCGGATCACGGCGTCGCTGCCCAGGCTGTCGCGGTGGCCGATCGCGCCTTCGAACAGCCAGGTGACGGTGGCGAGCCCGATATGCGGGTGCGGTCGCACGTCCATGCCGCTGCCGGTGGGCAGGATCGCCGGGCCGAACTGGTCGACGAACACGAACGGCCCGACCATCGTGCGGCTGCGCGCGGGCAGCGCCCGGCGGACCTCGAACGCGCCGAGGTCATGCGTGACGGGGGTGATCGTTTCGATGACGGAACTCATAGGCCGGTCGTTCCTTCGCCGGGCGCGCGGGCCCTGATCGCCAGCGCATGGACGCGGTGGCCGGGAATGTCGCCAAGCGCCCGGTTGACCATGCGCTGGCGTTCGAGCCTCGAGACACCGGCGAACGCCGTGCTCTCGATCTCGACCGTGAAATGCGATTCGCCCGAGCCGTCGTCACCGCTGTGACCGTGGTGGCTGGCGCTGTCGTTGATCACCGCCAGTGCGCCGGGCGCGAAGGCATCCGTGAGCAGGCGTTCGATTTCGGCGGCGAGTGGTCCGGTCATGGTGTCTCCTGGTCTTCCCTTCTAGCGGATCAGCGCCCATCTGGAAGGGTGTGAGACACGACAAATTCCACGGCCGGATCGCGGATGCCGAGCGCGGCTGCGACGCCCCAGGCTGCGACGAGGCGGGAGAGTTCCGCGCCCCTGGCGAACGTCGCCCCGGTTTCGACGGCCCGGGCGAATACCGCTGGTTCTGCCTGGACCACGTGCGCGCCTTCAACGCCGGATACGACTGGTTCCGCGGCATGACCCCGGACGAGATCATCCGCGCCCAGCATCCCGTCGGCGGCTGGGAGCGTGAGACGCGGGCCTTTTCGCCGACCGCCGGGATCGACCAGGCACCGCGCTGGGGCGATTTCGCCGACCCGCTCGATGCGATCGCCCGGCGTGCCCGCACGCGGAGGCAGGATGCCGCCGCCGGCGTGATGGTGACCCCGGAAGAGCGCCGCGCGCTCGAGGTCCTTGGTCTTGCCGCCGGGGCCGACCGCCGCGCGCTTCGCCAGCGCTATTCGGATCTGGTGCGCCGCTATCACCCCGACAGGAACGGCGGTGACCGCAGCTTCGAGGCGCGCCTCCAGTGCGTGGTCGAAGCGTATCAGCTGCTGCGCAAAACGGCTGCCTTCTCCTGACCCGAGGCGCGCAGTAGGATGGCCATCGGGATGCCTACTAACAAAACATGCGGCGCCATGCCGAGGATCAGCTTGAGCGGATCGGGATTGGGGAAGGGCGCGCCGAACCTGGCCGGCAGCACGATCCCGTACATGACCAGCCAAAGCGCCAGCCCGTATATCGTCCCGCCAAGCCACGGAGCAAGCCGTCCAAGCAGGCTTCGCGAAAACAGCGCCAGCGCGAAAGCAGCCATGACCGCCATGATCGCGAAGTGGACAAAAAGGCCGAGAAGCGCACCGCGCGCACCCCAAGCCTTGGCCGCGTCGCCGAACGGGCCCGCCGCTACGCCCTGCCACATTGCGACGACGGTTTGCTTGCCGAAGACGATTGTCAGGGTCGTCGCATAAAGCGCGTCCAGCGCGCCGCATAGCAGCCAGGCCTTCGCCAGCTTGTTACCGGCCATGGTTTCCTCCCCGGACACGCCGCCTCAATCGCGGTCGGGTGCCCCTGGCGGAAAATAATGCCGAAACGGCCGGGCGTCATCAACGCAGCGCTTGACGGCCGGGATCGCCAGCAGGTGCGCGCGGTACGCTTGCAGGTTCGGGCACTCGTCCGGGATCGGCAAGACCCAGTCGGCATAGAACAACGCCGGCGCGGCGGCACAATCGACCAGGTCGATGACGGCGGTGCGCGGCGGGCGCACACCCTGCCCCTCAAGCCAGCGATAAGCGCGCAGGAGCTTGTCGTGAGAGGCCGCGATCACCGTCCGATCGACGGGGCCACCCTGCTTGGCGATGAATTCGTCCACCGTCATCTGCATCGATGCCATGACGTAGTTGTCGTAGATCCGGTCGTGGACGCGAAGCGCCAAGCCGTCGCGGCCATCGGGCACCAGAGAGCCGGCGCCGGGCACGCTCAGGGCAAGCCACTCGATAATCGCGGTCGCCTCGATCACGGTTTCGCCGTCCGTTTTGAGCACCGGGAACTTGCCGAACGGACTGGCAGCCATGACGAAGGCGTCGTTGTCCTCGTCGCCGGAGCGGACCGGGCGGAAGGTGAACGGAATGTCGTAGCCGTAAAGCGGGATCAGCGCCTTCCAGGTGTAGGACGAAAACGGATGTCCGTAGAGTTCGAGCATTACCACGTCCCTTCGGTCATGCGGGCCTGTCGTTCGGCTTCGCGCGCGCTGGTGGCCGGTTGCGGCGCGAAGTCCGGCACCGGCGGCAGCGCGCCGGCCGGTTCGTACGAAGCGATGAGGGTACCCTTGTCGGTCACCTTGTGCTCGGTCAACCTGAGCATCGCGCCGGGCGTTCCTGCTTCGAACAGACGCTTGCCGGGGCCGGTTGTCAGCGGAAAGGTCATCAGCGTCAGCCTGTCGAGCAGGCCGGCCGCCAGTAGTGCGGGATAGAGCGTGCTGGACCCCTGGATCACCAGGTCGGGTCCGTCGGTCCGCTTCAAGGCTGCGATATCCTCGATCGATGTCAGGCGGTGCGAGTTGGCCCAGTCGAGCGGCGCTTCGCCGCGGGTCAGCACGTACTTGTAGGCATTGGTGAACGCCTTGCCCATCTCGGCTTCCTCGCCGGTGACGAAGGGCCAGTAGGCGGCGAAGATATCGTAGGTCCGGCGGCCCAGTAGCAGCGCATAGTCGCCCCCGAAAAGTCTGCCGATGGCGTCGTTGACGCCATCGTCCCAGGCCCGGAATACCCAGCCGCCATTCGCAAAGCCGCCGGTGGTGTCCTCGCTGACGCCGCCGGGGCTCTGGATGACGCCGTCCAGAGACACGAACGCGGCGCCGATCACCTTACGCATTGGTGCCAGCCTGAGCACGGGCGCGGCCGACGGCGGCCTCGATCCGGGCGACGTCGAGTTTCTGCATCGTCATCATTTCCTCGAACGCGGCCTTGGCGACCGCGCCGCCCTCGCGCATGGCGTCGGTCAACTGGACCGGAGTGATCTGCCAGGATACGCCCCACTTGTCCTTGCACCAGCCGCACTCGCTGGCCTGACCGCCATTGCCGACGATGGCATTCCAGTAGCGGTCGGTCTCTTCCTGGGTCGTCGTTGGCACGATCATCGAAAACGCTTCGGACTGCTTGAAATAGGTCCCGCCGTTCAGGCCCATGCATTGTGTGCCCATCACGGTGAATTCTACGGTCAGGACGTCGCCGGCCTTGCTGCCGGGATTGTCCGCCGGGGCGCGGCCAACATGGCCGACGGCGGTATCGGGAAAAAGCGAAGCGTAAAAGTTGGCAGCCTCCTCGGCGTCCTTCTCGTACCATATGCAGATGGTGAGGGGCCCGGTCATCGCTTCATCTCCTCGATCAAGTCATTGTCGATCGTCTTGGCCGCCTTGTAGGCGGGACGGGCCTGGATCCGCTCTGCATAGGCGACGAAGGCTTCGCGCGGCGGGATCGAACCGAAGGTCAGCCCCCAGTCGACCTGGCTGCCGACGTAGACGTCGGCCATTGTGAAGCGATTGCCGCAGACCCACTCGCGGCCCTGCAGGTGCGCCTCCAGCGTGCCGAGCACGCGGCTCACGCTGCCAAAGCCGACCATCGGTTCGCGGCCTTCAGGCACGTCCCAGCCCATCGACTTGGCGACGATCGCCTGTTCGATCGGTCCGGCGGCGAAGAACATCCAGCGGTAGTAATCGGCCCGTTCAGTGTCATGAGGCGCTAGCCCGGCCTGGGGAAGCACGTCGGCAAGGTAGGCGCAGATTGCGGCTGCCTCGCTCACCGTGCGAGCGCCCGCAGCAGCGTGATGAAGGATCGTCGGCACCTTTCCCATCGGGTTGGCGGCGAGCAGAGCGGCGGGCTTCGCGGTCCAGTCGACGAGGACCTGATCGTAGTCCGCGCCCGCTTCGTGCAAGGCCCAGCGGGCGATCTGGCCGCGGCTCATCGGATTGGTGAAGAAAGTGAAATCGGCCACGCCTGTCGTCCTCGGCTTGCGGATAATGGATCAGGCGGCGCGCGCGCCGACGCAGGCGAAGGCGGCTCCTTGCGGATCGACCGCGTTGACGATCCATTGCCCACCGGGAACCTCCTGCGGCCCGTGGAAGACATGGCCTCCGCCAGCAGTGATCGCCCTTTGCGCAGCGTCGATATCAGCAACCGTGATATAGTAGCCCCAAGCCGCCGCGGGGGCCTGCGGCGGCTTCTTCATCATTGCGCCGATGTCCTGCCCGCCGTGCTCGATGAACACATAGTCGCCGAATTCCTCGCCCATCGGCATCGAGCGTTCGAAGGTCCAGCCAAAGTGCTTGCCATAGAATGCCTTCGCGGCGTCGAGATCGGTGGTGTAGAGCTCGTTCCAGCCGACGTGGCCGGGCTTCATCCGGTCATAAACGTCGCTCTTGGCGTCCGGATTGCCTGCGGGCGGGCGCGGCGTCATGACGTAGATCGCAACCCCTTGCGGATCGGCAATCAGCGCGATGCGGCCGGGTTCGCCGTCATGATCCATCAGCGTGGTTGCGCCGTCGACCGTCATTGCCGCCAGCGCCGCGTCGACGTCCGGGACGTGGACGTAGCCGAGCCAGCGAGGTGTCATGCCGCCTTGGGCCATCTCTTCGCTCAGCCGCAGCACGCCGCCGGCATGACCACCATCGGCGCGGTTGATCATCCGATAGTCCATCGGACCGGCAGGCGCCGCCTCGATCGACCAGCCCGAGACCACCGCGTCGTAGAAAGCCTTCGCGCCATCGGGGTCGGGGGTGACCAGTTCATACCAGATGAAGCCGCCGCTATCGCCGCTCATACCTTGGCTCCCCGGTCGTAAACAGGCGCGAACCCACCGAAAATCATCCGCTTGCCGTCGAACGGGACCGGATATTTCTCCGCGTCCATGCGCGGATCGGGATTGGCCGGATCCATCATCTTGGCGAATGCGGCATCGCGGGTCGCCTTGTCGGGCCATTCGATCCAGCTGAACACGACAGCTTCCTCCGCATCGGCTTGGACCGCGCGGCGAAAATCGGTGACCTTGCCGTCGGGCACGTCGTCGCCCCAGCATTCCACCACCCGCAGCGCGCCGTACTCGAGGAAACCCTCGTTGATCATCGTCGCGTGCTCGATGAAAGCAGCCTTGTTGGCCGTTGGCACCGCCAGGACCAGTCCATCAATGTAGGTCATCGCGTCCGTCTCCCGTTCCGTGCGCGCTCTAGGCGACGCGTTCGTGTGCGTCGGTACCGTCGCTGGGCGGTCCGCCTTGGGCTGCGGCGGGATCCATCCAGAAGGCTTCCCACAAGTGTCCGTCGGGATCGAGCAGGCTGCGGCCGTACATGAAGCCCAGGTCCTGGACCGGATTGGGATCCACTGTGCCTCCGTGCGTGCCTGCGGCCTCGACCGCGGTGTCGACCGCCGCCTTGTCATCGAACGACAGCGCCAGCATGACCTCGCCCGCGCCGATCGGGCGCTTGGTGAAGCCCTGCCATTTCTCGTGCGTCAAAAGCATCGCGTAGATCGTGTCGGACCAAACCATGCAGGCGCCCGCATCGTCCGAGAACCGCGGCTCGTTGGTAAAGCCGATCGCCGTATAGAACGCTTTCGCCTTGCCAAGGTCGGCCACCGGCAGGTTGATGAACACCATCTTGGGCATCGCATACGCTCCGTCTTTGCCGAGTCGGCTCTTGTAGGATCATGCCTTCGCGGTTACAAAAAGCAACTATGGAGTTACCTAAGGACACCAGCTCGGCGCAACCACGACACGGCCGGTGGTACGACGATGCCTGCGGTACGGCGTTTGCGATGGAATTGGTGGGTGAGCGCTGGAGCTTGCTGATCGTTCGCGAGCTGATGTTCGGCGGGCGGCGGTTTTCCGATCTTCGCGCGGCGTTGAAGGGGATCAGCGCCAAGGTCCTCAGCGAGCGGCTGGGCGGCATGGAGTCCGCCGGGATCGTGCGCCGGGCCGAACACGACCAAGCGCCCGGTGTGCGGCTTTACGAACTCACGGAGTGGGGCCAGCGCGCGGACGTCGCGATCATGGAACTGGGGCGGTGGGCCGCGATGTCGCCGCGTCACGATCCGACCTTGCCGCTGTCGCCCGCGTCCTTGATGCTCAGCTTTCGCACCATGTTCGACGCTGCGCGCGCGACCGGCGCGCGCCTGACCGGGCAGATCGACGTAGGCCGTGACCGCTTCGTTGCGCGGGTCGCCGACGGGCGGCTGGCGATTGCGCGCGGTCGCGACGCCGACGCCGACTTCGCACTGGCGGCCCCGGCCGCTCCTTTGATTGCGGCGGCGGCTTACCTGAAGCTGCCGTTTGCCGAACTGCCGGAGATGACCGTCGCGGGCGAGGAAGCGGCGGCCCGCTTTTTCGATTTTTTCCACCTGCCGGCCAAGATCGGCTGACGCCTTGGCCGACGCGCGGCAAAGAGGATTGCGGCGCGCATCGCCCCCGTATAGGCGGGCTTCATCATGACCGACCTGCCGAACATCCAGCCCGACAGCCGCAACACCACCGTTCTTTCCGCGCCCGATCGCGAACTGTCGGTGCGCGACACCTTCGGCATCGACATCGACATGATGGTACCGGCCTTTTCAGAAGCCGATGAACGCGTGCCGGACCGTGACGACAGTTACGTCTTCGACCCGGACACGACGCTCGCGATCCTGGCCGGGTTTGCCTTCAACCGCCGGGTGATGGTCCAGGGCTATCACGGGACGGGCAAGTCGACTCACATCGAACAGGTGGCCGCACGGCTCAACTGGCCCTGCATACGCATCAACCTCGACGCGCACATCAGCCGGATCGACCTGATCGGACGTGACGCGATCGTGCTGCGCGACGGCTTGCAGGTGACCGAATTTCGCGAAGGGCTGCTGCCCTGGGCATTGCAGACGCCGACGGCGCTGGTGTTCGACGAATACGACGCGGGTCGTCCCGACGTGATGTTCGTGATCCAGCGCGTCCTGGAAACGGAAGGCAAGCTGACGCTGCTCGACCAGAACCGCGTCATTCGTCCAAATCCGTGGTTCCGCCTGTTCGCCACCGCCAACACGGTGGGCCTGGGCGATACCAGCGGACTTTACCACGGCACCCAGGCGATCAACCAGGGCCAGATGGACCGCTGGAACATCGTCGTCGGCCTGAATTACTTGCCCGCGCAGGTCGAAAGCGAGATCGTGCTGGCCAAGTCCACCGGCGTCGATCCCAAGACCGTGGGCGACATGGTCCGCGTCGCCGACCTGACCCGCCAGGGCTTCATCAACGGCGACATCAGCACCGTGATGAGCCCGCGCACCGTCATCACCTGGGCCCAGAATACCGCGATCTTCAAGGATCCGGGATTTGCATTCCGCCTCTCGTTCCTCAACAAGTGTGATGAGACCGAGCGGATGTTGGTGGCCGAGTATTACCAGCGCGTTTTCGGCACCGAATTGCCGGAAAGCGTCGTCGCGAAGGCGTAACGCGCTCCGCCGGCCCGGGCGGAACGCCGGGCCGGTCGGTGCATTGATCGGCCGGCAGCGGCAACCAGGGGACGGCCGGGAGGGGCATGGCAGAGCGTTACGACGACAGTTCGGAAACCCCGTCCGTGTGGCGCTTTACCCGCGCCACCCGCGCCCATGTGGTCATCGACGCCTGCGCTTACTTCGATCTCATGTACCAGGCGATGTGCGAGGCGCAGCAGCGCATCATGCTGATCGGCTGGGACTTCGACACCCGCATACACCTCGCGCGCGGGCGGCGGTGGTGGAACCTGCCTCGCAAGCAGCGGCCCCCGGCCCGATTGGGCGGCTTCATTCTCTGGCTGACCGAGCGGACCAAGGGCCTGCAGGTACGCGTGCTGAAATGGAATTTCGGCGCGCTCAAGTTCGTCTTCCGCGGCTCCATGGTGATCGACCTGGCGCGCTGGCTGGCCAGCCCGGCGGTCGACTTCAAGTTCGACAGTGCGCACCCGTTCGGGTGCAGTCATCACCAGAAGATCGTCGTCATCGATGATCGCTTCGCGGTTTGCGGCGGCATCGACATGACGTCCGACCGCTGGGACACCCCCGATCATATCGACGAGGATGCGCGGCGGCGGATGCCGTTCGCGCGCAAGCTGTACGGGCCATGGCACGACCTGACGATGATGGTCGAGGGCGAGGCCGCCGCCGCCCTCGGCGCGCTGGGCCGGATGCGGTGGGAACAGGCCGGCGGTGAGCCGATGGAGCCCTGCCGCCCGCAGGAGGACACCGCCTGGCCCGAAAACCTGCTGGCCGAGTTCCGCGACGTCGAAGTCGGGATCGCGCGTACGCGCGCCGCCTATCGCGATCTTGGCGTGATCGATGAGATCGAACAGCTGTACATCGAGCATATCGTCCGCGCGAAACGCTTCGTTTATGCCGAGAGCCAGTACTTCGCTTCGCGCACGGTGGCCGAGGCGATCGCCAAGCGCATGGCCGAACCGGATCCGCCGGAATTCGTCCTTATCAATCCGGAAAGCGCCGATGGCTGGCTTGAACAGGCCGCCATGGACGGCGCCAGGATCCAGCTTGCGCGGGCGATCCGCGATGTCGACCATCGGCGCAATTTTCGCATTTTCCTGCCGATGACAGCGGGAGGCACGCCGATTTACGTGCACGCCAAGATGATGATTGTCGACGACGAGGTCATTCGCGTCGGATCGTCCAATCTCAACAACCGGTCGATGGGCCTCGATACCGAAGCCGATGTCTTCATCGACGCTGCCCGGCCTGGCAACGACCACGCGCGCGCACCTATCAAGGCGCTGCGCTGCCGCCTGCTGGCCGAGCACCTCGGTATCGAGCCCGAGGCGGTCGCCGCCGCGCTCGACGGCGGGGCGAGCATGATCGACCTGATCGAAGCGACGCCGCGCCGCGGCAAGTACCTTGCCCATTTCGAGCTGCGCGAATTGAGCGACGCCGAACGCACGGTAGCGGACAACGCGCTGCTCGACCCTGAAAAGCCCGAAGAACTGTTCGAGCCGATTGCCAAGCGGCGCGGCCTGTTCGGCGGCAGCCTGCGCCGGCCGCGCAAGAGGAGAGTGAAGACATGAGCAGCCTGGTCGGTCCGGACGAGGATACACCCGACGGCAAGCTGGCCGTCCCAGCCGATGTGCAGGAAGCGATCCGCACCCTGATCCGCTGGTCGGGCGACGATCCGGCGCGCGAAGGGCTTGTCGATACGCCCAAGCGCGTGGCGCGGGCGTGGAAGGAATATTGCCTCGGCTACGGCGAAGATCCGGCCGTGCACCTCAGCCGCGTGTTCGAGGAAGTCGGCGGCTACAACGACATCGTGCTGCTCAAGGACATTCCGTTCCAGTCGCATTGCGAACATCACATGGCCCCGATCATCGGCAAGGCCGCGATCGCCTATCTGCCCAACGACAAGGTGGTCGGCATCTCGAAGCTGGCGCGGGTGCTGCATGGGTTCGCCCGCCGCCTGCAGATCCAGGAGCGGCTTACCGCCGAAGTCGCCCAGTGCATCTGGGACCACTTGCGGCCCCAGGGCGTCGCCGTGGTCATCGACGCCGCCCACGCGTGCATGACCGCGCGCGGCGTTCGCACGCCCGGGGTCAGCATGGTCACCAGCCGGATGATGGGGACGTTCCTGGAAGACGAGCGCAGCCGCAAGGAAGTACTCAGCCTGATGGGCTATTAAGCGAGGTGGCCGCCTTCGCGCTCGCCCTGGTGGCGGCAGTTGGTCCCGCGCCGGCCGCCGGGCGCGCGGAAACCTGGGCGCTGCTGGCGCAAGCCGCGCGGGGCGTTCAGTCTCGATCGGCAAGTGGCGCCTCCACTGGTGCGCAACGGCGCCTATTTGCCGTCCTGCGACTGGCAGCGGTTGGGGCTGGCCGGGTTTGAGCGCGGCAAAGCCGGCGCCTTGCACTGGTTTCGCTTCGCGCCGCCGCACATCGACGGCAAACGGGCTACGGTCCGGCTGGCGGTGATGGGGGCATCGCGCGCGGGCGAAGGGCGGACCTGTCGCTTCGACCGCCGCGGCCAGCGTTGGCGGCTGCGCGACTGCACGCGCGACTGGTCTTCGTAAGCGTCTAGCCGACCAGCTGGCGCAGCGCGCTTTCGAACAAGGCGCGGCCGTCGGTGCCGCCGTGTGCGGCCTCGATCGCGCGTTCGGGGTGCGGCATCATGCCAAGGACGTTGCCCGCCGCATTGAGCACCCCGGCGATGTCGCGCGCAGATCCGTTGACCGGCTCGGCATAGCGGAACGCGATACGACCTTCGCCTTCGAGCCGGTCGAGCGTTGCATTGTCGGCGAAATAGTTGCCGTCGTGATGCGCGACGGGGATGGTGATCGTCTGTCCGGCCTCGTAACCGGCGGTGAACAGCGACTGGCTGTTCTCGACCGTGAGCGCCACTTCGCGGCAGACGAACCGGATGCCGGCGTTGCGCATCAGCGCACCGGGCAGCAGCCCGGCCTCCGTCAGGACCTGAAAGCCGTTGCACACGCCCAGCACCGGGACCCCGCGCTCCGCCGCGGCGACCACGGCCCGCATTACCGGGCTGCGCGCCGCCATCGCGCCCGAGCGCAAGTAATCGCCGTAGGAAAATCCGCCGGGCAGCGCGATGAAATCGAGCCCGTCCGGCAGACCGGCATCGCCATGCCAGACGCGCAGAGGCGCGATGCCCGAGATCGCTTCGAGCGCGACCGCCATGTCGCGATCGCAGTTCGACCCCGGAAAGGTGACGACCGCGCTGCGGAAACTCACGCCACCCGCTCCACCCGGTAATTCTCGATCACCATGTTTGCGAGCAGCTGACGGCACATCGCGTCGAGATCGGCGTCGCTGACGCCGTCATCGACCTCGAGTTCGATCATCCGCCCGGCACGCACGCTGTTGACGCCATTGAAGCCGAGGCCTTCGAGCGCGTGATGGATGGCGCGGCCCTGCGGATCGAGCACGCCGGGCTTCAGGCTGACGGCAACACGGACTTTCATGGGGCGCTCCTTACAGGCTTTGGGGCGGCTGGGATTCGCCCGCGCGCTATGCCGACCCGCTACGCGCAGGGCAAGGTCGGCAGCTAAAGCAGCGGCGAATCGAACACGTACCCGAGCGGCCGCACCGTGCGCAGCGGATCGGGAACGCCGTGCTGGGTCAGCGCGCGGCGCAATCTTCCCACCCAGACGTCGACCGTACGGGGATCGAGCCGCCGCGCGTCCTTGCCGACCTCGTCGATCAGCGCGGTGCGGGAAAACACGCGGTCGGGATGAGCGACGAAGTGGGCCAGCAGGTCGAACTCGGCCGGGCGCAGCGGGATCGGGCGGCCGTGCCAGCGTACCTGCCGCGCGCCGCGATCGATCGCCAGCGCACCGACGCGCTCGACCTCTTCGGAGATGCGCTGGCCGCCGGCGTAAGGCAGCTTGCGGGTTATCGCGGCCAGCAGATGTTCTGCATCGAGCGGGCCGACGAGGTAATCGTCGGCGCCGGCCCGCAGCGCGCGGCGCATTGCCTCGGGATCGGCGCTTTCCAGCACCAGCACGATGTGGCCGTCCTGCGTGGCTGGATCGGCGCGCAGGCGGCGGCATAGTTCCAGCCCAGCCATTTCGGGAAGCAGCCAGTCGACGAAGATCAGCAGTGGTCGCGCGGGATCGGGCTCATCGCGCCCAAGCACGCCGAACGCGATGTCGGGGCGGGCTGGTGCCAGCGCGGCGGCAAGGTCGGCGTAGGCGCCGGTCACAAGAACGTTGGGTTCGGTCATGGCGATGTAACCGTCTGAAGCCATGCCGTGACAGCATCGTGACATTCCCCGGTCAGGGAGGTGACAATCGCATTTTTGGCGTGAATTGCGCCGCCGCGGCGGGTATGGTTCACACAATGACGAGGATATCGATCGTCCGCGCCGCCAGGCTGGCACTGGGCGTGGCCACGCTTGCGGCGGCGGTGCCCGCCGCGGCCGAGAAGCTTGTCTTCGATCACCGCCTGTCGCCGGCCCTCGAAGCCGCGTTCGCCGGCGACGAGGCGACCCACGTTGCGTACGATGCCCGCAATCCCGCTTATGTGACCGATCTGATCGCCGTGCGCGGCACGACCAAAGACTGGACGGAGGCGTTGGTAATCATCGCGCGCAAGCCAGCCGCGCCCGTCAGCAGCGCCGATGCATGGGTGGATGAGCTGAAGGCAGAAGCGCTGCGCAAGTGTTCCGCCACCTTTACCGAAATTGCGCGCGACGCCGGCTCGGTCACGTTCGAACGCCGCTCCACCGGCTGCGCGGCGGGCTATCCACCGGTGGCGATCTACCGGGCGATTGGCAGCGGCAAATCGTTATTCCTGCTCGCCGCTATGGCGCGTGACGGACTCAGCGAGGAATCGCTGCGCCAGTGGCGCGCGGTCCTGGCATCGGCGCGGATCGAATAGCCGGGTCATAACAGCGCGCTGCCGCGCCCCTGTCACATCGTTGTCGCACGCGTGTCAGTCCCGCTACGCACGGCCGACACGGACCACCCCTAGGGCCGCTCTCGAAGCCGGCGGCGGGGGCCGTTCGATTCGCGAAACCAGCCCCCTGAAACCGGCGTCGCAAAGACCAACAGGTATTCAGGGAACCATCGACGATGACATCCTCTCACGCCCGCCCCGCCGCCTCGCTGCTTGCGCTGGCCACGCTGATCGCGCTGCCGGCGACGGCGCAGGCCGCCGTCTCGGTCACCACCGACGGCGTGACCATGGACGCGGCCGACGCGCCCGCCAGCCCCGATCCGCAGGCGCAGACCTCGCCCGAGGATGTCGCCGCCACGACCGACACCTCGGGCCTGACCGATATCGTCGTCACTGCCACGAAGCGTGAAACCAACCTTCAGAAGACCCCGATCGCGATCTCGGTGCTCGACGCCGGCACGATAGAGAAGCGCCACGTCGAAAGCCTGATCGACCTTGCCGACGGCGGCATCCCGTCCTTGCGCGTTGCCACGTTCGAGGCGCGCCAGTCGGCGCTGACGATCGGCATCCGCGGCATCGTGCCGTTCGACCAGAACCAGACCGCGCGCGAACCCGGCGTCGGCGTCTACATCGACAATGTCTACCTCGGTCGCTCCCAGGGTCTCAACGCGGCGCTGTTCGACGTGAAACGCATCGAGGTCCTGCGCGGCCCGCAGGGTACGCTGTTCGGCCGCAATACCGAGGGCGGGGCGCTTTCGATCGTCACCGCGCAGCCGACCGGCGTGTTCGGCGGCCGCGTCAGCGCCGGGGTAGGCAACTACGGCAGCAAGACAGGCGAATTTCACATCAACATGCCGGCCTTCGCGAACATCGCGCTGAAGTTCGACGGGGTTTACCAGCACCAGAATGCCACCACCAAAAACCCGGCCGAGGGGCAGTACGGGTGGAATTATTACAACCGCCTGGGCGGCCGCGTGGCCGCGCGGTGGACGCCGATCGACGACCTGACCGTCGACGTCGCCTACGACCAGGCGCGCGACGAGAACACGCCGTTTTACAGCCAGCTGATCAACTACAACCCGCAGGGCCTCAACGTCGGCACCTACGCCGATCCGGTCAGCGGCGCGATCGGGACCAAGCTGTTCTACGGTGGCACCGCCTGCAATTCGACGACCAACACCTGCATCGCGCCGCTTTCGCCGCTGGTCCAGGTAAGCGGCGACAAGCGGATGAGCGTGGCCGACATGGGCGTGATCCAGCAACCCAGCGTCGACAAGACGCACGGTGTCAGCAGCAACATCTCCTACAAGCTGACGCCCGACCTCGAGTTGCGCTCGATCACCGCCTGGCGCGGTGTCAGCACGCACCAGTGGGACGGCTCCGCCGGTGCTCATCGCAGCGCCTTCGTGCCCAACGGCCAGTTTGGCCGCTACAGCTTGTCGGAGCTGTTCCAGAACCAGTTCAGCCAGGAAGTGCAACTGGTCGGATCCATCCCGCACCTCGATTTCGTCCTGGGCGGATACTATTTCACCGAGCACGCCGAGGAAGCGGCCGCCACGCCAAATCCGGAAATGTGGAACGCCGCCGGCACCGCCTATACCTTCGTCAACCAGGTCCGGCCCAATCCGCTGGCGCCGATCACGTCGAGCAACCAGGGCTGGGAACGCCGCGACTGGTTCGTGCAGCGCCACAGCGCGGCAAAGGCCCATTCCTACGCCGCGTTCGGGCAGGGCACATTCACGCCCGGCGGTTTCGAGGCGTTCCACCTGACGCTCGGTGGCCGCTACACGCACGACAAGCGCGACGGCTATCTCGACCTGCTGTCGATGGTGCCGACGCCCTATACCTTCAACTACGATAACAGCCGGTTCGACCCGCTGGTCATCGCGGCGCTCGACGCGGCGCCGGGGGTCAACCTCTACGCCAAGTATGCCTCGGGCTTCCGTGCCGGCGGCGCCAACGCACGGTCTGCCACGTTCCGCGCCTTCGGGCCGGAATCGGTCAAGTCTTACGAAATCGGCGCCAAGACCGACTTCCTCGACCATCGTGCCCGCTTCAACCTGGCGGCCTTCATCATGGACCGTACGGGGACGCAGATCGACTTCGACTTCGTGGACACCACCCAGTTCCTCGCCAGCGGCGCGGCAAATCCCAACTACAACAAGCACACCGAGGAGACGGTCAACGTCGCCGGCAAGTCGCGGATCAAGGGCATCGAAGCGGAACTGACGTTGCGCCCGATCGACACCGTCACGCTTGGCGCCAGCTACGCCTACACCGACGTCAAGGTGCCCGCGGTCGCGAACCCGCTGGCCGGTCCGACGTTCGGCGTGCTGACGCAGGTCTATACGGTCTTTACGCCCAAGCACGCCGCCTCGGGCTACGTCGACGTCGACCTGCCGCTGGCGGACGATCCGGCCGGGACCAAGCTGCGCTTCCACGTCGACGCCAACTATGCCGGGCCGCAGTACAGCTTCCAGTCGGAATCGGTGCAGACCCAGTCCAGCTTCGTGGTCAACGGCCGCATCGCCATGGCGGACATCCCGATGAATGCCAGCGGCACCAAGGCCACGCTTTCGCTGTGGAGCCGCAACCTTCTGAACGAGGATCACATCTACCGCCGCTCGAACGCGAACGGCACCGTGATCGGCGATTACGGCAACTTCAACCCGCCGCGCACATTCGGCGTGGAGGGCACTATCTCGTTCTGATCGGCCCCTTCCGATCGCATCTGCGGGCGGGCCTCGACGGGCCCGCCCGTTTTTGCATCAGGGTTTGGCCGGGGTCGCTTCGCGCGGCAGGACGATCACCGTCACCGCAGCCGCCGGGGTCAGGTACTGGCGCGCGAGCGCCTGGAGCTGCGCCGGCGTTATCGCGGCAAGCCGCTCCCTTGCCTTGGCGTAGCGTTCGATCCGTTCGGGATGCGACTGGGCCTGCGCGGCATAGGTCAGCCAACCGCCGTTGCTCTTCAGCGTGTTGTCGAAGCTGTCGAGCAGCGGGGCGCGGGCGCGCAGCAACAAGTCGTCGGACACCGGCGCGTCGCGCACGGCCTTGACCGCGTCGGTCATCGCTTCGCGCGCGGCGGGGACATCGGCAGGGTCGACCGTCGCCTCGGCGAACAGCGTGCCGTAACCGGGATAAGTGCGCGACACTTCGCCGGAAACGCCCGGCGAATAAGCCTTGCCCAGCTTCTCGCGCAGCGAATCGGTCAGTGCGATGCGCAGCACGCGCTGGAGAAGCTGCTGGCGCAGCGCCACCACCGGGTCGAGCCCGTCGGTGGTTGGCCAGGTCATGCGCACCAGAGCCTGGTCGGCCGGGCCGTCATGACGCAGCGTCACCGTTTCGCGCCGGGCGGTAAAACTGCGCTTGTGCTGGTCGGGATAGTCGCGGAACTCGGGCTCGCGCGCCGGCAGGGCGCCCAGCGTCCGGGCCACGAGCGCGATCGCCTTGTCCTCCTCGACATCGCTGACGATGCCGATCTCGATCGCACCCTTTGCCAGCCGGTCGCCGATCGCGGCCTTGAGCTTGTCGAGGGTGAGCCGCCGGAACGCCTCGACATCGGCGAGCGAAAAGCGCGGATCCCCGTCGGACAGGATGCGGCCAAGGTCCGCCCCCAGCGAGCCCTGCGGGGTCGCCCGCAGCGAGGCGAAGTAGTTGTTGATCGTATGCAGGAACAGCGTCTGCGCCTCGGGCCGGTAACCGGGATCGGTCAGGTAGGCCGCATAGAGCTGCAACTGCAGCTCCAGATCGTCGGGCGTAGTCGTGCCGCCGGCGACGAAAGCATCCTCGCTGTCGCCGAACTGGGCCGAGACCGTGCGCCCTGCGGTCAGCGACTGGATCTGGTCGAAGCTGTGCTTGCCGAGGCCGCCGATACCCAGAACCGACACCATCTTGGTCGCCAGTGGATCCGCATTGGTATCCAGCATCTGGCCGCCGTCGATGCTGAGCCTTACCGCGACCCGGTCGTTTTCCAGGTCGGTGCGCTTGATGTTGAGGCGCACGCCGTTGGCGAAGCGCACCTCGCGGATGCCGAGGACGGCTTCGCGGGTGTCGCTGACGATCGTGCCCGGCGTTCCGAAATCGGTGTAGGCGAAGGTTCCGGCTGTCGCCTCGGTCTGGCGGACGATCGGTGCGGCCACCGCCGCGTTCCAGCCCTGCCGCAGCGCGGCGGCCCCGCCTGCGACCTCGCGGCGACCCTGGAAGCGGATCAGCGGCGCGTCGAGCGGCACCAGTTCGCGCTTGAGCGCGGCCAGCACCGCCTTGGGGGTTATCTCCGGAATGAAGGCCTCTAGCCGGGCCAGCGAATTCTCGGGCGTGTCCGGGACGACGTCATTGGCGAGCAGCGCCGACACGGCGCCGTAAATCGCGCCATTGCTGCGCGTTGCCGAACCGAGCGCCGCATTGCGATGCGCGGCGCGGATTTCGGCCAGTTGCTCGGCGATTTCGGCCGGGCTGAACCCGAATTTGAGCGCGCGGCGGTACTCGGCCGCCGCTGTCGCCAGCCCGCGCTGCCACTTGCCGTCGGGCGTATCGATGACGAGGTTGGTGGTGCGCCCGGCCTTGAACACGTCGGTGGTGCCCAGCCCGGCGGCACGGAACGGGGGATTGGCCACCAGCGCCTGGCGCGACAGCCGCCGGTTGACGATGGCGTAGCCGACCTGGCGCAGCAGGTTCTCGCGCCGCTGGGCCAGCGTGTCCTTCTCGCCCAGCCACTTGCCGCTGCGCGAGATGGTAAGGCGCTCCGAAAGCGCGGGATCGATGAAGATGTCGGTCCGGTTCTTGTCCGCCGCAACAACCGGGCCGGCGCCGGGCTGGTCCGGTGCGGGAGCCGGCTGCCAGCTATCGAAGCGCGCGTGGATCGCGGCCTCGACCGCGGCCGCGTCGAAATCGCCGATCACCACCAGCGTGGCATGGGCCGGCACGTATTCGCGGGCGTAGAATGCCTTCAACGCGTCCGCAGTGGCGCCGTTGAGGGTTTCCAGCGTGCCGATCGGAAGGCGCTTGCCGTAGAGCGCGTCGGGGTAGGTGAAGGCGATCAGGTCTTCGAGGTTGCGCAGCGCGAAGGTGTTGCGGTCGCGCCGTTCCGACAGGACGATGCCGCGCTCGCGGCCGACCGCGCCGGGATCGAACGTGAGCTCGCTACCGGTCTCGCGCATCAGCATCAACGCGGTGTCGAGCAGCTTGGGATCGTTTGTCGGCAGGTCGAGCTTGTAGATCGTCCGATCGAAGCTGGTCGAGGCATTCGTGTCGGCCCCGAACGCGAGACCAGCGCGCTCCAGCAACCTGACCATCTCGCCTTCGGGCACGTGGGTGCTGCCGTTAAAGGCCATGTGTTCGACAAAGTGAGCGAAACCGCGTTCGGCGTCGCTTTCGTCGAGCGAACCCACTTCCATCTCAAGGCGCACCAGCCCGGTGCCCTTGGGCGTGCCATTGGCCCTCACCACGTACCGCATTCCGTTTGCCAGCTTGCCGAACCGGTATCCGGGGTCGACCGGCACGTCGCTGCGCTCGAACGCCCAGGTGGGTTTCGGGCCGGCAGTGGAAGAAAGCGAAGCTGTCTGCGCCGAACAGGCGGTCAGCGCAGTGGCGGCGGCCAGGGCGGCCAGCGTCTTGGAATGCATGGCGGCAAAGTGGCGAAGAAATCCTTCACCGACAAGCAATTCCTCGTCGCGGCGCCTGGCCGCGAAGGATCAATCCTCGGCCGCTTCGCCCAGAATGCCCTCCTCGTCGTCGTCGTTGCGCTCACCCAGGAAGGCGCTGTTGTCGATGACGCCGCTGGTTTCCATCTGGTTCATGTGATCGACCAGATCCTGGACATTGTCGTCTTCGAGCCCGCCGGAGACCTTCTCGGTGTCGGAGAGGCCCAGGACGCTGGTGTTACGCTCCATCGCCTGGTCCGCGACCGTCTGCGCCTGGGTGTCCTCGTCGTCCTGCTCGCTGTTGTGGGTCTCGGGGGTCTGGTCGGCGGTTTTGCGATCGATCATCGTGATGCTCCTTCACCGCAGGATACGCCGGGGACGGCGGGCGGTTCCCTTCGGCGGCCGGGCCGGCTAGCGCGGGGGCATGAACGACCGGGTCCTGCCGCTGCACGGCGTGCACAATTTTCGCGATTATGGCGGCTATGCCGTATCCGGCGGCGGCCGGCTGCGGCGCGGCGTGCTTTGGCGATCGGCCCAGCATCAGGATGCGACCGACGCCGACCTTGCCGCGATTGATGCGCTTGACCTTGCCGATGTCGTGGACTTGCGCGGGGCGAGTGAGCGCGCGGCGCACCCGTGCCGCCGCGGACCCGGCTTTGCGGCGAATGTCCACGTTCCGGATGGCGAGACGACCGGACTGGCCCCCCACCTGGCCGCAGCGCACGGCGCGCTCGATGCGGGGGCGGCCGACAGGGCGCTGATGACGGCCTATGAGGGGATTCCGTTCAGGCCCGGGCTGCTGCCGATGCTGCGGCGCTATTTCGACGTGCTTGTCGACGGCCGCGGGGCCAGCCTTGTCCACTGCGTCGCCGGCAAGGACCGCACCGGCTTCGCGGTCGCGCTGTTCCACAGCGCGGTGGGCGTGGCGAAAGACGATATCATGGCGGACTACGAGCTAACCAACGTGGCCGGTGACGCCGAACGCCGTCTGGCCGAAGGCGCCGCCCTTCTGCGCAGCCGCTACGCCGCGGCCGACGACGCGACGCTGCGCACGCTGATGGCGGTGCGCGGCGCATACATCGAGCGCGCACTGTCCGTGGTCGCCGCTTACGAGGGCGGACCCGAGGGCTACCTGGCCGAGGTCATTGGCGTAACGCCCGCGCGGCGCGAACTCCTGCGCGCCCGCTATGTAGAGCCGGTTTAGAGAAAAGCCCGAACCTCGCGAAGGAAGCGGTCGAATTGATCGTGATGAAGCCAATGGCCGGCATCCGCGAATTCGACGACCTGGGCGGTTGGCAAATGCGCGGCGCGGCCGTCGCTTTCCGGGTTGGTCATGAAGGAATCGCTGCCGTACAGCAGCAGCATGGGGCAGCTGATGTCCGCCCACAGACTGGCGATCTCGCGTTCGGCGTGATCGCCGAACGGCCAAACGTGCAGGTAGGGGTCGAATTTCCAGCTGAAGGTTCCGTCTTCGTTGCGGATGGTGCCGTGCACGGTCAGGTGGCGGGCCTGCGCGTCGGTAAGAAACCCGTTCTCTTCCTTCATGCGCTGGTACGCGGCCTCGATCGTCGGGTAGCGGCGCGGCGCGCGCCCGGCGGCCTTGCGCTTTGCATCGATCCACTCGCGAAATCGGTTGGCAAACCCCTGCTCGTCGCGCTTGCGCAGCAATTGGGGGGACGGGCCGAGCCCTTCTATATTGACGAAGCGACGCACCTTCTGGGGGTACAGCCCGACGAAGCGCGTGGTGATCATGCCGCCCAGCGAGTGCGCCATGATCGTCACCTGCTGCTCCCCGAGCGAATGGACCAGCTGGGCGAAGTCGTAGACGAACGAATCCATGTCGTAATCGCCGTCGGCGGCCCACGCGCTGTCGCCATGCCCGCGCAAGTCCGGCGCGATGACATGCCAGTCCTGCGCGAGTTCGGCCGCGACCCAGTCCCAGCTTCGGCAATGATCGCGCCCGCCGTGCTGGAGGATCAGCAGCGGCGCGCCGGGGTTGCCCCAATCGACATAATGCAGCTTCAGGCGCTGCGAGATGAACGTGTTCGAAGTGGGGCCGGGCGTGTTCATGACGCGGCAATGCCCAAGCTGCGGCGGAGCGTCAATCGAGGCCCATCGCCCGGGTCCTGGCACGGCGCGGCGAGGACCGAGCAGCCTGCCGAAGCGGTGGACGAACCATGCAGCTCCACTGGCAAAACCTGCCGCCAGCGCTTATCTCGCGCGCCGGACACGAACAGGACTGCCATGGCCACGCACGAAACCCGCATGCTCATCATCGGCTCCGGCCCGGCCGGGCTGAGCGCGGCAATCTATGGCGCGCGCGCGGGAATGAAGCCGATCGTGGTCCAGGGGCTTCAGCCCGGCGGGCAGCTGACGATCACCACCGACGTCGAGAATTATCCCGGTTTCCGCGACGTGATCCAGGGCCCCTGGCTGATGCAGGAGATGCAGGCCCAGGCCGAGCATGTCGGCACGCGAATGCTGTGGGACACGATCGTCGACATCGATCTGTCGGGCTCACCCTTCACGGCCACTGGCGACAGCGGCGACATCTACATCGGTGACACGCTGGTGATCGCCACCGGCGCACAGGCCAAGTGGCTGGGCGCGCCGGGCGAACAGGAATGGTCGGGCAAGGGCGTATCGGCCTGCGCGACCTGCGACGGCTTCTTCTATCGCGGCAAGAAGGTGGTCGTCATTGGCGGCGGCAACACCGCGGTCGAAGAAGCGCTATACCTGACCAACCATTCGCAGGACGTGACGCTGATCCACCGCCGCGATTCGCTGCGCGCCGAACGTATCCTTCAGGATCGCCTGTTCGCTCATTCCAACATCAAGGTTCTCTGGAACAAGGCGATCGACCATTTCGCTGGTGAGGACGGCAAGGGTCTGACTCACCTCGATCTGGTCGACACGGTGACCGGCGCGCGCAGCCAGGAGGCGGCCGACGGCGCCTTCGTGGCGATCGGCCACGCGCCCGCGACCGAGCTGTTCAAGGGCAAGCTGGCGCTCGACGACAGCGGTTACATCGTGGTTACACCAGGCACGCCCAAGACCGCGATCCCGGGCGTTTTCGCTTGCGGCGACGTGATGGACCACACCTATCGTCAGGCGGTGACCGCCGCCGGCACCGGGTGCATGGCCGCGCTCGACGCCGAACGCTTCCTGGCCGAGCGCGACTTCGAGATTGCTCAGGCCGCGGAGTAGCCGCCGCTACGACCGCGCCTTGATCATCTCGGCTATATCGACGAATTTTTCGCGCGGTGCGCCTTCGCGGGCGCGCGCCTCTTCAGCCGCCTCGATCTTTTTCCAGTCCCGGAAGGTGACGATGTCGAGGCCGCGCGCCTCGGCCAGCGCGTCGAAACCGGCGCGTCCCGCCTTGCCCGCGCCGCCGCCTATGTCGGCAGCGACTTTCTCGATCACTGCGAATCCGTCGGGCCGGTTCGTACCGATCGTGCCCGATGGGCCGCGCCGCGCCCAGCCGACGCAGTAAAGGCCCGGCAGGATCCGTCCTTCGTCGTTGGCGAAGCGTCCCAGTCGCTCGTCGAACGGCACGCCGGGGATCGGCGAGGTCTGGTAACCGATACAACTGATCACCAGCCCGCAGGGGATGCGATAGGTTTCGCTGGTGCCGATGGCGCGCCCGGCCTGGACGGCGGTACGTTCGACCACGATCGCCGTGACCTTGCCATCGCCCTCGACAGCGACGGGGGCGGCGAAGAAATCGAACGTCACTTCGATCGGAACATCGGCGTAGTGGCTTTCCGGAATGGCCGCGAAGCTGCGCAAATGGCCGACCGATTTGCGCAGGCCTGGTTCCAGCAGCGCGTCCTCGCCCTCGTCGGGGAGATCGGCAGCGTCGACCCTTGGCGCGGCGCGCGACAAGTGGCCAAGCTCGCCCAGTTCCTTGGGCGTCATCATGATCTGGTGCGGGCCGCGCCGGCCGAGGATGACCACGCGGCGGATCCCCGATGCCTGCAGCGCTTCGAGCGCATGGCTAACGATATCGCTGCCGGCGAATTCGTCCCGCGTCTTGGCGAGGATGCGCGCGACGTCGAGCGCGACGTTGCCCATCCCGATGACGACCGCCGTGTCGGTGTGCAGCAGCGGGTCGAGCGCGGCGAATTGCGGGTGACCGTTGTACCAGCCGACGAACGCAGCGCTTCCGACCACGCCGGGCAAATCGGCGCCGGGGATGTCCAGCTTGCGATCATGCGGCGCACCGGTTGCCAGGATGACCGCATCGTAAAAGTCCTG
Source organism: Parablastomonas sp. CN1-191 (assembly GCF_049354825.1). Classification (GTDB taxonomy): domain Bacteria; phylum Pseudomonadota; class Alphaproteobacteria; order Sphingomonadales; family Sphingomonadaceae; genus Novosphingobium. The sequence goes on along the minus strand of NZ_CP186480.1, from coordinate 1,152,971 downwards.
GAGTTCGGCCACGGTCACGTCCTCGCCAAGCGTCACGTTACCCACGAAGCGCACGTTGTCGGCCAGGTTGGTGCCTTCGTACCGGCGCGAGACGCCCTTGATCGACTGGTGGTCGGGCGCAACGCCCGTGCGGATCAGTCCGTAGGGGACGGGGAGACGATCGAAGATGTCGACCTTCACGTCTTCTCCCCACAGCTTGGTGGCCGCCTCTGCCGTGTAATAGCCCGCAGGACCCGATCCGATGATGGCGAGGTGACGCATCCGGCGACCTTTCACGTGTCCGGCGCCGCATCCGGCGCCATAGGAAGCGGCGGAGCGGCGTGTGCGGCATCGATCGCCGCAGGCCCCGTCAATGCCGCATCGTGTCAGCACCCGGCCGGGAGGTAAAGGGGTGCCAGCCGGTGCAATACGCGGCACTGCCGGAACGGCTTACAGGTCTGGGCCGCGCGTTAGGCAAATATCAACCACGAAGCTGGTAGTCCGATCGTGAAGGGTGCCGCGGGTGCCCTCTGGAATCCATGCGGAGTGCACGTGGGGCGGCTGAATTCGTTGTTCGGTAGTGGCGGAAAACGGCGGAATACCGCCGGTTCTGCGTTGACCGCTGAACAGCAGCACGAGCAAGCCCTGCTGTTGCTGCGCGATTACGAGGATTCGGGTGCCGGGTGGTTCTGGGCAAGCAATGCCGAAGGCCGCGTGATCTATATCTCCCAGTGCATTGCCCAGCGCCTCGAATGTCCGCATGTCGAATTGCTCGACCGGCAGGTCCAGTCGCTTTTCATCCTTGAACGCGATGAGAACGATGGCGTGGAACGGACGCTGCCGCTGCTGCTCAGCGCCCGCAAGACCTTCAACGACCTTGCGGTGCGCGCCGCGGTCGAAGGACACGAAGTATGGTGGTCGATCTCGGGCCGGCCCCAGTTCGACAGCGAAGGCACATTCATCGGCTATCGCGGCAACGGCACCGACATCACCGCCCTTCGCCAGAGCCAGCGCGACGCCTCGCGCCTGGCCGAGTACGATTCGCTGACCGGGCTCGCCAATCGCCACCGCATGGGCAAGCGCTTGCTCTCGACGCTAAACGCCTATCAGGCGGCCCGCCGCGCCTGCGCGGTAATGATGATCGATCTGGACCGCTTCAAGCAGGTAAACGACACGCTTGGCCATCAGGCGGGCGATGAGTTGCTGAAGCAAGTTGCGCAGCGACTGCAGAGCGTTATTGCCGAGAAGGGCTGCGAGATCGGCCGGCTTGGCGGGGACGAATTCCAGATCCTCCTGCCCGATCTGGACGACCGCGGGCGGCTGGGAGAAATCGCCCAGAAGATCATTCAGATGGTTTCGCAACCCTATCAGATCGAGGGCAGCCGGGTCATCATCGGCGCTTCGGTCGGCGTGGCCATCTCGCCTTACGATGGCGTTGGCGCCGACGAACTCGTTCGCTCGGCCGACCTTGCGCTTTATGCATCGAAAGGCGGAGGACGCGGCCAGTTCCGCTTCTATTCCAGCGACCTGCATGCCGAAGCGGAACGCCGCCGCCAGATCGAGGATGATCTGCGCGACGCGCTGGCGCGCAATCAGATCTGGCTAGCCTATCAACCCATCATCGAGACCAAGTCGGACCGTGTCATCGGCGTGGAGTCCTTGCTGCGATGGACCCACCCGGAGCTTGGCGACGTCTCGCCCGCGGTGTTCATCCCGATCGCCGAGGAAGCGGGCCTGATCGGCGCCCTAGGAGACTGGGCGCTCAAGCAGGCCTGCGCCGACGCAGCCCGTTGGCCCGGTACGCTGCGCGTCGCGGTCAACGTATCGCCGGTACAATTCACCAACGTCGGCTTTGCCGGCGTCGTCACACAGGCGCTGGCCAATTCCGGGCTTGAGCCAGAGCGACTTGAACTCGAGCTCACCGAATCGATCTTTCTCAACGACGACCAGGTGACAGATGATGCCTTTTCGTCGCTCAAGCTTCTGGGCGTACGGCTGGCGCTCGACGATTTCGGCACCGGCTATTCCTCGCTCGGGTATTTGCGCAAGGCCCCCTTCGACAAGATCAAGATCGACCAGGGATTCATCCGCGGGGTAACCGAGCCGGGCAGCCGCAACCGCGCCATCATCAGCGCGATCGTCAGCCTGGCCGGGGCGCTCGACATGGACACCACCGCCGAGGGGATCGAGGCGCACGACGAACTCGGGCTGATGCGCGAACTCGGCGTCAAGCAGATCCAGGGCTACATCTACGCGCAACCGCTGCCCGAGATGATGGTGGCAGAGGCGCTGGAGGACGGCACCTGGACCATCAAGCCAGAGGGTCCGAGCAAGTATCGCCCCGAACGCCGGACGGTGCTGCGCAAGGTCGGCTTGATTCACGAGGATCACCGTTACGAGGTGACGATGCGCAACTTGTCGCGCACCGGGGCCATGATCGAAGGCCTTGTCGACGTGCCCGTGGGGGAAAAGTTCGTGGTCGATTTCGGCGAGGGGCAGCTTGCGGTGGCCGAAGTGCGCCGCTCGGCCGGGGCCATGCAAGGGCTGGAATTCGAGACTCCGCTGGTCGACGACGGGGCGGGGGGCCTGTGCACCCGCCACCGCGTCTCGCCCTACCTGATCGTCCAGGCCGGAATGCAGCTCACTGCCCTCCAGCCGGGCCAATCGCTGCTGCCGGGCATGATGCCCGGCACGGTGGGCCTGTCGATGCCGAAGTTCGGCCAGGTCAATGAGCGTGCGCGGGGCAATCGCGCGGCCTGATCGCCGCCTGCTGACAGGGCGTCCGGTCCCGGCTAAGGGCGCCAGCGATGACCGACCTTTCCAAGATACGCAACTTTTCCATAATCGCCCACATCGACCATGGTAAGTCGACGCTGGCGGACCGCCTGATCCAGTTTACCGGCGGGCTGACCGAGCGCGAGATGAGCGCACAAGTGCTTGATAACATGGACATCGAGAAGGAGCGCGGCATAACCATCAAGGCGCAGACGGTGCGCCTGTCCTACACCGCGGCCGACGGCGTCACCTATCAGCTCAACCTGATGGACACCCCCGGACACGTCGACTTCGCCTACGAAGTCTCCCGCTCTCTCGCCGCCTGCGAAGGCGCGCTCCTCGTCGTCGACGCGGCGCAGGGGGTCGAGGCGCAGACCCTGGCCAACGTCTACCAGTCAATCGAGCACGACCACGAGATCGTCCCCGTCATCAACAAGATCGACCTCCCCGCCGCCGAGCCCGAAAAGGTCCGCGCCGAGATCGAGGAGATCATCGGCATCGACGCGTCCGAGGCCGTCCTTGCCAGCGCAAAGTCCGGCATCGGCATCAAGGAAGTGCTCGAGGCCGTCTGCGCGAAAATCCCGCCCCCCAAGGGCGACCGCACCGCGCCCTTGAAGGCCATGCTGGTCGACAGCTGGTACGATCCCTACCTCGGCGTCGTCATCCTGGTGCGCGTGATCGACGGCGTCATCAGGAAGGGCCTGCCGGTCAAGTTCATGCAAGGCGCGACCGAGCACCTGATCGATCGGGTCGGCTGCTTCACCCCCAAGCGGGTCGAGCTGGCAGAGCTTGGCCCGGGCGAGATCGGCTTCATTACCGCCCAGATCAAGGACGTCGCCCAGGCCCGCGTCGGTGACACGATCACCACGGTAAAGGGCGGCGCCACCCAGGCGCTGGAAGGCTTCAAGGAAGTCCAGCCGGTGGTGTTCTGCGGGCTGTTTCCGGTCGACGCCGCGGATTTCGAGAAGCTGCGCGAATCGATCGCCCGCCTCCGGCTCAACGATGCGTCGTTCTCTTTTGAGATGGAGAGCAGCGCCGCGCTCGGCTTCGGCTTCCGCTGCGGCTTCCTGGGCCTGCTGCACCTGGAGATCATCCAGGAACGCCTGACCCGCGAATACGATCTCGACCTGATCACCACCGCGCCATCGGTGGTCTACCGCATCCAATTGCGCGCCAGCAAGACCGACGGCGCGCGCGAGATCATGCTTCACAACCCGGCCGATTACCCCGATCCCAGCCGGATCGAGACGATCGAGGAACCGTGGATCAAGGCGACGATCTACACGCCCGACGAATACCTCGGCTCGATCCTGAAACTGTGCCAGGACCGCCGCGGCATCCAGACCGGGCTGACTTACGTGGGCGGCCGCGCGCAAGTGAATTACGAACTGCCGCTCAACGAAGTCGTGTTCGATTTCTACGACCGCCTCAAGAGCATCAGCCGCGGCTATGCCAGCTTCGATTACGAACAGATCGGCCTGCGCGAAGGCGACCTGGTGAAGATGAGCATCCTGGTCAACAACGAGCCGGTCGACGCGCTATCGATGATCGTCCACCGCGGCGTGGCCGAGGAACGCGGCCGCGGCATGTGCGAACGGCTGAAAGACCTGATCCCCCGCCACCTCTTCAAGATCCCGATCCAGGCCGCGATCGGCGGCAAAGTCATCGCCCGCGAAACCATCGCCGCCCTCCGCAAGGACGTCACCGCCAAGTGCTACGGCGGCGACATCAGCCGCAAGAAGAAGCTGCTGGATAAGCAGAAAAAAGGCAAAGCCCGTATGCGCGAATACGGCAACGTCAGCATCCCGCAGGAGGCGTTTATCGCGGCGTTGCGGATGGGTGAGGAATGACGAGCGCCCGCGTGTAAGCAAGGATTGCGAAGCGATCCGCAGCTTAGACGCGATCAGGCGCCGTCCGGCCGGGGGCCGGCAAGCCTAAAGCGCAGCCGAGCCCTTCGACGACGCGGCTTTGCCGCGGCGGGACCCTTGCACCGCTCAACCAGGCGCGGACTCGACTTGTAGGGGAATCTCTGGAACAAAGAGAGAATGTTCAGCCGGGTTGCCAAACTTCTTCTCGTACTCTCAGCCATTGCGCCAGTTGGGTTGGTGTATGCGTGGGTCGCGTTTCGAGATGGATACCTGGGCGTCGCAATTAGTCTGCTGATCGCGTGTGGCTTGCTAACTGCCCTCTGCGCGGTATTGCTTTCGAGAGCACGTAGTTTGATTGAACGTTTCAATTTCCAATTTTCGACTGTGGAGGCTGCTGATCGCGAAAATATCGCTTTCATGCTTTTGTACCTTTCACCACTTTTTACCGCAGAATTTGGTCAGCTGAATCTTGACTTGTTGATACCGACACTTGCTATATTCTCACTGATGACTGCAACGGGTTATAATTATCATTTTAACCCGTTGCTTGGCCTTATCGGGTGGCATTTCTACAAGGTGAGCTCTGTCGAGGGCGTCTCGTACGTGCTGGTCACAAAGAAGCAGATTCGTAATACTGCCCAAATATCAAATGTCGGACAGCTGACAGAATACATCCTTATCGACTTGGGATAACCGCGATGCCAGTAAATTTGTTAGCAATCTGTAGGCAAGGCGCTGAGCTATCGTTGAAGCGGATACGTGTCACCGCTGATGTGCAAAATCAGCTTGAAGGTATTTTCATTCAGCAGGAGCAGGAGTTCTTTGCAGATGTGGACGAAGAAATACTGTTCGATGGAGGTTGGGATCCTGACAGCAATGAGGTGATATATACGCCTCTGACGGCGCAAGCTGCTGCGATTTTCGAAGCGGCACAACAGAATGTTGTCGCGCTTGAAGAAGTAGACGTAAATGAATTTGATCAAGAGGGAATTCGGGGTTTGGCCGTCATGCTAGATGGCCCGAAATTACTCGTTCAAGAATTTTCGCCGAGGCAAATTCTCGAGCGGCGTTTCACGCTTACCCTTGCTGGCGACACGTTCAACCGTTTGACGCGACCTACATTCGCTATCGGGTCGACTCTAGCTGGCGTGATTGAGCAGGGCCGGATAAAGTTTAAGAAGTTAAGTCGTATTCGACTGATATTCGACCTGACTGACATGTACCGAGAGGCAACTGATGCAGAGCTTGATTCATTTTGCGGTCACGAATCGATAAGCGTGAACGACCTCGATGCTTTCAAAATTATCTCTGATCAAAAGATGAGAAAACTTGTACATGCTATCGTTTCACGCGGAACGCTTGATGAATATACTGCCCAGCAGATCGTAGATGCGGGAGCTTCGCAGGGGTTTGGGATTGAAATCCAAGATGGGAAAGTCGCGATGCCCATCCAAAAAGCAAATGCGAAGGCGCTTTTGTATTTTCTAGATAATGGACTCTATCGTGGGCCACTTGGCGGAGCGATCTTGATCACTAATTCAAAGCGAGTACATTTACCTGCTGTCTGAGGGGACGACTATCATGCCGCACCGCTATATCCCGATGATGAAGACTAAGGCCGGCGAGATTGATGCGCTCGCTAATCTTTCTCCTCAGGCTCGATCGCGGATGCTGCCTCTGTTCCACGTCTGTGAAACAGTCTCTCCCCGTTTTGCCGGGCAACTCGCTTTGGCGATTGGAGGCCAAGTGATCGGCTTGGACGGCTCTTTTAATTTCCAACACACTGGCACTGGAACGACTTTCTCCACGCTATTGGCGGCGCTCCGCGGAGCGAGCGTACCGACAATGCCCTCAATCGGGCTAAATGACCCGCAAGCATATCAACAGCTCGGTCGGTCTTTGGTTGATCAAAATGGTCTGATAATCAAAGTCTCGGTCGCAAACCTGTCGATGCTAGCAAGCTTCGTGGCTGCGAGCGGGATCGCGCCCGTCCATGTCGATGTAGTGCTCGATGTTAGGCACGTGGCGTCGATAGATGTGCCGTCATACTCGGGGTATTTGATCAGTGTCCTAAGCCAGCACGCTTCGGTTCTGTCAGCTTACAGAAGTGTGACGTTGGCGGCAGCTGCCGCTCCTAAGGACCATACGAGCTTATCATACGGCGCGAACAATATTCCGAGAACTGACTGGTTGCTTTGGTCAGCTGTAAGAACACAGGTTCCTTTCAGTCTCGACTACGGTGACTATCTCACGGGCCATCCGGACCTTAACGAGCCTCCCGGTGTGGCAATGGCAAATGCGACAGTTAGCGCACGCTACACGCTCGATAATTCCTGGCTGATAATCAAAGGCCGCTCGACTGGCGGCCCCTACGGCCAGCCGATGCAGGTTCAGTATCAGTCTCACGCCGGAGCAATTGCCGGGAACGCAGGTTTCGGAGGAGTAAACGCTTGGGCCGATGGCCAAATTACGCAGGCCGCTGCCGGGGCTCCAAAAATGGCCAGCCGACAAAAATGGGCGTCCTTCGCGGCTAATCGGCACCTTTCACTGGTTGCGGCCCGACTACCTTAGCCATGTTGACCGATCTTTCAGGCATCGCCGCACGCCATGGGCGAGCGCGCTATGATCCAACACCTCAGTCAAGCGCCTCGCAAGTTGATCGCGCGAAGCGCTCCGATGGCCCGTTAGAGCGTTATTTGCCTGAAGAAGGCCGATAGTTTCCTCCTTCCACAGCAACTTGGCTAGCTGAATCGGATCTTGTGAAGGATTACGCTGCGCCTTCCTCACCTCTTCCAATTCGACGGAGTCGCCGCATGTGCGCGCACGGATTACTCCCCACCACTCCGGTATTTTCATCTGAGCAGCTTCAAGATGTTTTTCAGCAGCGACGAGGGAGACGCGATCGAACACGAGACTGTAAAGTGCTGCTTGGTTCGGTAGCCGGGTCAGAGTGTCTCGTGCACTCTTTAATTCGTAAGCTGCCAGCTCGCCGTTGATTACCGCGACGTCAACGCGAACCGCACCGTTCCAAATTCCCATTTCTTCGACAATACGTGTGTCGTCATCGCCGCAGTGTTCCCGCTGCAGCCGCTCACGTACCGCGAATCTGACGTCCCGATCCCACATGCGCGCGCCCCTACGGATGCGATGACGCAATGTCACTCCCAATCGAGTGGTAATAACCTTATCGAGTCTAAGCGAGATCACACTGCCGCGGCCGGGATGAATGCGCCTTCACTGTGGCAGTTGAGGAACGGAGCTTCTCGGGACGCCTCTTGGCAATGGCCGCCTGCGCCGGCTTGCTCCTAATCCCCTCCCAAATCTCTCCAATCATCCTCCTCCGCATCCTACACCCCCAGCACGTCCTCGCTCGCCATCATGTTCTCCGGTTCGCCACGGCCGTGAAGTCGCTGCTGCGCAGGTCGAAGAACTCGGTGTCGTGGTTGGCGTCGGGCGGGCCGTCCGTCTCGGCGCGTTGCCTACGCCCCGCCTCCGACTCACCCCAGGGTTTGCCAACCATCCTCGTCCGGCTTGAACGGTTCCAGTTCCACCTCGTCGCCGCCGGCCATGTCGACCAGCCCGCCGATGTTTGCCCAGTCCTTGTCGTGGCCCAGCATGGCGAAGTCGAGGTTGGGGTTGGCGTCGGGCGGGCCTTCTTCCTCGCGGCGGTGGGCGGCGGCGAGGGCGGTGAGTTTGGCTTGCATCGCCTCGATCTCGGGCAGGGTCATCTGGACGGGATCGAAGTGTTCGATCATCGCGGCGTTGATGTCGTCCTTTTCGGCGCGGGTGAGGGCGGGGACGGTGAAGCTCGCGGGGCTGCCTGACAGGCGCGACGCGGCGGGGTCGAAGTAGCTGGCGGAAAGGCGGCGGCCGTCTTCGGCGCGCATGTTCATCCTCAGGCAGAACATCAGCAGGCGGTCGTTCTTGATGCGGCGAAAGCCCCTCAGCTTGCCGGCGACGAACACCGGGGAGAGCTGGCCGTTGAGCGCGCGGTCGAATGCTTCGTCCTTCAGGCGCTGGACGCCGAAGTCGAGCGCGGCTTCCCAGGCGCGGCGGAAGCCTTCGGCGCCGGGCACGCGGCGCAGGTAATAGGCGCCCTCGGGGCTCATGTTCACGTGCATCGCGGCGCGCTTGACGCTGCCGGTATCGGCCAGCGCGGCGATGAAGGCGCGCTGGCGGTCGGGCGTCCAGCCATCGTGGCGGTACTTGCGCGGGACGGGTTCGAAGGCGGGGAGGGGGTGGCCGGCGGCCTCCATCTCGTGGACGGGGGTGCGCGTCTCGCGCGGGTCCTTGCGGCGGGTCATGGGGTGGGGGCTCCTGTTGGGTGGCGGGGCAAAACGGAGCAGGGTGAAGCACGAGTGGGGCGGTGTAGGAAAATGGCTTGATCGCGCGGCGCGGGAATGGGGCGTGGCGCTGCGCGGCTTTGGCGGCTAAGGGGGCCGGGTCCTGCCATTCCGGCCCGGCTCATACGAAAGATCTGTCCACCCGATGCCCTCGTACAAGGAACCCAGTTTTCAGGAGCGCACCGCGCTCGCCGCGCAGGCCCGCGAAAAGGCGCTGAAGAAGCTCGCCGCCAAGCCGCCGGTCGACCAGGAAGCGCTGGCCGCGCGCGAAGCCGCTCGCGCCGCCAAGGAAGCCGCCGCCGCTGAAAAGCGCGCCGCCAAAAAGGCCGAGCAGGAGGCCGCCAAGGCCGCCAAGGCCGAAGCCGCCGCCGCCGCGCTCGCCGCCGCCGAAGCCGCGAAGAAGCCCGAGCTGACCGAGGAAGAAAAGAAGGCCGCCCGCGACGCCAAGTACGCGGCGCGCAAGAACCGCAAGAAGTAACTTCGCGGCGGCCGCCGCGCGCTGTGTGACCCGGCGCGGAGCCCGGTCGCTACTTTTTCTTCTTTTTCTTCGCCTGGCCGGGGATCTTGGCGAGTTTGCGCGCGCTGGCCTTGGCGGTCTTGCGGTGTTTCCTGGCGTGCTTGCCGAGGATCGCCGCGGCCAGGCGGCGGACTTCGCCGACGCGGGGGCGAATGGTGCGGTCGAGCACCGCCTGTGCCAGCTCGCGCGGTGACATCGCGGCGGTATCCGGGCGGGCCGCCGGCTGTCCGGTTTCGGGCGGCGTGGGTGTTTCGCTCATCTCGGTTCCCCTGGACCTTGCCGGTTCGCTAAGGGCGCGCGGCACGGCGCGTCAAGCGCTGTCACCGCGCGGTCAAACCGGTGTCACCGTCCGGTCATGCCGGGTCGAGGCGAACTTGCGGTTCAAGACCCAGCCACCGCGCCAGCGCCGTCAGGTCGGCCAGGACGGTGTCGGAGGCGAGATCGCGCCCGGCGTGCGAAAACGCCAGCACCAGCGCCGGGCCGTCGCGCAGCAGCTGGCACTGCGCCAGCGCCAGCGGCGACGCGGCCGTGGTGCGGCGGCACAGCCGCACGGCCAGCCCCCAGCCGATCGCCGCGCGCAAGGCGGGTTCGCGTTCAAGTTCGAGCAGTTCGCCGGGGAGCGCGGTCTTGCCGCTGGCGCCCAGCAGTGCCGCGGCCAGGCGGGCGCGGCCCGCGCCGTCGATGCCTGTCCAGCGCTTGTGCAGCGCCCAGTCGAGCGCGTGCGCCACGCGCAGCTGCGTTTCCAGCCCGGCGGCGGCAAGCGCCAGCATCGTCGCCGCCAGGCGCAGGCGCGCGTCGTCCGGGGCGGCGGCGGCGGCGGTCCAGTCCGCCACCAGCGCCGCCAGTTCGGGGCCGCCGCCGCGAGGGCGGGAAAAATGGGCGACGCCGGCCAGCAGCGGGTCCTCGGCCCGCTCCGCCGGGGACAGATGCTGGTACAGCAACCCTTCGCGCAGCCCCCATGACGAGAACACCAGCCGCTGGGGCGCGAAGCGGGCCAGCAGCGCGCGCAACAGCGCCGCCGCATCGGGCAGGGCCGCCGCGCGCATGGCCGCGATGCCATAGCTCGATCGCAGCGCCGCCGGCTCCAACCGGGCGATCTTGCGGGCGTACTTGTCGGCCGCATCGGCGGAGAGGACGAAGCCGTGCGGATCGTCGAGCGGGTGGCCGCTTTCCTGCACCGCGAAGCGCGCCAGCGCGCGCCAGGTGCCGCCCACCAGGTACAGCGCCGGCGCCGCCGCGCCGTCCCATCCGGCGGCGGCCAGCGCCGCGCGCAGATCGTGCTTCAGCGCCGCCTCGCCGGTGCCGCGCAGCGCCGCCAGCCGCAGCGTGCCGAGCGCCAGGCTGACCCCGTCGTGGTCCCCGCCGTTCTCTACCGCCACCAGTTCGAGGCTGCCGCCGCCCAGGTCCGCCACCACGCCCGCGGCGCCGGGAAAGGCCGCGATCACGCCGGCCGCCGAGGTGCGCGCCTCTTCCACGCCCGACAGCAGGCGCACCGGCAGGCCAAGCGCGCGGACCTGTTCGAGGAATTCGCCGCCGTTGACCGCGTCGCGCACGGCCGCGGTGGCGACGACGTCGACCTGGCGCACCGGCAGTGCCTCCACCAGCGCGCGGAAGCGCCGCAGCGCCGCCAGCGCGGTGGCCGCCGCCTTGCGCGGGATTCGTCCGTCGGCCGCGAGGTTGCGGCCGAGCCGTGCGCCGACCTTTTCGTTGATCAACGGCAGGGGGCTGCGCGCCGGGCCGCCGAACACCACCAGCCGCACGGTGTTCGAACCGATGTCGATCACGGCCCTGTCCGGTTCGGGGGGCGCGGCCCGAGGGGGCGCGGGTTCGGGCGCGCGCGGTTTGCTGGGCCACGGCATGATCAGCGCCGGGCCCCGCGCAGCCGCAGCGTCGGCACCGCGGCGTCATCCGACGCGGTGCCGCGGCCCGACAAGCTGGGATTGTTCATGAAATAGGTGTGGACGTTGAAAGGCAGGTCACCCGCGCGAGGCTCTATCCGGTCATAGCTGCCGTCGGCGCGGAGCAGCCAGGTGCGCTGGTTGTCGAGCAGGTTGGCGAGCAGCACCTGTTCGAGCACCTGGTCGTGCACCGTCCGGTTGGTCAGCGGCACCAGCACTTCGACCCGGCGTTCCAGGTTGCGTGACATCCCGTCGGCCGAGGACAGGAACACTTTCGCGCGCGCGCCGGGCATCGCGTAGCCGTTGCCGAAGGCCCAGATGCGGCTGTGTTCGAGGAACCGGCCGATGATCGAGCGCACGGTGATGCGTTCGGACAGGCCCGGCACGCCGGGGCGCAGGCAACAGTTGCCGCGTATCACCAGGTCGATCGCGACCCCGGCCTGGCCGGCAGCGTAAAGCCGGTCGATCAGGTCCTTGTTGGTCAGCGAATTGAGCTTGGCCCAGATCGCCGCAGGTTTGCCGGCGGCGGCGTTGTCGATCTCGCCGTCGATCAGGTCGAACAGGCGTTCGCGCAGGTCGAGCGGGGCGATCGCCAGCGCTTCGGTCCTCGGCGGCTCGATGTAGCCGGTGATGAAATTGAACAGCCGTGCGGCGTCGCGCCCCATCCGGGGATCGGCGGTGAAGAAGCTGAGGTCGGTGTAGATCCTGGCGGTGACCGGGTGGTAATTGCCGGTCCCGAAGTGGCAATAGGTGCGAAAGCCGTCATCCTCGCGCCGGACGACGATCGACGCCTTGGCGTGAGTCTTCCAGTCGACGAACCCGTAGATCACCTGGATGTTCGCGCGTTCGAGCTGCGCCGCCCAGTGCAGGTTCTGCTCCTCGTCGAAACGGGCGCGCAGCTCCACCACCGCGGTGACCGATTTGCCCGCCTCGGCCGCCTCGATCAGCGCGGCGATGACGGGGGACTGGTTGCCGGCGCGGTACAGCGTCTGCTTGATCGAGACGACGGCCGGATCGCGCGCGGCCTGGCGCAGGAAATCGACCACCACCTCGAAGCTTTCGTAGGGATGCTGGACGACGAAGTCCTTGGCGCGGATCGCGGCGAAACAGTCGCCGTCGTATTCGGCGACGCGTTCGGGATAGCGGGGCACGAACGGTTCGAACTTGAGGTCGGGCCGTTCGACCCGGTCGACCACGGCGGCCAGTCCGCCCACGCCCAGCAGGCCGCCGGTGCGGGTGACCAGCGCGTCCGAAAGCTCGAGGTTGTCGCGCAGGACCGCCTCTGCCGCGCGATCGAAGGCGGCGTCGAGTTCGAGCAGGATGACGCGGCCGCGCCGGCGGCGCTGGATCGCGTTGCGGTAATAGCGGACCAGGTCCTCGGCCTCTTCCTGCAGCTCGATGTCGCTGTCGCGCAAGACGCGGAAGTGCCCCTTGCCGACGATGCGGAAGCCGGGGAACAGCAGCCCGGCGAAATGCGCGATCACCCCCTCGATCGGGACGAAGGTGTTGTCGCTGCCCGGCACGCGCACGAACCGCGGCAACCCGTGCGGGACCAGCACCATTTCCACCAGCGATGCCTCGTCGGCCTTGCGGACAAGGTCGAACAGCACGCCGATGCCCAGGTTGGCGACGAACGGGAACGGGTGCGCGGGGTCGATCGCCTGCGGGGTTAGGACCCGGCTCAGCTCCTCGCGAAAATAGCTGCGCAGACGGGCGCGCGCCTCGCGGTCGAGCGCCGCCGCCTCGGTAATGACCACGCCTTCGCGCGCCAGTTCCACGCGCAAGTCGGCCAGGATGGCCTGCTGCGCCTTGTCGAGACGGGCAACCCGCTCGCGGATGGCGACCATCTGCTGGGCGGCGCTTTTTCCGTCGATCGAGCGCACGTCGATGCCGCGGCGGATCTGGCCGACCAGCCCGGCCACGCGGATCATCAGGAACTCGTCCAGGTTGCTGCCCGATATCGACAGGAAGCGCAGCCGTTCCAGCAGCGGGTAATCGCGGTTGCACGCCTCTGCCAGGACGCGCTCGTTGAAGGCCAGCCAGCTCAGCTCGCGATTGAAATAGCGCGGCGCGGCCGAGTCGGAGCCCGTGGTCGGCGCTGCGCCGTGCAGAAGGGGCCTGTTCATCGTCGCAGCTTGCCTGGATTGCGGCTGCTGGCAAACCGTTGTTACGGTTTTAAGGGCAGCGCCGGGGACTGCCGACGCGAACGCGCGGCCGCGCCCGGCGTTCCGCCGCCGCCTGGGCAAGCCGGCGGGGGACCGCGCCGGCTTGCCCGCGCGATCAGGCCGGGACCAGGACCTGGCGGTAGAGATCCTCCTCGAGCGCGCGACCGGCGCCGAGCGCGACGCACGACAGCGGCAGGTCCGCGACGCGGACGGCAAGGCCGGTTTCCTCGGCCAGGACATGGTCGATGCGCGCCAGCAGCGATCCGCCGCCGGTCATGATGATGCCGTCGTCGATGATGTCGGCGGCGATCTCGGGCGCGGTGTTTTCCAGCGCCGCGCGCACCGCGCTGACGATCTGGCTGACCGGTTCGGCCAGCGCCTCGGCCACTTCGTTGCGGGTCAGCTCGATTTCGCGCGGGACGCCGCGGGCCAGGTCGCGGCCGCGCACGTGCATCAGGTGCGCGGCGTCGGTGCCGGGACAGGCGCAGGGCTGGGCCGCGCCGACCTGCATCTTGACGCGCTCGGCCGTGGCCTCGCCAATGACCAGGCCGTACTTGCGGCGCACGTAGGCGGCGATCGCCTCGTCCATGCGGTCGCCGCCGGTGCGCACCGACAGCGAGGTGGCGAGACCCCCGATCGAGACGACGCCGACCTCGGTCGTGCCACCGCCGATGTCGACCACCATCGATCCGGTCGGGCAGGTGACCGGCAGATCGGCGCCGATCGCGGCGGCCATCGGCTCCTCGATCAGCCAGACCTTGCGCGCACCGGCGTTGCTGGCGGCGTCGCGCAGCGCGCGGCGTTCAACCATCGTGGAGCCCGAAGGCACGCACAGGACGATCTCGGGCGTACCGCGCAGGCGCACGTTGGCGATCTTGCGCGCCTTGACGATGAAGTGCTTGATCATCGCCTCGGCCACTTCGAGGTCGGCGATCACGCCCATCCGCAGCGGGCGGATGGTCTCGACGTTGTCGGGCGTTCGTCCCAGCATCATCTTGGCATCGTCTCCCACCGCGCGGACGCGGCGGATGCCGTCGATCGTCTCGAGCGCCACGACCGACGGTTCGGCCAGCACAACCCCGTGGCCGCGCAAGTAGACGACCGTGTTGGCGGTCCCCAGATCGATGGCCAGATCCGCTGACGCGAACGGCAAGAACTTCCTGAACATGGTAATGTGCGACCTCCCCGCGGTGACCGATGCCGGTCTCGCGGCTGCCAATCACCCGCCGCACCCTGTCGCGCGCATTAACGATACGGTTCAGGTTCCCAGCCCTGCGGCCACCCGACGAAAGCGCGCGGCGAAGCGTTGATCGCCGCCTACCTGCGCCAGCGCGCAACTTCACTTGGCGTTCAGCCGGGCGATGGCTATAGGCGCGGCCATGCTGCATCGCTCTCCGCTCAAGCTCGCCCTGCTCGCCGCCGCCACGACTGCCATGGCGTTCACCGCCGGCTGCGGGGGGCGCACCCGGGTGCGCGACACCGCCTTCGTCGCGCGCGATGTCGATACGCTCTATGCCGCCGCGCAGGCCAAGCTCGACAACGGCCAGGCCAACCAGGCCGCGGCGCTGTTCGACGAGGTGGAGCGCCAGCATCCCTATTCGCCGTGGGCCCGCCGCGCCCAGTTGATGAGCGCGTTCAGCTATTACGTCGCCAGCGACTATACCAAGTCGACCCAGGCGGCGCAGCGGTTCCTGGAAATCCACCCCGGCAACAAGGACGCGCCTTACGCCTTCTACCTGATCGCGCTCAATTATTACGAGCAGATCGGCGACGTCACCCGCGACCAGAAGACCACCAAGCAGGCGCTCGACGCGCTGACCGAGGTCTATCGCCGCTATCCGGGCACCGAATACGCCGCCGATGCCAAGCTGAAGATCGACCTGGTGAACGACCACCTGGCCGGCAAGGAAATGGAGATCGGGCGCTTTTACGAACGATCGGGCAAGTGGCTGGCCGCGAACCTGCGCTTCCGCAACGTGATCGACAGCTACCAGACCACCAGCCACACGCCCGAGGCGCTGTTCCGCATGGTCGAGACCAGCCTGGCGCTGGGCCTGCCCGAGGAAGCGCAGAAGAACGCCGCCGTGCTGGGCGTCAACTATCCGGGCAACGAATGGTACAAGCGCGCCTACGCGCTGATGCAAAAGCACGCCCCGAACACGACCGCGAGCTGAAATCCGCCGTCACGCCAAAGTCAGGCGCAGCACCAGCGAGACGACGTCCGACTGACGGCGGCTGCCGGTCTTGGCCAGCACCTGCTTGACCTGATAGCGCGTGGTTTCAAGGGTCGTCCGCCTGCCTTCGGCGATTTCGGCAACGGTCGCGCCCTGCGCCAGCAGCAAGGCAACCTGACACTCTGC
Source organism: Parablastomonas sp. CN1-191 (assembly GCF_049354825.1). Classification (GTDB taxonomy): domain Bacteria; phylum Pseudomonadota; class Alphaproteobacteria; order Sphingomonadales; family Sphingomonadaceae; genus Novosphingobium. The sequence continues at coordinate 1,137,066 of NZ_CP186480.1, read as the reverse complement.
GGCGGTCAGTCCGTAAAGCGCGGCGATCCGATGGGCCGGGCCCGGCCGCCCGTGTCCAGGCGAGCGATCGATCAGCGTCACCATCGCGCACCCTGCCATTGTTCCGCTGACCAGTGGCAGAAACTCCGCCAGCCACAGCAGGAGCGGCGGATCGCCGAAGGCAATCTGGCCCGCTTCGGGACTGGGCGCGGTAGCGCGCGCCAGGCCGCTCGCCCAGTCGGCCGCCTGGCGGCTGTCGGTCGGTTGTGGGCGTTGTCGCAGCCAGCTCAGCGGGGAACCCGACCGGAGCAGAAGCGCCGCCGCGTCGTTGACCTTGATCGCGCGGCCCAAACGGTCGAGCACCAGCGTTGGCTGGGCGGCACTGGCAAAGGCCTGCTCCCAGCTTCGCAGCGCGCCGTGGCGCGCAACCAGTTCGCCCCGCAGCGTCAGGGCGCGGCGCAGGTGCGGAATGGCGGCGGCCAGGCGGCGGATCGTGTCGCGTTCATAGGGCGAGGCGCGGCGCGCCCGGTGCAGACCGACGATGCCGAAGCCGTGGCGCGTCTCCATCACCGCGCCGGCGCAGTGGTAGGTATCGTCGCCGATGGCGCGGATCCACTCATTGTAGAACACGCTGCTTTCGAAGTCGGCAGGATCGACCAGTGTCGCGCTGTCCCAGGCGCGATTGCGCGCGGCTGGGCTGAGCGCGGCTAGGGTCCAGATGTCGTCGGCGGCGAAGCGTTCGCTATACTGTGCCATATCGGCATCGGAAAAGTGGCCCGAGTGGGCGTCTATCAGCGACGCATTCGACGGCCCAAGCCAGTGAATGACGGCTGACCGCGAATCGAACTGGCGCGCCAGCGTCGCCGGAAGCGCAGCGAACTGCGCGTCGTCGAGGATCGCTTCATATAGCTCGGACGGATCGAAGCCGCTGTCTGCCATGCTGCGCGCGCCTGCCCCATGTTTCGCTGCCGCCGCCCGGCGCACAGTGAAACGTCTTTCTTTTGAATGCACAAGCCCCCCGCATCTCCCACATGGGGGATGCGGGCGGCGGCGCCATCTGAAAAATCCCGGGGCGCGGCGGGGGCGTGGCAGGGGCTACGGCGATCGCCCGACCGCAAGGGAGGTATTCATGCGTGGATTTTTCTGTGCGGCGGCGCTTGGTGCGCTGGCCGCGGCAACTCCGGCTTGTGCCGCCGATGGCGACGCGAGCGGGTTCTACATCGGCGTGGACGCCGGCATCGCCAGCCTAAACGACCCCGTGGTCACGTATAGTGACGTCGGTGGCACGTTCGGGGGGACCGGCGCACGCGACACCGCGACGGCGCAGCTCAAGACCGACAACGCGTTTACCTTCGGCGGCGTCCTGGGCTACGATTTCGGGACCGTACGCACCGACCTTGAAGTGGCTTACGCCCGCAACAAGATCGCGAGCCTGACCTTCCTGACGCTGAACGGCAAAACGGTCACGCTATCCGCGGCCGACCGGGCTGATGTCTGCGATTACCTCGAGGCCGATACCTGCGGCGGTAGCGGTTCAACTTTCGCGTTCGACGGGTCGCGGGCGCGCCAGCTTTCCGCGATGGGTAACCTGTGGCTCGATGTTCCGGCCGGTGGCGGGTTCACGCCCTATGTCGGCGGCGGCTTGGGTATCAGCGGTTTCGAGATCGATGGCGAAGGCAAGGGCAAGTTTGCCTGGCAGCTTGGCGCCGGCGCCGCGATAGCGGTTTCGCCCGCCACCGCGCTCACCTTCGACTTCCGCCATCGGCAGACGTCGTCAACGACGATCGAGGATGGCACCAGCACCTTTTCGGTCGACAAGCTGAAGACCAACACTTTCACCGCAGGGCTGCGATTCACCTTTTGATGAGGGACGGCGCGGGCTGGCCGGACGCTGGCCCGCGCCGATCATTCTACCCGGCCGGTTGACAATGGCGCGGCCACGGGTGCTATGGCGCCATGCTGTCGCAGAAGACCCGCTACACGATCCGCGCGCTTCAGCACCTCGCCGACAGGTGGCGGCAGGGGCCTGAGCGGCTCGACGCGATCGCGGCGGCGCAGAACATTCCGCGCAAGTTCCTGACCGTCATTCTTGCCGAACTGGCCCGCGACGGGATTGTCGTCTCGCACCGCGGGCGCGAAGGCGGCTACGAACTGGCGCTGCCCCCGGTCGATATCCGCTATGGGGACGTCATCCGCCTGACCCGCGGCAGCCTGGCGCTGGTGCCCTGCGCCAGCCGCAATGCGCACGAGACCTGCCAGAACTGCCTGCCCGAAAGCGAATGCCGGCTGCGCGCGCTGATGCTGACCCTGCGCGACGAGATGGCCGCCATGCTCGACCGGGTGACCCTGGCCGACGTGCTCACGCCCGAGGACGCTTACGGCAGCGACCAACAACTCGGCGCGGGATAGCCGCGCTTGGTCGCAGGCAAGCGAAAATTCGGTTGTCTACAAATTCAGTAGAGTTATCGTCGGCACCGAAAGCGAGGTGCCATGACGACCGACACCATCCTGCGTGAACCGCCACAGAAGACCGCGTCCAGCGCGTGCGTGCTCGCGGCGATCGAGCGTGCCCTTGCGGGCCTCGAATACGGCTCGCTGGCGCTGACGGTTCATGCCGGCAAGGTCGTCCAGATCGACGTCACCAACCGCACACGTTTCTAAGCGTCTCAAGCCGTTCCGGCCGGGCGGGGGCGCATGCCCGCCCGGCCGGCGCGCACCGATGCAGACCGGACCGCCGGATGCGTCCTCACTTCACCCGAAGAAGGATCGTATCCGCATGTTCCCGACTGTACGCCATGCCCTGCTGCTGTCCGCTGCCATCCTGCCCGTGCCCGCCTTCGCGCAGGACGCCACCGCGCCGCAAGCCGACGCCGCGCCTCAGGCCGCGCCGGCCGAGGCTGCCGGACCCAGCCGCGGCGACGTCATCGTCGTCACCGCGCGCCGCCGCCAGGAAACCGCGCAGGCGGTGCCGCTGGCGATCTCGGTCATTCGCGGCGATTCGATCGAGGCGACCGGCAACTTCAACGTCGTGAAGCTGCAGCAGCTGGCGCCGACGCTGCAGGTCTACACCTCCAACCCGCGCAACACCTCGGTCAACATCCGCGGGCTGGGCGTGCCCTTCGGCCTTACCAGCGACGGGTTCGAGCAGGGCGTCGGCATCTATGTCGACGACGTCTACAATGCCCGCGTCGCGGCGGCGACGTTCGACTTCCTCGACGTTGCGCAGGTCGAAGTGCTGCGCGGGCCGCAGGGCTCGCTCTATGGCAAGAACACCACCGCCGGCGCGATCGCCATCACCACCAGCCAGCCGACCTTCGATTTCGAGGGCGGGGCCGAGCTTTCGGTCGGCAACCTCGACCTCAGGCAAGGCAAGGCCTTCGTTTCGGGACCGTTGTCGGAGACGCTCGCGGCGCGCGTGGCGGTCGCCAGCACGACCCGGCGCGGTACGCTTTACAACGTCACCAGCCAGCGCTGGATCAACGAACAGGACAACTTGGGCCTGCGCGCGCAAGTGCTGTGGAAACCGGCGGGCAACCTGTCGGTCACGTTGTCGGGCGATTACAGCCGCCAGGATCCCGAATGCTGCGGCACCGTCTACGTGCGAACCGGCGCGACCCAGCGCGCGCTCAGCCGCCAGTTCGACGCTCTCGCCGCCGCGCTCGGCTACGCGCCGCCGAGCCGCAACCCCTATGACCGGCTATCCGACCTCGACGGCTCCCTCAACGCCACCAACCGCATCGGCGGGGCGTCGCTGCGCGCCAGATGGGACGTCGGCGGCGGCACCCTGACGTCGATCAGCGCGTGGCGGTTCTGGGACTGGAAGCCGGAGAACGACCGCGATTTTACCGGGCTGTCGATCGTCGCGAGATCGCAGAACCCCTCGCAGCAGAACCAGTACAGCCAGGAGCTGCGCTGGAACCACGAGGGCGCAAGGATCGACTACGTGGTCGGCCTGTTCGGCTTTCACCAGCGCGTCGACACGCAGGGCACCGAACAGCAGGGCAAGGATGCAAGCCGCTGGAGCCTGAGCGGCGCGCAGGCGAACGATCCCTCGATCCTGCGGGGCCTGACCGCCACCAACACGCAGTTCCTGAAAAGCGACAGCGCCGCGCTGTTCGGGCAGGTCAGCCTCAAGCTGGGCGACCGGCTGACGCTCCAGCCCGGCGCGCGCCTCAATTACGACCACAAGGAGGGCTATTACAGCCGCGTGGTGACGAACGGGCAGGGCCAGATGATCAGCTGCACCCCGGCGCCCCCCGCGGGCAGCGTGCTGGCGGCGCAGTGCGGCGTCTACCAGCCGCAGCAGACCAGCCCCAGCGTCAGCGCCTGGAATTTCAGTTACGACATGGGCATCAATTACAAGCTGGCGCGTGACGTGCTGCTGTACGCAAACTACGCCAAGAGCTTCAAGACGGTGGGGATCAACCAGAACGGCCTGCCGCTCAATGCCGACAACACGCCCAACCTGGCCGCCAGCACGGTCGCGCCGGAATCGGTCAACCATTACGAGATCGGGCTCAAGACCCAGTTCTGGAACCGCCGCGCTACCTTCAACCTCACCGGTTTCCGGACCGAAATCGGCAATTTCCAGGCGACGGTAAACGGCGGCCAGTTCGGCACGGTGCGCGGTTACCTTGCCAACGCGGAAAAAGTCCGCTCGCAAGGGATCGAGGCCGACTTCAAGGTTCGCCCCAGCGACCGCTTCACCGCCTATGTCAACGGTGCCTACACCGATGCCAAGTACGTGCGCTTCACCAATGCACCGTGCCCGCCGGAGCTTTCGGGCGGCACGTTCGTGGCATCGAACGGAAGCCAGCAGCCCGGCCCGGCCGGCGTGCCGGGATCGCTCAGCCCGCGCCAGTGCGACATTTCGGGCCAGGCGCTGCCGGGCGTATCGAAGTGGGCGTTCTCCTACGGCGCCGAGGTCAACCAGCCGGCGCACGTGTTCGGCAAGGACGGCCAGGCATATCTGGGGATCGACGGCAATTACCGCTCGAGCTGGAATTCCAACGCCTCGCCGTCGCGCTACACGGTCGTGGACGGCTATGCGCTGACGAACGTGCGCGCCGGTTTTCGCAGCGCCTCCGAAGGCAACCAGGGATTCGACCTGTTCGGCTGGGTCCGCAACGCCTTCGGCGTCCAGTACATCGACCTGCTGCAGGTCGCGCCGGGCAATACCGGCCTGATCGCGGGCACCCCGGGCGATCCGCGCACCTACGGGCTGACGATCAAGACGCGCTTCTAGCGCCAGGACCCTCGGGTGGTGACGGGCGCGTCGGCGCACGCTAGAACAGCGCGCGAACATGCTGACCCGCCTCTCCATCCGCAACGTCGTCCTGATCGAGGCGCTCGACCTTGCCTTCGCGCCGGGGCTGGGCGTGCTGACGGGCGAGACCGGGGCGGGCAAGTCGATCCTGCTCGATGCGCTGGGCCTGGTGCTGGGCGCGCGCGCCGAGGCGGGGCTGATCCGCGCCGGTAGCGAGGAAGCAAGCGTGACCGCGACCTTCGAGTTCGCCGCCCTGCCGCCCGCGCTGGCTGCTGCGCTGGACGAGGCCGGGGTCGAGGTCGAACGAGGTGAGCCGCTTATCGTCCGCCGCCGCCTCAAGTCCGATGGAAGCGGCGGCGTTGCCAGCCGCGCCTTCGTTTCCGACCAGCCGGTCAGCGCCGGGCTGCTGCGCGACCTGGCGCCGCTGCTGGTCGAACTGCACGGCCAGCACGACGACCGCGGGCTGGTCAACCCGCGCGGCCACCGCGCGCTGCTCGATCGCTATGCCGCTGCCGACGCCGCCGGCGTGGAAGCGGCCTGGCACGGCTTGCGCGCCGCGCGCGAGGCGGTGGAGGCAGCGCGGGCGCGGCTGACGCGCGCGTCCGAGGACCGCGACCTGCTGCTGGCGCACCTGGCCGAACTGGTCGCGCTGGCGCCCGAGGTCGGCGAGGAGGAGATCCTCGCGCTCGACCGCGCGACGATGCAGAAGGGCGAACGCCTGTCGGGCGACCTGGCCGAACTGCAGCACTTGTGGACCGGGTCCGATTCGGCGCTGGCGGGCCTGCGCGGCGCGGCGCGGCGCCTTGACCGCATCGCCGAGGAACATCCGCTGCTGACAGAGGCGCTGGCCGCGCTTGACCGCGCCGTCATCGAGGCGACCGAGGCAGAGGACCGGCTCGCCCGCGCGGCCGAGGCGCTGGTCCACGATCCCCAGACGCTCGACCGGATCGAGACCCGGCTGTTCGAGCTGCGCGCCGCCGCGCGCAAGCACGCCTGCGCGGTGGACGACCTGCCCGCGCGCATGGCCGCGATGCGCGCCGAGCTCGACGCGATCGAGGCGGGCGAGGAAGGGCTCGCCGAACTTGACGCGGCGGCCCGGCAGGCGGCCGGCGAATACCGCGCGCGCGCCGAGGCGCTTCACGCCGCGCGCGCCGCCGCGGCGCTGCGGCTCGACACGGCGGTGGCTGCCGAGCTCGCCCCGCTCAAGCTCGACGCCGCGAAGTTCCGCACCAGCGTCACCGCGCTGCCCGAGGAGCGCTGGGGTCCGCACGGCCTCGACGCGGTCGAGTTCCTGATCAGCACCAATCCCGGCGCCGACTTCGCGCCGCTGAACAAGATTGCCAGCGGCGGCGAACTGTCGCGCTTCATTCTGGCGCTGAAAGTCGCGCTGGCTGAGCAGGGCGGCGCCGCCACCGTGATCTTCGACGAAATCGACCGCGGCGTGGGCGGCGCGGTAGCCAGCGCGATCGGTGAACGCCTCTCGCGCCTGGCCGCCGCCGGGCAGCTGCTGGCGGTCACGCACAGCCCGCAGGTCGCGGCGCGGGGCGACCAGCACTACCAGATCGCCAAGTCGTCCGAAGGCGTCGTCACGCGCACTTCGGTCCACCTCCTCGACGACGCCGGCCGCAAGGAGGAAATCGCGCGAATGCTCTCCGGGGCCGACGTCACCCCCGAGGCGCGCGCGCAGGCCGACCGGCTGCTGGAGAAAGCGTGATCGCGCGGGGTATGTCGGTGGTGGCATGAGGCGCCAACGACGCTAGAACGCCGGGCATGCCCGCGAATCTGACCGAAGCCGACGCCGCCAACGAACTGATGCGGCTTGCCCGCGCCATCGCGCACCATGACCGGCTTTACCATGCCGACGACGCGCCCGAGATTTCGGACGCCGAATACGACGCGCTGGTGCGGCGCAATGCCGAGCTTGAAGCGGCGTTCCCGCACCTGGTCCGGCCCGACAGTCCAAGCCGCCAGGTCGGGCACGAGGCGGCCGCGTCGCCGCTGGCGAAGGTGCGCCATGCAGTGCGGATGATGAGTCTCGACAACGCGTTCGCCGCCGATGAGGTCGAGGAGTTCGTGGCCCGGGTGCGCCGCTTCCTGGCGTTGCCGCCCGAAGCCGAAGTGGCGATGACCGCCGAGGACAAGATCGACGGGCTGTCATGCTCGCTGACGTACGAGGGCGGCACGCTGGTCCGCGCCGCCACGCGCGGCGACGGCGAGGTGGGCGAGGACGTGACCGCCAACGCGGCGATGATCCCCGATATCCCGCAGCGGTTGCACGGTCCCGGCGTGCCGGAACTGTTCGAGATCCGCGGCGAAGTCTACATGGAAAAACAGGCGTTTGCCGCGCTCAATGCTGCACAGGAAAAGGTCGGCGGCAAGATCTTCGCCACGCCGCGCAACGCCGCCGCCGGATCGCTGCGGCAGAAGGATGCCAGCGTCACCGGCACGCGCGTGCTGCGCTTCCTGGCGCACGGCTGGGGCGCGACGAGTGCGGTGCCGGAGGAGACCCAATTCGCGATGATGCAGCGCATCGCCGCGTGGGGCGTGCCGGTCTCGCCGCAGCTTGTGCGTTGCACCCAGGTCAGCCAGCTTCTTGCGCATTATCAGGCGATTGCCGCGCAGCGAGCGGGGCTGCCCTATGACATCGACGGGGTCGTCTACAAGGTCGACCGGCTCGATTGGCAGGCGCGGCTGGGCTTCGTCGCCAAGGCGCCGCGCTGGGGGCTGGCGCACAAGTTTCCCGCCGAGCGCGCCGAGACCACGCTGGAGCGCATCGACATCCAGGTCGGCCGCACCGGCAAGCTGACGCCTGTCGGCCGGCTGTCAGGCGTGCTGGTCGGCGGCGTGACCGTGTTCAACGTGACGCTGCACAACCGCGACGAAATCGCCCGGCTGGGCCTGCGTGAGGGCGACCGCATCGTCCTGCAGCGCGCCGGCGACGTCATCCCGCAAGTGGTCGACAACCTGACTCGCGACGCCGACCGCGCCCCTTACCGGTTCCCCGATCGCTGCCCCGAATGCGACAGCGAGGCGGTGGCCGAAGAGGGCGAAGTGGACGTGCGCTGCACCGGCGGGCTGATCTGCCCGGCACAGCGGTTCGAGCGGCTGCGCCATTTCGTCAGCCGTCCGGCGCTCGATATCGAGGGGCTGGGCGAAAAGACGATTGCCGAATTCCTGGCGCTCGGCTGGCTGGATCGCGGACCCGCCGACATCTTTCGTCTCCGGCGCCACCGCGCCGACCTGGTGGGGCGCGAGGGCTGGCAGGACAAGTCTGTGGACAACCTGTTGGCGGCGATCGAGGCCAAGCGGGCGCCCGACGCCGCCCGGCTGCTGTTCGGGTTGGGTATCCGCCATGTGGGAGCGGTGACCGCGCGCGACCTGATGAAGCGCCTTGTCACCCTGCAGGCGCTGCGCGAAACCGCCGAAAGGGCCCACGCCGGCGATGCCGAGGCGTTGGCCGAACTGACCGGGATCGAGGGCGTCGGCCCGGTCGTGGTCGAGGCCCTTGGCGACTTTTTCCACGAGGCGCACAACCGCGCCAGCTGGGACGATCTTCTGAGCGAAGTCGCGCCTCCCGATTACGTGGTTGCCAGCACGGCCAGCGCGGTTACCGGCAAGACGGTGGTGTTTACCGGCGCGCTGGAAACGATGAGCCGCGACGAGGCGAAGGCCCAGGCCGAGAGGCTGGGTGCACGCGCCGCCGGTACGGTCAGCGCGAAAACCGACCTGGTGGTGGCGGGGCCGGGCGCTGGCAGCAAGCTGAAGAAGGCGGCCGACCTGGGCATCGAGGTGATCGACGAGGCCGCCTGGGCCGCGATCGTGGCGGCGGCGGGCTGAACGCGGAACCGGCGTGCCGCCCGCTCATTGTAGCCAAAACGCCCATGAGGAGTGACGCGATGCGCAAGGTACTTGTCTCCGCTTTTGGCCTGGCCGCCCCGGCGCTGGTCCTGTCCGCCTGTTCGCAGCAGACGCAGGACGCTGCCGAAGCGACCGCCAGTTCCGCAGCGCAGGATGCCGCCGTCAACGCCTCGACCGCCGCACAAGTCGGCGCCGCGAAGGCCGCGGTCGCCGCCAGCCAGGGCGCGCAGGCGATCAGCACCGCCGCCAACAAGGCCGCCGGCAGCCTGAAGAACGAGGCCGACGAGGCGCGTGCAAAGGCAGCCGGAACGCCGAGCCCGACGCCCACACCGGTGCCCACTCCCGCCGCGACATGACGTTTCTTCGCAGGTGCGGCATGGACAGCGTCCCGGCCCTGCGTTAGGCCCGCCGGCGACCGTTCAGGGCAGGGGGTTGAGCCGGATCATGCGTGTGGACAGCTCCCCTCGTTGCAGCGCAGCGCGCTAAGCCGCGACCGTGCGCATCCTCCAGATCACCGCGTCGCTCGACCCCGTCCACGGCGGGCCGCCCGACGGCATCCTGCGGCTGAGCGAGGCGTGGCAGGCGCAGGGCCATACCACGTGCGTCGTCACCCTCGACCATCCCGGCGCACCGTACCTGCAGGGCCTGCCGATGCCGGTGGCGCCGATCGGCCCGGCGGGCGATCCGCAGCGGCGGCGCGGGCGCAATATCCTGGCCCGCTACCGCTATTCGCCTGCGATGGTGCCGTGGCTGCGCCAGCATCTGCCCGACTGGGGCATGGTCGTGGTGCACGGGCTGTGGAACTACGCCGCCTGGGCCGCGCAGCGCGCGTTGATCGGGGCGGGCAAGCCGGTGTTCGTGTTCCCGCACGGCTCGCTCGACCCGTGGTTCAAGGCCGCCTACCCGCTCAAGAGCGCGATCAAGCGCGCATCCTGGCTGGTCAACGAGGGGCGACTGATGAACGGCGCCGCCGCGGTGCTGTTCACCACCGGCGCCGAACGCGACCTGGCCCGAAACGTCTACACGCCCTACCACGTCCATCCCGAGGTGGTCGGCTTCGGCAGCATCGAGGCGCCGGCCTACGACGAAAGCCAGCGCGAGGCGTTCTACCGCCTGCTGCCGCAGCTGAAGGGGCGGCGTTTCATCCTGTTCCTCAGCCGCATTCACTTGAAGAAGGGCTGCGACCTGCTGATCGCTGCCTTCGCGAAGATTGCCGCGTCGCAGCCCGACCTCGACCTGCTGATCGTCGGGCCGGACGAGGATGGGCTGCAGGCCGGGCTGATGGCGCAGGCGCAGAGCCTGGGCGTGGCGGAGCGCATCCACTGGCCCGGATCGGTCTCGGGGGCGGCCAAGTGGGGTGCCTACCGCCTGGCCGAGGTCTTCGCGCTGACATCGCATTCGGAGAATTTCGGCATCGTCGTGGCCGAGGCGCTGTCGTGCAGTTTGCCGGTGCTGATTACCGACAAGGTGAACATCTGGCAGGAAGTCGCCGCTGACGGCGCCGGCCTGGTCGAGACCGATACGCAGGACGGCGCCGATGCGCTGCTGCGCCGCTGGCTGGCGCGGGACGCGGCGCAGCGCACCGCGATGGCCGCGGCGGCGCGGCGTTGTTACGAAACCCATTTCCGCATCGAGACGACCGCCGCCCGGATCGTCGAAGTCGCGCGCAAGCATGGAGCCGAGGGATGAGTGCGAAGGACAAGCTCTTCAAGCTCGCCGGGCTGGCGCGCAAGCCGGCGTTCCGCACCGCGCTGGCCCGGCACCGCGTCGCCGCCGCGATCGAGCATCTCGACGCGATCGCCTGGTGCGGCGCGCGCACGCTGGTCGACGTCGGCGCGAACAAGGGCCAGTTCTCGCTGGCGTGGCGCGGGCTGACGCCGGCCGGCAGGATTCACGCCTTCGAACCGTTGCCGAGCGCGGCGGCGCGCTTCGAGGCGGTTTTCGCCGGCGACGACACGGTCACGTTGCATCGCTGCGCGATCGGGGCCGAGCGCACGCAGGCGACATTCTTCGTCACCGACCGCGAGGACAGCTCATCGCTGCTTGAACCGGGGGCCGGGCAGAAGGAGGCTTTCGCGGTATCGGCCAAGTCGCGGATCGAGGTGCCGGTGCGCCCGCTCGAGGACGAGGTCGACCTGGCCGCGCTGGCCCACCCGGTGCTGCTCAAGATCGACGTCCAGGGCGGCGAGCTGGCGGTGCTGGGGGGCATCGGTGCGCTCGACGCGATCGATTTCATCTACGTCGAGCTGTCGTTCGTGGAGCTTTACCTCGGCCAGCCGCTGTTCGAGGATGTCCGCGCCTTCCTGGCGGCGCGCGGCTTCGTGCTGCGCGGCGTGTTCAACCAGGCCTTTACCGAGGCGTTCGGACCGACCCAGGCGGACTGCCTGTTCGTGCGCGCCTAGCTCAGCCGCGCCAGTCGCGGCGGCGGCGCAGCCACAGGATCGACCAGTCACCGTTTACCAGCCGCGCCGCCAGGCGCAGCCCGGCACGGCGGCAGGCGGCGCGCACCTGCGGCTCCTGCGTGGTCAGGAGGCCGGCCAGCAGCAGGTGGCCGCCGGGCACCATGTCGGTGGCGAAATCGGGTGCCAGCGTGATCAGCGGGCCGGCCAGGATATTGGCGATGACCAGGTCGTAAGGCCCGCGCGCGCGAAGCAGCGGGTGCGCCATGCCGTCGGCGATGACCATCGTCAGCGCCCCGGGCGCCGGCCCCATCGCCACGCCGTTGGCGGCGGCGTTTTCGGCGACCACGGGCGCGCAGACCGCGTCGATGTCGCTGGCGGTGAGCGTCGCGCGCGGCCACAGATCGAGCGCGGCGAAGGCAAGCAGCCCGGTGCCAGTGCCGACGTCGACCGCGTTGCGCACCACCACGCCGCGCGCCTTCATCGCCGTGAGCATCGCCAGGCAGCCGGCGGTGGTGGCATGCTGGCCGGTGCCGAAGGCCTGGCTGGCGGGGATGGTGAAGTCGGTCACGCCGGCGCCCGCCAGCGGCGGGTGGTCCGGCGTGTGAACGTGGAAACGCCCGGCGCGGATCGGCTCGAGGCCTTGCTGGCTCTGCGTCAGCCAGTCGGTGTCGGCCAGTTCCTCGACGACCGGCCTGGGCGCCGGGCCCGGCAGCAGCGCGGCGACCGCGGCGATCTCGGCGCGCGACGGCTTGTGCGGCAGCCACGCTTCCAGGCGCCAGTCGTCGGGCCGGTCCTCGGCAATCTCGCTGCCCGAGATGACGATGTCGCCGTTCCACTCGGGCACGTCTTCATGCGCCAGCAGCGCCGCTTCGATCACGGGACGCGGCGCTTCGAAAGTCAGCTTCCAGCTCATGATTCGGCGGCCAGCCGGGCGTCGAAGCGCATTGCGGCGGCCCACGCATAGGCCTTGCAGGCGCCGGGCGCGGCCAGCGGCGCGGTGCCGGCAAACCGTTCCCACATCGCGCTGGCGGCGGGATGCGGGGTCAGGATGAGGTCGCAGGGCAGCGCCGCGATGCGCGCCAGGCCCAGCCGCACCGCGGCGACGCGCGCGGGGTGATCCTTGAAGCGATAGCCGTCGGCGGAGATCGTCGTCGCGCTGTCGGCATAGGCGAGCGCGCGGCATTCGCCTCCGGCGCAGCTTTGCCAGGTCCAGCTGGTCGAACCCGGCGAATGTGCCGGGGTGCTGCGCGCGGTCAGCCGCAGCGGGCCGACCGCGACGATCGAACCGTCGGTCAGCACGCGGTCGATCGCCAGCGGGGCCATCGGCTTGAGCACGCCGAATTGCGGATCGTCCGCGCCTGGCCGCCCGGTGGCGGGACGCGCCGGGCGGCGGCCATGACCGCGACCCTTGCGCCGGTCGCCCGCTTCAGCGCGGGCAGTGCACCGGCATGGTCGTCATGCTCGTGGCTGAGGACGATCCACTGAATCGCGCGCGGATCGAAGCCCGCGGCGCGGATGTTGGCAAGCACGAGCGGCGCCGCTTCGGCCGGGCCGCCGTCGATCAGGACGTGGCCGCGCGGCCCGGTCACCAGCAACACGGTGATCCCGCAGGTGCCGACGTCCCAGACGTTGCCGAACACCCGCGCGGGCGGGGCGGGGTCAGCCCAGCCGTCGCGGGCCGCGCAAGCGGCGACGAGCGCGGCCGGGGTGTGCGGCGGCCGGACCGGTGCCGGCGCCGCGCCTGCAAGCGCCAGAGCGCCGGCCGCCAGCAGCGCCGACCGCAGCGCCGACCGCAGCGCCGTCCTAGCGAACATAGCTGGCGCCGTTGGCGTCAATCACCGTTCCGGTCATGCTGGGCGGGGCGTCGAGCGTGCAGAACGCGACGATGGCGGCGATCTCCTCGGGCTCGGCAACGCGGCCGAGCGGGATGTCGGCAAGCAGCGCGGCGCCGCCGCGGCTGGCCAGGTAATCGTCCGCCATCGCGGTGTCGGTGAAGCCGGGGCAGATCGCATAGCTGAGGATGCCCTGCGCGGCATAACCGCGGGCAATGGTCTTGTGCATCGCGATCATCCCGCCCTTGGCCGCGGCGTAGTGCCAGTGCGCGGGCGAATCGCCGCGGTAGCCGGCGCGGCTGGCGACGTGGACCAGCCGCCCGCCGCTATTCTGGGCCAGCCAGTGCCGCACAGCCATGCGCGACAGTTCGGCCGCCGCGGTCAGGTTGATGCGCAGCGTTTCCTCCCAGCCGTCGAGCCAGGCGAAGTCGGAGGCATCGAGCGGATTGGCGGCGAACAGCCCGGCATTGTTGACCACCGCGTCGATCCGTCCGCCACTCATTTCCAGCGCCGCGTCCCACAAGACCGCGGCGGCGCCGGGCTGGGCGAAATCGGCGCCGATCACGCCGTCGGCGTCCTTGCGGCCATGACCGATCACGCGCCAGCCGCGCGCGGTCAGCGCGGCGGTGCTGGCGGCGCCGATGCCGCGGGTCGATCCGGTGACGAGAACGGTAGGCTGGCTCATCGCGCCCTCTTGGCGAAAGCGCGCGGCGCTGTCGATACTGGCGCGCCCGCCCGCTTGCACGCCCGGCTCTTTCGATTATGGGGAGGCGCGATGCGGCGTTGCGGCCTGTGGCCCCGCCGCCTGACAAGGGAACCGCTGACGCATGGCCGATCTCGCCGCGAACCGCCGCCGACCGCTTTCGCCGCACTTGCAGGTGTGGCGCTGGAGCCCGGCGATGCTCGTCTCGATCCTGCACCGCGTCTCGGGTGACGGCATGGCGCTGGTCGGGCTGCCGGTGCTGCTGTGGTGGCTGGGCTCGATCGCGGGCGGCCCGGACAGCTACGCGGGCTTTCTCGGCCACGCGCAGGCCTGGTACGGAAAGATCGTGCTGGTGGGGCTGAGCTGGGCGTTCTTCAACCACATGCTGTCGGGCATCCGCCACCTCGTGCTCGATACCGGCGCGGGCTACGAGCTGAAGACCAACGCCATGTTCTCGGTGCTCAGCGTGATCGGCGGCGTGGTCCTGACCGCGCTGTACTGGGCCTGGCTGCTGCTGGCCTGAGGGAAGGAAGACGATGGGCAACGGAACTTCGATCGGGCGCGTGCGGGGCCTTGGCGCCGCGCACCACGGCACGCACCACTGGGTGTTGCAACGGCTGACCGCGCTGGGCAACCTGCTGCTGATGGCCTTCCTCGTCATCTCGCTGGGCGGGCTGGGCCAGTATGATTTCAAGTCCGTGATCGACTGGATCGCCCGGCCGCTGCCGGCGCTGGCGATCGCGCTGCTGGTCATCTCGGTATTCTGGCACGCGCGGCTGGGGCTGACCGTGCTGATCGAGGACTACGTCCACGAAGGCGCCAACAAGGTCGCTGCGCTCGTCCTGCTCAACATCGCCGCGTTCGGCGGGATGGCGGCAGGATTGTTCTTCATCGCGCGGATCGTCTTCGCCGCGGCCGGGGCGGAAGCCGCCGCCGGCGCCATGGCTGCCATGCAGGGAGGCCGCTGAGATGGCCGATACCAGTTCCTACAAGATCATCGACCACACCTACGACACCGTCGTCGTCGGCGCCGGCGGTTCGGGCCTGCGCGCCACGATGGGCAGCGCCGAGGCCGGGCTCCGCACCGCCTGCATCACCAAGGTGTTCCCGACCCGGTCGCACACAGTGGCGGCGCAGGGCGGCATCGCCGCGTCGCTGGGCAATAATAGCCCCGACCACTGGACCTGGCACATGTACGACACCGTCAAGGGGTCGGACTGGCTGGGCGACCAGGACGCGATCGAGTACATGGTGCGCGAGGCGCCGCAAGCGGTCTACGAGCTTGAGCACGCCGGTGTGCCGTTCAGCCGCAACGACAACGGCACCATCTATCAGCGCCCGTTCGGCGGTCACATGCAGAACATGGGCGAAGGTCCGCCGGTCCAGCGCACCTGCGCCGCGGCCGACCGCACCGGCCACGCGATGCTGCACGCGCTCTACCAGCAGAGCCTGAAGTACGACGCCGACTTCTTCATCGAATACTTCGCGATCGACCTGATCATGGAAGACGGTCCGAACGGCAAGGTTTGCCGCGGCGTGATCGCGATGTGCATGGACGACGGATCGATCCACCGCTTCCGGAGCCACGCGGTGGTGCTGGCGACCGGCGGCTATGGCCGCAGCTATTACACCGCGACCAGCGCCCACACCTGCACCGGCGACGGCGGCGGCATGGTGCTGCGCGCGGGACTGCCGCTGCAGGACATGGAGTTCGTCCAGTTCCACCCCACCGGCATCTACGGCGCGGGCGTGCTGATCACCGAGGGTGCGCGCGGCGAGGGCGGCTACCTGACCAACTCCGAGGGCGAGCGCTTCATGGAGCGCTACGCTCCCAGCGCCAAGGATCTTGCCAGCCGCGATGTCGTCAGCCGCTCGATGGCGCTGGAAATCCGCGAGGGCCGCGGCGTCGGCCCGCACAAGGACCACATCTACCTCCACCTCGACCATATCGACCCCAAGGTCCTGGCCGAGCGGCTGCCCGGTATCACCGAGAGCGGCAAGATCTTCGCCGGCGTCGACCTGACCCGCCAGCCGCTGCCGGTGGTGCCGACCGTTCACTACAACATGGGCGGCATCCCCTGTAACTACCACGGCGAGGTCGTGACCATCGGTGCCGACGGCAACCCGGAAACGGTCGTGCCGGGGCTGTTCGCGGTGGGCGAGGCGGCCTGCGTGTCGGTCCACGGCGCCAACCGCCTGGGTTCCAACTCGCTGATCGACCTGGTCGTGTTCGGGCGCGCCACCGGGCACCGCCTGAAGGAGCTGATCAAGCCGGGCACCGCTCACGCGGCGCTGCCGGCCGACAGCGCCGACCTGGCGCTGAGCCGGCTCGACCACTTCCGCAACGCCAACGGTTCCACGCCCACGGCCGAGCTTCGCCTCGAGATGCAGCGCACGATGAGCCTGCACGCCGCGGTGTTCCGCAACGACGAGCTGATGGCCGAGGGCATCGACAAGATGGCCGCGACGTATGCCAGGATGCAGGACATCAAGGTCACCGACCGCTCGCTGATCTGGAACTCGGACCTGATCGAGACGCTCGAGCTCGACAACCTGATCAGCCAGGCAAGCGTCACGCTGGCCGGTGCGCACGCGCGCAAGGAAAGCCGCGGCGCCCACGCGCACGAGGATTTCCCCGATCGCGACGATGCCAACTGGATGAAGCACAGCGCGATGTGGTTCGAAGGCTGGGGCGGCCAGGGTGGCGGCGTGAAGCTCGACTACCGCCCGGTGCACGAATACACGCTGACCGACGACGTCAGCTACATCCAGCCCAAGAAGCGCGTTTACTGAAGCCGGAGGAACGCCTGCCGAGGCAGGCGTCCGCCATCCTCGCGCGGCTTGTCTGCCGTCCATCGATCCCCGTCGTGCGCCGGTCGATAGCGTGCGCCACCATGCCCCGGCGGGTGCCAGCTTGTTCATCCGGGCTTAATGTTTACAAACGTAGTCGGTTGTCCGGAGTTCATGTCTGGAGGATGGCGTGGCGGACGATTTTCCTGTCGGCGAACGTATTACCGAGGCCGAGCACGCGGTAATGGAGGCGCTGTGGCAGCGCGCCCCGCTGGCCGCCGCCGACGTCTGCGAAGCGGTGTGCAAGCCGCGCGGGTGGACGCTTGCGACGGTCAAGACGCTGCTGTCGCGGCTGGTCGCCAAGGAGGCGGTCACCGCCGAGCCCGACGGCAAGCGCTTCCTTTATTCCCCCGCGATCGCGCGCGCCGATTACCTCGGCGGCGAATCCAAGCGGCTGGTCGACCGGCTGTTCGCCGGCCGTGCCGCGCCGCTGTTCGCGCACCTGGCCGAGGCCGAAGCGCTCAGCGATGCCGACCTCGACGAGATCGAGGCCCTGCTCAAGACGCTCAAGGGGGAGGGCCGGTGATGGCCTGGCTCCTCGACACGGTGCTGTACACCGGGGTGCTGATCGCGCTGGCGCTGGTGCTGCGCCGCCCGGTCGGGCGCGCGTTCGGGCCGGGCATGGCCTACGCGCTGTGGGCCTTTCCGTTGCTGCGCCTTTTGCTGCCGCCGCTGGTCCTGCCTGCCGCGCCGACCCCGGCGGTCGCTTTCGACACCGTCGAAACCGCCGTCGCCACGGTCGAGATGGTGGACCCGACCACGTCGTGGTGGGATGTCGCCGCCACCGGCGCGCTGATGCTGTGGGTCGGCGGCGGGCTGCTGTTCCTGGCCTGGCGCTGGGCCGGCTACGCGGTGATGCGCCGCCGGTTGCTGGCGCGGGCGCGCCCGGTGGGCGAGGCGGGCGACGTGCGCCTGGTCGAAAGCCCGTGGGTGGACAGCCCGGTCGCCTTCGGCGTGCGTGACAAGGTGGTCGCGCTGCCAGCGGGCTTCATGGCCGGCGAGGACCGGCTCGGCCGCGACCTGGCGATCGCGCACGAGCTTGAACACCACGCCGGGCGCGACCTGGCGGTAAACCTGGCGATGCAGCCGCTGCTGGCGCTGCACTGGTGCAATCCGCTGGCCTGGATGGGCTGGCGGGCGCTGCGCCGCGACCAGGAAGCCGCCTGCGATGCCCGCGTCGTGGCCGGGCGCGATGCCGCCACGCGGCTGCGCTATGCCAGCCTGATCGCCGGTTATGCGCGCAACCCCGATCGAACGTCGATCGCCGCGATGGCTTGCCCGATCTCGGGACCGTTCTGGAGCGAGAAGGCCATCGTACACCGCCTGAGGAGCCTGACCATGTCCGAACCGACCTTGCCGCGCCGCCGCGCTGGCCGCGCCTTCATCGGCCTCTGCGCGCTGGCGCTGCCCGCGACCGCATCGATCACCTATGCTGCCGTTGCGCAGGATGTTGCCCCGGCGGCGCCAGCCGCGCCCGCCGCCGTCCCGGCCGCACCGGACGCGCCCGCGCCGGTCAAGCGGATCGAGCGGATCATGGTCATCGAGCATCCCGGGCCGGGCAAGGACAAGCCGAAGTTTACGCGCACCGTCCAGCGCGGCGGCAAGACCATCGTCATCGCGTCCGACAAGGCGATCAGCGATGCCGATCTCGAGGCCAGGCTGGCCCGGATCGACGAGCAGGTGAAGGCACTTCCCGTGCCGCCCGTCCCTCCCGTTCCGGGCACGACCCGAAACGTGGTGATCCGGCGGATCGGCCCGGACGGCGCACCGATGGCCTTTGCCCTTAACGACGCCGCGAACTGCGACCACTCCGCAGATACCAGCACCACGCGCCAGGACGACGGCAACAGGATCGTCGTGCGTACGGTCGTATGCGGCAAGCCGATCGTCATGCGCTTCGACAAGCCCGATGCGCCGCGCATCCGCGCCGAGGCATTGGCCAGCGCCGCTGCCGGCGTGCGCGAGGCGCGAGCCGAGATCGCCCGCGATGCCGAGATGCCCGCCGATGTTCGCGCCCGCGTGCTGAAGCAGCTCGACGCCAAGATCGCCGAGCTGGAAAAGCGCGGCAGCTAGCACCGCCGCGGGGGGTCGCCAGATCGCGGCCGCACGATTGCGGAGCGGTCTAGGTCCTCAGGTCCGCGAAGGTATCGCAGGCGTCCTCGTTGCCGGTGTCGAGGCCCTTCTTGAGCCACTGCATCCGCTGCGCGGCGCTGCCATGCGTGAAGGCGGATTCGGGCGCGCGGCCCTTGGTCAGGACATCGTCGCCGATCTGGTGCGCCGCATTGAGGCCGCTTTCCATGTCACCCGGCTCCAGCCGGTCGCGGTTCTTGGCGGCCCACACCCCGGCGTAGCAATCGGCCTGGAGCTCGAGCCTGACCGACAGGTCGTTGGCACGGTCGGGGTTCTGCTGCTGCGCGCTGCGGATCTGGTCCGACAGGCCGGTCAGGTTCTGGACGTGGTGGCCGTATTCGTGCGCGATCACGTAATCGCGCGCGAACTGGCCAGTGGCGCCCAGTTCCTGGTCCATTTGCTTGTAGAACTCGGTGTCGAGGTAGATGCCCTGGTCCTCGGGGCAGTAGAACGGCCCCATCGCGCTTTGCGCGGTGCCGCAGCCGGACCGGCCCATGCGCGAATAGAAGTGCAGCGTCGGGTCGGCGAACTTGATGTTGGCCTGCGCGAACAGCGGTGCCCAGGTCTTGTTGAGCGAGGCGAGCGCATCGCAGCTTTCCTTGCTGAGCGCGTCGACCCGGCAACTTTCGCTGACGTTCGTGCCGCCGCTGGTGGCGACCGGGCCGCTGCTCTGTGCCCCGTTGATCGTGCTGAGCGTGCTCATCGGGTCGGCCCCGAACACGAAATAGGCGATCGCGGCGATGACGATCGAACCGCAGCCGATCTTGCCGCCCGCTCCCCCGATCGACATGCCACTGCCGCGCTGGTCATCGACCTTGATGGCATTGGGATCGAAATCGTCGAGCCGCATCGCGGAACCTCCTCTGGACTTACGCGCCCGGCGCGGCGATGGCGCGGGGATTGAAGGCAACAATGACGGGATCGGCGGAATGTTTCTCGAAGGCAAGCGGGCACTGGTTACCGGGTCGACGTCGGGCATCGGGCTGGCAATCGCGCGGGCGCTGCGCGCCGAGGGCGCGCTGGTCACGCTGTCGGGATTTGGCGACGCGGAAACCATCGCGGCGCTGAAGGACGAGCTATCCGCCCCGCACATTGCCGCCGACCTCTCCACCCGCGCCGGGGTCGAGGAGATGATGGGCGCCGCCGGCCCGGTCGACATCCTGGTGAACAACGCGGGGATGCAGCACGTCGCCCCCGTCGAATCGTTTCCGGTGGAGATGTGGGACAAGATCATCGCCCTCAACCTGACGTCGGCGTTCGACGCCTGCCGGATGGCGATCCCGCACATGAAGGCGGGCGGATGGGGCCGCATCATCAACATCGCCAGCGCCCACTCGCTGCGCGCGTCCCCGTTCAAGAGCGCCTATGTCGCCGCCAAGCACGGGCTTTACGGTTTCACCAAGACCCTGGCGCTGGAACTGGCGACCAGCGGGGTGACCGCCAACTGCATCAGCCCGGGTTACGTGTGGACACCGCTGGTCGAAAACCAGATTCCCGACACGATGGCCGCGCGCGGGCTCACGCGCGAGCAGGTGATGAACGACGTGCTGCTGGCCAAGCAGCCGACCAAGCGCTTCGTCCAGGTCGAGGAAGTGGCCGCTACCGCCGTGTTCCTGTGCCGTGACGAGGCCGGCAACATGACCGGCGCCAACCTTTCGATCGACGGCGGCTGGACCGCCGAATAACCCCCCGGCACGACGCGGCTTTTTTCGTCGCAAGGGGGTTCGCGCGGCTGCCGCGCTCCCCTATGGTCGAACGATGAGCCGGGCAGCATCAGCGATGAAGCGTTGCACCGCCGCATTTGCGGCGGTCGTGCTGCTGGGCGCCGCGCCGGCCCCCACGCTCGAGGCCGAGCTCGCACGCCACATCGGCGTGCTGGCGTCGGACGATTTTGGCGGCCGCCTGCCCGGCACCGATGGCGAGGCCAAGACCTTGCGGTACCTGGCGCGCGAACTGTTCGGCGCCGGGCTCGTCTCCGGCACGAACGAGCCGGCCAACCCGTGGTTCGCGCCGGTCACCATTATCGCGCGCGAACCGGCCGGCGGCAGCGCGCAGTTCTCGCGCCGGGGGCGCTCGATCTACGTGCCCGGCAGCGACGTGCTGGTGCTGACCTCCGGCGAACGCGCGGTCGCGCAATCGGCGCCGCTGCTGTTCGTGGGCGCTGGCGCGGCGATCCCGCCACGCGGCGAACTGGCGGGGCGGGCGGTGCTGTTGCTCGACGGCGGACGGCAGGATTCCGCGCGGCAGAACGCGCTGCTGGCGGGCGGGGCGGCGGCGGTCATCACGGTGCTCGACGGCGCGCGGACGCTCGACTCGGTGCGCGCGCGGCGCCAGCGCAGCGGCTATGCGCTGACCGGCGGCGACCTTGGCGGCGACCTCGAGGCGTTCATGACGCCCACCGCGCTCGACCGGGCGCTGGCAGGGGCCAGGCTTTCGACCGCGCAACTGGCCGCCCGCGCCGCGGCGGCCGATTTCGTGCCGATGCCGCTCGACTTGTCGGTCGCGCTCGAGGCGAGCAGCCGCGAGACGCGGATTTCGACGCATAACCTGATCGCGCGCATCCCCGGCCGCCATCCGGACGCCGGCGCGGTCATGCTGATGGCGCACTGGGACGGGTTCGGGCGCTGCGGCAAGCCGGGCGATGCCGATGCGATCTGCAACGGCGCGGTCGACAATGCCAGCGGCGTAGCCGTGATGACCGAGATCGCGCGCCGCCTGGCGGCCGGGCCGCGGCTCGAGCGCGACGTCTATTTCGTCGCCACCACGGGCGAGGAGATGGGACTGCTGGGCGCGCAGGCCCTGCTGGAGAACCCGCCGCTGCCGCTCGACCGGATTGTCGCCGCCCTCAACATCGACAGTGTCGCGGTGGCGCCCGCTGGCACGCCGCTGACGATCGTGGGCAAGGGGCTGACCCGCCTCGATCCGGTGATCGCGCAAGTCGCGCGCGAGCAGAAGCGCAAACTGGTCGACAGCCCGCTAGCCGAAACCTTCCTCAAGCGGCAGGACGGCTGGGCTTTGCTGCAGCGCGACGTGCCGGCGGTTATGGTGTCGAGCGCCTATGCCGACCCCGCGGCGATGCAGCACTTCATCGACACCCGCTATCACCGCGCCGGCGACGAGGCGACCAACCTGGTGCTGGGCGGCGCCGCCGGCGACGTGACCTTCCAGGTGGCGCTGGTGCGGCGCCTGGCCGATCCGCGCCGGGTGCCGCTGGAAAGCGTCCGGCGTTAGGCCGGCGCCGCGCTGGCCATACCGGGGCGGCGCGTTTACATGGGCCGCCACGAATCGACCCGAACCCGAAGAAGGCGCGCTGTGGCCCCCGATACCATCCCTGACCTCGTGATCCCGTTGGGCCTGACGTTCGACGACGTGCTGCTGCGCCCGGCGGAATCGGACATCCTGCCCACGTCCGCGGACACGCGCACCCGGCTGACGCGCGAGATCGCGCTGAATATCCCGGTGATCTCCAGCGCGATGGACACCGTGACCGAGGCCGACATGGCAATCGTCATGGCGCAGCTTGGCGGGATCGGCGTCCTGCATCGCAACTTGTCGGTCGAGGAACAATGCGCAGCGGTGCGCGCGGTCAAGCGCTTCGAAAGCGGCATGGTCGTCAACCCGATCACGATTGCGCCCGACGCCACGCTGGGCGAGGCGCGCGCGCTGATGGAAACTAACCGCATCAGCGGCATCCCGGTGGTCGAAGGATCGGGCAAGCTGGTCGGCATCCTGACCAACCGCGACACCCGTTTCGCGATGAACCCGAACCAGCCGGTGCGCGAACTGATGACGAGCGAGAACCTGGCGACCGTGCGTGCCGGGGTCGGCTCCGAAGAAGCGCAGAAGCTGCTGCACCAGCGCCGGATCGAGAAGCTGCTGGTGGTCGACGATGCCTATCGCTGCGTCGGCCTGATCACGGTCAAGGACATCGAGAAGGCGGTCAACTACCCGGCCGCGACCAAGGACGCCTCGGGCCGGCTGCGCGTGGCGGCTGCCACCACCGTCGGCGACAAGGGTTACGAGCGGACCGAGGCGCTGCTCGCCGCCGATTGCGACGTCGTGATCATCGACACCGCGCACGGTCACAACAAGGACGTCGCGCGCGCGGTGGAGCGGGTGAAGCGGCTGTCGAATTCGGCGCAGGTCGTGGCCGGCAACGTCGCCACCGCGGAGGCCGCGCGCGCGCTGGTCGACGCCGGGGCCGACGCGATCAAGGTCGGCATCGGGCCTGGTTCGATCTGCACCACGCGGATCGTCGCGGGCGTCGGCGTGCCGCAGCTGACCGCGGTCATGGACGCGGCGCGCGCCGCGGCCGAACGCGGTGTGCCGGTGATCGCCGACGGCGGCATCCGCACCTCTGGCGACGCGGCCAAGGCGCTGGCCGCCGGGGCCAGCACGATCATGATCGGATCGATGCTGGCCGGCACCGAGGAAGCGCCCGGCGAGACGTTCCTGTACCAGGGCCGCGCCTACAAGTCGTATCGCGGCATGGGCAGCGTCGGCGCCATGGCGCGCGGCAGCGCCGACCGCTATTTCCAGCAGGAAATCAAGGACCAGATGAAGCTGGTGCCCGAGGGTATCGAAGGCCAGGTCGCCTACAAGGGCACGGCGCGCGATGTCGTCCACCAGCTGGTCGGCGGGATCAAGGCGGCGATGGGCTATACCGGCTCGGCCACTATCGACGATCTTCGCACGCGTGCGCAGTTCGTGCGCATCACTAACGCCGGCCTGCGCGAAAGCCACGTCCACGACGTGACGATCACGCGCGAGGCGCCCAACTACCCGACGCGGTGAGCCTGCCGGCGGTGGACGCGGGTGTCGACCGGGACCTTGTGCACGCCTGGCTGGCCGGGCGCTCGCTGGCGCGCGGGATCGCGGCGCCGGTGCCCGACCGCGGCGGCTACCGCATCGACACCGCCAGCGCCGCCGAGACCACCCGCTGGGTCTATGCCGACGCCGACGAGCGCATTGCCGAGCTGGCGCGCGGCATCGCCGGGCCCGGCTACCTGATCAAGCTGTGCGGCACGGCAAGTCAGCTTGCCGCCCTGCTGCCGGGCGGCTGGCACACCGAGGCGACCGGGTTCTTCATGATCGGCACGGCACGCTGCGAGCCATCGCCGCTTCCCGCCGGCTATGATGCCGCCCTGCGCGAAGACGGAGGCGCGGCCGAGGTGACGATCACGGCGCCGGACGGAACCGTCGCCGCGCGCGGCTTTGCCGGCGAGACGCCGGGCGGGTTCACCTATGACCGCATCGTCGCCGAGCCGGACCATCGGCGCATCGGTCTGGGCCGCGCGGTTATGGCGCGGCTGGCGGCCGCCAAGCGCGACCCCGCGCGGCCCGACCTGCTGGTCGCCACGCCGATGGGACGGCTGCTTTACGAGGCGCTCGGCTGGCGGGTGCTGTCGCCTTACGCGACCGCGACGCAGCCGGGCACCCCGGCATGACGCCGGCCGCGCGCGTAGCCGCCGCGATCGCGGTCCTGGACGCCGTGATCGCCGCCGCGCGCAGCGGCGGGGCCCCGGCGGACCGCCTCCTGGCGGACTGGTTCCGCACCCGCCGGTTCGCTGGATCGAAAGACCGCCGCGCGGTCCGCGAGCTTGTCTATGCCGCGATCCGCGCCTGCGGGCCGGTGCCCGTGACCGGGCGCGCCGCGCTGTTGCGCCTGGCTGCCGGCGACGCGGCCATGGCAGCGCTGTTCGACGGCGAGGGCTACGCACCCGCACCGATCGCCTCGGGCGAACCGGTGGCCGAGGGCGGCATCGCCCCGGCGTGGCTGGCCGAGCGGCTGGCCGGCTCGGACGTCGCCGGGGCGGAGGCGAAGGCACTGCTGGACCGGGCGCCGCTCGACGTGCGGATCAACCCGCTGCGCGGCGACGGCTTGCCCGACCTGCCGCTTTGCGGAGAGCCGACCGCCGCCCCCGGGGCGCTGCGTTTCCCCGCCGGCACCCCGGTCGAAAGCTGGGATGCCTACACGGCCGGCCGGATCGAGGTGCAGGACAGCGGCTCGCAGCTGGCCTGCCAGGCGGTGGGTGCGCAGCCGGGCGAGACGGTGATCGACTTGTGCGCCGGGGCCGGCGGCAAGACCCTGGCGCTGGCCGCAACGATGCAGGACCGCGGCCGGCTGATCGCCGCAGACACCGATCGCGGGCGGCTGTCCAACCTGCCGCCCCGGGCGGAGCGGGCCGGGGCGAGCATCATCGAGACCCGCCTGCTCGACCCCGATCGCGAAGCCGCGGCGATGGCCGACCTGGCCGGACAGGCCGACGCCGTACTGGTCGACGCGCCCTGTTCGGGCACCGGGACATGGCGGCGCAACCCCGAGGCGCGCTGGCGCCTCACACCCGCGCTGCTGGCGCGCTACACTGCCGTCCAGGCGCGGCTGCTCGACATCGCGGCGGCGCTGGTGGCTCCCGGCGGACGGCTGGTATTCATCACCTGCTCGCTGCTCGACGAGGAGGGCGCCGACCAGGTCGCCGCGTTCCTGGCGCGGCATCCGCAGTGGCGCGCGGCGCCGCCGGCGCTGGGGGCGGGAACGCCGCGCGGCGAGGGAATTCGCCTCACGCCCGGAACCGACGGCACCGACGGGTTTTTCATCGCCCGTATAGACCGGCCATGATAGACCGCCCGGCCATGTCTTCGCCCAAGGAGTTGCTGATGCGCTACACCCCCGCCGCGCTTTGCCTGTCGCTGATCGCCATGGTCAGCGCCAGCGGCACGTTCGGGGCGGCGCCGGCCGAACCGCTCGACCCGCGTGCGCGCGCGCTGATCGCGCAGGGTGAAGCGGCGGAAAGCGCGGGCCAGGTCGACGCCGCTGTCGATGCGTTCGAGGCGGCGCTGGCGATCCAGCCCGGCAGCGTCGCGGTGCTGGTGACGTTGGCCGACGCCACCCGCCGCCAGGGCATGCAGGGCAAGGCGCTGCACTACTACCGCGAGGCGCTGGAGCGTGAGCCCGACAACCAGGCCGCCATCGCCGGCGAAGGCGCGGCGCTGGTCGAAAAGGGTGCGGTCGAAAAGGCCCGCCGCAACCTGGCGCGGCTTCAGCAGCTGTGCGGCGGCTCGTGTCCGCCGGCGCAATCGCTGGCCGCCGCGATCAGCAAGGGGCCAACCCCGCAGGTCGTCACCGCCGACCAGGTCAAGTCGCAGCCGGTGGTGACCAGCAACTAGATCCGGTCGGCGAACTGGGCCAGCACGGCGCGGTAGACGTCGCGCTTGAACGGCACGATCAGGTCCGGAAGCGTCGCCGGTTCGACCCATTTCCATTCGCAGAACTCGGCCGGGTCGTGCGCATCGAGCTTGATGTCTGCGTCGCGGCCCTTGAAGCGTGCCAGCAGCCACATCTGGCGCTGCCCGCGATAGCGTCCGCCCCACAGCTTGCCGAGCAGCTCGGGCGGAAGATCGTAGTACAGCTCCTCGCTGCACCGCGCCTCGATCGGGGCCAGCGCGGGGTCGATGCCGGTTTCCTCGGCCAGTTCGCGCTTGGCCGCCATGTCGAGGTCCTCGCCGGGATCGATGCCGCCCTGCGGCATCTGCCAGGCGTCGCCCTCGCGGTTGTCGATCCGCTTGCCGACGAAAACCTTGCCCTCGGCGTTGACGAGCATGACCCCCACGCAGGGGCGATAGGGCAGGTTGGCAAGGTCGACGGTCATGCGGGATGGCACCTTTCGCGGCGGGGACTAGCGGGGCAGCAAACGCCTGACCAGCGCCCGGGTGCCGCGCTTTTGCGAACGGACGGTTTTTCTTGCCCGGCGCCGCTTTGCCGCCGCCACAGTTTTTCTTGATTGTCCCGGCGGGGGGGAGGATTAGGGCAGCCGCCACAAGGAGTAAGCATGGCAACCCAGTTACAGCCGCAGGATACCGCGCCCGAAGCGGTGGTCGTTCGTTTCGCGGGCGACTCGGGCGACGGGATGCAGCTGACCGGGGGGCAGTTCACGCTGTCGACCGCGCTGGCCGGCAACGACCTGGCCACGTTCCCCGATTTCCCGGCCGAGATCCGCGCCCCGCAAGGGACGTTGTTCGGCGTCAGCGCATTCCAGATCAACTTCGGATCGACCGATATCGAGACCGCGGGCGACGCGCCCGACGTGCTGGTGGCGATGAATCCGGCGGCGCTCAAGACCAATGTCGGTGCGCTCAGGCCGGGCGGCCTGATCATCGCCGACACCGGCGAGTTCACGCGCCGCAACCTCGACAAGGCGAAGTACGCCGCCAGCCCGTTCGAGGACGGCAGCCTGGAAAAATGGCAGGTGCTGGCCTTCGACATCAGCGCGCTGACGCTTGAGGCGGTGAAGCCCTTCGGCCTTGGCAACAAGGAAGCGCTGCGCTGCAAGAACATGTGGACGCTGGGCCTGGCGCTGTGGATGTTCGATCGCGACCGCGCCCCGCTGGTCGCCTGGCTGAACCAGAAATTCGCGAAGAACCCGGTCCTGGCCGATGCCAACGTCGCCGCGCTCAACGCCGGGCACGCTTATGGCGAAACGGCGGAATTGGCCGGCCCGCTGCGGCAGGTCCATGTCGCCCCGGTCGAAAGCGAACCGGGCCTCTATCGCACCGTCACCGGCGCCGAGGCGATCAGCCTCGGGCTGGTCGCAGGGGCGCAGCTGGCCGAGCTGCCGATGTTCTTCGGCGGCTATCCGATCACCCCGGCCTCCGCGATCCTGCACCACCTGGCGCGGCTCAAGGAATTCGGTGTCACAACCTTCCAGGCCGAGGACGAGATTGCGGCGATCTGTTCCGCGATCGGCGCGTCATACGCCGGTCAGCTGGGCGTCACCAGTTCGTCGGGCCCGGGCATCGCGCTCAAGGGCGAGGCGATGGGGCTGGCGATCATGACCGAGCTGCCGCTGGTCATCGTCAATTCGCAGCGCGGCGGGCCCAGCACCGGCCTGCCGACCAAGACGGAGCAGAGCGACCTTTACCAGGCGGTTTACGGCCGCAACGGCGATGCGCCGATGCCGGTGCTCGCCGCGCGCAGCCCGGCCGATGCCTTCGACGTCGCGATCGAGGCGTGCCGCCTCGCGGTGCAGTACATGACCCCGGTAATCCTGCTTACCGACGGCTACATCGCCAACGCGGCCGAGCCGTGGAAGGTGCCCGACCCGGCCAGCTACACGCCGTTCCCGGTGACGTTCCTAGAGGAGAAAAACGCCGCGAACCCTGACGGGACCGCTACGCTGCTCCCCTTCAAGCGCGACGAAAAAGGCGCGCGGCCGTGGATCAAGCCCGGCACGCCGGGCCTGATGCACCGCATCGGCGGGATCGAGAAGGCGGTGGATACCGGGCACATCGATTATTCGCCCGGCAACCACCAGGCGATGACCGACGCCCGCAAGGCCAAGATCGACGGTATCGCCGGCGCCATTCCCGACCAGGACGTCTGCCTGGGCGCGCCGGGCGGCAAGCTTGTCGTGGTCGGCTGGGGCAGCACCTTCGGCCCGATCCACCAGGCGGTGCGGCGGATGCGCAAGCGCGGGTTCGATGCCAGCCACGTTCACGTCCGCCACGTCTGGCCGCTGCCCAAAAACCTCGGCGAGCTGCTCAAGGGCTACGACCATGTGCTGGTGCCCGAGATGAACACCGGCCAGTTCAAGACCGTGCTGCGCGACCAGTACCTGGTCGACGCCCGCCCGCTGACCAAGACCAGCGGCCAACCGTTCACGATCAGCGAGATCGAGGATGCCATCGCCGAACTGCTGGGCGGCGGCAGCGGCGGCGAAGTCGATGCCGACACTACCCAGTTGCCCAGCATCGAGGCGGTGAATCCGTGAGACTGGAAAATCTTGACGGCATGTCATCGGAGCAGTTGATGCTTCGCGATCTTATTTACGAAATTCCGGACCTTTTGGTTGATGCCGACAAGGAAAATCGTGATTTCCAGCATGGCGTTTTCACTGCGCTGCGCCTGTTAGAATGGAAGCTACAAAGCTTCGAAATCGATCAGTCTCGATTTACGCGGCAAATGCCGGACATTGAAGCTTGGTACAGGTGAACCCATGAACGACATGACCCCGATCACGACCACGCTCAAGGACTGGGAAACCGACCAGGAGGTGCGCTGGTGCCCCGGTTGCGGCGATTACGCGATCCTGAAAGCGGTGCAGCGCACGTTGCCCGAACTGGGCGCGGATCCGAAGAACACGGTGTTCGTCAGCGGGATCGGCTGCTCCAGCCGGTTTCCCTATTACATCGAAAGCTACGGGTTCCACACCATCCACGGCCGCGCGCCCGCCTTTGCCACCGGCATCAAGCTGGCCAACCCGAAACTGGACGTGTGGCTGGTCACCGGGGACGGCGACGGGCTGAGCATCGGCGGCAATCACACGATGCACGTGCTGCGCCGCAATCTCGACTGCCAGATCCTGCTGTTCAACAACGAGATCTACGGTCTGACCAAGGGCCAGGCATCGCCGACCAGCCGCGTCGGCACCACCAGCCCGTCCACGCCGCTCGGCTCGGTCGATCGGCCAGCGAGCCCGTGTGCGTTCGCGCTGGGTGCCGGCGCCCGGTTCGTGGCGCGCGGGTACGACGTGTCGAAGAACCTGCCCGAAGTCCTCAAGGCGGCCCATGCGCACAAGGGCGCCGCCTTCATCGAGATCTTCCAGAACTGCATCGTCTACAACAAGGACGTGTTCAACGATTTCGCCGCCCCCAAGGGTTCGGAGGATCGCCAGCTCTGGCTCAAGAACGGCGAGCCGATGCTGTTCGGCAGCGAGAAGACCGGCGGCGTCAAGGGCCTCGCGCTCGATGCCGAAACGCTTTCGCTCAAGGTTGTCGACGTGGCCGACAGCGACTGGCGCCGGGCGGGGGTGATCGTCCACGACGTGACCAACCGCAGCCTGGCGCACATGCTCGTCGAACTCCCGTTCGGCGCCTTCCCGATGGCCCTGGGGGTCATCTACGACGATCCGCGCCCGACGTACGAGGCCGCCGTGGCCGAGGAGATCGGCAAGGCGACCGCGGGCAAGACCGCCAACCTCGCCAAGCTGCTGGCCAAGGGTCAGACCTGGACCGTGGGCGGAACCGCCGCCGACCCGATCTAGCGGGCGACGTCAGGCCCGGGTGACGGTGCCGGGGGTCGCAGCCTCGAGCGAGGCGGCGGCCTTCTCGGCCGCGGCCTTGGCCGGTTTGTGAAGCAGGGCGGACGCGGCAAAGGCCCAGCCCGCGCCGCCCAGCCAGCCGGCGGCCACATCGCTGGGCCAATGAACGCCCAGCCACACCCGGCTCAGCCCGATCAGCAGGGTCAGCGCGATCGCGCTGGCGATCAGGGTGATCCGCACCGACTGCCGCGGGCTCATCGCCGCAAAGGCCAGCGCGATGGCGATGTAGACGACCGCGGAATTGAACGCGTGGCCGCTGGGAAAGCTGGTGCCGGCGGCTTCGGTGAGGTGCGGCACGATCGTGGGCCGGGCACGCCCGACCACGTGCTTGGCCAGCGAATCGAGCACCCAGCCGCCGATGATCGTGCCCGCCAGCACCAGTGCCTCACGGCGCAGGCGCAGGAACAGCAAGGCGGCGATCGCGCCAAGCGCGAACAGGTGCCGCAGCAGGACCCCGCCAAGAGCGGTCAGGTCGCGGACGCCTTCGAGCAGCCAGCCGGGGCCGCGCGCGTGAAGATCGGTCCCGCCCCGCCAGAACAGCAGCCCGGCCGCGTCGATCCCGCTCGACCGGCCGGTCTGGACGGCAAAGACCACCGCCGCGAAGCCGATCCAGCAGATCAGCGCGGCGATGCCGGCGCGGCGCGGATCGATGCGCCAGCCGCGCGCCGGAAGGACGATGGCTTCGGCGGGGCGGGGGCTATCGGTCGCGGGGTCCATGGCGCAGTAAGTCCTGTCCCGCGCGGCCGTTCCTTCGCCGCGTTCAGTGCCCCAGCCAGCACTGCCCGATTGCCAGCGCCAGGCACCACCATCCCGTGCCGACCAGCCAGCCGGCGGTCACGTCGGTTGGCCAGTGAACCCCCAGCCAGACGCGGCTGAACGCCACCATGAGTGATAGGGTCAGCGCCGCGATCAGCGCGGCTGTCAGGCCCGTTGGCCCCAGGACCGGGGCAAAGGCCAGCGCCAGCCCGCAATAGACCAGCGAGGCGTTGAGCGTGTGGCCGCTGGGAAAGCTGGGGCCGCCCGCGCGCGCCAGGCGCGGCACCAGGGTGGGGCGCTTGCGCTTGAAGGTTTTCTTGATCACGCCGTCGACGATCCACCCGCTGGCCAGCGCGGCCACCAGCCACAGCGCGCTGTCCGGATAACCAAGGTGCCAAAGCCACAGCGCCAGCGGCGCCGCGATGGCATAGCGCACCACCGGCCCGCCCAGCTGCGTCAGTCCGCGCATCACCGGCGCCCAGCCGATGCCCAGCCGCGGCTTGCCCGAGGGATAGCGCGGCGCAGTCAGCCAGCGGCGGTCGAACTGCCGGGTCTGGTCGTGCGCGACCAGCCGGTCCAGGACCAGGAACAGGGCGAAGCACACCGCGGCGAAAATTAACGCGGGCGCGGGCGCAACAAGGTCGGGAAGCGGATGAAGCATCGTCGCGCTGATAGCGGCGCGCCGCCCGCTGGCAAGCGCGCGGAACCGGCCGGGGCGCGGCACGTTTCGGTGGGCATAATCCCGGGGGAGAGACCGCTTGCCTGCCGCTTCGATCGTATGGCTGCGCCGTGACCTGCGGCTGGCCGACCAGCCCGCGTTTCACGCCGCGGCCAGCGCCGGGCCCGTCATTCCGGTCTACGTCCTGGACGACGATGGCGCGGGCAGGCGCAAGCCGGGCGGCGCTGCCCGGTGGTGGCTGCATCACAGCCTGGCGGCACTGGAGCGGGACCTCGACGAACGCGGCAGCAAGCTGATCCTGCGCAGAGGCGACGCGGCGGCGGCGCTTGCCGCCGTGGCGCGCGCGGCCGGGATAGCGGCGGTCCACGCGCTCCATCACTACGAACCATGGGAAATCGCGGCGGAAAAGGCCGTTGCCGGCGCGCTCGACCTGACCCTGCATGACGGCGCCTACCTGGCGCCGCCGCTGACGGTCCGCACTGGCAGCGACAAGCCGTACCGGATATTCACGCCGTTCTGGCGCGCGCTGGGTGCGACGATGCCGCCCGCCGATCCCTTACCGCGGCCGCATCTTCGCGCTCCCGCGAACTGGCCGGCCTCGGACGGCCTGGACGACTGGCACCTGGTGCCGACCAGCCCCGACTGGGCCAGCGGTTTCGCAAAGGAATGGCGCGCCGGCGAAATTGCCGCGCACGACCAGTTGGACGATTTCCTCCACCGCGTCGGCGACTACGAGGAGGACCGCAACCTGCCCGCGCGGGACGGGTCATCGCGCCTGTCGCCGCACCTCCACTGGGGCGAGATTTCACCAGGCCAGGTCTGGCACGCGCTGGCCGGCAACCGCGGCAAGGGCGCCGACACCTTTCGCAGCGAACTTGCCTGGCGCGATTTCGCCCAGAACCTGATCGCGCAGTTCCCCGACTATGGCGACGAACCCTACCGCCCCGAATATGCCCGACTGGCGTGGCGCGATCCCATGCGCGACGCCGCCGCGGCGGCAGACCTCAAGGCCTGGCAACGGGGACGCACCGGCTATCCGATCGTCGATGCCGGGATGCGGCAGCTGTGGGCAACCGGGTGGATGCACAACCGCGTGCGGATGATCGCGGCAAGCTTCCTGGTGAAGCACCTGCTGATCGACTGGCGCCACGGCGAGCGCTGGTTCTGGGACACGCTGGTTGATGCCGACTATGGCAACAATGCCACGAACTGGCAGTGGATCGCCGGCAGCGGCGTGGACGCGAGCCTGTTCAGCCGGATCATGGCGCCGCTGGTCCAATCGGCCAAGTTCGCTGCCGGGGACTACATCCGCCACTGGGTTCCCGAGCTGGCGAAGCTGCCCGACGCCGACATCCACGATCCCGCCGATCGCCCCCGGGGCTACCCCGAACCGCTTGTCGACCACCGCGCCGCGCGCGAACGGGCGCTGGCCGCCTATCGCCACGCGCGCGCGGCATCTTGAACAGCGGCGCGGCCATGCCCATAGCGGCCTGAGAATGGCGACACGGGCTGAGGACAGGGGAGAGGCGCTGGTCGCCGGGGGACGGGCCGTGAAGATGGGCCCGCGCTGGCTGGCGCGCGCGTTCGCGGGATCTGGCGGCGCCATCCTCGACCGGATCGATCGCGGGCTGGCCGCCGGGCGTATCGACGGCATCCTGCCCGATGGGACGCGCCGCACGCTGGGCGGCCGCGCGCCGGGCTTCGTGGCCGAAGTGGAGCTGAAGGACTGGCGCGCACTGCTTCGCGTCGCCACCAGCGGCTCGGTCGGGCTGTTCCAGGGGTGGGACAAGGGCGAATGGTCCAGCCCCGACCCGGTCCAGCTGTTCGCGCTGTTCATGGCAAATGCGGCCACGCTGGGGGACCTGGCGCGGGCGCGCGGACCGTGGCGCTGGCTCGCCAGCCGCCTGCACAAGGCGCGGGCCAACAGCCGCGCCGGGGCGGCGCGCAACATTCACCGCCATTACGACCTGGGCAACGATTTCTACGCCGCCTGGCTCGATCCCGCGATGGTCTATTCAAGCGCGCGCTTCGACCTTGGCCCCGATTCGCTCGCCGCCGCGCAGGACGACAAGCTGCGGGCGATCGCATCGCGCGTGGAAGGCGCAAAAACAGTACTCGAGATCGGTTGCGGCTGGGGCGCACTGGCGGCACGCCTGCGCGGCGGCGGCGCTGCCGTGACCGCGATCAGCCTGTCGGAAGCGCAACTGGCCTATGCCCGCGCCGCGCACGACGGCATCGATTTCCGTCACCAGGACTACCGCGACGTTGCCGGTACGTTCGATGCGATCGTCAGTGTCGAGATGGTGGAGGCCTTGGGGCGCGAGTACTGGCCCGTTTTCATCGAAACGCTGGCCCGCAACCTCGGGCCCGGTGGGCGCGCCGCGCTACAGTTCATCACCCTGCGCGACGACCTGTACGATGCCTACGCGGCCAGCGCCGATTTTATCCAGGCGTACGTCTTCCCCGGCGGGATGCTGCTGCGGCTGAGCGAGTTTCGCAGGTTGGCCGAGGCGCATGGCTTTGCGTGGGAAAACCAGATCGATTTCGGCCCCGACTACGCCGAAACGCTAAGGCTGTGGCGCGACAATTTCGACGCGGCCGTACGCGACAACCGGCTGCCGCCCGGTTTCGACGATCGCTTCGTCAAACTGTGGCGGTACTACCTGATGTACTGCGAGGGCGGCTTTCGCGGCGGCGGCATCGACGTGCACCAGGTGACGCTGGTGCGCTGATCCGCCCCGTTGTCACGGGCAGCGCCGCGGCGGTGGTTACGCCACCGGCCGATAGACCTGGTCGCCGCGGAAGCGGGTCAGGATGTTGTCGTGGACGATCGGGCTGAGCAGGTTGTCGAACGCGCAGCCGGCCAGGCTGTTGTCCCACCAGATCACTTCGCCCTGCAGCGATTCCAGGCCCGGCAGCGTCAGCCAGCACACCGTGCCGGGATGGACGCGGTTGATCGCCGCGGCGCAAAAACCGCTGATCGAAAGGTCGTGGACCACGGTCTGGAAACCGCGGCCGCCGCTCATCCGCAAGCTGGCAGGAATGGCGATTCGCGTGCGCGGCGAGCAGCGGTCTTCCTGCGCTGCGGTAACGTAGCGATCGCGCATGGCGAGCAGGTTGTCAGTCATTGACCCGTCTTCCCGACTAAAGCGTCTGTCACCCGGCGGTCGATGCCAGGCTTTGCGGAAGATGAGCGCCGCTGGTTAGGCGTCTCTTACGCGGCGTGGTTAACGCGCAGGCGATGCGGCGAAACGAAGGGTCCCGCCACCAGTCCGGCGATCGCCGCGCCGACCACGGCCGGGTCCTTGACCGACTGCGGATCCTCGCCGGGATAGGCCTTGGCGCGCATGTCGGTTCGGGTCGCGCCCGGATCGACCACCGCGACGCGGACGCGGCCGATGTTCGCCTGTTCGTGCGCATAGCTCATCGCCAGGACCTCGCCCGCTGCCTTGGACGCGGCATAGGCGCCCCAGAACGCGCGCGGATCGATGGCGACGCTGGTGGTCAGGAACACAAAGCGGCCGTCGCCGCTCTTGCGCAGCAGCGGATCGAACCGCGCGATCAGCGTCTGGGTGGCGAGCGCATTGGTGGTCAGGGCGCGGGTAAAGCCTTTGCCGTCGATGTCCTGCACCGGGCCAAGTCCGGGCAGGATCGCGGCAGCGTGGACCAGGACGTCGAGCGCGGACCAGCGTTCGCTCAGCGCCGCGGCCAGCCGCGCGATGGCGTCGGCCTCGGCCAGGTCCATCGGCGCGATCGTGGCGGCGCCGCCGGCATCGAAGATGCGCTGCTCGACGCCTTCGAGCAGGCGGGCGTCGCGCGCTGTCAGGATCACGTGCGCGCCGGCGGCGGCCAGCGCTTCGGCGGTGGCGGCGCCGATACCGCGGCTCGCACCCGTGACGAGCGCGACTTGCCCTGCCAGCGCGTTCACGCGCGGTTCTCCTGTTTCACGCTCATGCGACGCGGCCGACCGGGAGGGGTAGCTGCGACGCGGGGACATCCTCCAGGTCGGTCAGCCGGGTCGGGTAATCGCCGGTGAAGCAGGCATCGCAATGCTGCGGGCAGGCGGCATTTCGCTCCGCTTCGCCGACCGCGCGATAAAGCCCGTCGATGCTGACGAAGGCCAGGCTGTCGGCGTGGATGAAGTCCGCCATCGCGGCGACGTCCATCTGCGCCGCCAGGAGCTTGGAGCGTTCGGGGGTATCGACGCCGTAGAAGCAGGAATGCCCCGTCGGCGGGCTGGCGACGCGCATGTGGACTTCGGCGGCGCCGGCATCGCGCATCATCTGGACGATCTTCATGCTGGTGGTGCCGCGCACGATCGAATCGTCGATCAGCACGATCCGCTTGCCAGCGACGATGGCGCGGTTGGCGTTGTGCTTGCGCTTGACGTCGGCGTGGCGCGCACCGTCCGATGGCTGGATGAACGTGCGCCCGACATAGTGCGAACGGATTATGCCGAGTTCGAACGGAACGCCCGATTGCTGGGCATAGCCGATCGCGGCGGGCACGCCGCTGTCGGGCACAGGGACGACCAGGTCGGCCTCGACCGGTGCTTCCTTGGCAAGTTCAACGCCGATGCGCTTGCGCACGTCGTAGACGGACTTGCCCGCCATGACCGAATCGGGACGGCTGAAATAGACGTGTTCGAAGATGCAGGGCCGTGGCGGGACCGCCGCGAACGGGCGGTGCGACCGGGCCGAACCGTCCATCGCCACTTCGATGACCTCGCCCGGATCGACCTCGCGCTCGAAATCGGCGCCGACGACGTCGAGGGCCACGGTTTCGCTGGCGAAAACGACCGCGTCGCCGATCTTGCCCATGACCAAAGGCCGGATTCCCAGCGGATCGCGGCAAGCGATCATGCCCCTGGGGGTAACGCAGATCAGCGAATAGGCGCCCTCGACAAGGCGCAGCGCGTCCACGAAGCGGTCGAGCAGGGTGGGATAGCGGCTGGTGGCGATCAGGTGGATGATCACTTCGGTGTCGGACGTCGACTGGAAGATCGCGCCCTTCTTCACCAGGTCGCGGCGCAGGGTCATCGCGTTCGATATGTTGCCGTTGTGCGCGATGGCGAAACCGCCGGTGGCAAGGTCCGCGAACAGCGGCTGGACGTTGCGCAAACCCGATCCGCCGGTGGTGGAATAGCGCACGTGGCCCGCCGCCATCGTCCCGGGCAGTTCGGCCAGCGCGGCGCCGCTGGAAAAGTTCTGGGCGACATGGCCAAGGCCGCGGCGCGAATAGAATTCCTGCCCATCGAAGCTGGTGATGCCGACCGCTTCCTGCCCGCGGTGCTGCAGGGCGTGGAGCCCCAGTGCCACCACCGCGGCGGCATCGCGCGATCCGGTGACGCCGAAGACGCCGCATTCCTCGTGCAGCGTATCGCCGTCAGCATCTTCGAAAGGGTGCATAAGGTTCATCGAATCCGCCGCCAGGGATGTCGCCGGCGCATTTGGGCGCTGGCCCCGGCGAAAGCAAGCGCCGCCATTGCCGATGCGCCGGATGCCGCCTACATCGCGCCGACACGACGTTCCTTCCAGCCGCCGCGAGCTTTTCTTGATCCTCAATTCCTTCGAGCGCACGATCGCCAAGCGTTACCTCGTGCCCGGCCGGGGCGAGGCCTTCATCGCCGTGGTCGCCGGCATCAGCCTTGGCGCAGTGATGCTGGGCGTGGCCGCGCTCGTCATCGTGATGAGCGTGATGAACGGGTTTCGCGCCGAACTGATCGACAAGATCGTCGGCCTCAACGGCCATGCCATCATCCAGGCCTACGGCGGCCGGCTCGACAACTGGCAGGACGTGCTCAAGGAAGTCCGCGCGACGCCGGGCGTGGTACGCGCCTCGCCGCTGATCGAGCAGCCGCTGCTGGCCACCTTCAACGGCCGGGTCGAAGCCGTGCTGGCGCGCGGCAACACCGCCGAGGACATCGCCCGCATCGGGCCCAACGTGAAGATGGGCAACCTTGCGGAGGTCAAGCCGGAGGCCGGCACCGTCGCCATCGGCACGCGCCTGGCCGAAAACCTCGGCGCGCGGGTGGGCGACACCATCACGATCATCAATCCGCAGGGCCAGGCGACCCCGTTCGGCACGGTGCCGCGCCAGGTCGGCTACAAGATCGCCGCGATATTCGAGATCGGTATCTACGATTACGACCAGTCGTTCGTGGTCATGCCGATCTCCGACGCG
The DNA here is from genome assembly GCF_049354825.1 of Parablastomonas sp. CN1-191. Taxonomy (GTDB): domain Bacteria; phylum Pseudomonadota; class Alphaproteobacteria; order Sphingomonadales; family Sphingomonadaceae; genus Novosphingobium. The sequence continues at coordinate 1,099,332 of NZ_CP186480.1, read as the reverse complement.
CAGCAACTGCTGCTCATCGGCGACCAGATCGGCATGATCGAGGTCAAGACCACCGATCCCGAGAAGGCGACCGAGATCCTCGCCCCGCTGACACAGAAACTGCGCGGGCAGGCCGTGGTCAGCGACTGGAAGACGATCAACGCCAGCCTGTTCGAAGCGCTGGCGGTAGAGCGGGTGGCGATGTTCGTTGTGCTCAGCCTGATCGTGCTGGTTGCCGTGTTCAACATCCTGTCGTCGCTGATCATGCTGGTGCGCGCCAAGACGCGCGACATCGCGATCCTGCGCACGATGGGGGCGCCGCGTAAGTCGATCCTGAAGATCTTCGTCACCACCGGCTTCACCATCGGCGCACTGGGGACGATCGCGGGACTGATCCTGGGTGCGATATTCCTGTATTTCCGCCAGGGCGTGGTCCGTGCGATCGAGGTGCTGACCGGGCAGAACCTGTGGGATCCGTCGATCCGGTTCCTGACCGAGCTGCCCGCGCGCAGCGATCCCAAGGAGATAACCGCCATCGTGGTGATGAGCCTGGTTTTGTCATTCCTGTTCACGCTCTACCCGGCCTACAAGGCGGCGAGCACCGATCCTGTGCAGGTGCTGCGCTATGAATGACGTTCAGGCGCCGCGCGGCGCGACAACAGTCGTCCAGCTGGCGGGTCTTACCCGCAGCTTCGAGCAGGGCGGGGTCCGCATCGACGTGCTCAAGGGCGCCGACCTCAAGGTCCGCGCCGGCGAGATCGTCGCGCTGCTGGGGCCGTCGGGTTCGGGCAAGTCGACGCTGCTTCAGGCTGTCGGCCTGCTGGAAGGCGGCTTCGGCGGCCAGATCCTGATCGACGGGACCGAGGCGGCGAAACTCGACGACGAGGGCCGCACCGCGCTGCGCCGGGATTCGATCGGTTTCGTCTACCAGTTCCACCACTTGCTGCCCGACTTCACCGCGCGCGAGAACGTGATCCTGCCGCAGCTGGTGGCAGGCCGCGCCGCCGCCGATGCCGACGCCCGCGCCGCCGAATTGCTTACCGTGCTGGGGCTGGGGGCGCGGCTGGACCACCGGCCCAGCCAGCTTTCGGGGGGCGAGCAGCAGCGCGTGGCGGTGGCCCGCGCGCTGGCCAACAAGCCGGCGCTGGTGCTGGCCGACGAACCCACCGGCAACCTTGACGAAAGCACTGCCGACAAGGTCCTGGCGCAGTTCGTCGAGCTGGTGCGCGGGCAGGGCAGCGCGGCGCTGGTGGCGACGCATAACGAGCGCCTTGCCGCGGCGATGGACCGCGTCGTGCGGCTGGTCGAGGGCAAGCTGGTCGAGGGATGACGGACATGCCGCAGACGATCGATGATTTCGACGCCAGGCTCGCCGGCGGTGAGCGGGTCAACCTGGGCGACAAGCTGGGCAAGGTCGTGCTGGTGGTCAACACCGCCTCGCAGTGCGGCTTCACCCCCCAGTACGACGGGCTGGAAAAGCTGTGGCAAGACTACAAGGACCGCGGGTTCGAGATCCTGGCCTTTCCGTGCAACCAGTTCGGCGGGCAGGAGCCGGGCAGCGCCGAGGAGATCGACGCGTTCTGCCGCCTCAATCATGGCGTGACCTTTCCGCTGATGGCCAAGATCGACGTCAACGGCGCGGGGGAAGAGCCGCTTTACCACTGGCTCAAGGCGTCGGCACCGGGCCTGATGGGGACCAAGGCGATCAAGTGGAACTTCACCAAGTTCCTGATCGGCCGCGATGGCAGCGTGGTGCGTCGCTACGCCCCGAGCGACAAGCCCGAGGCTCTGGCCAAGGATATCGAGGCGCTGCTGCAATAGCCGGGCAATTCCCCGCCCGCGCGGTTTGCGAATCGCGCCCCGGCCGCTAGCGTCGAGTGATGGCCTTCGTCCCCTTCGTTCCGCTGAGAGTGCTGTCGAGCTACTCGATGCTGGAAGGCGCGATCGACCCCAAGGCGATCGCCAAGCTGGCCAAAGAGCGCGGCTTTCCCGCCATCGCGATTTGCGACCGCAACGGGCTTTACGGCGCCATTCCGTTCGCCGCCGCCTGCCGCGATGCCGGCATCCAGCCGATTATCGGCACGCTGCTGGGCGTATGCCGGCCCGACCACGCGCCGGGAGCCGGCACGATCGACTGGCTGCCGCTTTACGCGCAGGACGAGGACGGGTGGAACAACTTGTGCCACCTGGTCAGCCGCGCGCACCTCGACCGCCCGCTGGAGCTTGAGCCCCACGTCACCTTCGCCGACCTGGAAGGGCGCACCGGCGGCCTGATCGCGCTGACGGGCGCGGGCGAAGGCGCGCTGGCGCGGCTGCTGGCGGATGGCCGGGGCGAGGCCGCAAGCGAATACTGCGCCGCGCTGGAGGGCCTGTTTCCGGCCCGGCTCTACCTCGAAGTCTCCCGCAGCGGCGATGCGGCGATGGAAGCTGCCGAAACGGCCCTTATCGACCTCGCCTATGCCCGCGACCTGCCGCTGGTGGCGACCAATCCCGCCTACTACGGCGAGCCGCATTTCTACGGCGCCCACGACGCGATGTTGTGCATCGCCGCCGCGACCCACATCGATGCGGCCGACCGCCCGCGGTCGTCGCGCCAGGCCTGGATCAAGTCGGGCGAGATGATGGCGGAGGCCTTTGCCGACTTGCCCGAAGGCATCGCCAACACGCTGGTCGTCGCCCAGCGCTGCGCCTTCGCGCCGCCCAAGCGCAAGCCGATCCTGCCCAGCCTGGCCGGCGATGCCGAGGGCGAGGCCCGGATGCTGGCCGAAGACGCCCGCGCCGGGCTGGCCGCGCGGCTGGAGCCCTACGGCGAGCTTTCCGTTGAGGAGCGCGCCGCTTATGCCGAGCGGCTCGAGTTCGAGATCGATGTCATCAACCGCATGGGCTTCGGCGGCTACTTCCTGATCGTTGCCGACTTTATCAAGTGGGCCAAGGCGCAGGACATCCCGGTCGGGCCGGGGCGCGGATCGGGCGCGGGCAGCGTGGTGGCCTGGGCGCTGACCATCACCGACCTCGACCCGCTGCGGCTGGGCCTGCTGTTCGAACGCTTTCTCAATCCCGAGCGCGTCTCGATGCCGGACTTCGACATCGATTTCTGCGAAACGCGCCGCGGCGAGGTTATCCGCTACGTCCAGAAGAAATACGGCCACGATCACGTCGCCCAGATCATCACCTTCGGCAAGTTGAAGGCCCGCGCGGTGCTGCGCGACACGGGGCGCATCCTGCAGATGAGTTACGGCCAGGTCGACCGGCTGTGCAAGCTGGTGCCCAACCACCCGACCGACCCGTGGACGCTGCCGCGGGCGCTCAACGGCGTGGCCGAGTTCAAGCGCGAGTACGACCAGAACGACGAGGTCAAGCGACTGGTCGACCTGGCGATGCAGCTGGAAGGGCTGCCGCGCAATTCCTCCACCCACGCCGCCGGCGTCGTCATCGGCGATCGTCCGCTGGCGAAACTGGTACCGCTGTACCGCGATCCGCGATCCGACATGCCGGTTACCCAGTTCGACATGAAATATGTCGAGGATTCGGGCCTGGTGAAGTTCGACTTCCTCGGCCTCAAGACCCTGTCGGTGCTCAAGAAGGCGATCGAGCTGCTGGCCCGGCGCGACATCCAGATCGACCTTGGGGCGCTGGCGTGGGACGATCCGGCGGTCTACCGCCTGCTCCAGTCCGGCGACACGGTGGGCGTCTTCCAGCTTGAATCGGAGGGCATGCGGCGAACCCTGGCGGCGGTGAAGCCGACCAGTTTCGGTGACATCATCGCGCTCGTGTCGCTGTACCGGCCCGGCCCGATGGACAACATCCCGCTGTTCGGCCAGCGCAAGAACGGCCAGGCCGCGATCGAGTATCCGCACCCCAAGCTGGCGGGCATCCTGGGCGAGACTTACGGTATCTTCGTCTACCAGGAACAGGTCATGCAGGCCGCGCAGATCCTGGCCGGCTATTCGCTTGGCGATGCCGACCTGCTGCGCCGCGCGATGGGCAAGAAGGTCCAGGCCGAGATGGACGCGCAGCGCCAGCGCTTCGTCGACGGCTGTGCCGAGGTTTCCGGCATCGACCGCAAGAAGGCCGACGAGCTGTTCGACTTGATCGACAAGTTCGCCGGCTACGGCTTCAACAAGAGTCACGCGGCCGCTTATGCGCTGCTGGCGTACCAGACCGCGTGGCTGAAGGCGCACTACCCGCACGAATTCTTCGCCGCGTCGATGTGCTACGACATGCACCAGTCGGAAAAGCTGGCGATCTTCGTCGACGACATGCGGCGCGCGAAAGTCGCGCTCGAGGGCCCCGACATCAACCGCTCGGAAGCCGAATTCACCGTCGAGCGCACCGACGAAGGCCACGCGGTCCGCTACGCCCTGGCTGGCCTGCGCAACGTCGGCGAGAAGGCGATGGACGCCATCGTTGCCGAGCGCGAGGCCAAGGGCTGGTTCGAAAGCCTAGAGGACGTGTTCCGCCGCGCCCCGCCGGGATCGATGAACCGCCGCCAGTTGGAAGCGCTGGGGGCAGGCGGCGCGTTTGACGCGCTCGAGCCCAACCGCGGCAAGGTCGTCGCCAGCGCCGACATCCTGCTGGCGGTCGCCGACGAGGCCGAGCGCAGCCGCACCAGCGGCCAGGCCGCGCTGTTCGGTGGCGACGATCATGCCCAGCCGGCGCTGCGCCTGGCCGAGGCCGAGCCGTGGAGCCGGGCCGAGCAGATGGCGAAGGAGCGCGACGTGTTCGGCTTCTATTTCGCCGCCCATCCGGTCCAGCAGTTTCACCAGGTCGCCAGCGCCAACGGCGCGCGCAGCCACGCCAGCCTGATCGAGGGCGGGGTCGCCGGCGGCGGACGGATGCCCGCGGTGATGGCGGTGCTGATCGAGGGCGTGAACCGCCGCCGCACGCGCAACGGACGCGATTTCGTGGTGGCGTCGTTCTCGGACCAGACCGGCCAGTTCAGCGCCTCGTGCTTCGAGGAATCGCTGGTCGAACCGCTGACGCGCTGGGCTGCCGACCAGACATGCCTGCTGCTCAGCGTCGAGCTCGACGCGCCGAGCCCGGAGGAGCCGCCGCGCATCACCGTGCGCGGCGCCCGCCCGCTGGCCGAGGTGACCAGCGCCGCGGCGATGGTGCTGAAATGTGATGTCGAGCGGGTCGAGGCGCTGGCCGAGCTTGCCGCCATGCTCGAACCCGGCGGCCAGGGCGAAGTGCTGGCGCGGCTGCGGACGGGCGGCGACGACGAGCCGCTGGTGCGCCTGGGCCGCGGTTTCCAGCTTGACGGCGACCTGGCCGAGACGCTGTCCGCGATCGAGGGCCTGGCCAACGTGGCGCTCACCGCCAAGCGGTCGAGCGGGCACTTGCGCCTCGTCGCATAGCGCCTTCGCCAGCGATCGCTTGCCTTCGGCCGGCCTTCTTGCTTGGTTGCCCGAAACGCGCACAAGGATGCCGACTATGCTGGGAGCAATGCAGGACTGGGACCTGCGGGTTACGCACCTGATCGATCACGCCGCGCGCGAGTACGGCACGCGCGAAGTCGTGACCCGCTGGGCCGACGGCAGCGAGACGCGCAGCGACTGGTCCGGCATCCGCCGCGACGCGCTGAAGATGACCCAGGCGCTGCGCCGGCTGGGCATCGGCCGGGGCGACCGGGTGGCGACGCTGGCGATGAACCACGGCCGGCACCTGGTCAGCTGGTACGGCGCGGTGGGCGTAGGCGGGGTGCTGCACACCATCAATCCGCGGCTGTTCGAAGGCCAGCTCGAATATATCGCCAACCACGCCGAGGACCGCGTCCTGATCTACGACGCCGCCTTCGCGCCGGTGGTCGAGGCGATGAAGCCGCGCTGGACCACGATCGAGCATTACGTCTGCTACGATCCGCATCCCGGCATCGCCGACATCGGCTTCGAGGACTGGATCGGGGCCGAGGACGGCGAGACCGAGTGGGCCGGCGGCGACGAGCGCGACCCCTGCATGCTGTGCTATACCAGCGGCACGACGGGTGATCCCAAGGGCGTCCTCTACGAACACCGCTCGACCATGCTGCACGCCATCACCGGGCTGCAGCCGGCGATCTTCGATTTCGACGCGCGCAGCGTGATGCTCCCGGTGGTGCCGATGTTCCATGCCGCCAGTTGGGGCCTGCCGTGGTCCGGTGCGGCGGCCGGCATCAAGTTCGTGTTCAGCGCGGTCAACGACGCGAAAGTGCTGTGCGATCTGATGCAGCGCGAGAAGGTCACCCATTCGGCCGGTGTGCCGACCGTGTGGCTGGCGATGTTCCAGCACATGGACGCGACCGGAGAGACGCTCCCGGCGCTGCGACAGGCGGTCATCGGCGGGTCGGCCGCGCCGCGCTTCATGATCGAGCGGCTGATGCGCGCAGGGGTCAACGTCGCCCACGCCTGGGGCATGACCGAGACCAGCCCGGTCGGGACCACCGGGGCCAAGACCGCCGACTGGGATGACCTGACGTTCGACCAGCAGGTCGACATCAAGGCGCTGCAGGGGCGCGTTTCCTTCGGCGTCGAACTGCGCACGGTCGACCTCGGCGATCCCGCCATTGTCCTGCCGCGCGACGGCGTGAGCAGCGGCGCGCTGCAGGTGCGCGGGCCCTGGGTGATCAAACGCTACTTCAAGGCCGATCGCGACGCGACCGATGCCGAGCAGTGGTTCGATACCGGCGACGTTGCCATCCTCCACCCCGATGGTACGCTGCAGCTCACCGACCGGACCAAGGACGTGATAAAGTCCGGCGGGGAGTGGATCAGCTCGGTCGAGCTGGAGAACGCCGCGGTTGGCCATCCCGCCGTGGCAGAAGCCGCCGCCATCGGGATCGCTCATCCCAGGTGGGACGAACGTCCGATCCTGGTGATCGTCAGGAAGCCCGGCAGCACCGCGACCGCGGAGGACATCCGCGCCTTCCTTGCCGGCAAGGTAGCCCGCTGGTGGCTTCCCGACGCGATCGAATTCGTCGACGCCATTCCCCACACGGGCACCGGCAAGATCAGCAAGAAAGACCTGCGCGATCAATTCCGTGATTACCGCCTCAGCGATGCGGCGTGACGACCGGTGACCGGCGCGCAGGGCCGGCATGTCGCGCTGGCCGGCGCCGCCACTCGGCCGTAGACTGCCTGGCGCACGCAGGGGCCATGCCATGAAGGATCACCGGGGCGACATAGAGGCGATCGGGCGCATCGACGCGATCCCGACCATGCTCGACGTGATCTGCCGGACCACCGGGATGGGCTTCGCCGCGGTCGCGCGCGTCACCGAAGATCGCTGGATCGCCTGCCAGGTCCTTGACCTGATCGCCTTCGGGCTGACCGCGGGCGACGAGCTGGAAGTCGAGAGCACGATCTGCCACGAAATCCGCCAGACGCAGGCGCCGGTGGTGATCAACCACGTTGCCCAATCCGACCTCTACCGGGACCACGCCACGCCGCTGCGCTATGGCTTTCAAAGCTACATCTCGGTCCCGATCCGCACGTCGGACGGCGCGTTTTTCGGAACCTTGTGCGCGATCGACCCACGCCCGGCGCGGGTGGAAAATCCCGAGACGATCGGAATGTTCGAACTGTTCGCGCAGCTGATCGCGCGCCAGCTCGAAGCGGACGAGCAGCTGCTTTCGGCGCATCGCCAGATCGCCGACCAGCAGAGCCTGGCGCAGCTGCGCGAACAGTTCATCGCCGTGCTCGGGCACGACCTGCGCAATCCGATCGCGTCGATCGACGCCGGCACCCGCACCCTGGCGCGCACCCCGCTGGACGAGCGCGCGGCAGCGGTGTTGAACCTTATGCAGGGCAGTGTGCGGCGCATGAAGGGCCTGATCGACGACCTGATGGACTTCGCCCGCGGCCGCCTTGGCGGCGGACTGGCCCTGCACATTTCGGCCGAGGAGCCGCTTGGCCCGGTGCTCGAGCAGGTCATCAGCGAACTGCGCTCTGTCCACCCGGAGATCGCGATCGCCACCATTGGCGACTGCGGCGCGCCGTTTGCGTGCGATCGCCAGCGCATCGGACAGCTCCTTTCCAACCTGCTGGGAAACGCGCTGACGCACGGTGCGCAAGGCGGGCGGGTGGAGATCGAGGCGCGCCGCCAGCCGGGCGAATTCACGCTCGCGGTGCGCAACACCGGTCCGAAAATCGCGGCCACCGCGCTGGACGGCCTGTTCGAGCCGTTCGTGCGTGCGCAGGCCGACTCCGGCGAGCAGGGGCTGGGGCTGGGGCTCTACATCGCGGCGCAGATCGCGCAGGCCCATGGCGGCCGGATCGACGTATCGTCGACCGATGCCGAGACCGTCTTTACCTTCCGGATGCCCTGCTAGAGCAGGCTGAGCTGGCCGTCGGCGGCGGGGCGGCGGAAGCCGCTGCAATCAAGCTCGAGCCGTGCCGCGTTCATGCCCAGCCGGCGGGTGGCGATGCGAAAGCGGGCGCGGAACAGCTCGGCCCAGGTGCCCTGCGGCTTCATCCGGGTAAAGAACGAGGGATCGTTGTCCTTCCCGCCGCGGATCGAGCGGACGATGTTCATCACCTTGTCGGCGCGGTCGGGGAAATGCGTCGCCAGCCACTCGCGTACAAGCGGTGCAACCTCGTGCGGCAGGCGCATCACGATCCAGCTGGCAGAGGTGACGCCGCGCGCGGCGGCTTCCTGCAGGATCGCTTCCATGAACGCGTCGGTGACCGCGGGAATGACCGGCGCCACCGATACGTGCGCGGGCACGCCCGCGGCGACCAGTTGTTCGAGCGCATCGAGCCGCCGGGCCGGGGCGGAGGCGCGCGGTTCCAGCAGGCCCGACAAGCGCGGGTCGAGGCTGGTGACCGAGATGCCGACCGCAACCAGCCCCAGCGCGGCCAGTTCGCGCAGCAGGTCGATGTCGCGCACGACCCGCGCCGACTTGGTCGTGATCGTTACCGGGTGACGGCACTCGATTGCTACCTCGAGGATTTCGCGGGTGATCCGGAAGCGCGCCTCGATTGGCTGATAAGGATCGGTGTTGGTGCCCATCGCGATCGGTGCCGGCTTGTAGCCGGGCTTCGCCAGCGTTTGGCGCAGCAGCTGCGCGGCGTTGCGCTTGGCGAACAGCCTGGTCTCGAAATCGAGGCCGGGCGACAAGTCGTGATAGGCGTGCGTGGGCCGCGCGAAGCAATAGATGCAGCCATGCTCGCAGCCGCGATAGGCGTTGATCGAACGGTCGAAGGGAATGTCGGGCGACTGGTTGAAGCTGACGATCGTGCGCGGCGTCTCGATCGTCACCTCGGTGCGCAGCTTCGGGCCGGGTCCGTCGATGTCCTCCCGCGCGTCGAGCCAGTCGCCGTCGGCCTCACGCGTGGCGAGGCCGAAACGCGTGGGCACCGCGCCCGATTGGGCGCCGCGCCCGTGGACGGGCCGAGTCGGAGCGGACATGAGCGGAACATAACAGGAACGACTGCGGCGTTCCAGTCGCTCAGGTCTCGCGCAGCCGCGGCATCAGCTGAACGAAGTTGCAAGGCCTCGTCCGGCTATCGAGCTGGGGGGCAAGGATGTGGTCCCAGCCGTCGCGGACCGCGCCGTTCGAACCTGGCAGCGCGAAGATGTAAGTCCCATCGACTAGTGCGGCGCAGGCGCGCGACTGGATCGTGCTGGTGCCGATGCTCGCGAAGCTGATCCAGCGGAACAGCTCGCCGAAACCGGGGATGTCGCGCCCGCCGCGGGCGCTGCGCAGACGCTCCAGCGCCTCGGGCGTGACGTCACGCCCGGTCAGGCCGGTGCCACCGGTCGATATGACCGCGTCGATCGCGGAATCGTCGGCCCAGGTGCCGAACTGCGCCGCCACCGCGGCGGCATCGTCGCGCACGATCGTGCGCGCCGCCAGGACGTGACCGGCGTCTTCGATCCGCGCGGCGAGGATATCGCCCGAGGTGTCGTCCGCGGGCGTGCGAGTGTCCGAGACGGTCAGCAACGCGATGGCGACGGGGACGAAGCGCGCGTCCTCAGCGGGCACGGCCGCTCCCGTCGGGAGAAAGGCGGACCGCCTTGCTGCCCGACAGTCCCGGGAAGGTCGGCCACAGCCCCTCGGCCAGCGCGGTTCGGCTTTCGGACGGGCCGCCCGCCTGGCGTTCGTACATCCAGTAGTTGCGCAGCACGATGTTCACGTAGCCGCGCGTCTCCCAGTACGGCAGCGATTCGATCCACAGCAGCGGGTCGCCGCCGTCGCGCACCTGGCTGTTCCAGCGCGACACGGGGGCAGGGCCGGCGTTGAACGCGGCGATCACCTTGGGCAGCAGACCCTGGGTGCCCGAATTGTCGCGCAGCGCAATCAGGTGCTCCTGCCCGAAGGCCAGGTTGACTTCGGGCCGGGCGAGGTCGGACGCGCTGCCCGCCACGCCGATCGCCGCCGCCCGGTCGCGCGCGGCGGCGGGCATGATCTGCATCAGGCCGCGTGCCCCTGCAGGGCTGACCGCGTCGGTGCGGAACACCGATTCCTGCAGCGTGTGCGCATAGACCAGCGCCGGATCGACCTTCCAGCCGCCCGACGGCGTCCACTTCGGCGTCGGGAAGCGCGCCGCCGGTTCGGCGCGGGCGCCCACCGGCGTGTTGTAGGCCATCCACAGCTGGGTCGAAGGCAGGCCGAGGTCGCGTGCGAGGCGCGACAGCGGCTGGTATTGCGACGCCCCGCCGATCCGTGCCTGGTAGCGCAGGACTTCGTCGGCAAGACCGTCGCGCCCGATCTCGACCAGCGCCACGGCGGCGCGCACCGCCGGGGTATCGCGAAGCGAGGCCCAGTCGTTCGGTGTGAAGTCGGCCCCGGCGTGCGTCTCGGGAATTTTCATTCCGAGCTGCTCGGCCGCCAGCATCCCGTACAGCGTTTCATCGCGCGCGGCGGCCAGGCGCAGCGGCGCGGCGGCGGCTTCGGGCCGGCGGCAGCGGATCAGGGCGCGGGCGTTCCAGTAATGGCCAGCGGCGGTCAATTCGGGATTGTCGGCGAGCTGGGCGACGCGCGCGAAGGCGTCCGAGGCGCCCTGGCAATCGTCGAGGCGGAAGGCAGCGAGCCCGGCGGTCCACCACCCTTCGGCGACCCACGAACCGGCCCCTTCGGCCGCGGTCTGCGCCAGGGCGTAGGCGGCGGCGGGGTCGTTGCCGATGAAGAAGCTCCACGCCACCCGCTGGCGCCATTCGGCCCGCGCTTGCGGCGAAAGCTGGGCGTCGATGCCGTCGAGAAGGACGCGCGCCGACATCGGATCGTCGTTCTTGATCCGGTCCAGGATCTGGGCCGAGATCGCCGCCGGCATCGTCCCGTCGTTGACGCTGCGCGGCAACACGCGGCGCGGCATCGCCGGCTGGCCGACCAGGCGCTGCGGCGCCGGCGTGGTCAGCGCCAGCGCGCCGCCGCGCTTGGCCGCCAGCGCGGCGATCTGCTCCGCCTGCGGCAGCCCGGCGCCGGTCGGCATCCAGGCGGCCAGCGCGTCGAGCTCGATCTTCGGAGATGTCGGGGCGAGGAAGTATTCGGCGCGCGCGACCGCGTGAAGCGGTCCGTCGGGCTTCTGCGCCAGCAGCGCCTGCACGCCGGCCCAGTCGCCCGCGTCGATCGCGGCGAAGACCTGGCGATAATAAGCCTTCTCGTCGGACGACAGCAGCGTCGGCACCACCGAGTTGCTGGCGCGGTTGCGGAAATAGTCGATCGCGGCGCTGTTGGCCGACGCCGCGGCCGGCACGATCGCCGCGCCAAGCGCCAGCGCCGCACAAGCGCGCCTCAGCATCTTTCGCGTCGTTCTCATCTCCGTCCAGACCCCGTTCTGTCCCGGGGGCCGACCGCTAGCGCGAAAACGCGAGCCAGCGCTGCCAGAACCCCCCCTTGCGTCCCGGCCTGGCAATCATGGCCGCGAGTGACGGCGCATCGAGTACCGGGAACGGCGTGCGTTCTGCGTTAACGACCCCCAGATTGCCCGGATTTTGCGCCGGATCGTTGCCCAGCAGCGATGGAATGTTGGATCCGAACGCGATGATCCGGCGCGGCTGCACCAGCCGGGCATGATGGGACAGCACCGCACCAAGCCCGGCTGCGCCCAGCGCCGCCCAGTCCGGCATCGCCATGCAGCGCGGCAAGGCACTGGCGCGGTAGACCTGCGCGGGGTCGATTCCGGCGGCGGCCAGGAACGCGTCCAGGAGCCGTCCTTCGGGGCCGGACAGCAAGACGTCGCCGTCCTCGCGCTCGGGATGGTCGACCACGATCATCAGGTCGGCGGCGGCCGGGCCGCGCGGAGCGACACGGCCGGCCAGCGGGCCGACGTCAAGGGTCGGTTCGGCCAGCCACCACGGCGCAAAGGCGTCCAGCGTGGCGGGCCACAAGGCGCGGTCGCCGCCCATCTGCGGCGCGGGCGGCGGCGGCGGGGCGGCAGCAGGCGGGCTGACCGCGGGCTGCTCGTCCGGTTCGTCGGGGGCGAGCCAGTGCACCGGCTCGTCGACAAAAGCGTGACTGACGCCGGCATCGCGCCACCAGTCGAGCGCGCCGCCGAGCGCCTGTTCGTACGGGGTTGGGTGGGCGTCACGGGGCACCAAGCGGTCTTGACCTGTCGGCGGCGGGCTTTCAAGGCCAAGCGACACATCCACGCGGATGAGGGGGACGGAGACCGCCATGAGCGAACGCGAATCGATGCCTTACGACGTTGTCATCGTCGGTGGCGGCCCGGCCGGCCTGGCCGCGGCGATCCGCCTGAAGCAGGTTTCGCCCGATACCTCGGTCTGCATCCTGGAAAAGGGCAGCGAGATCGGCGCCCATATCCTCTCCGGCGCGGTCGTCGATCCCAAGGCGCTCGACGAACTGCTGCCGACCTGGCGCGATGACGGTTGCCCGATGGCCCAAGTGCCGGTGACCGACAACTGGCACTGGGCGATGACCCGGACCGGCAAGTGGTCGATCCCGCACTGGCCGATGCCGCCGTTCATGTCGAACGAGGGGAACTATACCGGGAGCCTGGGCAACTTGTGCCGCTGGCTGGCCGGCGTGGCCGAAAACCTGGGCGTCGAAATCTTTCCCGGCTTTCCCGCCGCCGAAGTGCTCTACGACGATGCCGGCGCGGTGCGCGGCGTGGCGACGCAGGACATGGGCGTGGCGAAGGACGGCAGCCACAAGGGCGATTACCAGCCCGGCATGGAGCTCCACGCAAAGTACACGCTGTTCGCCGAAGGTGCGCGCGGCAGCCTGACCAAGCAGCTTAAGGGCAAGTACGACCTCGAGAAGGACTGCCAGCCGCAAGTCTACGGCCTGGGCATCAAGGAATTGTGGGACATCCCGGCCGACAAGCACGTGCCCGGCCGGGTCATCCACACCCAGGGCTGGCCGTTGTCGGAAAGCGACAGCTGGGGCGGCGGGTTCCTTTACCACCAGGCGAACAATCAGGTCGCGCTCGGGTTCGTCACGGCGCTCGATTACAAGAACCCCTACGTCTACCCGTTCGAGGAATTCCAGCGCTGGAAGCAGCACCCGGAAATCCGCGCGATCCTGGAGGGCGGGCGTCGTGTCAGCTACGGCGCGCGCGCCATCAACGAGGGCGGCTGGCAGTCGGTGCCGCAACTCGCGTTCCCGGGCGGCGCGCTGATCGGGTGCAGCGCCGGCTTCGTCAACGTGCCGCGGATCAAGGGCAGCCACACCGCGATGAAAAGCGGCACGCTGGCGGCCGAATCCATTGCGGAGGCGATGGCCGCCGGGCGTGCGAATGACACGCTGGACCATTATGACAGCGCGGTGCGTTCAAGCTGGATCGCGAAGGAACTGAAGCAGGTCCAGAACGCCGAGCCGCTCGTGGCGAAATGGGGCGGGGACCTGGGCACGATCCTGGCCGGCGCCGACATGTGGCTGCGCACCCTGCTGGGCTTCGGCATCTGGAAGCCCATGAAGCACCACTGGGACAGCGAGGCGCTGCAGCGTGCCGACCTTTACAAGCCGATCGCCTATCCCAAGCCCGACGGCGTGATCAGCTTCGACCGGCTGTCGAGCGTGGCGCTGAGCTTCACAAACCATGCCGAGGACCAGCCGGTGCACCTCAAGGTCGCCGACATCGAGCTGCAGAAGGTCAGCGAGCTGGGCGTCTTCGCCGGCCCGTCGACACGCTATTGCCCCGCCGGCGTCTACGAGTGGCTCGAAGGCGCCGACGGCGAGCCGAAATACCAGATCAATTCGCAGAACTGCGTCCACTGCAAGACCTGCGACATCAAGGATCCCAACCAGAACATCACCTGGGTCACGCCCGAGGGTGGCGGCGGCCCGAACTATCCGAACATGTGACGCGCGCGATGCGCGAGACCGCCTATGCAAAGCTGAACCTTGCGCTGCACGTGCGTGCGCGGCGCGATGACGGCTACCACAAGCTGGAAACGCTGTTTGCCTTTGTCGAGGCGGGCGACACGCTGGTTGCGACGCGCGCCCCGGCCGACCGGGTGACGCTGAGCGGCGCGTTCGCGGACGCAATCGGCGATCCGTTCGGAAACCTCGTGGCCCGCGCGCTCAACGCGCTGCCGCGGAGCGAGGGGATCGCCGTCGCGCTCGACAAGGCGCTGCCGGTGGCGGCGGGACTGGGCGGCGGCTCGGCCGATGCCGGCGCGGTGTTCCGTTTGGTCGAGGCGATGCACGGCTTGCCCACGGACTGGCGCACGCGCGCGGCGAAACTCGGCGCCGACGTTCCCGCCTGCGTGTTGTCAGAGGCGTGCATCGGTCGCGGCACCGGGACCGAGCTCGAACCGGTGACGAATGATTTGGCGGGGACGCCGGTGCTGCTGGTCAACCCGCGCGTCGCCATGCCGACTGCCGAGGTCTTCGCCGGTTGGGACGGCGAGGATCGCGGCGGCCTGGTCAAGGGTTCGATGCGCGCGATGACGCAGTGGGGCCGTAACGACCTCCAGCCTGTTGCCGTGGCCTTGCGTCCGGAGATCGGCACCGTCCTCGACGCGCTGGAAACCACCGATCCCTGGGCTGCACGGATGAGCGGGTCGGGCGCAACCTGTTTTGCGCTTTACGACAGCGAGGAGGCGATGCGGGCGGCGTCTGCGCAGATCGCCGACAGTTTTCCGGCATGGTGGCGGCTGGAGACGCGTCTGCGATGAAGGAAGACGCGTTTCGTCTGGTGGGCACGCCGCGCTTTGGCGGCATCCTGGTGGTATCCGACCATGCATCGGCCCGCGTCCCTGACGACATCGCGCTGCGGGTCGACGATGCGGTGCTGTCGCGGCACGTCGCGGTCGATATCGGCGTGGCCGAGGTGGCAACGATCATGGCGGCGCGCGCGGGGATCGCCGCCTTGCTTGGCAATGTCAGCCGGCTGGTCTGCGACCTCAACCGTGAACCGGAAGCGCTGGCACTGGTGCCGGAGACGAGCGACGACATCGCCATACCGGGCAATATCGGTGCGGATCGCGCTGCGCGGATAGCGCGCTTTCACACGCCGTATCACGCTGCGCTGGAAGACCTGCTGCAGGCGGTGCCGCCGGCGCTGATCGTGTCGCTGCATAGCTTCACGCCCCGCCTCGCAAGCGGCGGTGCGCCGCGTCCGTGGCAGGTCGGCCTGCTATATAACGAGGACGAGCGCGCCGCGCGGCTGGCCATTCCGTTGCTGGAGGCCGAGGGCCTGGTGGTCGGTGACCAGCAGCCATACTCGGGCCGCGACCTCAACTATACGATGAACCGCCACGCCGAGGCGGACGGGCGGCCCTACATGGGCATCGAGGTCCGCCAGGACGAGATATCCGACCCGGCCGGGCAGGCGGCATGGGCCGAGCGGCTGGCGCGAATAAGCAACGAAGTGGCGTTGAAGCTCAGCGATTAGCGGTGTAGGGCGCCCTCGAGCGCGCAATTTGCGCAACGATCTTGCCGGAAGCTTCTGTCATGCCCCCCTACCGATCGCGCACGTCGACCCATGGCCGCAACATGGCCGGCGCGCGCGGTCTGTGGCGCGCGACCGGCATGAAGGACGGCGATTTCGGCAAGCCGATCATCGCGGTGGTCAATTCGTTCACCCAGTTCGTGCCCGGCCATGTCCACTTGAAGGACCTGGGCCAGCTGGTGGCGCGCGAGATCGAGGATGCCGGCGGCGTCGCCAAGGAATTCAACACCATCGCGGTCGATGACGGCATCGCGATGGGCCACGACGGGATGCTCTATTCGCTCCCCAGCCGCGAACTTATCGCGGACTCGGTCGAATACATGGTCAACGCCCACTGCGCCGACGCGATGGTGTGCATATCCAACTGCGACAAGATTACGCCCGGAATGCTGATGGCGGCGCTGCGGATCAACGTGCCGGTGGTGTTCGTCTCGGGCGGGCCGATGGAAGCAGGCAAGATCGTGCTGAAGGGCAAGGAAGTCGCGCTCGACCTGGTCGACGCGATGGTGGCCGCCGCCGACGAGGACCACTATAGCGACGAGGACGTCGCCGCGATCGAACGCTCCGCCTGCCCCACCTGCGGTTCGTGCAGCGGCATGTTCACCGCCAATTCGATGAATTGCCTGACCGAGGCGCTGGGCCTGTCGCTGCCGGGCAACGGCTCGGTCCTCGCCACCCATTCCGACCGCGAGCGCCTGTTCCGCGAGGCCGGGCGCCTGGTGGTCGACTTGTGCAAGCGCTGGTACGAACAGGACGACGACAGCGCGCTTCCGCGCACCATCGCCGCCAAGCCCGCGTTCGAAAACGCGATGAGCCTCGACATCGCGATGGGCGGATCGACCAATACCGTGCTGCACCTGCTCGCCGCCGCGCAGGAGGCCGGGCTCGATTTCACAATGGCCGATATCGACCGCCTGAGCCGCCGCGTGCCATGCCTGTCCAAGGTGGCGCCGGCCAAGGCCGACGTCCACATGGAGGACGTCCACCGCGCCGGCGGCATCTTCGCGCTGCTGGGAGAACTGGACCGTGCCGGGCTGCTCGACACCGCCGTGCCGACCGTCCACGCGCCGACGATGGCGCACGCCATTTCGCAGTGGGACATCGCACAGACCAATGCCGAAAGCGTACGAACGTTCTACCGCGCGGCGCCGGGCGGCGTGCCGACCCAGACCGCGTTCAGCCAGTCACGCCGCTGGGACGAACTCGACCTCGACCGCGAAGGCGGCGTCATACGCTCTGCCGGGCACGCCTTTTCGCAAGACGGCGGGTTGGCGGTGCTGTTCGGCAATATCGCCCGCGATGGCTGCATCGTGAAGACCGCCGGCGTGGACGAATCGATCCTCAAATTCTCCGGCCCGGCGCGGGTTTGCGAGAGCCAGGATGCAGCCGTTACTGCGATCCTGACCGGGCAGATCGCGGCCGGCGACATAGTGGTAATCCGCTACGAAGGGCCCAGGGGCGGGCCGGGAATGCAGGAAATGCTGTACCCGACCAGCTACCTCAAGTCGAAGGGCCTGGGCGCGCAGTGCGCGCTTCTTACCGACGGGCGTTTCTCGGGCGGGACCAGCGGTCTTTCGATCGGCCACGTCAGCCCCGAGGCGGCCGAGGGCGGCGCCATTGCCCTGGTCGAGGACGGCGACATCATCGAAATCGACATCCCCGCGCGCACGATCCACCTGGCGGTATCGGACGAATTGCTGGCCGCGCGCCGCAGCGCGCAGGCCGCCAAGGGGTGGCAACCGGCCAGGCCGCGTGCGCGCAAGGTCTCGGCCGCGTTGCAGGCCTACGCGGCGCTGACGACCAGCGCCGCGCGCGGCGCGGTTCGCGACGTGACGCAGCTTGAAAGGCGGTCTACGGGCGAAGCGTGAAGCGCGCATTCTCCCAGGTCCTGACCGCCGCGCAGATGCGCGCAGCCGAGCAGGCGCTGATCGGCGCCGGCACCGGGGTGTCCGAACTGATGGAACGGGCCGGCCGCGGCGCCGCGGACTGGGTGCGCCGGGTCGCCGTGGGCCGCCCGGTCACCGTGCTGTGCGGGCCGGGCAACAACGGCGGCGACGGCTATGTCATCGCGCGCGCACTGCGCGAGGCGGGACTGGCGGTGCGCGTCGTTGCACCGTTGCCCCCGGCGACCGACGCGGCGCGCGCCGCGCAGGCAGCCTGGGGCGGAGGAACCGGCACGCTGGCGCGCGGCGGGGTTCTGGTCGACGCCCTGTTCGGCACCGGGCTTGCGCGCCCGCTTGGCACCGCTTTGGCCGAACTGCTTTGCGCCGCGGCGCGCGAGCATGAATTTCGCATCGCCATCGACCTCCCCAGCGGCATCGACGCCGACCGCGGCGAGCCGCTCGATGACGGACTGCCCCCGTTCGACCTGACCCTGTCGCTGGGGGCCTGGAAGCCGGCGCATTGGCGGATGCCGGCGATGACGGCGATGGGCGAACGGCGGCTGGTCGACATCGGCATCGAGCGCGTCGCTGGGGCCGCAAGGCTGCTAAGCCGGCCTGTCCTTCATTCGCCCGCAATCGGCGCGCACAAGTACACGCGCGGTTTCGTCGGCGTGGTCGGCGGGGCGATGCCCGGCGCCGGCCAGCTTGCCGCCGAGGCGGCGATGCACGGCGGGGCAGGCTATGTGAAGCTGTTCGCCGACGCCTGGCCGTCGCAGCCCTCGCCCGAGTTGGTGGTCGAGGGCGGAGACTTGCGCGACGTCGTCGCCGATCGCCGTCTCGACGTGCTGCTGGTCGGGCCGGGGCTGGGGCGCGGCGAGGTGTCGCATCAGCGCCTGGCCGCCGCGCTGGCTCGCGAACTGCCGACGGTGGTCGACGGTGACGCGCTGATGCTGCTCGATCCTGCGCTGCTGTCGGGCCGCCGCGAAGGATTGGTGCTGACCCCGCACGCGGGCGAACTGGCCGCGCTGTACCGGGCGCTGGAGATCGAGGCGGCCGATCCGCTCGAACGCTTGCGCGCCCTGGCGCACGACGCGCGCGCGGTCGTCATTGCCAAGGGCCCCGACACCGTCATCGCGGCACCCGACGGCGCGTTGACCTTTACCACCGGCGCACCGTCCTGGCTTTCGATCGCCGGCAGCGGCGACGTGCTGGCCGGGCTGGTTGCCAGTCGCATCGCGGCGGGCCGCACGCTGTTCGCCGCGGCCGAAGAAGCGGTGTGGCTGCACGGCCGTGCCGCCCGCATCGCCGGACCCGCCTTTGCCCCGCGCGGCCTGATCGCCGCGCTGCCCCCAGCCATTTCGGAGTGCCTGTGAGCCTCGACCAGACCCGTGAAGAGATCGTCCGCGTTGCCGCCAAGGGCGACGGCGTGACCGCCAGCGGCCGCCATGTCGCGATGGCGGCGCCGGGTGATACGCTCGAGCCCGACGGCACGCTGACGCACGGCCTTCACCATGACGTACCGCCCTGCCGCCACTTCGGCACGTGCGGCGCCTGCCAGCTCCAGCACCTGGACGACGAGGCGCTGGCCGGGTTCGTTACCGACCGGGTGGTCCATGCCGCCGCCGGGCAGGGACTGGAACCTGCAGTGGTCGCGCCGCCGCACGTCTCGCCGCCGCGCAGCCGCCGCCGGGCGACGCTCCACGCCGCCAGCCAGGGCGGCAAGGTTGCGGTCGGCTTTCGCGAGGCGGCTTCGCACCGGATCGTCGACATGACCGAGTGCCACGTGCTCGTGCCCGAACTGTTCGCGCTGGTGGCGCCACTGCGGCAGGTGCTGGCGCGGCGCGGTGGGCGCATCGCGGCCGACATCGCGATGACGCTGGCCGACCAGGGCGTCGACCTGGCGATCAAGGGCCTTAGCGTCGAAGGACTGGCCGAGACGGAGGCGCTGATCGATTTTGCCCGCGCCAACAAGCTGGCGCGGCTATCGATCGACGGCGGCTTTGGGCCCGAAAGCCAGTGGGAACCGGAACCGGTCACGATCACGCTGGGCGGTACCCCGGTCGGCTTGCCGCCCGGCGCTTTCCTGCAGGCGACCGCCGATGGCGAAGCGGCGCTGGCGGCTGCCGCGCGCGAATGGCTGGCCGGCGCCGACACCGTCGCCGACCTGTTCGCGGGGCTGGGAACGTTCGCGTTCGCGCTGGCGGGCGATAGTGTCCGCGTGCTGGCGGTGGAGGGGGATCGCACCGCGCATTTCGCCTCCAAGGCGGCGGGACTGCGGACGGGCGGACGGGTATTGGCGCTGCACCGCGACTTGTACCGCAATCCCATGCTGACCGACGAGATCGACCGCTTCGCCGGGGTGCTGCTCGACCCGCCGCGCGCCGGCGCGCGCGAGCAGGCCGAGCGGCTGGCGGCAAGCCGCGTGCCGCGCGTGGCCTACATCAGCTGCAACCCGTCATCATGGGCGCGCGATGCCGCCGTCCTGGTGGCGGGCGGCTATCGCCTGGCGGAACTGCGTCCGGTGGGCCAGTTCCGCTGGTCGACCCACGTCGAGCTGGCCAGCCTGTTCGTGCGCTAGGCCGCGAAGACGGCGATCAGGCCGTGAAGGATCAGCGCGGCGAGCGCGAGTTGCGACAGCACATAGAGCAGGAACCGGACCGAAACCTTGTTCCACAGCGTCTGCACCAGCGAGTGCGCGATCCGCAGCGTGACGAACGCCCAGCCCAGCGCGGCGTTGATGCCGTCGCCCTGGCCGATCATCGCCAGGACCAGCGCCGCGGCATAGAACACGGTGGGCGCTTCGTGCAGGTGGTTGAAGTTGTCCGCCTTCCACTGGACCTGTGGCGGTACGATCTTGCCGGCATCGCGCCCCGTGCCGCCGGTCAGCGTGCCGATGTCGATTCCCGCGGATTTCAGCGCTGGGATTCGCGTCGCCACCATCCACGCCCAGACGACGAGCGTCCACGCCGCCAGGACCAGGACGGGCCTCAGGATGTCCATGCCGATCATGCGGTCGCTCCCGGAAGGTCGAACAGTGCCAGTTTGGCGGCGTGGAACGCCAGCACCGCCAGGCATAACGTCGACAGCGCGAACAGCGTGAAGCGCAGCGGCAGGCGGTTGACAGTCGCCTGCCAGATCGAGTGGACGACGCGAAGGACGACGTAGAGCCACGCGAACAACACGTCGAGCGGGCTGGGCCCCATGATCGCCAGCATGACGACCACCGCGTAGAACAGCGTCGGTTGCTCCAGCAGGTGCGAATAGTTGTGCGAGGGCCAGTTGACGCGGTCGTCCACCTTGCCTTCGAGGTCGGCGCCGCGGCCACCGGGCTTCATCCTGCCGAAACCGCCGGCTGCCTTGATCGCCGGCGCGCGCACGGCGCTGAGCCAGACGATCATGACCAACGTCCACAGCACCAGCACGGTTGCCGGTGCCAGCATTTGCGCCTGCATCCTCGATCTCCCCCCAAGTATCCGCGCGCAGAGTGCCGCAGCGGCGCCCGCTTGGCAATCAGTCGGCTGAGGCAAGCACCTGTGCGAAGGCGGCCGCATCGGTGTTGCCGCCCGACAGCGTGATCACCGTCGTGCCGTCCAGCGCCGCCTTGCCCGCCAGCGCAGCCGCCAGCGCCGCGGCGCCGCCGGGCTCGAGCACCAGGCGGTGCTCGGCAAACGCATAGCGCTGGGCCGCCCGCACTTCCGCCGGGGTCACCATCAGCCCGAACGGGCAGCGCGTCTGCAGCACGGCAAAGTTGATCGGCCGGGTCGCCGGGGTCTGCAGCGCGTCGCAGGCGGTGGGATAGGACAAGTCGGCAACCGGCACGATCGCGCCGGCCGCCAGGCTGCGGGCGACGTCGTCCCAGCCTTCGGGCTCGACCGGGACGACATCGGCATCCGGGCAGGCGAGCGCGATCCCGGCGGTCAGCCCGCCGCCCCCGCAGCAGGTCACGAACCGGGTCGGCGCGGGGAGGCCGCGCCCCGCCAGCTGGCGCGCGGCTTCGAGTGCAGCGCTGCCCTGGCCCTCGATCACCCACGGGTCGGCATAGGCGTGGACCAGCGTTGCACCGCGCTCCGCCACCAGCCGCGCCGCGACGGCGTCGCGGTCCTCGCCGGCCGGGCGGTCATAAAGCACCACTTCGGCGCCGAGCGAGCGGGTGCGCTCCAGCTTCACCCGCGGAGCGTCCACCGGCATGACGATCGCAGCCGCGATGCCGAGGCGCGCCGCCGCCCAGGCGACGCCCTGCGCGTGGTTGCCGCTCGACACGCCGACGACGCCGCGCGCGGCCTCTTCGGCGTTGAGGTCGCTCAGGCGGTGCCAGGCGCCGCGGATCTTGAACGCGCCGATCGGTTGCAGGCTCTCGGCCTTGAGGAACACCTCGGTCCCGCGGATCGTTGCAGGCAGCAGCGGCGTCGGCGGCAGGATGGCGCGCAGTTTCGCATCGGCGCGGGCAACGCCTGCGGCGGTGGGGGTGCGCTGGGTGGTCATCGGTTGTGTCGCCATGACGCAAGATTATATGCGCAAGGCCAAGTGCGCAAAGGAGAAGACGGTTGAGCAAGGTTCTGGTTATCGGGGCGGGCGGTGTCAGCTCCGTCTGCGTGCACAAGATGGCGATGAATCCGGACATCTTCTCGGAGATTCACCTCGCCAGCCGTACCAAGGCAAAGTGCGACGCGATCGCCGAATCGGTGCAGCAGCGCACCGGGCAGACCGTCTCGACTTACGAGATCGACGCTGAGGAAGTGCCCGCGCTGACCCGCCTTATCGAGCGGCTTCAGCCCCGCCTCGTCGTCAACCTGGCGCTGCCTTACCAGGACCTGCCGATCATGGATGCCTGCCTGGCCGCAGGGGTCGATTACCTCGACACGGCGAATTACGAGCCCAAGGACCAGGCCAAGTTCGAATACTCCTGGCAGTGGGATTACCATGACCGCTTCAAGGCGCGCGGGATCACGGCGCTGCTGGGCTCGGGCTTCGATCCGGGCGTCACCAGCGTGTTCGCGATGTGGCTCAGGAAGCACAAGCTCAAGACCATCCGCCAGCTCGACATCCTCGACTGCAACGGCGGCGATCACGGCCAGGCCTTCGCCACCAACTTCAACCCGGAAATCAACATCCGCGAAGTGACCGCGCCGGCGCGCCACTGGGAAAACGGGCAGTTCGTGGAAACCCCCGCGCTGTCAAACAAGGCCTCGTTCGACTTCGATCAGGTCGGCCCCAAGAATATGTACATGATGTACCACGAGGAGCTGGAAAGCCTGGCCAGGTTCATTCCCGAGCTTGAGCGGGCGCGGTTCTGGATGACCTTCGGCGATGCCTATATCACCCACCTGACGGTGCTGCAGAACGTGGGCATGACCCGCATCGACCCGGTGATGTACCAGGGGCGCGAGATCGTGCCGTTGCAGTTCCTCGCCTCGGTCCTGCCGAAGCCGGAAACCCTTGGCTCGACCACCAAGGGCAAGACCAATATCGGCGACATCGCGACCGGCGAGGCCCTGGACGGTTCGGGCGAAAAGACGTTCTACCTCTACAACGTCTGCGATCACGAGGACGCGTTTGCCGAAACCGGCAACCAGGCGATCAGTTACACCACCGGCGTGCCGGCGATGATCGGCGCCGCCATGCTGCTGACGGGCGCATGGAAAGGCCCGGGCGGCGAAGGCGGCGTCTTCAATATCGAACAGTTCGATCCCGATCCGTTCATGGACATGCTCAACACCCAGGGCTTGCCGTGGCAGGTCAAGGAACTGGACGCGCCGGTGGCGTTCTGATGCGCGTTTTTGCCAGCGCCGCGCTGGCGGCCGCCCTGGGGGGGTGCTCGGTGGCGCCCGCTGCCGACGCGCCGGTGCCCGGGGCGACTTACGGGCCAGCCACCCATGCCGCCTATGGCAAGACCTTCACCGCGGCAGAAGCGGCGGCCTGCACGGCGCGCGGCGGCCGGGTCGACAGGCGCGGCCGGCTTGGCACCGACTATTGCGTGACCGCGCTCGCCGACGCCGGCAAGGTCTGCTCGGACAAGGCCGACTGCACCGGCAAGTGCATCGCGCCAGACGCCTCGATCCCGGCGGGGACCCCGGCGACCGGCACGTGCCAGCCGGACAACGGACCCCTGTTCGGGTGCTACTCGGCGGTCGTGGACGGCAAGGCCGCCGCCGGTATCTGCGTCGATTGATGGGGGCTGGACATTGAACTGGGGCGCGCTGGCACCGGTGGGCCTTCTGGCCGGCTCCAACCTGGTGATGAACCTGGCCTGGTACGGCCACCTCAAGGCGCCCCACCGGGCCCTGTGGCTGGCAATCCTGCTCAGCTGGGGGCTGGCGTTCTTCGAATACTGCCTGGCCGTGCCGGCCAACCGCATCGGCAGCAGCACCTATTCGCTGGCGCAGCTCAAGACGATCCAGGAAGTCTGCTCGTTGCTGGCCTTCGTCGTCATCGCCTGGGCGCTTTTCGGCGCCAGGCCGACGATGTCGCAGGCGGCCGGCTTTGCCCTGATCGCCGCCGGCGCGTGGTTCGTGTTCAAGTCCCCGTTCGGGTAAGAGAGTATCATGGAAACCAGAGCCGGCGATCCCGGGGCCTTTGCCCGCTTCGACCTGTCGCGCGTCGACAGCCCTTCGTTCGTTGTCGACCTGGCAAGACTGCGCGCCAACCTGGCGGTCCTGGCCGACGTACGCGATCGCGCCGGGATCAAGGTCCTGGCCGCGCTCAAGGCGTTTTCAATGTGGCGGGTGGCCGACACGGTGGGCGAGTACCTCGACGGGGTCTGTACCTCCGGCCTGTGGGAAGCGTTGCTGGCCGCTGAGCATTATGCCGGCGGCACAGGCAAGGAGATCGCCACATACTGCGCGGCCTACAAGGGCGAGGACCTGCCGGAGATCTGCCGCCTGTCGGACCACGTGATCTTCAACTCGCCCGGCCAGATCGAGCGGTTTCGCGGCGTCCTCGACCAGGCCGCCGGCCACGCATACAGCGTCTTCGACATCGGCCTTCGCATCAACCCGCTCCACGCCGAGGGCGAGGTGCCGCGCTACGATCCCTGCGCGCCGCACAGCCGCCTGGGTTTCCCGGTCGACCAGCTTGAGGATGCGCATCTCGACGGGGTGACCGGGCTCCATTTCCATAGCCTGTGCGAGCAGGACTTCGCGCCGCTCTATCGCACCTGGGAGGCGCTGCTGCCGCGCATCGAGCGCTTCCTGCCGCGCCTCAAGTGGCTCAATTTCGGCGGCGGGCACCACATTACCCGCGCCGACTACCAGCGTGATGCGCTGGTCGCATTCCTGCGCGACGTGAAGGCGCGGACCGGGTGCGAAATCTACCTCGAACCTGGCGAAGCGGTCGCGCTCGATGCCGGGATCCTGGTCGGCACCGTGCTCGACACGCACTGGAACGGGATGCCGCTGGCCATCACCGATATCTCGGCGACGTGCCACATGCCCGACGTGATCGAGGCTCCTTACCGCCCGGCCATGCTGGGCGAGCGCGAGGACGGCGAGGCGGTTCGCCTCGGCGGCCCGTCGTGCCTGGCGGGCGATGTGATCGGCGACTACGTGATGCCTGACGCGCCGGCACCGGGTCAGCGGTTCGCCTTCCTGGACCAGGCGCACTATTCGATGGTCAAGACCACCACCTTCAACGGCGTGCCGCTGCCATCGATCTGGCTGTGGGATAGCGAAACCGACATGCTCGAGCAGGTGCGCAAGTTCGGATACGCCGATTTCCGCGACCGCCTTAGCTGAGGTTAGACGCGCGTCGATTCGCGGCCCGGCGTGGCTGGTAGCGACCGCCGCGCCCATCCCCCGCCACAGCCTGGCGCATAAATGCGTGCAGTCGCAGCTATTTAGAGGCTGTCTTGCGGCAAGCCGACGGGCGATTTCCAATTTCACTTGCAGTTCACAAACGGGGGGGTATTAGCACGCCTCCGCTGCCCCATGGGGACTTCCAAACCGCAAGGCAGCCTTGTTCTGAAACTTGGCCGAAAGGCCTATTGGGGGTCCCTTGCGTTGCACCATTTTCCCGACGCTTCGTCAGTAGTTCGCGCGCTTGCGCCGGACGAACCCGTAATCCTCAACCGCCCGCACGCCGCGGCGCGCGCGGCGCGTTTCTTTGCCGAGACGTTCCCGGGCAAGTCGCTTTACGCGGTCAAGGCGAACCCGTCGCCCGACCTGCTCAAGGTGCTGTGGGATTCGGGCGTGACGCATTTCGACGTCGCCTCGATCGCCGAGGTCCGCCTGGTGCGCGCCGCGCTGCCCGAAGCGACGCTGTGCTTCATGCACCCGGTCAAGACCGCCAGCGCCATTGCCGAAGCCTACAAGGTCCACGGTGTCCGCACCTTCAGCCTCGACAGCCATGAAGAGCTCGACAAGATCATCGCTGCGACGCTGACCGAGGACGATTCGCCGGCCGCGGACCTGCGCCTGTGCGTGCGGCTGCGCGTCTCGTCAGAGTATTCGGAGTTGTCACTGGCATCCAAATTCGGCGTCGACCTGGCCGATGCCGCGCCGCTGCTGCAGGCAACCCGCCAGGTTGCCGACTGGCTGGGCGTATGTTTCCACGTGGGCAGCCAGGCGATGACGCCGTTCGCCTATGTCCAGGCGCTCGAGCGCGTGCGCGCCGCGATCGTCGACGCTTCGGTCACGGTCGACATCGTCGACGTCGGCGGCGGCTTTCCGTCGGTTTATCCGGGCATGGAGCCGCCGCCGCTCGAGGACTACTTCGCGGTCATCCACCGCGCGTACGAAGCGCTGCCGGTGTCCTATTCGTCCGAGCTGTGGTGCGAACCGGGCCGCGCGCTGTGCGCCGAATACAACTCGCTGATCGTCAAGGTCGAGAAGCGCCGCGGGGACGAGCTTTACATAAACGACGGCGCCTATGGCGCGCTGTTCGATGCCGCGCACGTCGGCTGGCGGTTCCCGGTGCGCTGCCTGAACGAGGGCCGCGCGGGCGGGCTGGAAGAGTTCGCGTTCTACGGTCCTACCTGCGACGATGCGGACTTCATGAAGGGACCCTTCATGCTGCCCGCCGACATCGGCGCCGGGGACTTCATCGAGATCGGCATGCTGGGTGCCTATGGCGCCGCGATGCGCACCGCTTTCAACGGGTTCGGTCAGGGCGAAGTCGTCGAAGCGAGCGACGAGCCGATGGCCAGCCTGTACCGGGGCGACCGCGTCGATCCGCGCCGCAGCGACAACGTCGTCTCGCTGCGCTGATTCGACTCGCCGCGCTGCGGGTTCGATTCGCCGCGGCGAACTTGTAGGAACGCGACAAGTCTGAGCCCGCATTTTTTCGGCTGATGGCCGACGCGATGCCCGACGCGCGCCTCACGGCTCTTATAACTGCCCCAAACCCGCAGAAAACCGCGACCGTTAACGGTTGTGGCTTGCCGCATCCGTAATTGACACAAGTGCCAATAATTGATTCGTTTTCGGTTGGTTAAAGGATTATTAACGCCCCCAAGGTCGCAACCGGGGGCGTGACCGCCTTCTAACATTTCGGACTGCCCGCCGCTCGTGGTCTCACAGAGCGGGCTCGAGGGCGTTCGCGTACTTGAAGGGATTGGATGATGAAGTCTTATATCGCTATTCTTGCCGCCGCAGCCACTGCGCTGTCGCCGATCGCCGCTTCGAGCGCATTCGCGTTCGATGCGACCGGTGACACGACCACCACGGCCGAAAACGTCTGCCTGGCTGACCTCGCCTCGCTGGGTGGTGGCACCTTGCATGATAACACGCCGGTGTATTCCGTCGTCGCCGGTGCGCTGACCACCCAGTCGGTCGGTGCTGAAAGCGAAGTCGGCGGTACCCGCGTGGAGACGCCGGGCACGCGCGTCGGCGTCGGCACGCCGACTTATTCGGGGCTGAGCATCGCGGGCCGCCCGTTCCGCAACGGCGGCAGCGTCAACATGTTCGGTGACCAGGTTGCCACCGATCGCACGTTCTCCAACAGCACGTACGATTTCACCGCCGATTTCTCGACCGTGACGACGTTCGGCTATTCGTGCAATTTCTCGCAGGCGACCGAAACGCATCACGATGCCGTCTACACGGACGGGCCGGTGCAAGGCTTCTACACCAACAACGGCACCAATCCGTCGGGCGGGCAGGGCAGCTGCCAGGGCCTCTCCCCGGCGAACCCGCACTGGGGCGAGGATCTTGGCAACTGCACCTGGCACTATACCGGCCCGGGCGTGCCCGTCCTGGTGACGCCGGAGTCCTGGACCACCGACGGTACGCTGACGCCGCGCCCCGACCTGGCGACGAGCCACACGATCGACCAGACCGATACCGTCAATCACGGTGGGCACGAGCTTAACGGAGGCATCTGGACCGAGCATGCCGGCCCGAACGATCGCTGGCTCGCCGCCAAGGTCGTCGTCTGCATCTCGCCCAAGAAGCTGCCGGGTATCTGGACGCAGCAGAACGGCTACACCGGGAGCGACTGCAACACGACCTACTTCAACAGCGCTTCGTGGGGCGGCGGCTCACAGACCAGCAACGGGACGTACATCTCCGTCCCGGGAGTCTGATTTGTTAGCATTTGCACGGTAACGAGGAGGTCCCGCCGGAGCGATCCGGCGGGATCTTCTTTTCGGAGTTCGTCATGTCGACCGACTGGCTAGAAGATGATCGCCAAGACGTAGAAATGGAATTCCTTTCAAGGCATTGCACGGCTCTTTTGAGGGCCTGCTCGATCTTCGCACTGGCTTTTTCGGGGGTCCCGGCCGCGGCCCAGACCGCGGCGCCGGAAGCGGCGGCGAAGCCGCCCAAACCAGACGACACGCAAATCGTCGTCGTCGGTTCACGGATCATCATCGCCGCCCTCAAGGACGTCGCGATCGAAAAGGAATACGACGAGCAAAGCGTCGCTTCCTACGCAGTCAGCACTGTCGGTGAACTGCTAGACCGCATCGCCGGGGAAAACGGCGATGACGGCCCCAGCATCCTGGTCAACGGCCGGCCCATATCCGACCTCGGAGACATTGCCGACTATCCGGTCGAAGCTATTGCAAAGATTGAATCCTTGCCGCGCGGTGCGGCCGCCCGTGTCGGCGGTCCGGTCGGTCAGCGGGCTTACAACGTCGTGCTGAAGCGCAGCGTGAGGACACTGACGCTGACGGCCAGCCGCCTGGCGGCGACCGAGGGCGGCTACGGAACGTCGCGCGGCGAAGCGCTGGCCACTTACGTGCGTGGGCAGGACCGCATCAACCTGGCGTTCCGTGCCAGCGATACCGGTTCGCTTTACGAAGCGGATCGGTCCGTCGTGCCATTCGTGCAGTCGCTGCCTTATGCTCCGCTGGGGAACGTGGTGCCGTTCTTCGGCACGAACGTCGATCCGGCACTGAGCGGCCTGGCAGGCAGCCCGGTGAGCAGCGTTGCCCTTCCTGCCGGTACCACCAGCCCTGCGCTTGCGAACCTGGTTGCCGGGATCAACCGGATCAATCCGGACCAACTCGCGCGGTATCGGACATTGCGCGGAGCCTCGACCAGTTACGAAACCAGTCTGGCGGGTTCGAAGTACCTGACTTCCTGGCTGACCTTTTCAGCAAACGGCCGCATGAGCTGGAGCGACGGCACAGGCCGCAACGGGTTGCCCACCGGGCGGTTCCTGATCAGCCCCGGCGCCTTTTCGCCGTTCAGCGTGCCGGTCACGCTGCTTCTGAGCGATCCCGCGCGTCCGCTGACGAGCCGCACGCAAAACGACAATGCCAGCCTCTCGGCGACGTTCGTGGCCGCCGTCGGCGCGTTTCGCCTGACCCTGCTGGGGCGCTACACCCGTGCCAATCGCGATTACGACTACGATTTCCTCGCACCGGTCACGGGCGGCTTCGTGGCCTATCCCGCCGCGACGAACCCGTTCGGCGGTACGCTGGCGGGGCTGATCCCGGTATCGGTCCGCAGCACCACGAACACGACAACGGCACGTGAATTGTCGGAGGAACTCGAAGGACCGCTGTTCACGCTGCCGGCCGGCCCGGTGCGGCTGCGCGCCGCGCTGGGCTTTGTACGGTCCGGGCTGGATGGGGTCGACGCGAACGGGGCCGTCAGGACCTTTCGCCGCAACGAACTGTCCATGCGGGCGGGCCTGACAGTGCCCCTGACGCTGTCGACCAGCCCGATCGGGAGCACGGACGCAAGCGCCGAGATCGGGCGGCTTGACCTCAAGCAATATGGCAAGATCGATCGCTATGCGCTCGCTTTCAATTGGCAACCTGTCAACGCGGTGCGCCTGTCGCTAAGCCAGACCAAGGACGGGACGCCGGTCTATCCCGATCTTTTGGCCGCACCCACGGTGATCGACCAGAACGTTCGCTATTTCGACCCCGTCCGCAACGAAACCGCCAGTGTCACGATCGTCAGCGGCGGCACCGCCAATCTTGCCAACGAGACGCAGCGGGTGAACCGCGCGGCACTGTCGCTGTCCCCGTGGACGAAATACCGGGCTCTTGTCGGCGTGACTTATTCCGACACGCTGATTCGCAACCAGATCGGCGGGTTGCCTCCGCCCAGCCCGGTGGTCGTCGCGGCGTTTCCGGATCGCTTCGTGCGCGACGGCTCCGGGGCGCTGATCCTGGTCGACAACCGGACTGTGAATTTCGACCGCCAACAGATCAAGGACCTGCGGACCTCGATCGATTTCACGCTGCCGCTGGGGCACCGACCGGCGGCGCTGGCCCCCGCAAGACCGGGTGCGCCGCGGCCAGCGCCGCCGCCGCAGCTCCAGCTGATCGCTCACCTGGCGCATACCTGGTTGCTGTCGGGCAAATCGGTGATCCGTCCGGGCCTCGCGACCGTCGATCTTCTAAACGGCGGCGCGGTCGGGATCGGCGGCGGGCGCCAGAGGCATTTCGTCGACGCCAGCATCGCGCTGATGAGCGGCCAGTCGGGCGTGCGCCTCAACGCGGCATGGCGCGGAGCCAGTTACCTGGCCATCGGCTCGTCCGCGGCGCCCGATCTCTTGACCTATCAGCCCTACACCAAGGTCGACCTGAGAGGGTTCCTGGACCTGTCCGCGATTTCGCCCACCAGCCGTATTGCCAAGGGTGCCCGCGTGACCGTGGCGATCGAGAACCTGGCAGGGTCGCGGCAGGGCGCCACCACCTCGAACGGAACGTTGCCGCTCTATTACCAGTCGATCTTCCGCGATCCGGTTGGCCGCACCGTTTCGGTCGAGTTGCGCAAATCGTTCTAGACGCCAGGTCAGGGCCCGGCGCCAAGCCAATGCTCAGGCGGCCTGGCGCAGTTCCAGACGATCCCAGATCTCCGATAGCGCGGCGGTCAGGTCGCGCATCATCGCCTCGCTGTGCGAGGGGCCGGGGGTGAAGCGCAGGCGCTCGGTCCCGCGCGGCACGGTCGGGAAATTTATCGGCTGCACGTAGACGCCGTATTCGGCCAGCAGGATATCGCTGATCTGCTTGGCGCGGACGGGGTCTCCCACCATCAGCGGCACGATGTGCGTGGTCGACGCCATTACCGGCAAGCCGGCGTCGGCCAGCATGGCCTTGAGCATCGCGGCAGCCGCCTGCTGGCCGTCGCGCTCCTCGCTCGAGGTCTTGAGATGGCGCACCGCGGCAAGCACGCCCGCGACCAGCACGGGCGACAGCGACGTCGTGAAGATGAAGCCCGGGGCGTAGCTGCGGATCACGTCGATGATCCGGTTGTCGGCGGCGATGTAGCCGCCCATCACGCCGAAAGCCTTGCCCAGCGTGCCTTCGATGATGTCGATGCGGTGCGCGGCCTCGTCCCGCTCGGAAATGCCGCCGCCGCGCGGACCGTACATGCCGACGGCGTGGACTTCATCGCAGTAGGTGAGGGCGTTGTAACGTTCGGCCAGGTCGCAGATCGCATGGAGCGGGGCGACGTCGCCTTCCATCGAATAGACCGATTCGAATGCGATCAGCTTGGGCGTCTCGGGCGCCTCGGCCGCGAGCAGTTCTTCAAGGTGGGCGAGGTCGTTGTGGCGGAAGATCCGCTTCTCACAACCCGAATTGCGGATGCCGGCGATCATGCTGGCGTGGTTCATCGCATCGGAGAAGATCACGCAGCCGGGCAGCACCTTGCCCAGCGTCGACAGCGTCGCGTCGTTCGAGACATAGCCCGAAGTGAACAGCAACGCGCCGTCCTTGCCGTGCAGGTCGGCCAGTTCATGCTCCAGGTCGACGTGGTAATGCGTGTTGCCGCCGATGTTGCGGGTGCCCCCGGAACCCGCGCCGACATCGTGCAGCGCTTCTTCCATCGCGGCGACGACCTTGGGATGCTGGCCCATCGCCAGGTAGTCGTTCGAGCACCAGACCGTGATCGGCTTGGGGCCGTTGTGGCCGGCAAAGCAGCGTGCGTTCGGGTAGGCGCCCTTGTTGCGCAGGATATCGATGAAGACGCGGTAGCGACCCTCGGCATGAAGCCGCTCGATCGCCTGGTCGAACACCTGGTCGTAATTCACGTCTCGTCCTTCCGCCGCCTGCGCCCCCGGCTTCGGCGCGCCGTTACTAGAAATTACCGGCGTTGGCCAGCGCCGGATCGTACAGCTTCGGGATCGGCAGCATCGAACGGATCCCCCGGAACTTGCGCTTGTCGAGATATTCGACGTCGTGCCCCGGGATCACCACCATCTGCGGCGCCTGCTGCTTCCAGGCGCGGATGGTCTTGAGCCAAGCGTAGACCTCGTCCCGGTTCTCCCCGGTCAGGATGTCGCCGTTAACGCGCGAGCGTGCGCGCAGGCGGCGCCAGTTCGAAGCCAGCGAGGAAACGTCGCCGGCGAACAGCAACTCGGTCCCGTCGGCCAGGGTCACGAAGATGAGCTGCGATCCCGGCGAATGGCTGGGGGCGGGGATCACCACCACGCCCGGCGCAACAGCGACCGGGCCGGTCTGCGCTATGACGCGAAACGCGGCGCCCGGCTGCCAGCCGAGGGAGGACTGCGCGGGGCCCGGCAGTTGGCGCGGGTTGAGTGCGGCGTGGGCCTGCGCCGCCGGATCGTGCAACGCCGCCAGCCCGCCGATGTGGTCAAGGTGTTCGTGCGTCACCAGGATCAGGTCGGCGCGGTGCATCGCTGCATCGATCGCGCCTTGCTGATGGCGGTCGTACACGCCGACTTTCTGCGCCCTTGCCTGGGCGGCGGTCATGCCGGTGTCGATCACGATCCCGCCGCGTCCCGGAACCGGCAGCACCCAGGCAAGCACGCCGATGCCGCGCCGTTTGATGCCCGATCCGGCCACGTAGAGATCGCCCAGCGCGCGGTTGTAACCGATGCGGTACATCTCCGCCTCGACCGGCCGTGGCCCCGGTATCGAGGCCGCCAGCGCGCGCAGCTGCGTCACCGCGATCGGCTTGGGCGGCACGTCGCCGGGGCGATTGTCGATCATCAGCCAGTAGAATGGCAGCCCGACGACAAGGGCCAGGATCAGCAAGACCGCATTGAGCCGTGGCGTCATCCGCCGATTCCCCCTTGAACCGTGCGCGTCTTGCATGGCGGCGGGGCAATCGGCAATGCCCGCGCTTGCCGCCGGCGCGCCGCTGCGCCTAAGTCCGGACGGCGAAGGAGAGGACGCGAAGCGATGGATGCCCTGGCGGCTTTGGCGATCGGTTACCTGCTCGGCTCGATTCCGTTCGGATTGATCCTGACGCGTCTGGCCGGCGCGGGCGACCTGCGCGCGATCGGATCGGGCAATATCGGCGCCACCAACGTACTGCGCACTGGCAACAAGGGGCTGGCCGCGGCGACCTTGCTGCTCGACGGATTGAAGGGATTTGTCGCGGTGCTGGTGGCTTGGCGGTACTGGCCGGACGCCGCCGGGTTCGCCGCGCTGGGCGCGATCGTGGGCCACTGTTTTCCGGTCTGGCTGCGGTTCCGGGGCGGCAAGGGCGTGGCCACCGCCGGCGGCGCTTGCCTGGGCCTGGCATGGCCGCTGGGTGCCATCTATGCGGGCGCCTGGGTATCGGTACTGGCGATGTCCCGGATATCGTCGCTGGCGGGCCTGGCGGCCGCCGTGGCCGCCCCGGTGGCGGCCCTGGTGCTGGGATATACCGCGCTGATACCGGTGCTGGCGGCCATCGCCGTCATCGTCCTGATCCAGCACCGTGCCAACATCGCCCGCCTGCGCGCCGGGACCGAGCCCCGGATCGGGAGCCGCGACAGGGCATGAGCGCGCCGACCCCGGCCGAGGCGTTCGCCCGCATCCGCCTGCTGCGATCGCCCAACATCGGCCCGGTCAGCTATCGACAGCTGCTGGCTCGCTTCGGCAGCGCCGAAGCCGCTGTGGAGGCGTTGCCGGACCTCGCCGGCAAGGGCGGCCGCGCCTACCGCGTCGCCCCGGCCGATGCTGTGCGTGCGGAAGCGGCCGCGGTGCGCGCCGCCGGGGCGCGCTATCTTTTCCACGATCATGCCGATTATCCGCCGCTGCTGCGTGCCGCGCCGGACGCGCCGCCGATCCTGACCGTACGCGGCGACGCGGCCTTGTCGGCGCGCCCCTGTGTCGCGATCGTCGGCGCGCGCAATGCCTCTGCGGCGGCGGTGCGGATGGCGCGCACATTGGCCGGTGAGCTGGGGGAGGCTGGCTTCGTCGTCGTCTCGGGCCTGGCGCGGGGGATCGATGGCGCGGCGCACGGCGCGGCGCTGGCAGGCGGCACGATCGGCGTGATCGCCAGTGGTATAGACCGCGCTTATCCGCCCGAGCACGAAAGCCTGCAGGAGGACATCGCTACCCAAGGGCTCCTTGTGGCCGAGCAGCCGCCCGGCACCGAGCCGCTGGCGCGCCACTTCCCGTCGCGCAACCGCATCATCGCCGGCATCGCGGCGGGGACGGTGGTGGTGGAGGCGGCGCCGAAATCGGGTTCACTCATCACCGCGCGCCTCGCTGCCGAGTACGGCCGCGAAGTCATGGCCGTGCCGGGCTCGCCGCTCGATCCGCGCGCCCAGGGATGCAACCTGATGATTCGCGAGGGCGCCGTGCTGATCCAGTCCGCCGACGACGTCATCGAGTTGCTGTCAGCCTTCGATGGCTGCCCGCGCGGCACGCTGCGCGAGAGCGCGCCCGAATGGCAGGGCGCCGACGAGCTGGCCGACCTGCCGGCCGACGTCGCCGGCCTGCTGACGCTGGCGCCGGTCGCGGTGGACGAGATCATTCGCCAGAGCGGCGAGCCGGCCCCTGCGGTGCAGCTGGCGC
Organism: Parablastomonas sp. CN1-191; assembly: GCF_049354825.1. Classification (GTDB taxonomy): domain Bacteria; phylum Pseudomonadota; class Alphaproteobacteria; order Sphingomonadales; family Sphingomonadaceae; genus Novosphingobium. The sequence continues at coordinate 1,064,488 of NZ_CP186480.1, read as the reverse complement.
TGCTCGAGCTTGAGCTGCAGGGCCGGCTGGTGCGCCATGCCGGCGGCCGGGTCAGCCTCGCAGCATGAGGCTTGACGGGGCGGGCCGGTGCTCCCCACCCTCGTACGTGTATAGGCACGCGCACGCGTAAGGGGCCGTTTTCAGATCATGCAACTCGTCGTCGTCGAATCGCCCGCCAAGGCCAAGACCATCGAAAAGTATCTCGGCTCGGATTACCGGGTCCTGGCCAGCTATGGCCACGTCCGCGACCTGCCGCCCAAGGACGGTTCGGTTCGACCGGACGAGGACTTTGCGATGGACTGGGAGCTTTACGGCGACAAGACCGGCCGCGTACGCGACATCGCCGAGCTGGCGAAAAAGGCCGACCGACTGATCCTCGCCACCGACCCCGACCGCGAGGGGGAGGCGATCTCCTGGCACGTGCGCGAGCTGCTGGCCAAGCGCAAGGCGCTGCCCAGGGAGGTGGAGCGGGTCACCTTCAACGCCATCACCAAGGACGCGGTGCTGACCGCGATGGCGCATCCGCGCGAACTCGATCAGGACCTGATCGATGCCTACCTGGCGCGCCGCGCGCTGGATTACCTGTTCGGCTTCACGCTTTCCCCGGTGCTGTGGCGCAAGTTGCCCGGCGCGAAGAGCGCGGGGCGCGTCCAGTCCGTAGCGCTGCGCCTGATCGTCGAGCGCGAGCGCGAGATCGAGGCATTTACGCCGCAGGAATACTGGAACGTGCTGGCGAAGCTCGAACACAAGGGCACCGAGTTTGCCGCGCGCCTGGTCCGCTTCGATGGTGAAAAGCTGGAGCGCCTGAGCATCGGCGACGCCGGCACCGCCGAGCGCGCCAAAGCCTCGGTCGAAGGCGCCACCTTCCGCGTCGAAGAGGTCGACACCCGGCCTACCCGCCGCAACCCGTTCCCGCCGTTCACGACGTCGACTCTGCAGATGGAGGCGGCGCGCAAGCTCGGCTTTTCGGCCAGTCACACGATGCGGGTGGCGCAATCGCTCTACGAGGCGGGCGCGATTACCTATATGCGGACCGACGGTGTGCAGATGGATCCCAGTGCCGTCTCCGCGGCGCGCAAGGCCATCAGCGATCGCTACAGCAACGGACACTATCTGCCGGAAAAGCCGCGGCATTACGAAACAAAAGCGAAGAACGCACAGGAAGCGCACGAGGCGATCCGCCCGACCGACTTCGCCCGCGACGCCTTCGGCTCTGGCGACGAGGCGCGGCTTTACGAACTGGTGTGGAAGCGCGCCATCGCCAGCCAGATGGCCTCCGCGGTGATCGAGCGCACCAGCGTGACGCTGCGCGAAGGCACCGGCAGGCACGAGTTGCGCGCGACCGGCCAGGTCATAAAGTTTCCCGGCTTCATTGCGGTCTACGACGAGACGCTGGACCAGAAGGGCGACGGCGAGGACGAGGATTCGTCGCTCCTGCCGCCGCTGGAAAAGGGCGATCTTCCGGCCAAGCGCGCGGTCGAGACCACGCAGCACTTCACCCAGCCGCCGCCGCGCTTTTCCGAGGCCACGCTGGTCAAGCGGCTTGAGGAACTGGGCATAGGCAGGCCTTCGACCTACGCGGCCACGATCCAGGTCATTCGCGACCGCAATTACGTACGGATGGAAAAAAATCGTTTCTTCGCAGAAGAATCCGGGCGGCTTCTCACCTCGTTCCTGGAACGGTTCTTTCCCCGCTACGTCGCTTATGACTTCACTGCCGGGATGGAGGACGAACTCGACGACGTGTCCGGCGGGCGCGCCGCGTGGAAGTCGGTGCTCGAGGCATTCTGGAAGGACTTCAAGCCCAAGTCCGACGAAGTCATGGAGCGCAAGCCCTCCGAAGTGACCGAGGCGCTGGACGAGTTCCTGTCCGATTACCTGTTCCCGCCTAGGCCCGATGGCAGCGATCCCCGCGCCTGCCCGCTGTGCAATGCCGAGGGACGCGCCAACGGCCGCCTGGCGCTGCGCGGGGGCCGTTACGGTGCCTTCGTCGCTTGCGCGAATTATCCGGAGTGCAAGTACACGCGCAAGTTTGCGCAGCCCGGCGGCAACGCCGATGGCGGTGAGGACGGCGAGATCGGCAAGCACCCTGAGACCGGCGAGCCGATCCTTCGCAAGGCCGGACGTTTCGGCCCGTATATCCAGATGGGCGACGGCAAGGAGGCGCTGCGTGCCTCGATACCGAAGGACATTCCAGACCTTGACGTGGACTGGGCAGTCAAGCTGCTGAGCCTGCCGCGCACGATCGGCCCGCACCCCGAAAGCGGCGAGCCTATTACCGCCAGCATCGGGCGGTATGGGCCCTACCTCGCGCACCAGGGCAAGTACGCCAAGCTGCGCTCAACCACCGAGGTGTTCGAGACCGGGATGAACGCGGCCGTCTCGGCGCTGGCCGACGCCGCCAATCGCGGCGGCGCGCGCACCGCTGCCGAGCCACTGAAGGTGTTCGGCGCGCACCCCGAAAGCGGCGGCGAGATCAAGCTGATGGCGGGCCGCTATGGTCCCTACGTCACCGACGGAACGACCAACGCGACCCTGCCGCGCGACCTGGCGCCCGACGACCTGACCGAGGAGCGCGCGGTCGAACTGATCACCGAGCGCGCGGCCAAGGGTCCGAGCAAGAAGGGCAAGCGCAAGGCTGCGCCCAAGAAGGCTGCGCCAAAGAAAGCCCCGGCCAAGAAGCCCGCGACAAAAAAAGCCGCTGCGAAAAAGCCGGCCGCCCCGAAGGCGCCTGCCGATGGCTGAGGTCTTCGCCCGGCACAAGCAGCCCTGGACCGCCGACGAGCTGTCGAAGCTCCGCATTCTTGCCGGCAAGGGCAAGGGTCTGAAGGAAATCGCCAAGGCATTGAAGCGGACCGAGGAATCGACCCGCGACCGGGCCCGGAGCGACGGGATCGGGATCGCCAAGCTGCGGTGAACGGTCGGCGCGACGAAATCCGTTAACCGCGTTCGCATTTCGGCAAGGATTTCGCGCTAGCAAGGCGACGACGAGAAAAAGGTCGCTTCGCTTGATCGAGATCGAAATCCAGAACGAGACGACGCAGACCCAGGAGCGGTTGCGCTTCGCGGTCGTGCCGCGCATCGGCGAGGGCATCCGCCTGCGCGATCCAGCCGGCTTCTGGGCCAGCTACGACGTGCTCGACTTGTGGTACCAGAAGGCCGAATTCGGCGATGTCTGGGTGCCCTACCTTCACGTTCGCAAGACCGTGGGCGAGGTCGAACAGCCCGAGCCGGGAACCGCGGGTGGCCTGTCGCACGGGCTTCCATCCGCGCTGCCCAACACCATCCCATCCCATCTGCCGCAAGGAGCGCCTTCTCTGGCCACTGTTCACGGGGAGGTCGTGCCATTCGCGACCTGATCAAGCGCATCGACCGTCCGCATCGGTCCGACATGCTCCGCCCCAGTGCCGCGCCCGCGCAGCCGGCGGCGGCGTCCGCGCAGGCGCACGTCGCCTCGTCGACGCCCAACGCGCCGGCGGCGCAGCGCCAATGCCTGATCGTCGACGATTCGCGCGTGGTCCGAAAGGTATCCCGCCGCATCGTCGAAAGCCTCGGTTACCAGGTGACCGAGGCCGAGAACGGCGAGGAAGCACTGGCGCGCTGCAAGGCGGCGATGCCCGACCTCGTCCTGCTCGACTGGGACATGCCGGTCATGACGGGGATCGAATTCATCACCCGGCTGCGGGCCTTTTCAGGCCCGCATCGGCCCAAGGCGGTGTTCTGCACCAGCAAGAACGATACCCTGGATATCCACAAGGGCATCGACGCGGGCGCCAACGAATATGTCATCAAGCCGTTCGACGAAGCGACCATGAAGGCCAAGCTGCAGCGCATCGGCGCCGCCTGAGCGGTTAGGCCTTGCCCCGCGCGCCGGCCCCGGGCAGGCGCGCGGACGTGTCGCCATCCCAAGCCAAGCCTGAACCGCGCGATGGGCTGCTCTATCCGCGCCGCCTGATCGCGATCGTCGCAATTTCGTTCGGCACCGCGTTATTCGTAATCGATGGGACGATCGGCAACGTCGCCTTGCCGACGATCGCGCGCGACCTGAAAGTCGGCGAAGGCACGGTCGTCAGCGCGGTCACCATCTACCAGCTCGTTACCGTCATGGTGCTGCTGCCGTTCGCGACGCTGGGCGACCGGATCGGGCACCGGAACCTCTACCAGATCGGCCAGATCGTCTTCATGGGCGCTTCGGCGCTGACCTTCCTGGTGCACAGCTTTCCGGCGCTGCTGGCGGTTCGCGCGCTGCAGGCGCTGGGCGCGGGGACGGCTCTGAGCGTGTCGGCCGCGCTGCTGCGGCAGATCTACCCGGCCAGGAGCCTCGGCAGCGGGCTGGGCATCAATTCGGTCATCGTCGCCTCCAGCAACGCCGTCGCGCCGGTGGTGGGGGGATTTATCGTCGCACATTCCGACTGGCGGATCGTCTACGCGCTGGCGGCGCCGTTCGCGCTGGCCTCGCTGCTGCTGGGCCGCAGCCTTCCGGATCCGCGACCAGCCAGGGTTCCCTTCGACTGGCGCGGCGGGCTGTGGAGCGCGGGCAGCGTGGCCCTGCTGGTCGGCGGGATAGAGCTGGCCGCGCACGCCGGCCAGCCGCTGATCGGCACCGCCATCGCCCTTGCCGGGCTGGTCAGTGGCGGACTGCTGGCGCGCCGCGAAATGACGCGCGAACGTCCCGTGCTGCCGGTCGACCTGCTGGTTCGGCCGGTCATCGGGCTTTCGATCATGGCGGCCACAGCGGGTTTTATCGCCACCTCGAGCCTGATCGTGGCGCTGCCGTTTCGTTTCGAACAGGGGTTCGGACTGACGCCGCAGCAAGTCGGCATCGCAGTGCTGCCGTTTCCGCTGACGCTGCTGGTGGTGGCGCCGTTGGCGGGTTGGCTGTCCGATCGTATCAAGGCCAGCATCCTGGGGCTGGTGGGCATGGCGGTGGCGATCTGCGGTCTGGCGACCATGGCGCTGCTACCGGCGCACCCGGGGATGGTCGGCATCGCCTGGCGGCTGGCGCTGTGTGCGGCGGGCTTCGGTTTGTTCTTCGCGCCGAACGCACGGCTGATCATCGGCGGCGCGCCGAAGGATCGTGCGGCGGCCGCCGGCGGCATCTTCTCGACCGCGCGGTTGCTGGGCCAGACGCTGGGCGCGGCGTGGGTCGGGGTCGTCCTGGCGCTGGGCTGGGGGCTTGGCCCGGCACCTTTCCTGGCGGGCATTGCGCTGTGCGCGGTGGCGGGGGTGTGCAGCCTGGTGCGGCTGGGCAAGGAACCGGAAAAGACGCGCGGTGCGGCCCCGGCCTAGCGCGCGGTCTGGTTCTTCTTGATGCGGCCCAGCCCGATCAGGGCGAAATGCCGCTCCCGATGGCCCTGATCGCGGCGATCGCGCTCGCGCGCGGACCAGAACAGCCAGCGCAGCGACAGCACGATGAAAACGGCCACGACGACGCTGAGGGCGATCCCGAGATCGGCGCGAAAGTGCATGAAAACGCCTCGATTTCGTAAACCTGCGGACCGCGGAGCGATGCGCGCGGCGGACCGGTTTGTCCAGCGCCTGATATGTATCAGATCGTCGCCGCGCGCGGCCCGCTCAGCGCACCCACTCGAGGCCGAGTTCCTCGTAGATTTCCTTGCTCTCGCCCCAGGCCTCGTCGACCTTGACGTGAAGGAACAGGTGAACCTTGCGGCCGAGCAGTTCGGCCAGCTCCTTGCGCGCCGCTTCGCCGATCGATTTCAGCTTGCTGCCGCCCTTGCCCAGCACGATGCCCTTCTGGCTGTCGCGGGCGATGACGATCTGCTGATGGATCTCGACCGATCCGTCGCGCCGCTCGGTGTAGCTTTCGGGCCGCACGGTGCTGTCGTAGGGAAGCTCGTCGTGGAGCTGGCGATACAGCTGCTCGCGCGTGATTTCCGCGGCGAGGAGGCGTTCGCTGGCGTCGGACACCTGGTCTTCCGGGTAATGCCACGCCCCCTCGGGCATCAGCGCGGCCAGGTGGCGCTTCAATTCGGGAACTCCGTCGCCGGTGAGGGCCGAGACGAAATAGACCTCCTCGAAGGCGACCTCCGCGGTCAGCGCCTCGGCGGCGACGAGCAGTGGCTCCTTGTCGCAGGCGTCGACCTTGTTGAGGACGAGGATGCGCCGCTCGGGCCGGTCCTTGAGCGCGTCGAGAATTGGCTGGAGATCGTCGCGGCGCTTCTTGCGGGCATCGACGACCAACAGGATCGCGTCGGCCTCCTGTGCGCCGTCCCAGGCGGCGCTGACCATCGCGCGGTCGAGCCGGCGGCGCGGCGCGAAGATGCCGGGCGTGTCGGCGAGGATGATCTGGGTGGGATTGCCGGCCGGCGTTTCGCCCAGCGCGATACCGAGCAGGCGCGCGCGGGTCGTCTGCGCCTTGGCGCTGACGATGGCGACCTTCTGGCCGACCAGAGCGTTGACCAGCGTCGACTTGCCGGCATTGGGCGCGCCGATGACGGCGACGAGGCCGCAGTGGGGAGCGGGGCCGGTGCTGTCGGTCATCCGAATTCCTTGAGAAAGGCGGCGGCGGCCAGGGTCTCGGCCTCTTGCTTGGAATTGGCGGTCGCCTGCGCCTCGCCAACGTTCTTCACCGATACACGGACGGTGAAACTGGCGGCATGATCGGGGCCCGAGCGTTCGACCAGCGTGTATTCCGGACCCTTGCGGCGGTTGCCCGCGGCCCATTCCTGCAGCGCCGACTTGGGATGCTTGGATTGCCCGGCATCCCCTTGCACGTGCGGCGCCCAAAGCTTGCGGACAAGCTCGCGCGTAGGATCGAACCCGCGCGAAACGAAGCTGGCACCGATCAGCGCCTCCATCACGTCGCCCAGGATGTTGTCGCTGTCATGGCCGCCGTCGTCGCGGGCCTGCTTGCCCAGGCGGATATGCTCCGCGAGGCCGATTTCGCGCGCCACCGCGGCGCAGGTGGTGCGGCTTACGAGCGCGTTGAGGCGCTGCGAAAGCCGGCCCTCGTCGCTTTTTTCGTCCTCGTGCAGCCACTCGGCCACGACCATGCCGAGCACCCGGTCGCCCAGGAACTCAAGCCGCTGGTAATCGCGCGCGTCGCCGGTTGAACCGTGCGTCAGCGCCTCGCGCCACAGAGCCTCGTCCGCCGGGCGGCGGCCGACCAGGCGCGTGAGGAAGGTATGGGCAGCGTCGCCGAGCATCAAACGCGGACGCTCAAAGCGCCAGTCCGATCCGCTGCCAGCGGGCCGCGCCCACCCAGGTCCACGGCTTGAGCCAGGAGGCGTCGCCGCTGGTCGAGAACATCATCACGCTGGCCTTGCCGACGAGGTTGTCCTGGGGGACCAGGCCGATGCCGCCGCCAGGCACCGCCTCGAAGCGGCTGTCTTCGGAATTGTCGCGGTTGTCGCCCATCAGGAACAGCATTCCCTGCGGCACGACCACAGGCCCGAAATCGTCCTGCGGACGGTATCCGAGATCGAGCACGGTATAGCTCTTGCCCTCTGGCAGGGTCTCACGGAACTGGGGGTAACGGCACACATCGCGGCCCTGCGCGGTCCGGACGGCGAACTGCGGACCGTAGCAGCGCGTGTTGCCCGAAACGGGGATTTCGAAATCGGCGACCCGCACCTTGGGAACCGGCATCCCGTTCAGGTAGACCTGCCCGCCGATCATCTGGACGGTGTCGCCCGGCAGGCCGATAACCCGCTTGATATAATCGACGTCGTCGAGCGGCGGGGCCTTGAAGATCACCACATCGCCGCGCGCGGGCTGCTTGGCCAGCAGGCGATGCTCGGGCAGGAGCGGCAACGACAGCGGCAGTGAATAGCGCGAGTAGCCATAAGACCACTTGCTGGCGAGGAGATAGTCGCCGTTCCAAAGCCGCGGCAGCATCGATTCGCTGGGGATGTTGAAGGGCGAGAAGAAGAAGCTGCGGAAGATCACCACGACCAGCACCAGCTTGATCAGGAAGACGAAGAAATTGTCCTCCTTCTTCTTGGGCTTGTCCGTCGCCAGCGGTGCCGGGGCCGGGCCTACGACCTGGGGGGTGACCGTTTCGGGCCTGCCGGCGTTGGGGCGGGTGGTGTCTGTCATGGGCTCGTCCATGTTGGGGGAAGCTTCCGGCGTCAAGCGCGGCGCACCGGCCGCTGTGTTAGGCGCCTAACACGATTGACACAGTTGACACCGTCCTGACGACGAACCGCGTCGATCCTCCGACGGACCGCGACAGGGGGACCAAATGGCGGGGTTGCGCAGGCATGGGCGCGGCTTCTACTGCATCGATGCAGGCGTAGGAAAGGCCGAGAGCATGGCGGACACAAGCGATACGGACGTGACAGCAGCCTGGGATCGTCTGACCGCGCTGCCGCGCCCGTCGCTGAAGGACCTGTTCGCCGACGCCGGCCGCGTCGCGGCGATGACCACGACGCTTGATCTGCCCGGTGGCTCGATCCGGTTCGACTGGTCCAAGACGCACCTGTCGCCCGATCACGTCGCCGCGTTCGAGGCGCTGGCGGCCGCCGCCGGCTTTGCCCAGCGCCGCGCCGCGCTGCTGGCGGGCGAGCGGATCAACGTCACCGAAGATCGCCCGGTCGGGCACATGGCGCAGCGCGGACAAGGCGACGCCGCGATGGTCGAGGAGGCGAGCGCGCTTCATGCCCGCATGCGCGGCCTGGTCGCGGCGATCCGCGGCGGCACGTTCGGCACAGTGCGGCACCTAATCCATATCGGCATCGGCGGCTCGGCGCTGGGCCCGAAGCTGGCGCTCGACGCGCTGGCGCGTCCCGACCAGGCCGATCCCGACGCCGGCCCGGCCATCGCGGTGGAGGTGGTCGCCAACATCGACGGCCAGGCGCTGGAAGAGGCCTTTGCGCGCTGCGACCCCGCGGCCACGATGATCGCGGTCGCCTCCAAGACGTTCACCACGACCGAGACGATGACCAACGCCGCTTCGGCGCTCGACTGGCTGAAGGCAAACGGCGTTGCCGATCCCTATGGCCGCGCGGTGGCGCTTACCGCGGCGCCCGACAAGGCGGTCGAATGGGGCATCGACGAAACGCGCGTCCTGCCGTTTTCCGAAAGTGTCGGCGGGCGCTATTCGCTGTGGTCGTCGATCGGCTTCCCGATCGCTCTGGCCTGCGGCTGGGACGATTTCGCCGAGATGCTGGACGGCGCAGCGGCGATGGACCGCCATTTCATCGAGGAGGACGGCGCCGCCAACGTGGCGCTGCGCGCTGCCTTTGCCGACCTTTACTATACCCACCTGGTGGGCTGCCAGACGCGCGCCTGTTTCGCCTATGACGAGCGGCTGCGCCTGTTGCCGAGCTACCTCCAGCAGCTCGAGATGGAATCGAACGGCAAGCGCGCCACGCTGGACGGCAAGCCGGTGACCCAGCCGACCGCGCCGATCACCTGGGGCGGGGTCGGGACGGACGCCCAGCACGCCGTGTTCCAGCTGCTGCACCAGGGCACGGCCGTGGTGCCGGTCGATTTCATCGCCGCGATCATTCCGGGCGACACCCTGGACCCGGTGCATCACCGCAACCTGCTGGCCAACTGCTTCGGCCAGGGCGCGGCGTTGATGGCTGGCAAGGCCAATGCCGACCCGGCGCGCGCCTATCCGGGCGACCGGCCGTCGGCGACGATGCTGTGCGAGGACATCAATCCGGCGACGCTGGGCGCGTTGATCGCATTCCACGAACATCGTACTTTCGCCAACGGCGTGATCCTTGGCATCAACTCGTTCGACCAGTTCGGAGTCGAGCTGGGCAAGGAAATCGCCAAGTCGATCGGCCAGGGCGGCGGCCACTTCGACACCAGCACGACGGCGCTGATGAAGGCGGCGGGGATCGCCTGATCGCGTCGGCGCCCGCCCGCCGATTACAGTGATCGCACCGCGCGTCCTTGCCGAAGGGGCCCGGCAACCCTAGCTGCCACTTGCCCCGGCTGCCGCCAGCCTGGCTGCACCCGGGGGCAAAGGAACACCATGGCCGACACTTACGATTACGACCTTTTCGTCATCGGCGCGGGTTCGGGCGGGGTCCGTGCCAGCCGGGTCGCCGCGGCGCACGGCGCGCGCGTGGCGGTGGCCGAGGAATACCGCGTCGGCGGGACGTGCGTGATCCGCGGCTGCGTGCCCAAGAAGCTGCTCGTCTACGGCAGCCACTTCGCCGAGGAGCTGCAGGACGCCCGCCACTACGGCTGGTCGGTTTCGGGCATGGAGTTCGACTGGCCGCACTTGCGCGATACGGTGCTGCGCGACGTCGACCGGCTGGAAGGCGCGTACAAGACCACGCTGTCGAACAACAAGGTCGACAGTTTCCTGGAGCGCGCGGAAATCACCGGGCCGCACGCGGTCAGGCTGGCTTCGGGCAAGACGGTCACCGCCGGCACGATCCTGGTGGCGACCGGCGCCTGGCCGGTCATGCCCGCGTTCGAAGGCAACGAGCATTGCATCACCAGCAACGAGGTTTTCCACCTCGAAACGCTGCCCCGGCGCGTCGTGATCGCCGGCGCCGGCTACATCGCGATGGAATTTGCCGGTATCTTCAACGCGCTGGGCTGCCATGTCACCGTGGTCAACCGCTCTGATACGGTGCTGCGCGGATATGACGAGACGCTGCGCGACAGGTTGCTGCAGATCACGATGGCGCGCGGCATCGAATACAAGTTCAACCGCAAGCTGCAGCAGGTGACGCGTGAGGCGGACGGATCCCTGCTGGTCCACACCGAGGGGCTGGACCCGCTCGCCGCCGACATCGTGCTGGTCGCGACCGGGCGCCGCCCCAAGATCGACGGCCTCGGCCTCGAGGCGGCAGGCGTGACGATCGGCGATCGCGGCGAGATTGTCGTCGATGCCGAGAACCGCACCAACGTGCCCTCGATCTATGCGGTCGGCGACGTGACCGACCGGGTCCAGCTGACGCCGGTGGCGATCCGCGAGGGGCAGGCCTTTGCCGACCGCGTGTTCGGCCGGATGGACGTGCCGCACGTCGATTATCACTGCATTCCCAGCGCGGTGTTCAGCCAGCCGCCGCTGGCCGCGGTCGGCTATACCGAAGGGCAGGCACGCAACCAGTTCGGCGACGTCAAGGTCTACACCTCGGACTTCCGGCCGATGAAGAACGTGTTCGCCGAACGGGCCGAGCGCGGGCTTTACAAGCTGGTCGTCGATGCCGGCACCGACAAGATCCTGGGCATCCACATGATCGGGCCCGATGCGCCCGAGATCCTCCAGGCCGCGGCGATCGCGGTGCGTGCCGGACTTACCAAGGCGGACTTCGACGCCACCGTGGCGCTCCACCCGTCGATGGCCGAAGAGCTCGTCCTGATGCGCTAGGTACCGCTCGGCACCCCGCCGATGCGGTAGGGCACCACGCCGCGCTCGTCCGGGTCGACCGCGATCATGCGGTCGCTGGGCGGAAAAGCGCGCTGGTCGCAATCGGGGCGGGGGCAGAGCCGGCACGAGACGCCGATGCGCGTGGCGCCGGCCTCGGAGGCCAGGTCGATCCCGTCGGCATAGACGAATTCGCCGGCGTGGCTGGCTTCGCAGCCCAGCGCGACTGCATAGCGGCGAGGCGCGCGGGCGTAGCTGCCCGAGGGCTTGACCAGCCCCTTCGCCATCGAGACATAGCGCACCCCGTCGGGCGTCTCGGCCAGCTGGACCAGGATGCGGTCGGGGATCGCAACGGCCTCGTGCACGATCCACAACGGGCAGGCCCCGCCGAAACGGGCGAACTGCAGCCTCGTCGCGGAGTGGCGCTTGGTAATGTTGCCCGCCATGTCGACCCGGCAGAAAAAGAACGGCACCCCGCGCGTGCCTTCGCGCTGAAGCGTGGACAGGCGGTGGCAGGTCTGCTCGAAACTCGTGCCGAAGGTCTGGGCCAGCCGGTCGATGTCGTGGCGCGCGTCACGGGCGGCCTTGCGGAACGCGCCATACGGCATCAGCAGCGCGCCGGCGGCGTAGTTGCCAAGCCCGACGAACAGCAGTTGCCGCGCCGCCGGGGTCGCCAGGTCGGCGCCGGCAACAACCGCGGCGATCTCGTCCTTCAGGACAATCGCGGCCAGCTGGTGGGCCAGTTGGAAGCGCCGGCTTTCCACCGGCTGGCCGGGGTCGACCGCGACGTGCCGCATCTCGGCGTCGAAAGCGCGCAAGGGCCCGGACTCGTACCGCAGGGACAAGGCGAGCGGGCCGGTCAGCTGGCGCTCTATCGCGGGCAAGGCCGGGCTGGGCGCGGCACCGAGCCGCGCGGCGAGGGCTTCGGCGGCGCGGTCGATCCGGTCGACGTAGTTGTTGGCGCGGTGGAACCAGTCGCGCACGTCCTCCCACGGCAGGCGCGCGCCATCGGCCCGGTCCGCGCCCAGCGCCTCGTCCACCATCTGCAGGCGCTGGCCGGTGCGGCGATAAGCCTCGTGCAGCGCGACGAAACGGTCCGCCAGCGCCGGCTGCTGGGCTGCGAAGCGGGCGAGTTGCCCGGGATCGAGCGGTTGGGGGAACAGCGGGTCGGCGGCCGCTTCGCGCAGCGCCGCCAGCCGGGTTTCCGCGCCGCCGGTGCCCAGCTCGTGCCAGTCGAGCGGAAACAGGGCGCGTAGCCGTTCTACCAGCGCCGCGGTCAGCGGGCGATCGTCGCTTTCCAGCTGCGAGAGGTAGCTGGTGCTGATCCCGAGGCGTCCGGCAAGGTCGTTCTGCCGCATCGCGCGGTCGCGGCGCATGGCGCGCAGGCGCGGCCCGGCGAAGAGGCGGCTGGTGCTCATGACAGCGCGATAGTTTGCAAACTGCCGCTTCGCAACTTCGCAAGTTCACATTCGACAGCGGCGCGTGACGCGGGCATGACCCTGCGCTGACACTACCCAAGGGGCCTGCATGTCCGCCAATATCGCTGAAATGGAACGCCGGCGCGAGGCTGCCCGCATGGGCGGGGGCCAGCGCCGGATCGATGCCCAGCACGCCAAGGGCAAGCTGACCGCGCGCGAACGGCTCGACATCCTGCTCGACGAAGGCAGCTTCGAGGAGGTCGACGCTTACGTCGAGCACAACAATTTCGACTTCGGCATGGCCGATAACCGCATCCCGGGTGATGGCGTGGTGACCGGCAGCGGCACGATCAACGGGCGGCTGGTCTATGTGTTTTCGCAGGACTTCACGGTGTTCGGCGGCGCGGTTTCGGAACGCCACGCGATGAAGATCTGCAAGATCATGGACAGCGCGATGAAGGTCGGCGCGCCGGTGATCGGGCTGAACGACAGCGGCGGCGCGCGGATCCAGGAGGGCGTCGCCAGCCTTGGCGGCTACGCAGAGATCTTCCAGCGCAACGTGCTGGCATCGGGCGTGGTGCCGCAGCTCAGCCTCATCATGGGGCCCTGCGCGGGCGGGGCGGTCTATTCGCCGGCGATGACGGACTTCATCTTCATGGTGAAGGATTCGTCGTACATGTTCGTCACCGGGCCGGACGTGGTGAAAACCGTGACGAACGAGGTGGTCACGCAAGAGGAGCTGGGCGGCGCGATTACGCACTCGACCAAGACCAGCGTTGCCGACCTGGCGCTGGAAAACGATATCGAGGCGCTGCTGACCGCGCGCGAGTTCTTTGATTTCCTGCCCTGCAACAACCGCAGCGGCGCTCCCGAGCGGCCTTGCGCCGATCCGTGGGACCGCGCCGAGGACAGCCTAGACAGCGTGATCCCGGCCAACGCCAACCAGCCTTACGACATGTGCGAAGTGGTGCGCAAAGTGCTCGACGAGGGCGAGTTCTTCCAGATCCAGCCCGGCCACGCCGGCAACATCCTGACCGGGTTCGGCCGCATCGAAGGCCGCACCGTAGGCGTCATCGCCAACCAGCCGATGGTGCTGGCGGGCGTACTCGACATCAATTCGTCCAAGAAGGCGGCGCGCTTCGTACGCTTCTGCGACGCGTTCGAGATCCCTATAGTTACCTTCGTCGACGTGCCCGGGTTCCTCCCCGGCACCGCGCAGGAACTGGGCGGCATCATCAAGCACGGCGCCAAGCTGCTGTTCGCCTATGCCGAGGCGACCGTGCCCAAGATCACCGTGATCACCCGCAAGGCCTACGGCGGCGCGTACGACGTCATGGCCTCCAAGCACTTGCGCGGCGATCTCAACTACGCCTGGCCCACCGCCGAGATCGCGGTGATGGGCGCCAAGGGCGCGGTCGAGATCATCTTCCGCTCCGACATCGGCGACCCGGCCAAGATCGCCGAGCGGACCAAGGAATACGAAGACCGCTTCGCCAACCCGTTCGTCGCGGCGAGCAAGGGCTTCATCGACGAGGTGATCCATCCCCACTCGACCCGCCGCCGTATCGCGCTGGGACTACGGAAGCTGAGGAACAAGAGCCTCGAGAATCCGTGGAAGAAGCATGACAATATTCCGCTTTGAGGGAGGTTGCGATGCTTGATCCGATTTGGCTCCGGTTTCTCCTCGGTATCACCGCAGCAATTTTCTTGAGCTACGCGGTACGCGGTTTCATTTCAGGCGAAGTCAAAACGGGTGCCGAGTACATCTCGTTCGGCCCGTACTCCGCTGATTCGCAACCTGTAAGATTTCTCGTGGCGCAATGCTGGAACATTTTCACTGCAGTGTTCTGCGCTTACTGGGCGTTTGCTTTATGATAGATGTTGAATGAAACTCGGCCGCCTCAATCACATCGGCGTCGCCACGCCCTCGATCTCCGACGCCGTCGCGTTCTGGCGCGATACGATGGGCGCGACGACGATCCACGAGCCGTTCGACATGCCCGAGCAGGGCGTGAAAGTCTGCTTCGTCGATACGCCCTCCGGCCCGCAGATCGAGTTGATCGAGCCGCTCGGCGATGCTTCGCCGATCCGCGCTTTCCTGGAGAAGAACCCCGCCGGCGGGCAGCATCACGTCTGCTTCGAAGTCCCCGATATCGCCGCCGCGCGCGCCGAGTTCGAGGGGATGGGCAAGCGCGTCCTCGGCCCGACCCGGATCGGCGCGCACGGCACGCCGATCTTCTTCCTCCACCCGCGCGACATGGGCGGCGTCCTGACCGAGATCATGGAGACGCCCAGCGAGGGGGCGCACTGGAGCAACTGACGTGACCGCGTTCGAAACCATCACGCTGGCTGTCGCGAACGACGTCGCCACGATCACGCTCAACCGGCCCGATCGGCTGAACGCGCTGGTGCCGCAGTGCTTCACGGACATGCACGGCGCGCTTGACCAGGCGCTGGCGCAGGGCGCGCGCTGCGTCGTGATCACCGGCGCGGGGCGCGGTTTCTGCGCCGGCGCGGACCTGGCCGCCAACAACGACGTGTCGGGCAGCGGCGGGCTCAACCGCGATCTTGGCCAGTCGCTGGAGGACAATTTCAACCCGCTGATCCGGCGCCTGGCCACTCTCGACATTCCGGTCGTCACCGCGATCAACGGGCCGGCGGCGGGCGCGGGCGTAGGGCTGGCGCTGGCGGGCGACATCAGCGTTATGGCGCGTTCGGCCTATCTCCAGCTGGCCTTCGTCAACATCGGCCTGGTCCCCGATGCCGGCGCCGCCTGGTTCATCGGCAAGAGCGCGGGGCGCACCAAGGCGCTGGAGATGGCGCTGCTGGGCGAACGCTGCATGGCGGGCGACGCGCTTGACGCCGGCATCGTCACCCGCGTGGTCGCCGATGGCGAATGCCTCGACGCCGCGCAGGCCATTGCGGCCAAACTGGCGCAGGGGCCAACCCGGATCATCGCCATGATCCGCAAGCAGGTGCCGGCCGGGCTGTCGCTGACGTTGGACGAAACGCTCGACCTCGAGCGCGAGAACCAGCGTGAGGCCGGTTACGGCGAGGATTTCGCCGAAGGGGTGCGCGCCTTCCTCGAAAAACGTCCCGCACAGTTCAAGGGCAAGTGACGATGGCTGACGCGAAAGACTGGCAGGCCGCCGCGGCGAAGGAGGTGAAGGGCCCAGAACGGTTTAGGGACCTGACCTGGCATACGCCCGAAGGCTTCGACATCAAGCCGCTCTACACCGCGGACGACGTTACCGCCGATCCCGGCTTGCCCGGCTTCGCGCCGTTCACGCGCGGGGTGCGCGCCAGCATGTACGCGGGACGGCCGTGGACGATCCGCCAGTATGCGGGCTTCTCAACCGCCGAGGAATCCAACGCCTTCTACCGCCGCAACCTCGCGGCCGGGCAGAAGGGGCTGTCGGTCGCCTTCGACCTCGCCACCCACCGCGGCTATGACAGCGACCATCCGCGCGTGGTCGGCGACGTGGGCAAGGCGGGCGTGGCGATCGATTCCGTCGAGGACATGAAGATACTGTTCGACGGCATTCCGCTCGACCAGATGTCGGTCAGCATGACGATGAACGGCGCGGTGATCCCGATCCTGGCGTTCTTCATCGTCGCGGGCGAGGAGCAGGGGGTCGACCGCAAGCTCCTCGACGGGACGATCCAGAACGACATCCTCAAGGAGTTCATGGTCCGCAACACGTACATCTATCCGCCCGAGCCTTCGATGCGGATCGTGTCGGACATCATCGCCTATACCAGCGCCGAAATGCCCAAGTTCAACAGCATTTCGATCTCCGGCTACCACATGCACGAAGCCGGTGCGACGGCGGTGCAGGAGCTGGCCTTCACCATTGCCGACGGCAAGGAATACGCGAAGCGCGCGATGGCGGCGGGGCTCGATATCGATGCCTTCGCCGGCCGGCTTTCGTTCTTTTTCGGCATCGGCATGAACTTCTTCATGGAGATCGCCAAGCTGCGCGCTGCCCGCACGCTGTGGTGGCGCGTGATGGACGAGCTGGGCGCCAAAAGCGAACGCAGCAAGATGCTGCGTACCCACTGCCAGACCAGCGGCGTCAGCCTGCAGGAGCAGGACCCCTACAACAACGTCATGCGCACCTGCATCGAAGCAATGGCCGCGACGCTGGGCGGCACGCAGAGCCTGCACACGAACGCGCTGGACGAGGCGATCGCGCTGCCAACCGATTTCAGCGCCCGCATCGCCCGCAACACGCAGATCGTCCTGGCCGAGGAAACCGGCATCACCAGGGTCGTCGATCCGCTGGGCGGGTCCTATTACGTCGAGGCGCTGACGCAGACGCTGGTGGACCAGGCCTGGGCCATGATCGAGGAGGTCGACGCGGCCGGCGGGATGACCGCCTATGTCGCCACCGGCAAGCCCAAGGCCGCCATCGAACAGGCCGCCGCCGCACGCCAGGCCCGGGTCGACCGCGGCGAGGACGTGATCGTGGGCGTGAACAAGTACCGGCTGGGCGAGGAAGCCCACCTCGACACGCTCGACATCGACAACCACGCGGTGCGCGACGCGCAGATCGCGCGCCTGAAGGCGATGCGCGAGCGCCGCGACGAGGCCGCTTGCCGTGCCGCGCTGGCGGCGCTGACCGAAGGCGCGAGGGGCGGCGGCAACTTGCTGGCGCTGGCGGTCGGCGCGGCGCGCGCGCGCGCGTCGCTGGGCGAGATATCGGACGCGATGGAGGCCGCATTCGGCCGCTACGGCACGCAGCCGGTGCCGGTGACGGGCGTCTACGGCCCGGCCTATGCCGGCGACGATCGCTATGCTGCGGTCGTCTCGGGCGTCGACGCGGTTGCACGCCGGATCGGTCACAAACCCCGCATCCTCGTCGCCAAGATGGGCCAGGACGGACACGACCGCGGCGCCAACGTGATCGCCTCTGCGTTCGCTGACATGGGTTTCGACGTGGTGTCGGGGCCGCTGTTCCAGACGCCCGAAGAGACCGCCGCGTTGGCGCTTGAAAAGGACGTCGACGCGGTCGGCGCCTCGTCGCTGGCAGCAGGGCACAAGACGCTGATCCCCGCGCTGGTGCGCTTGCTCAAGGATGCGGGGCGCGCCGACATCAAGGTGGTGGCGGGCGGGGTGATCCCGCCGCAGGACTACGATTTTCTGCGCGAAGCCGGGGTCCAGGGGATCTACGGCCCGGGCAGCAACGTGGTCGAGTGCGCGGCGGACCTGCTGCGCCTGCTGGGCCACAACATGCCGCCGGCCGGGTCCGAACTGGAGGCCGCAGGGTGAGCGCGGCCCCGCAAACCGCGTTCGTGCCCATCGCGGCGATGATGTTCGCCAGCGGCATCGGCATCCCGATCTTCGCGGCGTTCAATTCCGCGCTGGGCAAGCAGCTCGGCAGCCCGGTTTCGGCGACGATGGTCACTTTCGGCGTGGGCTTCGGAATCGCACTCGCTATCGTCGCGGTGATGGGGTTTCCCGCGCGATCGGCGTTCACGTTCGAACAGCCGTGGATCTGGTTCGGCGCGGTGTTCATGCTGTTCTACGCCACCGCTGTCGCCTTCGCGGCGCCGAAGATCGGCCTGGGCAATGCGATCTTCTTCGTGCTGCTGGGCCAGATCGTTGCCGCCGCGGCGATCGACCATTTCGGCTGGCTTGGCGCGATACCCAGCCCGATCACGACCAAGCGCGCCGCCGGCCTGGCGGTGATGGCGCTGGGGCTCTACCTGGCAAGGAAACCGGCATGATCGCCCGCACCGCCGCGCTGGCCCTGCTTTTGTCCACGCCGCTGAACGCGGCGCTGCCCGCTGTATCCATTGCCGCGCCGGAAACGATCGTGCTGGGCCAAAGCATTCGCGTCGCCTCGGCCGTGATGGGCGAGGAGAGGGTGATAAACGTTTCGCTGCCCGCGGACTACGCCAAGGGGGAAAAGCGGTACCCGGTGCTCTACCTGATCGACGGCGGCGTGGATCAGGACTTCATCCACGTCGTCGGCGCCGGCCAGCTCGGCGCGGCGTGGGGACGGGCGCAGGACGCGATCGTCGTCGGCATCGCCACCAGGGACCGCCGCAACGAGCTTACTGGGCCAACCGCGGACAAGGCGCTGCTCGCCAAGTATCCCACCGCCGGCCAATCGGCGCGCTTTCGCCGCTTCATCCGCGACGAGGTCAAGCCGATGATCGCCGCGCGCTATCGCACCGACGGTAACGATGGCGTGATCGGGGAATCGCTGGCGGGCCTCTTCATCGCCGAGACCTGGCTGCGTGAGCCGGCGCTGTTCCGCAATTACGCCGCCGTCAGCCCCAGCCTGTGGTGGGATAACGCCGCGCTGACCGCCGCCGCACCTGCGCTGATGGGCAAAGCGCAGGCCGGACGGCGCCTTTTCGTCACCTTTGCCGAGGAGGGCGGCGACGAAGCCGCCATTGACGCGCGCTTCGCCGCTGCGCTGGGCAACCGCGCCTGCGTGGTTCCGCACCGCGAATTCACCCACGCCACGATCTACCACGCCGTCGTGCCCGCCGCGCTGCAGTTTCTGTTTCCGACGACCGAGAAACTCGATCCGCAATACGGCTTCGTCACCGGCTGCCAGGACGCCCCGCAATGACCATCCGCACTGACTGGACCCGCGCCGAAATCGCCGCGCTGTTCGACCTGCCGTTTTCCGAACTGGTGTTCCACGCCGCGACAGTCCACCGCGCGCACCACGCGCCGGACCAGGTCCAGCTCTGCACGCTGCTGAGCATCAAGACCGGCGGCTGCCCTGAAGATTGCGGCTATTGTTCGCAAAGCGTGAAGGCGGACAGCGGCGTCGCCGCGACCAAGCTGATGGACGTCCAGGCGGTGCTGCAATCGGCCGCGCAGGCAAAGGACCACGGGAGCCAGCGCTTCTGCATGGGCGCGGCCTGGCGCAACCCCAAGGATCGCGACATGCCTGCGATCGTAGAGATCGTGAAAGGCGTGCGGGCGATGGGGCTGGAAACCTGCATGACGCTGGGCATGCTGACGCCGAAACAGGCCGACATGCTCGCCGAGGCGGGGCTCGATTACTACAACCACAACATCGACAGCAGCCCGGAATATTACGAGCGCGTCATCACCACGCGGACGATGGACCAGCGGCTGGAAACGCTTTCCAACGTGCGCGCATCGGGCATCAACGTGTGCAGCGGCGGGATCGTCGGCATGGGCGAAACGCGCGAGGACCGGGTGGGGTTCATCCATACGCTGGCGACGTTGCCGGCCCACCCCGAAAGCGTGCCGGTCAACGCGCTGGTGCCGGTCAAGGGCACCGTGCTGGGCGATATGCTGGCGGACACGCCGCTGGCCAAGATCGACGACATCGAATTCGTCCGCACGGTCGCGGTTGCGCGGATCACCATGCCGCTTTCGATGGTGCGGCTCTCCGCCGGGCGCGAAAGCATGAGCGAGGCGACCCAGGCGCTGTGCGTCATGGCCGGCGCGAACTCGATCTTCACCGGCGACAAGCTGCTGACCGCACCGAACGCGGGCGACGACAGCGACGCGGCGCTGTTCGCCAAGCTGGGCCTGACCGCGCTCAAGGGCGAGGAACCGCTGCGGGCGTGCCCGGTGGTGGAGGCGGCGGAGTGAGAAACCTTGGCTGCTTAATCAGCGGGGTTATCTGGGTCGTAGTCTTTGGATTCACGGCTCTCGCGGCTGTCATGGGCGATTGCCCTGAAACTTTTGACGAGTGTCGAAATCGCAGCAACACTTTCAGCGTTGTTTGGTGGGTGTTGGCAATATCGACCTTGGCACTGATGGTTTGGTGGTTCCTTTTGAGAACGCGGAAAGAGCGCGACGACTGATGTTCAAGAAAATCCTCATCGCCAATCGCGGCGAAATTGCTTGCCGGGTCATCAAGACCGCGCGTCGCATGGGTATCGCGACGGTCGCGGTCTATTCCGATGCCGACGCGCGCGCGCCGTTCGTGCGGATGGCGGACGAAGCGGTGCACATCGGGCCGTCGCCGGCGGCCGAAAGCTACCTGATCGCGGACAAGATCATCGCGGCGTGCAAGCAGACCGGGGCCGAGGCGGTCCATCCGGGTTACGGCTTCCTGTCGGAGCGCACTTCGTTCGCCGAGCAACTCGCACGCGAAAACATCGCCTTCATCGGGCCGCCGGTGAACGCGATCGCGGCGATGGGGGACAAGATCGAGTCCAAGAAGCTGGCCAAGGCGGCCGGGGTCAACGTCGTCCCCGGCTTCGTCGGCGAGATCGAGGATACCGAGCACGCGGTGCGGATCGCGGGTGAGATCGGTTATCCGGTGATGATGAAGGCCAGCGCCGGCGGCGGGGGCAAGGGCATGCGGCTGGCCTATTCCGAGCAGGACGTGCGCGAAGGTTTCGAAGCGACCAAGCGCGAGGGGCTGAATTCTTTCGGCGACGACCGCGTGTTCATCGAGAAGTTCATCCTCAACCCGCGCCACATCGAAATCCAGATCCTGGGCGATCAGCACGGCAACATCGTTTACTTGAACGAGCGCGAGTGCTCGATCCAGCGCCGCCACCAGAAGGTGGTCGAGGAAGCGCCGTCTCCCTTCGTCACGCCTAAGATGCGCGCCGCGATGGGCGAGCAGTGCGTCGCGCTCAGCCGCGCGGTCGGCTACTATTCGGCGGGCACGGTCGAACTGATCGTCTCGGGCGCGGACCCGACCGGGGAGAGCTTCTACTTCCTCGAAATGAACACCCGGCTTCAGGTCGAGCACCCGGTGACCGAGGCGATCACCGGCATCGACCTGGTCGAGCAGATGATCCGCGTCGCCGCGGGCGAAAAGCTGCCGTTCACGCAGGCCGACATCGGCATCGACGGCTGGGCGATCGAGAACCGCGTCTATGCCGAGGACCCCTATCGCGGCTTCCTGCCCAGCACGGGGCGGCTGACGCGCTACCAGCCGCCGGTGGAGGGCTGGAGCGATGACGGCCCGGATAATCCTGCGAACTCCAATGGCAGGCGGGGCGTGGACGGCGTCCGCGTCGATGACGGCGTTTATGAAGGCGGCGAAGTTTCGATGTTCTACGACCCGATGATCGCCAAGCTGGTGACCTGGGCGCCGACGCGCGAGGAAGCGGCGGATTTGCAGATCGCTGCGCTCGATCGGTTCGAGATCGAGGGGCTTGGCCACAATATCGATTTCCTCAGCGCGATCATGCAGCACCCGCGGTTCCGCTCGGGCGAACTGACCACCGGGTTCATCGCCGAGGAATTCCCCGAGGGTTTTCATGGCGCGGAAACGTCGCCCGAAACGCTGCGTCACCTGGCGGCGGTCGCCGGCTTCGTCGCCAGCGCGCGGGCCGATCGGGCGCGGCAGGTCGACGACCAGCTGAACGGTCCGCTCGAGCCGCCTTACGAATGGACGGTGCGGATAGGCGGCAGCGATCACGCGGTCGAACTGGGCGAGGAGGACGTGCTGGTCGACGGCGAGCCGGTCGACCTCGCGCTCGAATACACGCCGGGCGACACGCTGATCGAGGCCGAAGTCGGCGAGGACAGCTATGGCATCCGCATCGCGCCGACGCGCAGCGGATTCCGCCTGACCACGCGCGGCGCGATCCATGACGTCCAGGTCTTGCCCACGCGCGTGGCCAGCTACCGCGCGCACATGATCGAAAAGGTCGCGCCCGACCTGTCGCGCTTCCTGATCTGCCCGATGCCCGGCCTGCTGGTCCGGCTCGACGTGGGCGAGGGCGATACGGTGGAACCCGGCCAGCCGCTCGCGGTTGTCGAGGCGATGAAGATGGAAAACATCCTGCGCGCCGAAAAAGCCGGCAGGGTCAAGGCGGTGAACGCCAAGGCCGGTGACAGCCTGGCCGTCGACGCGGTGATCCTGGAGCTGGAATGACGCATCTGGTGCATCCGCCCGGAGCCGCCGCGGCGGCGCCGATCGGGTTCGACGATTTCCTCAAGGTCGACATCCGTATCGGCACGGTCGTGGCGGCCGAAATCTATGCCGAGGCGCGCAAGCCCAGCCTGAAGCTGCAGATCGATTTCGGCCCGGGGGTAGGCGTCAGGAAAAGCTGCGCCCAGATAGCGGTCAATTACGCGCCCGACGAGTTGCTCGGCCGCCAGGTCGCGGCGGTGGTCAATTTTCCGCCGCGCCAGGTTGGCAAGGCGATGTCCGAAGTGCTGACGCTGGGCTTTCCCGACCAGGCGGGCGAGGTCGTGCTGGTGATGCCCGCCGGACCGGTCCCCAATGGGGCGCGGCTGTTCTGATGCCCACGGTCTGGACCATCGGATACGAGCAGGCGAGCGTGTCGCAGTTCCTGGCCGCGCTGACCGCGGCGGGTGTCGAGGTCGTGGCGGACGTGCGCGCGGTCGCCGCATCGCGCCGGCCCGGCTTCGCCAAGACCGCGCTGGCGGCCAACCTGGCGAGTGCCGGCATCGATTACGTCCATTACCGCGCGCTCGGCACGCCGCCAGAGGGACGCGCGGCGGCGCGCGCCGGCAACCACGCGGCGCTTGAGCGCAGTTATTCCGGGCAACTCGAACTGCCCGAGGCGATCGCGGCCGGCGCTGCCCTGGCGGACCTTGCAGCCAGGCGCCGCACCGCGCTGCTGTGTTATGAAAACGATCCGAGCTGCTGCCACCGGACCCTGCTGCACGAAGCGATCCTGCCGGGGTTCGCGGCGATCGACCTGGATCCCCTCGACCCATCCGGTTGACTCGGTTTCCGTTTACGTCAAGGGAAAGCGAATGAGTTTGCCGCAGACCCTGGCCGCCGCGCGTCCGATCGCGAACGGTTTTGCCGCCGATATTCCCCACGACTGGATGCAGGGCCGGACGACCTATGGCGGCTTTTCGGCGGCGCTCGCGCTTGCGGCAGCGCAGCGCGCAAATTGCGGGCTGCCGCCGCTACGCTCGGCCACGGTCAATTTCGTCGGTCCGCTCGCCGGAACAGTTGCGGTGACGACGCGCGTGCTTCGCCGCGGCCGTAACGCCACCTGGGTCGGCGCCGAGGTTGCCGGGGAGGCGGGTGTCGGCCTGACCGCCACGTTCGTATTCATGGGGGCGGTGGAGAGCCGGCTTCACTTGTCGGAGAGCACGCCGCCCGCGGGCTGGTGCTCGCCCGAGACGGCGACCGCCTTGCCCGAGCATCCGAACGTTCCCGCGTTCATCACCCAGTTCGAGCGGCGCTTTGCCACCCCGCGCAGCGATAAGCCGCAGCCGGTGCTGTCATGGTGGGTGCGCGCGCGTGACATCGCCGGGCTCGATCCGATGGTGCACCTGATGCTGGTGGCCGATGCGCTGCCCCCGGCGGTGCTGCCGCTGATCGGTGGACCCGCACCGGTCAGCTCGATGACCTGGCTGATCAACCTGCTGACGCCGGCGCCCGTGTCGCGCGGCGACTGGTGGCTCGTCCACGCGGCGGCCAATTACGCGGAAAACGGTTGTTCTAGCCAGGACATGGCGATCTGGGACGCGGACGGCCGCCCGGTCAGCGCCGGGATGCAGAGCATGGCTGTGTTCGGTTAGGCGGACAGTTCGCCGTCGAGGAAAGCGGCGACGTCGGCCAGGTCGACGTCCTTGACCAGCACGGTGCGGCCGATGCCGGCCAGCAGCAGGAACGGCAGTGTGCCCGCGTCCATCTTCTTGTCGTGCAGCATGTGCGCGACCAGCGCCGCGCCGTTGCAGTTTAGGCCGAGCCCCTGCAGCGCCGCGGGCAGACCCGCCGCCGCGACGTGCGCGCCGACGCGCCGGGCCGCCGCTGCGTCAACCATGCCGCGCCGCGCCGAGTAACGCGCCGCCAGCACCATGCCGAGCGCGACCGCCTCGCCATGCAGCAGCCGATCGGAAAAGCCGGTTTGCGCTTCCAGCGCGTGCCCGAAGGTGTGCCCCAGGTTGAGCAGGGCCCGGGTGCCGTTCAGTTCCTTCTCGTCGGCGGCGACGATGCGCGCCTTGGCGGCGACGCTGTGCGCCACAGCATAGGCGCGCGCGTCCCCGTCACCGGCCAGCAGCGCCGCGCCGTTCGCTTCGCACCAGCCGAAGAACGGCGCGTCATCGATAAGGCCGTATTTGATGACTTCGGCATAGCCGGCGCGCAATTCGCGCTGCGGCAGGGTGTCGAGCGCGGCAAGGTCAGCCAGGACCAGCGCCGGCTGGTGAAACGCTCCGACCAGATTCTTGCCCGCGGCGGTGTTGATCGCGGTCTTGCCGCCGACGCTGGAATCGACTTGCGCCAGCAGCGTAGTCGGGACCTGGATGAAGTTGCATCCGCGCTTGAGGATTGCGGCGGCGAACCCGGTGAGGTCGCCGATCACCCCGCCGCCGAGCGCGATGATATGATCGCCCCGCTCAACCTCCTCGTCCAGCAGCCAGTCGGCCGTTTCGGCCAGGCTCTGCCATGACTTCGTCTGCTCGCCCGCGGGCAGCACGCGGAAGACCGCTTCGTGTCCGGCGCGGCTCAGCGCGGCGGCCACCCGGTCGCCCCAAATGGCGTGGACGTTGGCGTCGGTCACGATCGGCACGCGGCGCTTGCGCAGGCGCGCGCCGCATTCGGCGCCCAGATCGTCGAGCAGACCGCGGCCGATGCGCACGTCGTAAGGCGCGCCGGCGATGTCGACTGCGATTACCGCCATGCGGCCAGCTCCGCGACAATGGCATCGACGGTCCGGGCGTGCGGACCGCGGCCGCTGGTGACGCGGATCGGCGCCTGGGCATAGGCCACTTCGCGCGCCTCCAGCAGCGCCGCCAGAACCGCGGCGGGGTCCTTGCCCTGAAGCAAGGGCCGCGTGCTGCGCCGACCGACCCGCTCGACAAGGGTTGCCAGGTCGGCATCGAGCCAGACGGCGATCGCCTTGTCCAGGATCAGCGCGCGCGTTTCGGCGTCGGCGAAAGCACCGCCGCCGGTGGCGATCACCGGGGCCGCCCCGCGCGACGCATCGGCCATCAGGCGCGCGATCACGCGCCGTTCGCCATCGCGAAAGTATGCCTCGCCATAGCGTTCGAACATGTCGGCGATCGACATCTGCGCGGCCGCAACGATGGCTTCGTCCGCGTCGACGAAGCGGCGTTCCAGCGTGGCGGCAAGCTTGCGTCCGACCGTGGTCTTGCCCGCACCCATCATGCCGACCAGCACGATCGGCTGCGACACCCGCCGCGCCCGCGCGAGGTCGGCCGCAGCGCTTCCGCCCGCCGCGAAGGGCGGCGCATTTGCGGCAGGCGCCGCGCGCGGGGCGTCGTGGTCCATTGCCCGCTCGCCTATAGATGCGTTAAGCCCCGAGGCAAGCATGGTGCAAAAGGGCGGTTCGGGTGGCTTCAGCAAGGTTGATTAGGGTTTCCGCGATCGCGGCGGCGGCGCTGGTGGCGTTGCTGGCCGCGGCGTGGTTCGATGCCGGGCGCGAAGAACCGCACCTGATCGTCCAGCCGGCCGCCTTGCCGGTGCCGGCGCGATGAGCGCGCGCCGCTGGATCGCCGGTGCCGCGTTGCTGGCGCTGGGCACCGCGCTCGCCGCCCAGGATGCGCCCGAATCGCTGCTGCCTCCCGGGTTCGAGAAGCCCAAGAGCCCGGCGCCCAAGGCCAGCGCCCCGGCGCCCAGCGCCACCTCATCTCCGGTCGTCCAGCCGATCCCGACCGGCACTTCGCAGCGCGCCCCGGCTGCCGCGGCAGCGCCGAAGCTGCCCGCGAACCTGCCGTCCCTGCGCGAGCTCGAGGCGATGAGCCCGGACGAACTGGACGAGCTGTTCGGCCTCAAGACCAAGGTCGACATCCCGCCCGCGGCGCGCCGCGCGGTTGAGCGGGTGGGCGTGCTGGCATCGTGGGAAGGCGGACTGCCATCAGGCTCGCTGGCGGGGCAGGGCGCCTCGCTGGTGACTGCCGCGATCGCCGGCAACGACGGCCGGCTGGTGTCGCGCTGGGGCCATATCCTGCTGCGCCGCGCGCTGGTGTCGCGGCTCGACGCGCCGGCGGGGATCGCGCCGGCGGATTTCGCCGGGCTGCGCGCCGCGCTGCTGGTCCGCATGGGTGAGGGCGCAGCGGCCCGCGCGCTGGTCCAGGACGTCGACCCCGGCAACTATTCGCCTGTGCTGACGCAGGCCGCGCTCGATGCCTATGTGCAGACCGCCGACATCACCGGGGCCTGCCCGATCGTCAACATCGTCGGCGGCGCCCGCAAGGATCCCGACTGGCGCGTGATGCAGGCGATCTGCGGCGCGTTCACCGGCGATTCCACCGCGGCGATGACGCAGCTGGACCGGCTGCGCGGGGCCGGGGTGTGGCCCAACGTCGACATGCTGCTGGCGCAGAAATACGCCGGCGCCGCAGGCAAGGCGCGCCGCGCGGTGACGATCGAGTGGGACGGCGTAAACACGCTCAACCCGTGGCGCTACGCGCTGACCGTGGCGACCGGGCTGACCCCGCCCGATAACCTGACTCGCGACATGGACCTGCGCTATTGGCTGACCGCGGCGACCGCGCCGATGGTCCCGCTCGAAACGCGCGCTTCCGCCGCCGACCGCGCCGGTGCCGTCGGCGTGTTGTCGAGCGCGGCGATGGTCGACCTTTACGGCCAGATCTACGCCGAGGACGACAGCGGGCAGGAATGGGGCGGCCGCGCCGAAACGCTTCGCAACGCTTACGTGGCAAGCGCCTCGGACGACCGGTTGGCGGCGATGAAGGCGCTGTGGACGGGCGCCTCCGATCCGCAACAGAAGTACGCCCGGCTGGTGCTGACGGCCTATGCCGCCGCGCGTCTGCCGGTCAGCGGCGATTTCAAGAAGGACGCCGGCGACCTGGTTGCCTCGATGCTGGCGGCCGGTCTCGACCAGAACGCGCTGCGCTGGGCCGGCGTGGTCGACCAAGGCAGCCCGGCGTGGATGGAACTGGCGCTGGCGGCCCCCAGGGGCACGCGCGTGACAGCCTCCACCATCGACGATTTTCGCGGTGACGACGCCACCGATGGCAAGCTCAAGACGCGGTTCCTGGTTGCCGGGCTGGCCGGGCTTGACCGGGTCGACCCGGGCACTGCGCGCTCGGTACTCGGCGCGCTTGGTGTCGATCTCGACCGCAAGACGAAGTGGACCAACGCCATTGATGCCGCGGCCGGGGTCAACAACCAGGCGCTGGTCGCGCTGCTGGCCGGGCTGGGCATGCAGGGAACGAGCTGGGACAAGATGACGACCGTGCATCTCTACCACATCGTCTCGGCGCTGAACCGCGTCGGACTCGGGGCCGAGGCGCGGATGATCGCGGCCGAGGCGGTGGCGCGCGGTTGAACACCGCGGCCGGCGGCGATCCGATTGGCCGGTTCCTGGCGATGATGGCGGCCGAGCGCGGTGCCGCTGCCAACACTCTTTCCGCGTACCGCCGCGATTTGTGCGGCGCGCAGGAAACGATCGGGCCGCTGGCAGAGGCAGCGCGCGAGGATGTCGCCCGCCTGGCCGCCGCCTGGGCGGCGCTTGCGCCATCGAGCGCGGCGCGCAAAGCTTCGGCGTTGCGGCAGTTCTACGGCTTTCTGGTCGACGAGGGGGAGCGTGGCGACGATCCCAGCGCTGCCTTGCCGCGGCCACGCGCCCGCCGACCGCTGCCGCGCCTGCTGGGTCATGACGACATCGCCGCGCTGTTCACCCGCGCCGAGGAAGAGGCCGCGGGCAACGCGCGCGAAGCGGTCCGGCTGCTGGCGCTGCTCGAACTGCTTTACGGATCGGGCCTGCGTGCCACCGAACTGGTGTCGCTGCCGTTCAGCGCGGTGCCGCGCGATGCGCCGTTCCTCACCGTCACAGGCAAGGGCGGCCAGCAGCGGATGGTTCCGGTTTCGAACCGCGCCCGCGCGGCGCTGTCGCGCTGGATTGCCCTGCGCGGGGGTGCCGAAGCCGTTGGCGGGCGGTTCCTGTTCCCGTCGACCGGGCGCGACGGGCATCTGACGCGGGTGCGGCTGTTCCAGCTGCTGCGCGCGCTGGCGCTGCGGGCCGGCATCGCGCCCGAACGGATCAGCCCGCACGTACTGCGCCATGCCTTTGCTACGCATCTCCTGGAAGGCGGCGCCGACTTGCGCGTGCTGCAAACGCTGCTGGGCCATGCCGACATCGCCACGACGCAGATCTATACGCACGTCGACAGCGCGCGGCTGGTCGCGCTGGTCAACGCGCGCCACCCGCTGGGGCAAGCGCGCGGCGCGCAGGCGCGAGCGGCGCTTGCAGCCGCGCCGCCGGGCGTCTAGCGCGGCGCGATGATTTCCTATCTCGAGTTCGAAAAGCCGGTCGCGGCGCTCGAGGCGCGCATCGCCGATCTCCGCAAGACCGCGGAGGGCGGCGACGTCGACCTCTCCAGCGAGATCGCGCGCCTGGAAGGCAAGAGCGCGGACCTGCTGGCCAGCACGTATGCCTCGCTCACCCCGTGGCAAAAGACGCAAGTCGCGCGCCATCCGATGCGTCCGCACTTTCGCGACTATGTCGCGCAGGCGTTCGACGATTTCATGCCGCTGGGCGGTGATCGCTCCTATGGCGAGGACCACGCCATCATCGGGGGCCTGGCGACGCTGGGCGGGCGCCGCATCGTTCTGATCGGGCATGAAAAGGGCCACGATACCCAGACCCGGATCCGGCACAATTTCGGCATGGGTAAACCCGAAGGTTATCGCAAGGCCGTGCGCCTGATGGAACTGGCGGGCCGGTTCGGATTGCCGGTGGTGACACTGGTCGACACCTCGGGCGCGTTCCCGGGCGTCGAGGCCGAGGAACGCGGCCAGGCCGAGGCGATCGCCCGCTCCACCGAAGCGTGCCTGGCATTGCCGGTGCCGATGGTCGCCGCGATCGTGGGCGAGGGCGGATCGGGCGGCGCAGTCGCACTGGCCAGCGCCGAACGGGTGCTGATGTTCGAACACGCGGTTTACTCGGTCATCAGTCCGGAGGGCGCCTCGTCGATCCTGTGGCGCACGCCCGACAAGGCGGCCGAGGCTGCCGAAGCGATGAAGGTGACCGCGCAGGACCTGCTCGCGCTCGGCGTGATCGACCGCATCGTGAGCGAGCCGATGGGCGGTGCGCAGCGCGACCCTGCTGCTGCCGCAAAGGCGCTAGGCGCCGCGATCGGCGAGGAGCTGGACGCGTTGTCGACGCTGTCGCCAGACAAACTGCGGGCCCGGCGCGAGGAGCGCTTCCTGCGCATCGGCGAAAGCTAACCGCCGGTAACGGCGGGCGAATTGTAAACGGAACCTGAGGGCTGGCGAGGCGTTTGTCTTGCCAATCCAGCTGGAACCGTTTCACGAGGAGCCCGATCGATGCCGCTCATCCGCAAGACCCGCGCCGCCATCCTGGCCGGCGCCGCCTTGGCCACCCTGGCCGTGCCGATCACCACGGCTGGCGCGCAATCAAGCGCCATCAGCGCCTCCGACCGGAGCGAGGGCGCCAAGGCAAACCCGCAACTGATCGCCGAATTCGGCGGAACCGTCAGCGGTCCGCAAGCCGCTTATGTAGAAACGATCGGCAAGAACATCGCGGTGCAGTCGGGCCTCAGCGGGGCGCGTAACGATTTCACCGTCAACCTGCTCAACTCGTCGATCGACAACGCCTTCGCCATCCCCGGCGGCTACATCTATGTTACCCGACAGCTCGTCAGCCTGATGAACAACGAGGCCGAACTGGCCGGCGTGCTCGGGCACGAGGTCGGCCACGTCGCGGCGCGTCACTCCGCCAAGCGGCAGAGCGAGGCGACTCGCAACGGTATCCTCGGCGCGATCGGCTCGATCCTGTCGACCGTCCTGCTCGGCAACAGCCAGATCGGGCAGTTGCTGTCACAGGGCATCCAGCAGAGCACGCAGCTGCTGACGCTGAAATATTCGCGCGGCCAGGAAACCGAGGCTGACAACCTGGGCATCAGTTACCTTAAGCGTGCCGGCTACGATCCCCACGCCATGGCCACCGTCCTGCGGAGCCTGGCCAATCAGAACGCGCTCGACGCACGCCTGCTGGGCTCGAACAATACCGTGCCGGAGTGGGCTTCCACCCACCCCGATCCGGCCAGCCGCGTGCAGGCTGCGCTGCGTCAGGCCGGCAATTCCACCGGAATCACAAATCGCGACACTTTCCTGAGCCGCATCAACGGCCTGGTCTACGGCGACGATCCCAAGCAAGGCATCGTGGAGGGGCGGATGTTCACGCATCCCGACCTGCGCATGCATTTCGAGGCGCCTTCGGGTTACTACCTCGTCAACGGCACCGACGCGGTCTCTATCAATGGCAATAGTGGCAAGGGCCAGTTCTCCACCATGCCGTTCAACGGCAACCTCAGCAGCTACATCCAGTCTGCGCTCAACGCGCTGACCGGCGGACAGCAGCAGCTGACCGCGTCGGACATCCGCACCACCACCGTAAACGGCATTCCCGCTGCCTACACGACCGTGCGCACCCAGTCGGGCGGCAGCGCGGTCGACGTGACGGTGTTCGCCTACCAGTGGTCGAGCACGCAGGCCTACCACTTCGTGACGATCACGCAGGCCGGCCAGTCGAACGTGTTCAACTCGATGTTCGGTTCGATGCGGCGCATCTCGGCGAACGAGGCGGTGCAGATTCGTCCGCGCAAGCTTTCGGTGGTGACCGCCACTGCGCGCGATACTGTCCAGACGCTGGCGGCGCGGATGGCCTATCCCAACGCCCAGCTCGATAGGTTCCTGGTCCTCAACGGCCTGACCTCGTCGAGCCGGATCGCCGCGGGCCAGAAGGTCAAGATCGTAACCTACTGAGTTGGCGCCGGCGCCGGCGGCTTTCGCGGCGGCGTGGGCAACAACGAAAAAGGGCGGCAGGTTTCCCTGCCGCCCTTCTTGCTTCGGAAGCTTTGCAGCTTACGCGTTGGCCGTGGCCATCGCCGACGAAGTCGTCTCGAAGGTGGTGTTCAGCTGGGTGCCGAGGCCCTGCATCGCGGTGATGGCAGCAACGGCGATCAGAGCGGCGATGAGGCCGTATTCGATCGCGGTGGCACCGGCATTGTCACGCAGCATCTTGATGAACTTCATGTGTCGTCTCCTGTTAGCAGTCACTTACCCCGGCTCTTTCCTGTTACGACCCGGATCGAGCGGTATCCGGGCTAGACGAGAAACCTTTCACAAAGGTTAGCTCGTGGAACTTTGAACGGCAGTGGTCACCCGGTTGTTGATCATCCCCCAACCATTGCCGTTCTGGCCGCCGATGGAACTGAGCCCCGCCAGCAAACCGACTACGATTAATGCGCAGATCAAGCCGTACTCGATCGCCGTCGCGCCCCGCGCGTCGTCAATCAGGGTCTTGAGCTTGGTGCGGATCATTCGTTACCCCCCGAGCCCTCCCCTAGGGCCCGATGAGACGGTTTTCGCATCAGGTTGCTAACAAAAGGTTATCGGAGCGCCCTGTGATGGAAAATTTCCCGACAGCCCTGGCCGTCGTCGCCGCCGCGCTGGTGCGCGAGGACGGCCGCGTGCTGCTGCAGCAGCGGCCGACAAACAAGCAGCACGGCGGGTTGTGGGAGTTTCCCGGCGGCAAGGTCGAGGCGCGGGAATCGCAGAAATCGGCGCTAGTTCGCGAACTGGCCGAGGAGCTCGGCATCACGGTCGATCCGGCCGACCTTGCCTTCCTGGTCCGCGCCGGAGAGGCCGCCGACGGACTTGTCATCCATCTTTACACTTGCAGGCGCTGGCAGGGATCGCCGCGCGCGCTCGACGCCGCGGCGCTGGCCTGGGTCAGCCCGCCCGCGACGGCCGATCTTGCGATGCCTCCCCTCGACGTGCCGCTGGCCAAAGCCCTTGCTGCGGCGATTTAGCGGGTTGCCAAGCTGAAACGCCCTGCCTAAGAGCGCCCTTCCAACGCGCCCGTAGCTCAGCTGGATAGAGCATCAGACTACGAATCTGAGGGTCGGACGTTCGAATCGTTCCGGGCGCGCCAAAAACAAAACGCCACCCTTCGCGGGTGGCGTTTTGTTTTCGGGCGCTGCGATCGGCGCCGGGGCGCGGGCCCGGCATCCCCCTCACATCGTGACGAGATATTTCTCGCCCGTGCGCCGCGCGTTGTAGTCGCGCACCACTTCGGCACCCAGCATGTCGTCGAGCGCCACGGTCGCCTTGTAGTGGCTGGCGAACGTCGTCTTGAGCCCGGCCATGACCCGGGCCCGCATCCGTCCGATCGTATCGGCTCCGGCGGCGGCCAGGAACGGCGTCAGCAGCCAGCCCGACAAGTCCCAGGTCAGGCCGAACGAGCGGTTGAGAATCGTCGGCCCGGTATCGAGCGCGCCGTAAATGCAGACCTTTTTCGCCGCGCTCGACCCGTAGCGGCTGAAAGCCTGACCTCGGCTGGCCGCGGCGTTCATCGCCGTGAGGATCTGACCGGCCAGCGGCCCCCCGCCGATGGGGTCGAAGCCGATCATCGCCTTGGTCTCGGCAATTGCGTCGATCAGTCGCGGCATGAAGTCGGGCGCGGTCATGTCGAGGACGTGCTCCGCTCCGAAGCCCTTGAGCAGGTCGACCTGCGCCTGGCTGCGCACGATATTGACCAGCGGGACGCCGTCCTCGGCGCAGATCCTGACCAGCATCTGCCCCAGGTTCGAAGCGGCGGCGGCATGAACGATACCGGTGAAGCCGCCGGCCCGCATCGTCTCGACGAAGCCGAGCGCGGTCATCGGATTGACGAAGCTCGACGCGCCTTCCGCGAACGAAACGTCGTCAGGCAGCGGCATGCACATGCCCGCGTCGCACAGCGCATAAGTGGCATAGGCGGCGCCCGGCACGCAGGCCACGCGCTTGCCCACCAGCGCCTGGGCGGCGGGATCCTCGCCCGCGGCCACGACCGTTCCGGCGCCCTCGTTGCCCACCGGCATCGCCATGCCGTGACGCGCCGCCGACGCGCGCGTCATCGCCTCCGGCATCGCCGCGACGACCTGGCCCGGCGAATAGGTGGCCCCATCCGTATCGGCAGAGGCGAACAGCAGGCCAAGGTCGGACGGGTTGATCGGCGCCGCCGCCATCTGGACCAGGACCTGGCGGCCGGCGGGATCGGGAAAGCTGGTTTCGGCGATCGTGTTGGTCAGCGTGCCGTCGGCGCCGAGCGTGGAGGTGAGCTGTTTGCCGGTGTATGCCATCCTCGGGGTCCTCTCTATCGTCTCGATTTGCAACCTAACCCTGCGCGCCGCCCGGGTAAACCGCGCGGACGAAATAGAGCCCCTCGGGCGGGGCGTTGAGCCCGAGCGCCGCGCGGTCGCGCGCGGCAAGCGCGGCGGCGAGATCCTGCGCGCGCCAGCGGCCCATGCCTACCAGCGCCAGGCAACCGACCATCGAGCGGACCTGGTGGTGAAGAAAGCTGCGTGCCGCCGCCTCTATCACCACCGCGTCGCCTTCGCGGCGAACGGCCAGCCGGTCGAGCGTCTTGACCGCGGTTTGCGACTGGCAGTGCGCCGAGCGGAAAGTGGTGAAGTCGTGGCGTCCGACCAGGGCCTGCGCCGCCGCGTGCATTTCACCGACATCAAGCGGCTGGGAAACATGCCAGGCCCGCCCCTTGTCGAGGGTGAGCGGCGCGCGGCGATTGGCGATACGGTAAAGGTAGCTGCGCCCGGTGCATGAGAAGCGCGCGTGCCAATCGTCGGTCACCACCTCGCAAGCGGTCACCGCGATGGGGGCGGGGCGCAGGTGCGCGTTGATGGCTTCCATCAGGCGGAACGGAGCGATGTCCTTGGCGATGTCCACATGCGCGCGCATCGCCAGCGCGTGGACCCCGGCGTCGGTGCGGCCGGCGGCGTGCATCGTCGCCGCCTCGCCAGTGGTGCGCGCGACGGCATCCTCGATCGCGGCCTGGATCGTCGGCGCGGCCGCCTGCCGCTGCAGCCCCGCAAAGGGGCCGCCGTCGTATTCCAGCGTCAGCGCGAAGCGGGTCACGACAACCGCATGCCCGCCTGCATCGGCCGCCCGCGCAGCATCTCGACGGTCGGCATCGCCTTCTGCCCGGCGCGTTGCACGACCAGCGGGCGCAACGCGCCGAACCCGCAAGCGATCGTCAGTTCGTCGTCGAGCAGCGTGCCCGGCGCGCCTTCGCGATTGACCACGTCGGCAGCGAGGATCTTGCAGCGCTCACCCTCGAGGAGGAACCAGGCCCCGGGTACGGGCGCAAACGCCCGCACCTGGCGTTCGAGCAGGTCGGCCGATCGCGTGAAGTCGAGCCGCGTCTCTGCCTTGTCGATCTTCCGCGCGTAAGTCACGCCTAGTTCGGGCTGGGGCTCGGGCTGGCGGGCGGGCAGGTCGGCCAGGACCTCTATCATCAGGTGCGCGCCCAGTTCGGCGAGTTCGGCGGTCAGCACGCCGGCGGTCTTGTCGCCCACCGGCGTGCGCGCCGTCGCCAGCATCGGGCCGGTGTCGAGCCCGGCCTCCATTCGCATGATCGTCACCCCGGTCACGCTGTCGCCGGCAAGGATCGCGCGCTGGATCGGTGCCGCGCCCCGCCAGGCGGGCAGTAGCGAGGCGTGGATATTGAGGCAGCCGTGCGCCGGCGTATCGAGGATCGCCTGCGGCAGGATCAGGCCATAGGCGGCAACGACGGCGATGTCGGCCTCGAAACCGGCGAAATGTGCCTGCGCGGCAAGATCGCGCAGCGTCGTGGGCGAGCAGACCGTGATGCCGAGCTCGTGCGCGCGGCGCTGGATCGGCGAGGGCGTCAGCTCCTGCCCGCGGCGCCCGCCCGGTCGCGGCGGCTGTGTATAGACGGCGACGACATCGTGCCCGCCCTCGACCAGCGCGTCGAGCGCGGGGACCGCGAATGTCGGCGTACCCATGAAAACGACGCGCATGATGACTATCCAGTGATGCTGGCCACTAAGACTGGCTGTTTGCCGGCTTGCGCCCTATCTCCGCCCCCATGGCATCGCAAGAGATCGACACGCTGGCATCCGCGCTGGCCCGCCTGCCGGGGCTTGGTCCGCGCTCGGCGCGGCGCGCCGTGCTGTGGCTGGTCAAGCGCCGCGACACCGCGCTGGTGCAGCTGCTCGCCGCGCTCGACGATGTCGCCGCGCGGCTGGTCGAGTGCACGATTTGCGGCAACGTCGACACCACCGACCCTTGCGCGATCTGCGCCGACCCGCGCCGCGACCAGCGCAGCCTTTGCGTGGTCGAGGACGTCGCCGACCTCTGGGCGCTCGACCGGGCGCGGCTGTTTACCGGGCGTTATCACGTGCTGGGCGGACGGCTTTCGGCGCTGGAAGGCGTCCGGCCCGAAGATCTGACCATCGGCAAGCTGCTCGACCGGGTTGAAAAGGGCGGCATCGACGAGGTCGTGCTGGCCACCAACGCCACGCTCGAAGGGCAAACCACAGCGCATTACATCGCCGAGCGACTGGAGGGCTTCCCGGTGCGCATCACCCAGCTGGCGCACGGCCTGCCGGTGGGGGGCGAACTCGACTATCTCGACGAAGGCACACTTGCCCAGGCCTTGCGGGCAAGGCGGCCGGTTTGATCGTGCCGCGCTATCGGCTGTGACGGGTCTGACAGGCTCACTTGCCGTTCAGGCCCGTGGTGCTTAAATCGCGCCTATGGCCATCCGCGAGATCATCGAGATTCCCGACCCGCGACTGAAAGTCGTGTCCGAACCCGTCACCGTCTTCGACGACGAGCTCAAGACCCTCGTCGCCGACATGTTCGAAACGATGTACGAAGCCCCCGGTATCGGCCTGGCGGCAATCCAGGTTGGCGTGCCCAGCCGCGTGCTGGTGATCGATCTCCAGCCCGACGACCCCGATGCGGAGCCGGTCGCCTGCGGCCACGACCATGGCGACGGCGGCCACCATCATCATCACCAGCCGACGCTGCGCGAACCGCGCGTGTTCATCAATCCGGTCCTGTCCGACCCCTCGGACGAGCACACGATCTACAACGAGGGCTGCCTTTCGGTGCCCGAGATCTATGCCGAGGTCGAACGCCCCAGCCGCGTCCGCGTCCGGTGGCAGGATGAACACGGCAAGCCGCACGATGAAGTGCTCGACGGCCTGCTGGCGACCGTCATCCAGCACGAGATGGACCACCTCGAGGGGATCCTGTTCATCGACCACCTCAGCCGGCTGAAGCGGCAGATGGCGGTCAAGAAGCTGGAAAAGCTGCGCAAGGCAGCCTGAGCCGGCTCAGGCGAACAGCCCGTCCAGCGCGGCCTTGCAGTCGCGCGCGCATTCGCGGCACATCGCCGCGCAGCGGCGGCAGTGGTCGTTATCGTGCTTCTCGCACTCGGCGGCACAGATTTCGCATGCCATGATGCAGGCTTCCATCACCGCGCGGATGACCTCGCGGTTTTCGCCCGTGCGGCGCGTGGCGACGCGGTAGGCCGCAGTGCAGACGTCCGCGCAGTCCGAGCAGGTGCGGATGCACTGACCCATCTCCATTTTTTCTGCCGCGCAAGCATCGGCACAGGAATTGCAGATCGCCGCGCAGGCATCGCGTGCTTGACCGCCAGCGCCAGGGCCTCGTTGAACGGGCCGCCATCGCCAGCTTTCACATCGGGATGGGCGGCGATCATCTTGGCAATGGACATGGCGCGTTCTCCTTTGCCTAGGGAAGGGCGCGGGGCGGTGATAAGTTCCGCATTCGGCGCAGAACCGGCTTGGCGAAGGCGGCGTGTTCGTTCTATGTTCCCGCGATGGACATGATCGTTATCGTCGGCGTGATCGCCGCGCTGCTGGTTGGCGTAGCTGTGGGATGGGTGCTGGGCGGCAAGCCGGCGGCTGACTGGCGCGCCCGCCATGCCGAACGCGATGCCGAGGCGCGCCTCCTCGACGACAAGTTCAAGGCCGCCATTGCCGATCTGGCCGGCGCCAGCGAACGCGCCAGTCGCGCCGACGCGCTTGAGCGCGACCTCGTCGACCTGCGGCGCGAGCACGGTGTCACGGCCGGCGAGCTTGCGACACTGCGCGAAAAGACTGCCAATTTCGACGAGCAGAAGCGCCTGCTGGTTGAAGCTCAGGAAGCGCTGCGCAAGGAGTTCGAAAACGTCGGCAACAAGGCGCTGAAGGAAGCGCAGGAGGCCTTCCTGGCCCGCGCCGGCCAACGGTTCGACGAATCGGAAAAGGCCAGTGCCGAGCGTCTGAAGACGCTGCTCGCGCCGGTCGATCAGCGGCTCAAGACGTACGAGGAGCAGGTCGCGGCGCTCGAAAAGCAGCGGGTCGATGCGTTCGGGCAGCTGTCGGGCGTGATCGAGCAGATGCGCCAGGGCCAGGAGGACGTCCGCCGCGAGGCGCAGCGGCTCGGCAATTCGCTGACCAACGCGCCCAAGGCGCGCGGCCGCTGGGGCGAACGCGCGCTGCAGAACGTGCTCGAGCAGTGCGGCCTTTCCGAGCATACCGATTTCAACCTCGAGCATTCGCTGGAAACCGACGAGGGTCGCCTCCGCCCCGACGCGATCGTCCACGTTCCCGGCCAGAAGAAGCTGGTGATCGACGCCAAGGTCTCGCTGAACGCCTACCAGGCCGCGTTCGAGGCCAACGACGATGAGACGCGCAAGCGTCACCTCGACATGCACGCGCGGGCGATGCGCGGCCATGTCCAGACGCTGGGCACGAAGGCGTACCAGGACCAGTTCGAGGACGCGCCCGATTATGTTGTAATGTTCGTGCCGGGCGAACATTTCGTCGCTGCCGCGCTCGAACACGATCCGGAGCTCTGGGACTTTGCCTTTCGCAACAAGGTCCTGTTGGCCAGCCCGACCAACCTGGTGGCGATCGCGCGCACGGTGGCGATGGTGTGGACGCAGGACAAGCTGGCGCGCGAGGCGGCGGAAATCGGCCGGCTTGGTGCCGAGATCTACGACCGGATGGCCACTGCTGGCGAGCACTTGAAGGGCGTGGGCGCCGGGCTCGACCGAGCGATGCGCAAGTACAACGACTTCGTCGGCAGCTTCGAACGCAACGTGCTGTCCTCGGGCCGCCGCCTGCGCGACAAGGGCATCGCCATCGGCAAGAGAGAAATCGAGGAGATCCCGCTGGTCGAAACCCTGCCGCGCTACGGCGAGGGCGCGGAGCCGCTGATCGCCAACGATGCCGGCAAGGTCGAGGCGGCCGAGTAGCTCAGCCGAGCGCGGCCAGCACCTCGTAAGCCAGCACCGCGCCGGCCACTGCGGCATTCAGGCTGTCGGCGCGGCCGCGCATCGGCATCGTCACGCGCAAGTCGCAAGCGGCTTCGTAGTCCTCGGGCAATCCGCGCGATTCGTTGCCGACCATTATGAAGCACGGCGCCGCATATTCCGCGCCGCGATAGGGCACCGCATCGCGCAGCGACGCGGCGACCAGCTGCCCGCTGCCGCCGCGCAGCCACGGCAGGAATTCGTCCCAGCGCGCCTGGGCCAGGGGAACCGTGAAGATGGCGCCCATGCTGGCCCGCACTGCCTCGACGCTGAAGGGGTCGGCGCAGTCGTCGATCAGCACCAGCCCGCCGGCGCCGACCGCGTCGGCGGTGCGCAGCATCGTGCCGAGATTGCCGGGATCGCGCAGCGCCTGCGCGGCCAGGAACAGCGGGGCGGAACAGCGGTCCAGCGCGTCGAGCGAGGTGTCGAACTCGGCAAAGACGCCGGCCACCGCCTGCGGGTTGTCCTTTCCTGTGATCTTGGCGAGGATCGCGTCGTCGGTCTCGATCACGTCGCCGCCGGCGGCCAGCACGTCCGCCTCGATCGCTTCGAGCAGCGGGTGCGCTTCGCGCCCGGCGGCCATCACCAGCAACTCGGGCAACCGCCCGCACTCGCGCGCATCGGTCAGCAGGCGCAGCCCCTCGGCAAGGAATCGGCCCTCGCGCTTGCGCAGCTTCTTTTCGCGCAGCGCCCGCAGCGCCTTGACGGTGGGGTTCGAGAAACCGGTGATCGTGCGGCGAGACATGTCAGTCCTCGCCGAAACCGTCCTTCACGAGCCCGACGAGCTGCGCGAGCACCGGCTCGCAGTTCTCGCCGTCGACGCGGATGGCGATGGTATCGCCCTTGGCGGCGCCAAGCATCATCAGGCCCAGGATCGAACCGCCGGCAGCCTCGGTACCGTCCTTGATAACCGTGACGTCAACCCCTTCGGGCAGCTGCGCCACCGTGTTGACGAACTTGGCACTGGCGCGGGCGTGAAGGCCGCGCTGGTTGACGATGGTCACGATATCTTCGGCCATCAGGCGCCCCTCAAGCACATTGTCCGAGGAATTCGGAGGCGACAGTGATGTAATTGCGGCCGGCCTCGCGCGCTGCCGACGTTGCGTCGGTCAGCGCCATGCAGCTGCGCGCCTTGGCGAGGCGGATCAGCATGGGCAGGTTGATGCCGGCGATGACCTCGACCGTTCCCGGCTTCATCAGCGAGATGGCGAGGTTGGAAGGGGTGCCGCCGAACAGGTCGGTCAGGACGATCACGCCCGCGCCGTCGTTCACGTCGGCAATCGCGCGCGCGATCTCGTGGCGGCGGGCCTCCATGTCATCGTTGGGGCCGATGCAGACCGCGCGAACGGCCTCCTGACGGCCGACGACATGCTCCATCGCCAGGACGAATTCCTCGGCGAGTCGGCCATGTGTGACCAGGATGATACCGATCATTGGGGCAATGCGCTCCGAAGTGTGCAGCCGCGAAACGGGCGCGATAGCCGCGCGCCGGGCCGCTGGCAACTCACCGCGCGCCTACCGCGGCCTCGCTGCCTTGACGGTCCAGGTTGCGGTGCAGCAATGTGGGCGCGAAACCCGCCGTCCGCAAGGCCTTGGCGATCTCCTCGGCCATGAAGACCGAGCGGTGGCGCCCGCCGGTGCAGCCGAAAGCGACGTTGACGTACGGCTTTCCCTGCGCGGCATAGCGCGGCAGCAGGAACAGCAGCAGATCGCGAATGCGCACGAATGCGCCCGCGAAGGCCGGATCGGCGCGCACGTGATCGGCCACCGGGCGGTCGCGTCCGGTCTGTTCGCGCAGGCCTTCGACCCAGTGCGGATTATCGAGAAAGCGCATATCGAACACCAGGTCGGCAACTGGCGGCATACCGCGCGCAAAGCCGAAACTGGTGACGCTTACGGTCATCTGCGGCACCGGGCCGATCGGATACCGTTCGCGCACGGCCTGCTGCAGGTCGTTGCTGGTGAAGGTGGTGGTGACGATCACCGTGTCGGCCACGCGGCGCACCGGGTCGAGCAGCTCGCGCTCGGCGGCGATGCCATCCGCGGCGGGCATCCCGGGCTGCGGGTGGCGACGGCGCGTTTCGTTGTAACGGCGTTCCAGTTCCTCGTTCGAACAATCGAGAAACAGCGTTTCGATCGCGATGTCGTCACGCTGGGACAAGGCGGCGATCTTGGCGACCAGCCGGCGCGGGCTGAAATCGCGGGTGCGCGAATCGAAACCGATCGCCAGCGGCGCGCCAGGATCGCCGGGCAGGGTCTGGCCGATCAGCCGGTCAAGGAAGCGGATCGGCAGATTGTCGATGGTTTCCCAGCCACTGTCCTCCAGCGTGTGGAGCGCGGTCGTTCGCCCGGCACCGGCAAGACCGGTGACCAGCAGCAGCCGCTGGCGCCCGTCGGCTTCGTCTTGGGGCGGGTGATCGGACATCGCCCGCGGTTGTGCTCCTGCCGGCCGCGCTTGTCCACCGAAGCGGACGCTCAGGAAAGGCCGTGGAGCGCCAAGGCCGCCTCGGCCCGCAGCGCCAGCACGGCAGCGCCGGGATACAGGGGGATGACGGGCACGAATACGCCGGCAATGACGACGCGCCCGGCCGTCTCGACAAAACGCGGCGCGTCCTCGTCGAGCCGGAGCACCAGCGCTACCGGCACGTCCGCCACGGTCGGACGCGTCAACAAGCCCACATTGCGAACCTCGATCAGCCCGGCGACGTTGGGTGGCGGCGAGGCGAGCAGGCGGCCGGCTTGCCGGGCCAAGCCTACCGCGTCGTCGCCGATCAGCGCCGCGCCGCGGTCCATAAGTGCCAACGCAAGGCTCGACTTGCCGCTTGCGGGCGGCCCTTCGATCAGGACGGCGCGCCCGTTCAGCGCGACTGCGGTGGCGCGATGGACGATCACTCGTCGGCTGCCGGCAGTTCGAGCACCAGGCACGCGCCGGGCAGCCCATCCTCGCGCTCGGCCGCAAGCAGGCGGCCGTCGTGGGCATCGGCGATCGTGCGCGCGATGGCGAGACCGAGACCGGAGTGGCTGCCGAAATCCTCGTCCTCGGGCCGTAGCGAATGGAACCGCTCGAATACCTTTTCGCGCGCTTCGGCGGGAATACCCGGGCCGTCGTCGCTCACTGCCAGCGCGACCCGGCCGTCCTCGCGCGACAGCTCGAGCGCCACGGTTCCGCCCGGCGGCGAGAACGAGACTGCGTTGTCGAGCAGGTTGTGCAGCACGCGTTCTAGCCGGGGCGGATCGCCGGCGACGCGAAACGGGCCGTGTCCCGCAGCGGACACCGTGACGCGCGCAGGCGCATTGTCGCCGCGCGCCGCGCGCCCGGAAACCAGGCCTTCCGCCATGCGCAGAAGGTCGATCGGGACGAACTGGGTGCGGCTCAACTCGGCATCGATACGGCTGGCCTCGGCGATCTCTGTCACCAGTCGGTCGATGCGGCGCACGTCGTGCGCCGCCACCGTGGTCAAGCGGTCACGCAGCGCCGGGTCGGTGACCCTGTCCATTGCCTCGAGCGCGCTGCGCAGCGAGGCTAGCGGGTTCTTGATCTCGTGCGCGACGTCGGCGGCAAAGCGCTCGACCGCATCGGTGCGCTGGCGCAGCGCCGCGGTCATGTCGGACAAGGC
The DNA here is from genome assembly GCF_049354825.1 of Parablastomonas sp. CN1-191. GTDB lineage: Bacteria > Pseudomonadota > Alphaproteobacteria > Sphingomonadales > Sphingomonadaceae > Novosphingobium. The sequence continues at coordinate 1,022,117 of NZ_CP186480.1, read as the reverse complement.
GCGGGCGAGCAACCCGATCTCGTCGCGACGTTCCGGCAGGCGGGGAACCTCCACCTGGCGGTCGCGGCCCAGCCGCACGCGGATCGCGGCGCGTACCAGCAGGCGCAGCGGCTGCACGATCGTGCGGGCCAGGAACAGCGACAGCTGGATCGAGATCAGCAGCGTCACCGCGATCACGATGGCCAGGGTCTGGCGCGCGTCGCGCACCGCCTGGGTGATGTCGCGCGAATTGCGGGTTGCCAGCAGCATCGTGCCGTCATCCCCGACCGGCGCGGCGGCATTGAGCACCGGCGTGCGGTCGGGCGCATAGCGGTGGATCGCGCGCGGCTGGCGGGCATGTCGCGCGGCGACCAGCTCGGGCCAGTCGGCGGCATCGTCCACTGCCGGCTCGACGTATGGCGGAACCGGCGCCCCGCCGAGGACGAAATCCATCCCCCGGTCGAGCCAGCGCGCGGCGCGCATAAGCACTGGCTCGCGCGCTGGATCGGTCAGCCGATAGGCCGGGCCGGCCAGCGCGAAGCTGTCGGCCACCAGCGCGCCGGCGGGGTCATAGACCCGCAGGCGGACCTGCCGGTCGGTGCCGATGCGCGTCAGGATGGCGCTTCGCGCCGCGGGCGGCGACGCGGCCAGGGCATCGGCGACAATCGCCGCCTCGCCACGGGCTTGCGAGTAGCGTTCGGCAAGCAGCCCCTTGCGGTAGGAATCGAGGTAGAACAGGCTTCCGGCCATCAGCCCCAGCGCGATGACGTTGACCGCCAGGATGCGCGCGGTGAGCGACGTTCCGCGGGTCCAGAACAGGCGGTCCGGTGCGGCGAAAGGCGGCAGGCGGCGCTCAGCCATCGGTGAACGAATAGCCTGCGCCGTAAAGCGTCTCGATGGCGCCAAATTCGCCGTCGACGGCGCGGAACTTGCGGCGCAGGCGTTTGATGTGGCTGTCGATGGTGCGGTCGTCGACGAAGATGTCGTCGTCGTAAGCCGCGTCCATAAGCTGATTGCGGCTGCGGATCACGCCGGGACGCGCGGCCAGCGCCTCGAGGATCAGGAATTCGGTCACGGTCAGCGACACCGGGCGGCCATCCCATGTCACCTGGTGGCGCGACGGGTCCATCTCCAGCCGTCCGCGCCGCAGCGGGGCAAGAGCCGGGGCGTCCTCGCCCGCCTCGCCGCGGGGCGGCTCGGCCCGGCGCAGGATGGCACGGATACGGGCAACCAGCAGGCGCTGGCTGAACGGCTTGGCGATATAGTCGTCGGCGCCCAGCGCCAGGCCCAGCGCCTCGTCGGTTTCCTCGTCCTTGCTGGTCAGCATGATGACGGGAAGGGCGGACGTCTCGCGCAGGCGGCGCAGCATTTCCAGGCCGTCCATGCGCGGCATCTTGATGTCGCAGATCGCCAGGTCGGGCGGGTTGTCGAGCAGCGCCTTCAGCGCGCTTTCGCCGTCGGTGTAGACGCGGGTGCCGAAACCTTCGGCCTGCAGCGCGATCGTGACCGAGGTCAGGATGTTGCGATCGTCGTCGATCAGCGCGATCGTCTGCCGGCGCGGCGTCGGTGGATCTGCTTGATCGGGATCGGCCAATGCCTGCTGCCCTGCCTGGTGATGTCGCTGTTGCCGCTGCCGGCGACGGTTAGCCCGGCGGGCGCGGCGGCGCAATCGAACGCGTGGCATCGCGCGGAATGCGCACGGCGCGGTAACCGGTGTCAAAGCACAAAACCGTTTCAGATCATGTGGATAGTTGGAGTTTGACGGTTTGGTGGCGGTGGCTTATGCGCGCCTCAAGCAAACGCATACGAATTCATTGATTTCGTTCAGCGCCTGCCACCGGGCCCGCCGCCGCTGCACGAGGCCCTACGCCATGGAGAAGAACTTGACCGCTTCGCTTTCGACGCCGCTTACCGTTCAGGGCATTGCGACCCGGGCCCGGATCCACGCCAATCTTGGCACCGCGCCGCTGGTGGAAGATGCGCTGCGCAAAGGCGAAGGGCGGCTGACGAAGGACGGCGCGCTGCTGGTCGACACCGGAAAGTTCACCGGCCGCAGCGTCAAGGACAAGTTCGTCGTGCGCGACGCGGTGACCGAGGACAGCATCAACTGGGGCACCGTCAACCAGCCGATGTCGGGTGAACACTGGGACAACCTGAAGGCCGACTTCCTCGCCGCCTTCGCCGATCAGGACGAACTTTACGTCGCCGACCTGTTCGGCGGCAGCCAACCCGAATACCGCGTCAACGTGCGTGTCGTCACCCAGATGGCCTGGCACAACCTGTTCATCCGCACGCTGCTGGTGCGCCCGACGGCCGAAGAACTGGCCGCGTTCGCGCCCGAATACACGATCGTCAACCTGCCCAGCTTCAAGGCCGACCCGGCCCGCCACGGGTGCCGGTCGGACACGGTCATCGCGGTCAACTTCAGCGAGAAGCTGATCCTGATCGGCAACACCGAATATTCGGGCGAGATGAAGAAGGGCGTGTTCGGCCTGCTGAACTTCCTGCTCCCCGCCCAGGGCGTTATGCCGATGCATTGCAGCGCCAACATCGGCGCCGACGGAACCAGCGCGATCTTCTTCGGCCTGTCGGGCACTGGCAAGACGACGCTGTCGGCCGACGCCAGCCGCACCCTGATCGGCGACGACGAACATGGCTGGTCGGACACCGCGATTTTCAACTTCGAAGGCGGCTGCTACGCCAAGATGATCAACCTCTCGGCCGAGGGCGAGCCGGAGATCTACGCCACGACCAAGATGTTCGGAACGATCCTCGAGAACGTGACGATGGACGAGGCCACGCGCGAACTCGACTTCACCGACGACAGCAAAACCGAGAATACTCGCGGCGCCTATCCGATCGAGTTCATTCCCAACACCAGCGAGAAGAACCTCGGCCCGCCGCCGTCGAACGTCATCTTCCTGACTGCCGATGCCTTCGGCGTCCTGCCGCCGATCGCGCGGCTGACCCCCGACCAGGCCATGTATCACTTCCTCTCGGGCTACACCGCCAAGGTCGCCGGCACCGAGATCGGCGTGACCGAGCCTACCGCAACCTTCAGCACCTGCTTTGGTGCCGCCTTCATGCCGCGCCATCCCAGCGTCTACGGCAACTTGCTGAAGGAACGGATCGCCAAGGGCGGGGCTGAGTGCTGGCTGGTCAACACCGGCTGGTCGGGCGGCAAGGCCAGCGATCCGGGCATCAAGCGAATGCCGATCAAGGCCACGCGCGCGCTGCTCAACGCCGCGCTCGATGGCAGCCTCAACGACGCCGAGTTCCGCAAGGATCCCAACTTCGGCTTCGAAGTGCCGGTCGCGGTGCCCGGCGTCGACGCCGGGCTATTGGATCCGCGCGCGGCCTGGACCAACGGCGACGAGTACGATGCCACCGCGCAGAAGCTTGTCGACCTGTTCGTCGCCAACTTCGCGCAGTTCGAGGATCACGTCGACGAGGGCGTACGCCAGGCGGCTCCGAAAGCCGCCTGACGCCGCGTTCGTTCAGTCGAGCAGATCGGCAGGGACCTTGCCGCCGTTGTCGGCAAGCTTCTGCATGACGGCCTTGTGCAGGGCGATATTGTCCTCGGCGCTGCCCGAGTAGTTCGTATCGCCCAGTTCGGTGGCGAGTTCCTTGCGGTTCTCGTAGCTGGGGTCGACGCCGATCAGCTTGAGCAAGTCGACGATCGAGGTCTTCCAGTTAAGGTTCTTGCCCTGCGCCATTTCGCTCAGGTTGGCCTCGACGTCGACCGGCTGCTGCGGTGTCGGCGCCGGCTGGGGCGAGGCCTGCTGCGTGGCCTGCGGGGCGCTGGCATCGGCGGGTGCGGGCGCGGGGGCGGCCTGCGCCTTGTGTCCGAAGATGGCGTCGTGAATTTTGCTGAAAATCGACATTGCTAGGCTCCTCTGGCCGGATTGTCCGGGGGTGGTGAGGGTGCAACGCTGCAGCGCCGCCAAGGTTCGCATGCGATCCGCGCCGCGCGCGGCGATGCGACCAATCGATCCGAAATAGAGGTATCGCGGGTCGGCGATGCGTGGCAGACGGTGCCAAAGGGTCGCGCAAGAATGTTGGGGTCATGGCACGTATGGACGGGCTGCGCGATACGTTGCGGCGCACCGGCGGTATTCACGCCGTTTCCGATCGGCTGGCGCAGCCGTTCCCCGAAATCGCCCGGATCGCCGACGCCGCCTTGCCGCTGATCGCCAGCGCGCTTCATTCGGCCGTCCGGCGTTTCGGGGTCGGCGAGATTGGCTGCCGTCACATGATCGAGCAACTCCAACGGCTGGGCGGCGGGGAAATGGCGGTCGCGGTGATGAGCCCCGGCGATGCCTATGCCCGCCCGGGCGAGGCACTGCTCGACCTGATCCTGCCCCAGCCCGGCGCCCGGAAGGCGGTCGTCAACGCGGTCGCCCGCAAATCGGGCACGGCAGTGTGGCTGGCCTCGGCAGCGCTGCCGGTGCTGGCGATGCTGGTGGGCGGTTACGTATCGGCCCGGGCCCTGGAAAAGCCCGAAGCCTGCCGTTTCGACGAATTGCTCGCCCAGGGTGACGACAGCGATCTCGCCGTGGTCCTTGCCGATGCCGGGGTTACAACATGAGCGACACCGTGCTTTCGATCCTGGTGCTCGGCGCGGTTGCGCTGGCCGGGGGCGCGATCGTGCTGCTGCGGCGCGGCGGCCCGCGGAAGCAGGCGGTGATGATGCTGGTGATGGCGGCGCTGATGGCCGCCAACGTCGCGATCTGGACCGTCCCGCTCAGCTGAGCGCGGCGGCTCAGCGGATCGGGCAGTCCGGGGCCAGGCGAAAGTCGAGGTAATTGTCGACCGACCGCATCAGGTCATCCATCTCATGCTCGAAGAAATGGTTCGCACGGGGAATTTCCTCGTGATGGATGGTGATGTGCTTTTGCGTGCGCAGCTTGTCGACCAGCTTCTGCGTGGCGATCGGCGTGGCAACCGTGTCGGCAGCGCCCTGGATCAGGATGCCCGAGGCCGGGCACGGCGCCAGGAAGCTGAAATCGTACATGTTGGCCGGCGGGGCGACCGAGATGAAGCCGCGGATTTCCGGACGGCGCATCAGCAACTGCATCCCGATCAGCGCGCCGAAGCTGGTACCGGCGATCCAGGTGGTCGATGCCTCGGGATGGATGGACTGCACCCAGTCGAGCGCGGCGGCGGCATCGGACAGTTCGCCAACGCCGTTATCGAAGCTGCCCTGGCTGCGGCCGACGCCGCGGAAGTTGAACCGCAGGGTGGCGAAACCGCGCGCTACGAACGTCTTGTACATCGCCATCGTGATGCGATCGTTCATCGTTCCGCCAGCCTGCGGATGCGGATGAAGGATCATGGCGACGGGCGCGCGGGGGCGCGGCGCGGGCTGGAAGCGGCCTTCGAGACGGCCTTCGGGGCCGGGAAAGATGACGGAGGGCATCGGGCGAGAACTCGTTGCTGTAGGACCCTGCGAGGAACGGCGGCGATAATCCGCGCATCCGCTCCGCAAGGGGCTGTGATCGGAAAGCGAGGGCTATATAGAAAGCATCCCTCCGAAAGCAACGATTCCCAAGGCTGGACCAAGCCGATGACCGCAGCCCGCGTCTATCTCGACCATGCCGCCACCAGCCCGCTTCGCCCCGAGGCGCGCGCAGGCGTGGAGCGCGGGCTGTCCCTGTGGGCCAATCCGTCGAGCCCGCATGCCGAGGGCCGCGCCGCGCGCGCTGCGCTGGAAGACGCCCGCGCCCGCATCAAGGCGGCGCTGGACTGGCCGGGCGAAGTGATCTTCACCTCGGGCGCCAGCGAGGCCGCCGAACTGGCGCTTGACGCCGCCAACACCGTTCACGACGTCGCCACCGCGGTCGAGCACGACGCGGTCCTGCGCGGCGACCGGCCCGAGTGGACGCTGCCGGTCCTGCCCGACGGCGCCGCCGACTTGCGCATGCTCTCGCGCGAAAGCGAGCCCTCCACGTTGATGCTGGGCGATCCCGACAACCGATCGCTGGTGGCGGTCCAGCACGTCAATTCGGAAACCGGCAACCGCCAGCACATCGGCTTTGCCGCCGAAGTCGTCCACGACAACGGCGGATTGCTGCTGGTCGACTGCGCGCAGAGCGCGGGCAAATTCGCGCTGCCACAGATGGCCGACATGGCGATCGTATCGGCGCACAAGTTCGGCGGTCCGGTCGGGATCGGCGCGCTGCTGGTCCAGGACTATGCGATGCTCCATCCCGGCGGCGGGCAGGAACGCGGCTACCGGCGCGGGACCGAGAACCTGCCCGGCATCCTGGGCATGGCGGCGGCGCTGGAAGCGTGCGGCGACCCTTACATCGACCCGGCCGTCCTCGAACCGCTCGAGGCCTTCGCCGGCGAAGTCCGCGCGCTGGGCGGAGCATGGCTGGCCGATCGGTTGTCCGATCCCACCCCCTACATTCGCGCGATCGCGATGCCAGGCGTCTCCGGGCAAGCGCAAGTCATGCGCTTCGACATGGCGGGGATTGCGGTCAGCCAGGGCAGTGCGTGTTCCTCGGGGACGATGAAGCGCAGCCACGTGCTGACCGCGATGGGCGTCGCCGACGATATCGCCGATCGCACGATCCGCGTCAGCTTCGGCTGGACCACCACCCGCGCCGAGGTCGAGCGGTTCTGCGAGAGCTGGCTCGCGATGGCGCGCTCGGCATGATCTACCTCGATTACCAGGCCACGACCCCGCTCGCGCCCGAGGCGCGCGCGGCGATGCTGCGCTGGCTGGGCGACGACGACGGCTTCGCCAATCCGCACAGCCCGCACCGGCCGGGCCGCGCCGCAGCGGCGGCGGTCGAAGCGGCCCGGGCCGAGGTGGCGGGTCTGTTCCCGCCCGGGGGCCGCGTGATTTTCACCTCGGGCGCGACCGAGGCGCTCAACCTGGCAATCCATGGCGTCGGCGCGGCGCAGGTCGCGGTCTCGGCTATCGAGCACGCCGCGGTGCTGGATACCGCGTTTGCCGGCGGGCGGCGGGTGCAGGTCCTGCCGGTGGACCCACACGGACTGGTTGCCGCCGATGCGTGGATCCAGGCCGGGACCGGGCTTGTCGCGGTGATGCAGGTCAACAACGAGATCGGCACGATCCAGCCGGTGGACGCGCTGGCCGCTGCTGCACGCGATGCCGGCGCGCTGTTCCTGTGCGACGCGGTACAGGGCGCCGGTAAACTGGCGCCGCCCGATGCCGACCTGATCGCGGTCAGTGCGCACAAGCTGCACGGCCCCAAGGGTATCGGCGCGCTTTGGGTGCGCGACGGGATCGACCTGCAGCCGCTGGTCCACGGCGGCGGGCAGGAGCAAGGCCTGCGCTCGGGAACGTTGAGTCCCGCGCTCTGCGCCGGATTCGGCGCCGCGGCAAAGCTGGCGCTGGCACGGCGCGGCGAGGACACCGCGCATGTCGAGGCGCTGTGGGCGAAGGCGCGCGACATCCTGGCCGACTGGACGCTCAACGGCAGCGCCGAGCAGCGCTGGCACGGCAACCTCAACTTGCGCCGCCCCGGGCTGGACGTCGCGCGGCTCATGAGCGAATGCCGCGACATCGCCTTCTCGGCCGGGTCGGCCTGCGCCAGCGGCAGCGGCCGGCCCAGCCACGTGCTGTCCGCCATCGGGCTCGAGCCTGGCGCGGCGAAAAGCTCTGTCCGGCTTGGTTTTGGGCGCTATACCTCGCTGCGGGACATCGAGGATGCCTGCGTCCGGCTCAACGAAGCCGCCCTTTCGCAGGAGCATTGAGCCGGCGTGGTCACCGTCACCTTCATCACCGCGGACGGCCGCAGGGTCGCCGCCCAGGCCGACGAGGGAGCCCGTCTGCTCGAAGTGGCGCAGGCGGCCGGAATGCCGCTGGAGGGCACGTGCGAGGGCCAGATGGCCTGCTCCACCTGCCACGTCATCCTGCCGCCCGACTGGTTCGCGCGGGTGCCGCGCGCCAGCGACGACGAGGACGACATGCTCGACCTCGCCGCCGGGGTCACGCGCACCAGCCGCTTGTCATGCCAGATCGTGCTCACCGGGGCCCTGGACGGTCTGGAAGTCCGCATCCCCGGTGAATTTCACGACATGCAGCGCCGCTAGGCGAAGCGATCAGTCCGCTTCGAGGGCGTCGATCAGCGCCTTGCTGAACGCCGGAATGTCTTCGGGCTTGCGGCTGGTGATGAAGTTACCGTCGATCGCCACCTCCTCGTCGACCACGTCGGCGCCGGCGTTCTCCAGGTCGGTGCGAATCGACGGCCAGCCGGTCACCGTGCGGCCATCGACGATGTCGGCCTCCACCAGCAGCCAGGGGCCGTGGCAGATTGCCGCGATCGGCTTGCCGGCGTCGTCGAAGTCCTCGACCAGCTCGACCGCGCGCTCGTTCATGCGCAGCTTGTCGGGGTTCATCTGCCCGCCCGGCAACATCAGCGCATCGAAATCGGCAGCTTCGACGTCGCTCATCAGCGCGTCGACGGTAACCGATTCGCCCCAGTCGGTGTGGTTCCAGCCCTTGATCTGGCCGTTCTTGTCGCTTGCCACGACCGTCTCGTACCCGGCCGCTTCGAGCGTCTTCTTCGGCTCGATAAGCTCCGACTGCTCGAAGCCGTCGGTCGCGAGGATGAGGATGCGCTTGGTCATGATGATCTCCAGTGAAAGCGGTTCGCTTCACCCGGCACAACCAACGGCGGAAAACAGCGTTCCTGCGGTTCCGGTCGGCCCGGCGCATTGCTAGGGCGATCCGGCAATGGTCAGCCCCCCGGACATTCCTGGCGCACAGCCCGACCCCTTCGACGCCATCGTCGACGCGCCCTTCGACGCGGCGCTGTCGGAGCGCTATCTGGTCTATGCGCTGTCCACGATCACCGCGCGCTCGCTGCCGGACCTGCGCGACGGGCTGAAGCCGGTGCACCGCCGCCTGCTGTGGGCGATGCGCCAGCTGAAGCTTAATCCCACCGACGCGTTCAAGAAGTCCGCCCGCGTGGTCGGCGACGTGATCGGCAAGTACCACCCGCACGGGGACGCCAGCGTCTATGACGCGATGGTCCGTCTCGCGCAGGATTTCAGCCTGCGCTATCCGCTGGTCGAGGGGCAGGGCAACTTCGGCAACATCGACGGGGATAACGCCGCCGCCTACCGCTATACCGAGGCGCGGCTGACCAAGACGGCGATCCAGCTGATGGCCGGGCTGGATGAAGGCACGGTCACCTTCATTCCGACCTACAACGGCGAGGAGGAAGAGCCCGAGATCTTCCCCGGTCTGTTTCCCAACCTGCTGGCCAACGGGTCAAGCGGGATCGCGGTCGGCATGGCCACCAACATCCCCAGCCACAACGCCGCCGAAGTAATCGACGCCGCGCTGCTGCTGATCGACAATCCCCATGTCGAGCACGCGCAGATCATGGAAATCTTCCGCGGGCCCGATTTTGCCACCGGCGGCGTGGTGGTCGATAGTCCGGCGGCAATCAGCCATGCCTACGAAACCGGCCGCGGGGCGATCCGCGTGCGCGGCCGCTTCTCCACCGGGCGCAATCCCGACGGCAGCTGGGAAGAAACCGGGATCGAGAAGCTGGGCGGGGGGCAATGGCAGCTCGTCGTCAGCGAAATCCCCTACCAGCTGCCCAAGGGCAAGCTGATCGAACAGATCGCCCAGGCGATCATGGACAAGAAGCTGCCGATCCTCGAGGACGTGCGCGATGAAAGCGACGAGCAGATCCGCATCGTCCTGGTGCCCAAGAGCCGCAACATCGACCCCGAGTTGCTGAAGGAATCGCTGTACCGGCTGACCGACCTGGAAACGCGCTTCGGCCTCAACCTCAACGTGCTCGACGCCAGCCGCACGCCCGGGGTGATGAGCATCAAGCTGCTGCTGCAGGAATGGATCGTCAGCCAGATCGACATCCTGCTGCGGCGCAGCCGCCATCGGCTGGAGAAAATCGCCGCGCGGCTGGAACTGCTCGACGGCTACATCATCGCCTTCCTCAACCTCGACCGGATCATCGAGATCATCCGCACCGAGGATGAGCCCAAGCCGGTCATGATGGCCGAGTTCGGGCTGACGGACCGCCAGGCCGAGGCGATCCTCAACATGCGGCTGCGCAGCTTGCGCCGGCTCGAGGAAATGGAGCTGCGCAAGGAGCATTCCGAACTCGTCGCCGAGGCCGAAGAACTGCAGAAGCTGCTCGACAGCCCGGCCCGCCAGCGCACCCGGCTGAAGCGCGACCTGGCCGGGATCCGCAAGGACTACGCGGAAGACACCCCGCTCGGCCGCCGCCGCACCACGATCGCCGAGGCCGCGCCGACGGTGGAATTCAGCATGGACGCGATGATCGAGAAGGCGCCGGTGACGGTGATCCTGTCGGCCAAGGGCTGGATCCGCGGCGCCTCGGGCCACGAGCCGCTCGACAAGGAGTACAAGTACAAGGAGGGCGACGGCCCGGCCTTCGCGCTGCACGCGCAGACCACCGACAAGCTGCTGGTCGCCGCCGACAACGGCCGGTTCTATACGCTCGGCGCCGACAAGCTGCCCAGCGCGCGCGGGTTCGGAGAGCCGATCCGAACGATGCTGGATATCGACGCCGAGGCGCAGATCGTGGCGCTGCTGGTCTATCGCCCCAAGGCGCAGCTGCTGCTGGCCTCCAGCGCCGGGCGCGGCTTCGCGGCCGAGGCGGACGAACTGCTGGCCGAAACGCGCAAGGGCCGCGCGGTCGTCACCACCAAGCCGGGCGTAAAGCTGGCGGTGGTGCGCGAAATTCCCGCCGCGCACGACCACGTGGCGGTGGTGGGCGACAATCGCAAGCTGGTGCTGTTCAGCCTGTCGGAACTGCCGGTCATGGCCAAGGGGCAGGGGGTGACCCTGCAACGGTACCGTGACGGCGGGATGGCGGACGCGATCACGCTGCGGCTCGACGATGGCCTGTCGTGGAAGATGGGCGGCGACACCGGGCGGACCCGCACCGAAAGCGACATGCGGTTGTGGAAGGTGGCGCGCGGCGCCGCCGGCCGCCTGCCGCCGACCGGCTTCCCGCGCGACAACCGGTTCTAGCGCCCCGAACCTGCCTGCGGGTGGTGCGGCGACAGGATCATCGTCCCGTCCTCGACCCGCCATCCCTTCAGCCGCGACAGGAAATTCATCCCGATCACGTTGGTATCGCCGATGCCCGGCGCGATCACCGCGTCGAGGTCGCGCGCGACGACATTGCCGAAGCGCATCTCGCCGATCGTCGCGATCTTGGCCTCGACCGGGCCGTTGGCGGTGCGCAGGATAACTGGCTGGCGCATCGCCGCATCCCGCAAACCGGCCTGCGCGGCGGCCTCTGGCGACAGCGCGGTCAATGTCGCGCCGGTATCGACCATGAAACGCAGCGGGGTGCCGTTGACCTTGGCGGTGACCCAGTAATGCCCGTCGCGGCGCAGCGGGACGCGCGTTTCCCCGCCGCTGACCTGCTGCGCCGGCAGCCCGGCGCCGGGCAGCGACAAGTCGAAATTGCCGTCGAGCCGCGCCACTTGCACCACGGTCAGCCCGAAGACCGCCACCAGCCCCAGCGTCCCGACCCCGCGCAGCATCCGCCCGGCCAGCGCGCGGTGCGGAAACATCCCGCCGACGAACGACAGGACCATGGCGCCCACCGCCAGCGCGATCAGCGGCTGGCTGCGCAGGAATGCGATGATGCCGGGAAGGTAGCTCACGCGCGCTGCCTAGAATGCCAAGGCTGTCGGCAAGCTGACCGGCGGCTTCACCCCGCGTTGCCCAGTTCGGCGCCGAGCAGTTCGTTGACCCGCGCGGCGCCGGGAAAGCCTTCATCGACCCAGCGCTGCTCGACCGCGTGGAGGATGCGAGCGACCTCGGGCCCGGCCTTGACCCCGCGGGCAACGATCTCGCCGCCCTTCAGCGGCAGGACGGGCGGCTGCCAGCCGGCCAGCGGCGCCGTCGATAGTCCCGACAGCAACAGCCGGTCGCGCGCGGCCTCTATGCCGATGCGGTAGGCGAGCGCGCGGGGATCGCGCTGGGCCTCGCCGCGCCCGGCTGCCAGCGCCAGGCGCTTTTTCTGCGCCCCGGACAGCCGCAGCCGCGCCGCGACCTGCTCCGCCGCAGCGCGATCGCACGGCAGCAGCGAGGCCAGGCGGCGAAGCGGATCGGGCGCGGCGCCCTCGCGCGCTTCGGCCGCGACCAGCGCGGCAAGGGGGGCGGGATCAGCCTCGGGCAGGATCACCGCCAGGACGCCCAGCGCGGCCATGCGCGCGATGGTCGGGGCCGGATCGGGCAGGGCGAGCAGGTTCATCATTTCCATCGCGATCCGCTCTCGCGACAGGCCCTTCAGCGTCGCCGCCAGGTCGGCGCAGGCCTGCTCGGACGCGGCGTCCGCCGGCAGCGATCCGAAGCGCGCCTGGAACCGGAAATAGCGCAGGATGCGCAAGTGATCTTCGCGGATGCGCTCGGCCGGGTCGCCGATGAAGCGCACGCACCGCGCCGCCAGGTCGGCCTGACCGCCGAAATAGTCGCTGATCGTCCCGCTGTCGGGATCGGCATAGAGCGCGTTGATGGTGAAGTCGCGCCGCGCCGCGTCCTCGCGCCAGTCATCGGAGAACGCGATCGTGGCGCGGCGCCCGTCGGTGGCCACGTCGCGGCGCAGCGTCGTGATCTCGATCCCGCGCCCATCGACCAGCGCGGTGACGGTGCCGTGGTCGATACCGGTGGGAATGGTCTTGATCCCCGCCGCCTTGCACCGCCGCATGACTTCGCGCGGGGGCAGCACGGTGGCGATATCGATATCCTTCACCGGCAGGGCCAGCAGCGTGTCGCGCACCGCTCCGCCGACATAGCGCGCATTGCCGGGCCCGAGCGCGGCGATCAGCGGCGCCAGTCCGCGCGCTTCGGTCCAGTCACGGCCGAATGCGCTCATGCCGCCGCCCAGGCGATGCGGCGCGACAGGTTGGCGATGATCGCCGCGGTGATGCCCCAGATGCGGTGTCCGTTGTAGTCCATGTCGATGGTGTGCCGCATCGCGCCTTGCCATTCCACCTCGCGGTGGACGTGGTTGGCGGGATCGAAGACCCAGTCGACCGGCACTTCGAACCAGTCCGCGACTTCGGCCGGGTTGGGCGCGAAGGGCAGGTCGGGCGGGATCACCGCGATGACGGGGATGACGGCATAGCCGCTGCCGGTCACGAACAGGTCGCTGGCACCGATCACGGTCACGTGTTCGGGCTGGATGCCAAGCTCCTCCCAGGCCTCGCGCAGCGCCGCGCCGACAGCATCCTCGCCGGGGTCCAGCTTGCCGCCCGGGAACGCCACTTCCCCCGGATGGGCGCGCATGTTCGAGGGCCGGTGGGTAAGGATGAAGCCCGGGCGCGGCCGGTCGGTAATCGCTGCCAGCACCGCCGCATCGCGGGCGTCGCCGCCATCGAAACGCGGATCGACCAGCAGGTCTGGGATCGGGTCACGGTGGCCTTCGCGGTGCAGCACGCGCAGTCGTTCGACCAGCCCGCTCATGCCGGAACCAGCCCGAACCGCGCGCCCCGGCTGGCGACCGTCCCGTCCGCATCGGCCAGCTCGGCCAGTTGCAACCAGGTGCTGCGGTTGAGGCGCGCTTCGGTGCCGCCGCGCACGGCGAGGTAGACCGCCGGCGCATCGACATGGCCGCGCACGCTCAACGGGTGCGCGGGGCCGGCCACCACCAGGTCGTCGGTGTTGAGGCGAAACGCCAGCGCGCCGTCCGTGCGCGCCACGTCGACCGCGACGAAGGCGGCGTCATCGACCGCGATGGCCAGCTTTTCGTGCGGGGTGACCAGGTAGTGGCCATCACCCTCGCGGCGCAGCAGCGCGGAAAACGCGCGCACCATGGCGGGCCGGGTGATCGCGCCGCCGTCGTGGTACCAGCGCCCGTCGGCGGCGATCCGCATCAGGCTGTCGCCGCTGCGCCCGGGCGCCCATTCCGCCACGGGCGGCAGCTTGCGCGCGGCCACCAGCGCGGCGATCTCCGCCAGGCTCAGCGTCGCAAGGTCGGGGGGCGGTTCATACGGCACCGCAGCGCGATGCCAGATCGTCCCGCCCCAGCCAAGGTCAACTAGTGCCGCCGCCAGGGCCCCAGCATGCCGTCGGCGGGCAGCGCGGCAGGATCGGCGCTGCGCACCAGCAGGCGGTCGGGGTCCCACGGGCCCGGCAGCCGCCAGCCGGCGGTCGGCGCAGCGGAAAAGCCCCAGAACCGGCCGTAGTAGTCGGCATCGCCGATCATCACCTGCGGCAAGGGCGCGCGCGGATCGATCGCGGTCACCGCGGCGCTCATCAGCGCCTTTCCGTATCCTTCGCCCTGGTGTTCGGGCAGGACCGCGACCGGGCCGACCATGATCATCGGATGAGCGCGGCCGGCACCGTCGGTCAGCGCGACCGGCCAGCACTGGATCGAGCCGACCAGGTCCTCGTCAGCGTCCAGCGCCGCGAACGACAGCGCCGGCAGCCACTCCATGCCCTCGCGCACGCGGTAGGCGGTGCGGTTGCGGCGTTCGGGCTCGAACGCACGGTCGAGCAGCGCCTCGACAAGCGCGGGATCGACCGAGTCGAGCGGGATCAGGGTTGGGGCGGCAGACATTGGCGCGCGCCGATAAGGCGCCGGGCACCGGCTGTCGAACGAAAACGCGCTATTGCTGCGTCAGGCGCAGCAGGCGGCCGCCCTTGCCGTCCTCGAGCAGCAGCAGCGAACCGTCCCGCGCCTCGACGATCTCGCGAATGCGGCGTTCCAGCGGATAGCGCGCCAGTTCGGTGGCCGCCGGTTTCGATCCCTTCGTACCGTCGATACCCACCCGCACCAGTCCGCCGGGCTTCATCGCGGTCACGATCGCCTGGCCGCGCCACGGGAACAGCGAGCCCTTGTAGAACAGGAAATCGCCAGGCGCGATCACCGGGTTCCAGCTGATCGCCGGGGCAGCAAGGTCGGGCCGGGTCGCGTGGCGCGGAATCGGTGTGCCGTCGTAATTGTCGCCGTTGGAAACCAGCGGCCAGCCATAATTGCGCCCGCGCTCCACCAGGTTGAGCTCGTCGCCGCCGGCCGGTCCGTGCTCGAGGTCCCACAAGCGTCCCTGGGCATCGAAATCGAGGCCGAGGACGTTGCGGTGCCCGTAGGACCAGATGTCCTGCGCCTTGCCCGCCTGGCCGCTGAACGCGTTGCCCGCCGCCGGTGTCCCGTCGAGGTTGAGGCGGACGACCTTGCCGAGATTGTTGGTGAGGTCCTGCGCCGGGGTGAATTTCTGCCGCTCGCCGCTGGAAACGTACAGGTAGCGCTCGTCCGGGCTGACCAGCAGCCGGTGCGAAAAGTGACCGCGGCCGGTAACCTTGGGCGCCTGGCGCCAGATCACCTCAAGGCCGCTGATCGCGGATGCGCCGTTCATCTCGTCGATGTGCAGCGTGCCGCGGCCGACCACCGCGCCGCGGGTGTCGCCGGGCCCGGCTTCGACCCAGCTGAGATAGACCGGGTAGCCGCCGTCGGCAGTGGTGCCGGGCGCGAAGGCGACATCGCCCAGCCCGCCCTGGCCGCCGTAATCGACGGTGGGCGCTCCGCTGACGGGGTGCACGATATTCATGCTGTCGACCAGCTTGAGTGTGCCCTTGCGCTCGGTCACCAGCAGGTAGGGCGTGCCCGGCACGAAGGCGGCGCCCCACGGCTCCTCGAACGTCGCCAGCGCCTGGGTCCGGAAGCCCGGTCCGGCGCTGGGGGTAGAAGTCGCCGCGCCCTTGTCCCCCGGCGCGGCGGCGCCGCAGCTTGCGAGCGCGAGGAGGAGGGGCGATAAGGCACGGATCGGGAAGCTGCGGTTGGTCATGCCGGTTACTACGTTTCAAAAGACGCCTTGTGGCAAGGGTTTCGTGATCGGCGTCGATGAAGCCGGGCGCGGGCCGCTGGCCGGGCCCGTGGTCGCCGCGGCGGTCGTACTGTGCCGGCCGCGCCCGGCGGGCCTCGACGATTCGAAGAAGCTGCGGCGCGACACCCGCGCCGTGCTGGAGGACAGGATCAAGCGCCGCTGCCGCTGGGCCGTGGGCGTTGCCGACGTGGACGAGATCGATTCGCTCAACATCTTCGGTGCGACGATGCTGGCGATGACCCGCGCGGTCCTGGCGCTGTGCAACCAGCTTGATGCCGATGGCCTCGATGGCCCGCACCAGGTCCTGGTCGACGGCAACCTGACGCCGGCCGGGCGCCGGCCCGAGTGGTGCTGGCCGGCGCGCGCGATCGTGGGCGGAGACGCCATCGAACCGTGCATTTCGGCCGCCTCGATCGTTGCCAAGGAGCACCGCGACCGCCTGATGCGCGGCCATGCCGCCGCGCACCCGCATTACGGCTGGGAACGCAACGCCGGCTACGGCACGCCGGAACACCTGACCGCGCTGCGCGATCACGGCCCGACGCCGCTGCACCGGCGCAGCTTTGCCCCGGTCGCCCAGCTCGCCCTGTTTTGACCGCCGCCGAGTCTTTGCGGCCACACCACTAGATATCGAGTCGTCCAGTCCCCCGCGGACTCAAGATCGTGTGTCGGACTCGTTCTGTTCGCGGCGCGGCCGGGCGACGCGCCGGCCTCGGCCTGAACAGGCGCGCTTGACGCGGGAGTCGCGCGGATTCACCCTTGCCGTCGTTACGGGGAACAGGGGTGAAGATGGGCGTTCTGGTCGGGGAGCGGGCGCGCGCGCCGCAGGTCAAACAGGGGGTCAGGCCTGCGGCGCCAGCGCGCGATCTGCCGCTGGGGCAGATCCTGGCGGGCGATTGCGTGGCGGCGATGCGATCGCTGCCCGACGCCTGCGTCGACATGATCTTCGCCGATCCGCCCTACAACCTGCAACTGGGCGGAGACCTGGCGCGCCCCGACGGCAGCCATGTCGACGCGGTAACCGATCACTGGGACCAGTTCGAAAGCTTCGCCACTTATGACCGCTTCACGCGCCAGTGGCTGGCCGAGGCGCGCCGCGTGCTCAAGCCCGCCGGCTCGCTGTGGGTGATCGGCAGCTATCACAACATCTTCCGCGTCGGCGCGGCGATGCAGGACATGGGGTTCTGGATCCTCAACGACATCGTCTGGCGCAAGGCCAACCCGATGCCCAACTTCAAGGGCACCCGCTTCACCAACGCGCACGAAACGCTGATCTGGGCGGCGATGGGCGAAAAGGCCAAATACACCTTCAACTACCGGGCGATGAAAACGCTCAACGATGAATTGCAGATGCGCTCCGA
Organism: Parablastomonas sp. CN1-191; assembly: GCF_049354825.1. Classification (GTDB taxonomy): domain Bacteria; phylum Pseudomonadota; class Alphaproteobacteria; order Sphingomonadales; family Sphingomonadaceae; genus Novosphingobium. The sequence continues at coordinate 1,004,961 of NZ_CP186480.1, read as the reverse complement.
CTGGGTGCTGCCGATCTGCGCCGGGCCCGAACGGCTGAAAAAGGACGGCCACAAGGTCCACCCGACCCAGAAGCCCGAGGCGCTGCTCTACCGCCTGATGCTGGCGACCACCAACAAGGGCGATGTCGTGCTGGACCCGTTCTTCGGCACCGGCACCACCGGCGCAGTCGCGCGGCGGCTGGGGCGGGAGTGGATCGGTTGTGAGCGCGAGGACGGTTACCGCGATGCCGCCATGGCCCGCATCGAACTGGCGCTGCCGCTCGACGAATCGGCGCTGACGACGATGCAGAGCCCCAAGTCGGCGCCGAAGGTTGCGTTCGGCACGCTGGTGGAAACCGGGATGATCGCGCCGGGTACGCGGGTGTTCGACAAGAAGCGCCGCGTCAGCGCCACCGTGCGCGCCGACGGGTCGCTGGCGGCGGGTGCCGACACCGGCTCGATCCACGGGCTTGGCGCCAAGGTGCAGGACGCCCCCAGCTGCAACGGCTGGACATACTGGCATATCGAGCACGAGGGCGAAGCCAAGCCGCTCGACGCGCTGCGGCAGCTCTACCTGCTCGCCACCGAGCCCTGAGGTCGCTGCCATCGCCTCGCCGCGATAACTGGCGTAGGCAATCCGGCATCATTCTGCAGCGGCGACCGAGACCATGATCCAGCACTACCTCATCCCGTTGTCGCTCGCCGCCAATCCGCAGAGCGAGGACGGCGACGCCGTCCGCCTGGGCGGCGGGCTGGTCTACGCCAGCCGCTTCGCCGTCGTCAGCCGCGAGGGCGGCCGCGTGGTCGGGCGCGAGCGCGTCTCGGTGCGCGATCTGCGCGGCGGCAGCCTGGCACCGGCGGTCCTGGCCCAGTTCGAGGGGATGCAGCACCCGCACGCGGCCCTGCAGCTGGGGACGCGCACGCTCCGGCTCGATCAGCCGCAAGTGGTCGGCATTCTCAACGTCACGCCCGACAGCTTCTCAGACGGCGGCCAGTTCATGGACGATCCCGAGATCGCCCATGCCCACGCTGCCGCGATGGTGGAAGCGGGCGCCGCGATGATCGACGTCGGCGGCGAATCGACCCGTCCCGGCGCCGCCGCGGTGTGGGAGGGCGACGAATTGAAGCGGGTGATCCCGGCGATCGAGCGGCTTGGCGCGATGGGCGCTGCGGTCAGCGTCGACACCCGGCGGCCCGCGGTGATGGAGGCCGCGCTGGCTGCCGGTGCGCACGTCATCAACGATGTCTCGGCGCTGCGCCACGATCCGCGCAGCCTGGAATTCGCCGCGGCCAGCGGCGCGCCGGTCATCCTGATGCACGCCCCCGGCGAGGGCGAGGACCTGCACGGCGGCGGCCACTATGCCGATGTCGTGCTCGACGTGTTCGACTGGCTGCGCGGCCGCCGCGACGCCGCCGTGGCAGCGGGCATCGCGCCGGAACGCGTCATCCTCGATCCCGGCATCGGCTTTGGCAAGTCGCTCGCCGACAACCTGGCGCTGGTCAACGCGCTACCGATATTCCACGCGCTCGGCCAGCCGCTGATGGTCGGCGCCAGCCGCAAGCGGATGGTCGGCGCGCTGTCGAACGAGGCGCCTGCGCACAAGCGGCTGGGCGGGTCGCTGCTACTGGCGGCGAAGGCGATGGAGGCCGGGGTGCAACTGCTGCGCGTCCACGACGTGCCCGAGACGGTCCAGGCCCGCGACGTCTGGCGCGGGCTGCGCGACGCGGCATTGACCGACTTCAGCCAGGTTCTCTAGGCGGCGCTGTCGATCCCCAGGTCGCCGAGCTTGCGGTAAAGCGTCGATCGCCCGATGCCGAGCCGGCGCGCGACTTCGGTCATGCGGCCGCGGTAATGGCCGATGGCAAGGCGGATGACGTCGGCCTCGATATCCTCGAGGGGACGCAGGTTGCCGTCCGCGGTGTAAAGCATGACCCCGGCATCTTCCTGGCGCTGCGGCCGGCTCTGCGCTTCATCGCCCAGAAGGTCGGAAAGATGCGGGAAATCGTCGCTGGTCAGCGCATCGCCTTCGCAGAAGACCGCGGCGCGGAACAGCACGGCCTGAAGCTGGCGGACGTTGCCGGGCCAGTCGAACGCGCCCAGCAGCGCCAGCGCGCTGTCGGTGATGCCCAGCGGCCGCAGCCCCGGCTGCTCGCCGATGCGGGCCAGGAAATGGCGGGCCAGCGCCGGCAGGTCGCCGGGCCGTTCGCGCAGCGGCGGCAGGGTGACCAGCACCGGCGCCAGCGCGGTGTGCAGATCGGCGGCGAAGTGGCCGCCGCGCACCATGTCGGCCAGCGGCAGGTTGGCAGCAGCGATGACGCGCACGTCGACGTGAAAGGCATGCGCGGCGCCGATCGGGCGGATCAGTCCCTTGTCGAGGACGGTCAGCAGCTTGTCCTGCACGGCTGCCGGCAGCCGGTCCACCTCGTCGAGCGCGAGCGTGCCGCCGTCGCAGTGCTGGAACGCGCCGATGTAGCGATCGAAGGCGCCGGGAAAGGCACCGCGTTCGTGGCCGAACAGCACCGATTCGACCGAGTTGGCCGGGATCGCGCCGACGTTGATGAGCCGGAACGGCGCCTTGGCGCGGGCACTGGCGGCCACCATCGCGCGGATGACCATTTCCTTGCCGGTGCCGCTTTCGCCCTCGATCAGGACCGGGATGTGCCCGCGCGCCGCCTTGGCGGCAACCGCGAGCGCGCTGCGGAACGCCGGTGCGGCGCCGACCATGGCGTCGAAATCGGCCGTTGCCGGCATCTTTTCGGTCAGGTGCTGCAATTCGTGGCGCGGCGCCTCGCGCGTGGTGGCGTGGCGCAGCGCGGTCATCAGGCGATCGGGAGCGACCGGTTTGATCAGGTAGTCGGTGGCGCCCGCGCGCATCGCCTCGACCGCCAGGAGCGGCGAGGCACTGGTGGTCAGCATCAACAGCGGGATGCCGGGCCGACGCGCCTTGAGCTGCGCGATCAGCGCGCAGGCGTCCTCGCCCGGAACCCACTGGTCGAGGATAATTGCGGCTACCTGCATGCCCTGCCGCGTCGCCAGCGTGGCGAGAGCGCTGTCGGCCTCCCTGACGACCAGCGTGCGCCAGCCCTCACGCGCGGCGAGAGCGCCGATGAGACGGCACTGGGCCGGTTCATCGTCGATCAGCATCAGCAGCCGTTCCCGTGGCTCGGCCATCGCCAGGCGCATCTCCGCTAAGGTTTCGTAACGCCTTTTAGCGCCGCGAGGTAAAGAGCCGATTAAGCCTGCTGCGTGCGTGCCCCCTTGAGCCGGCCCGCACCCGGCGATAGAGCGGCGGGCGAACAGCACATCAGGGAAGGGCACCCCATGGCCGGTAACGACATCAAGGCGGCGAACGCGACGTACGAAAGCTTCATCGGCATGCTCAAGTGGACGGTCCCGCTGCTTGCGGTGATCGCGCTCGTCGTCGTCCTGATCATCTCCTGACCGCGATGAAGATCGCGGTCCTCAAGGAAGGTGCCGCGGGCGAAACGCGCGTCGCCGCCACGCCCGAGACGGTGAAGAAGTTCATCGCGCTCGGCGCGTCCGTCGCGGTAGAGCCGGGGGCGGGCGCGGGCGCCTCGATCCCCGATGCCGACTATGCCGCCGCCGGGGCCGACGTGGCGGCCGGCGCGACCCAGGGTGCGGACATCGTGCTGGCGGTGCAGGGACCCGAGCCCGCGCGGCTGGCCGGCGCCAACCCTGGCGCGTGGATCGTCGCGGGGCTCGATCCCACCGGCCAGCGCGCGCGCGTCGATGCTTATGCAGCCGCCGGTTTCGAAGCGCTGGCGATGGAATGGATGCCGCGCATCACCCGCGCGCAGTCGATGGACATCCTCTCCAGCCAGTCCAACCTGGCCGGCTACAAGGCGGTGATCGAGGCGGCGAATACCTATGGCCGCGCCTTCCCGATGATGATGACCGCAGCTGGAACGGTCAGCGCCGCCAAGGTCTTCGTGATGGGCGTGGGCGTCGCCGGGCTGCAGGCGATCGCGACGGCCCGGCGCCTCGGCGCACAAGTGTCCGCCACCGACGTGCGTTCCGCCACTCGCGAGCAGATCCAGTCGCTCGGCGCCAAGCCGATCTTCGTGGAAAGCGTCAAGGGCATCGAGGGCGAGGGCGCCGGCGGCTATGCCACCGAGATGTCCGAGGAATACCAGAAGGCGCAGGCCGAGCTGGTATCCAGCCATATCGCCAGGCAGGACATCGTCATCACCACCGCGCTGATACCGGGCCGGGCCGCGCCGCGGCTGGTCTCCGATGCCCAGATCGCGGCGATGAAACCGGGCAGCGTCATTTACGACCTGGCGGTGGCGCAAGGCGGCAATGTCGAGGGCTCGGTCGCCGACCGGGTGACCGAGAAGCACGGCGTCAAGATCATCGGCAGGGCCAACACGCCGGCGGCGCTGGCCGCCGACGCCTCGGCGCTGTTTTCGCGCAACCTCTACAACTTCCTCTCCGCGTTCTGGGACAAGGAGCAGGGCAAGCCCGTCCTCGACGACGAGATCGGCAGCGCGATCCGGCTGACCCGGGGCGGCAAGGTGGTGAGCGAGCGCCTTCTCTCCGCGTGAACCCGCGCTGACTTTTTTCGCCGCCCGGTGAAGCCGCAACCCCGCGCGCTGCGTAGCTTGCCGCGATGACCCTTCCGCGGACGCCGGTCCGGGGGCATCGCAGGAGAGTTTGCATGCGCAATTCGATGTTCCTGGCCGCCAGTGCGGCCGCACTGGCACTGGCCGCCTGTTCCAGCGAGAAGACCGCCGAGCCGATGGCGTCGAGCCCGTCCGCCGACACGATGGCGACCGATACGATGGCGTCGGACACGATGGCGTCCGACAGCGCGATGGCCGCCAACCCGATGGTGGGCGGTGCGCCGATGGACGCGATGAAGCCGATCCCGGTCAATGCCTCGGCCGCGCCGAACCTTTCGACGCTGGTCAGCGCGGTCAAGCAGGCCGGGCTGGTCGATACCCTGGCTGGTCCGGGGCCGTTCACGGTCTTCGCGCCCACCAACGATGCCTTCGGCAAGGTGCCCAAGGCCACCGTCGACAGCCTGATGGCGCCGTCCGGCAAGGCCGCGCTGACCAAGGTGCTGACCTATCACGTCGTTCCGGGCAAGCTGACCGCGGCCGATCTGGCCGCCAAGATCCAGGCCGGCGGCGGCAAGGCCATGCTCAAGACCGTCGAAGGCGAGGACCTGACGCTGACGATGGACGGCACCGCGATCAGGATCGCGGGCAAGGGCGGCAGCATGGCGAAAGTCGAGACCGCCGACGTCATGCAGTCGAACGGCGTCGTTCATGTCGTCGACGGCGTGCTGACGCCGTCGATGTAACGCGGCCCCCCGCGCCGGGGGCATGCAGGCAGCGCCGGGCCGCGCGGACCAGCGGCCCGGCGCTTCCAGTGCCGCGCTTCGCTTGTGAACAGTGGCGAAGCGGGCTGGACGCCCGGCCCGGCGCTTGCAATACCCCGGCAAAAGCGCCTGCCTTGGGGGACCGCCGCGTGGACTTCATCTCGATCCTGTCGATCTTCGTGCTGGCGTGCTTCGTCGGCTACTACGTGGTCTGGTCGGTCACACCGGCGCTGCACACGCCGCTGATGGCGGTGACCAACGCGATCTCCAGCGTCATCATCGTCGGCGCGCTGATCGCCAGCGCCGCGGCGGGCAGCGCTTCCTCCAAGTGGCTGGGGCTGGCGGCGGTGGTCATGGCCAGCATCAACATCTTCGGCGGCTTCGCGGTCACCGCGCGGATGCTGGCGATGTACAAGAAGAAGGAACGGCCAGCTCCCAAGACGGAGGGCGGCAAGTGATGGTGGACGCAACCTTGCCGCCGGTGCCGGTCGCCGCCGCGGAGCACGCGGCGAACCCGTGGGTCGCACTGGCCTATCTGGTTGCCGGAATCCTGTTCATCCTGGCGCTGCGCGGGCTCTCGAGCCCGGCGACCAGCCGAGCCGGCAATCGTTACGGCATGATCGGGATGACGATCGCGGTGGTCACCACGTTGATCACGCACCAAATCGCCAGCCTGCCGGAAATCCTGGTCGCCATCGCCATCGGCGGCGGCATCGGCTGGCTGATTGCGCGGCGCATCGCGATGACCGATATGCCGCAGCTCGTCGCGGCGTTCCACAGCCTCGTCGGTCTGGCCGCGGTGGCGGTAGGCTGGGCGGCCTACCTAAACCCTTCCGCCTTCGGAATCACCGGCGCGGACGGCCTGATCGAGCCGCAAAGCCGGGTCGAGATGGGCCTCGGCATCGCCATCGGAGCGATCACGTTCTCGGGCTCGGTGATCGCGTTCCTCAAGCTCGCCGGCAAGATGAGCGGGTCGCCGATCATGCTGCCGGGGCGGCACGTCATCAACTTGGGCACGATCGTCGCCATTCTCGGGCTGGTCGGATGGTTTACGCAGGACCAGGGCCTGTGGGTCATCGCCGCGATCACGGTGCTGTCGTTCATCATCGGCTTCCTGCTGATCATCCCCATCGGCGGGGCGGACATGCCGGTCGTCGTCTCGATGCTCAACTCGTACTCGGGCTGGGCGGCGGCGGCGATGGGCTTTACCCTCCACAACACCGCGATGATCGTAACCGGCGCGCTCGTGGGTTCGTCGGGCGCGATCCTGTCCTACATCATGTGCCGGGCGATGAACCGCAGCTTCATCTCGGTTATCGCCGGCGGCTTCGGCGCCGAGGCCAGCGCTGGCGGCGGCGAGGCGCGCGAACAGCGGCCGTGGAAGCGCGGCAGCGCCGAGGACGCCGCCTACATGCTGGGCGAGGCCGAAAAGGTCATCATCATCCCCGGCTACGGCATGGCGGTTTCGCAGGCCCAGCACGCGCTGCGCGAAATGGGCGACCTGCTGAAAGCCAGGGGCGTGGAGGTGAAGTACGCGATCCACCCGGTCGCCGGCCGTATGCCCGGCCACATGAACGTGCTGCTGGCCGAGGCCAACGTGCCTTACGACGAGGTCTTCGAGCTGGAGGACATCAACTCGGAATTCTCCAGCGCCGACGTCGCTTTCATCATCGGCGCGAACGACGTCGTCAATCCGGCCGCCAAGACCGACAAGTCGTCGCCGATCTACGGCATGCCGGTGTTCGACGTCGACAAGGCCAAGCAGGTCTTCTTCATCAAGCGCAGCATGGGCGGGGTGGGCTACGCCGGCGTCGACAACGACGTGTTCTACATGCCGCAGACCACGATGCTGCTGGCCGACGCGAAGAAGATGGTCGAGGATATCAACAAGGCGCTCGCGCACTAGCAGACAATGCTGGCAAGCGGCGCCCGCAAGCTAGGGGGGACGGATGAGGGGGCTCGTCACATTGATCGCGGCAGCGGTGCTGTTCACCGCGCCGGCAGAGGCACGCGCGGCTTGCTACGGCCCGGCCTGGCAGACGGTCGACGCGCCCGACCTCGGCCTGAGCGTCCTCACGTCCGCCGATACCTGGCGCGACTATTGGATCGACCGAGAGGGCTTTCTGTCCATTTCCATGAACGAACGATCGCGGCCCGGCGGCGCGATCGCCGGGCGGTGCAGCGACTTCACGGTTTCGGTAAAGGATTTCGGCGACAGTACGGTCGCCGACCCCAAGGGGCTGTTCGCGATGCTGGCAGGCGGGGCCAAGGGCCTGCGCGACTACAAGCTGGTCTCCAGTTCGTCCGGCACGTTCCAGGGCCTGCCCGCCTACGAATACGTGTACCAGTTTACGATCGACTACTTTTCCACGCCGGCGCGCCACCGCGTGATGATGGTCCTGCGCGGCAACCGGTTCTATCAATTCGATTCCTCGTGGGGCGACGACGGCCCGGTGCCCGATGATTCCAGGCGCATCTTCAATTCGATCCGCTTCACCCCGCCCGTGACCGATCCTAACGCACGCAGCCGGGCACTGCTCGACATGACGGTCGCGCCGTATTGGCTGCATCCCGGCTATCCCGATCGGATTGTCATGGACGCGAACCTCAAGCGCATCGCCGACAGCAAGCGCGACAAGGAGCGCGCCATTGTCCAGAGCTACGGCTATTGGTCCGATGTTCGTTTCGTCAGGCGGGAGGGCAACTGGCGCGTTTTTCTGGCCGATCATGAGCATGCCAAGGTCGAATGGTGGATCATCGACGACGGCAACACCATCAGCGGTCTGATGTGGAAGAAAATCGGCTAGCCGGGTCTTGAGACCGCGCGGCCTTGCCCGGCGGCTCGGCGCGCCCTAAGCGGCGGCGATGCGCAAACTCGGCCTTATCGGCGGCATGTCATGGCTGTCGACCCGCACCTATTACGAACACATCAACCGCCGCGTCCAGGCGAGCATGGGCGCGCCGGCGAGTGCGCCGCTGCTGATCGAAAGCCTGGATTTCGCGCCGCTCGTCGGCTTGTCCGGGGCGGCCGACTGGGCGCGCGCGGGCGGCGTCCTGGCCGACAGCGCGCAGCGGCTGGAAGCGGCCGGGGCGACCGCGCTGCTGATCTGCGCCAACTCGATGCACAAGGTGGCGGACCGCGTTGCCGAGGCGGTGTCGATCCCCGTGCTCCACATCGCCGAGATCGTCGCCGCCAGGATGGCGGCCGACGGGGTCCGGACCGCGGCGCTGCTGGGAACGCGCAACGTCATGGTCGAGGACTGGTACCGCGAGAAGCTGATCGACCGCGATATCGCGCTGCTGCCGCCCGAGGCGGCTTTCGTGGAACAGCTCGACAAGATCATTTACGGCGAGTTGCTGCTGGGCAAGGCCAGTCGCCAGGCCGAGCGCGACCTCAAGTCCATCATCACCAATCTTGAGCAGGACGGCGCCGACGCGGTCGTGCTGGCCGCGACCGAACTGGAGATGGTGGTCGACGTCGATGCCAACGTACTGCCGATCTACGACGGCGCGCGCCTTCATGCCGAAGCCGGCGCGGACTGGATCCTGGGCCGGCCGGCGGGGGCGCAGTAGGGCTTGACCCGCGCCGCCTACGCCTCCGACCCGGCGCACAGCCGCGGCCGCGAATTCCCCCTCGAAGGGGCGATCGCGCGCGGACCGCGCACCGCCTTCCAGCGCGATCGGGATCGCATCGTCCACTCGATCGCGTTTCGCCGCCTGCGTCACAAGACCCAGGTGTTCATCGCCCCTGACGGCGATCATTACCGCGTCCGCCTGACGCACAGCCTCGAGGTTGCGCAGATCGGCCGCGTCATCGCCCGCGCGCTCGGCCTCGACGAGGACCTGACCGAGGCGCTGTGCCTGGCGCACGATATCGGCCACCCCCCCTTCGGCCACGCCGGCGAGGACGCGCTGAACGCGGCGCTGGGCAAGTTCGGCGGGTTCGATCACAACGCGATGGCGCTGCGCACGCTGATGCGGCTCGACAGCCCCTATTGCGAGCACGACGGTCTCAACCTGTCGTGGGAAGTGCTCGAGGGGCTGGCCAAGCACAACGGGCCGCTGGGCCCACCCCATAACGGAGAGCTGAACTGGGCGCTGGGCGAACTTGACGCTGCCTTTCCGATGGACCTGGCGCGCTGGCCCAGCCTGGAGGCGCAAGTCGCCGCGCTGGCCGACGATATCGCCTATGACAATCACGATATCGATGACGGCCTGCGCGCCGGCTACCTCCACCTGGACGAGTTGCTGGCGCTCGACTTCGTGGCGGAGCGCTGGCACGAGATCGAGCGGCGCTTTCCCGGCGCGCCGCAGGACCGCCGCCTGCGCGAACTGGTGCGCAGCCAGATCGGGGTGATGGTCAACGACCTGATCGACACCGCCCGTGCCAACGCCGCCGGCATGGACAGCGCTGACGACGTCCGCGCCGCCGGCCGGGCCACCGCCGCGTTCTCGCCCGGGCTTGCCGCGCAGGAACGGGCGATCAAGGCATTCATGTACGAAAAGCTCTACCACCACCCGCGCCAGCTCGACACCGCGCTGAAGGCGCGGGCGCTGACCGCCGAGCTTTACGCCGCCTATGCGCAGGAGCCGACGCTGATGGAGGACGGCTGGGTCGCGCGCCTGCCCGCACACGAACCCGCGCGCAGCCGCCACATCGCCGACTACATCGCCGGCATGACCGACCGGTTCGCCATCGCCGCGCACCACGCGATCTACGGCAAGACCCCGCCGGGGCTGCGCAATGTCTGAGCCTGCTCGTGCCTGAGCCGATCCGCGTCGCGCTGGTGGGCGCGACCGGCGTCGTCGGGCAGGCGCTGATCGCCGCCTGCGTCGGGCGCGCCGATATTCGCCTGGTCGCGATCGCCCGCCGCGAAGTGCCGCTGCCGCCGGGCGCGCGGATGGAAGTGCTGGTGGCGGACACCGAACACTGGGGCGAGGCCATCGCCGCCAGCGGCGCCGACGCGGTGGTCTGCGCGCTGGGCACCACCTGGGCCAAGGCCGGCAAGGACGAGGCCGCCTTTCGCGCGGTCGACAGCGACCTGGTGCTGGCCGTCGCCCAGGCCGCGAAAGCCGCCGGCGTTCGCCAGTTCGTGGCCGTCTCCTCGGTCGGGGCGGGGATCGGCGCGCGGACGTTCTACCTGCGGGTCAAGGGCGAGGTCGAGGACAAGCTCGGCAAGCTGCGGTTCGATCGCCTCGACATCATCCGCCCCGGCCTGCTGCGCGCCCGCCGCGCCGAGCGCCGCCCGGCGGAGCGTGCCGCGCAAGTGCTGGCGCCCCTGGCGGACCTGCTGCTGCGCGGGCAATATCGCAAGTACCGCTCGTTCCGCGCCGCCGGCGTGGCGCAGGCGATCGTCGCGCTCGTCACGGCGCGGCCGCGCGGCCGGTTCGTCCACGAATACGATTCGCTGCGCCGGTTGACCCGCCCCCCGCACGCCGAGCGCCATTGACTTGGCCCCGGCCCCAAGCCATCGCCGCACGGTCGCTGACCGCGCGGGAGAGGTCGGACGATTCGTGACAGCGGATCGCCCGGCGCCGAAGGAGCAACCGCCCCGGAATCTCTCAGGCAAAAGGACCGCGTGGGTCGATAGCGACGCTCTGGAAAGTGTTCCCGCATCCGTGGGGGCCGCCGAAGGGGTAACCCCGTGATCCGCATCCCTGCCGGGATGCCGCGGGGGAAAGCTCTCAGGTTTCCCGGACAGAGGGGGCGCCGACAGACCTTTTCGCTGTGCGGAGCCCTATGCCTGTGACCGACGCAATCGACACTGCCGACGACTATGTCACCCCCGAGCCGCTGGAGCTGCCGCTGGGCGCCTGGCACCGCGCGCACGGCGGCCGCATGGTCCCGTTCGCGGGCTACATGATGCCCGTCCAGTACGACGGGCCGGGCGGCGGCATCATGGCCGAGCACACGTGGACGCGCGAGCACGCCGGCCTGTTCGACGTCAGCCACATGGGCCAGCTCTACATCTCCGGCGCCAAGGGGGATTTGGGCGGTGCCGAGGCCGCGCTCGAGGCGGTGCTGCCGATCGATCTGGCAACGCTGAAGGAAGACGCGCCGCGCTATTCGCTGCTGCTGGACGAGAACGGCGGCGTGCTGGACGACCTGATGGTCACGCGCTGGAGCGAGGGGTTCTACCTGGTCGTCAACGGCGCGACCAAGTGGGACGACATCGCCCACTTGCGCGAACACCTGCCCGACGCGGTCGAGATCAACCACATGGACGACGCCGCGCTGCTGGCGCTGCAGGGGCCGGAGGCGTTCGCCGCGCTGGACCGCGTCGTCACCGGCGACAAGCCGCTGTCGGCGCTGACCTTCATGAAGGGCGCCGCGTTCAAAATCGGCGATGTCGACGCCTGGATCACCCGCTCTGGCTATACCGGCGAGGACGGCTTCGAGATCTCGATCCCGGCGGACAAGGCCGCGCAGGTCGCCGATGCGCTGACCGCGCAGCCCGAAGTGAAGCCGATCGGGCTGGGCGCGCGCGATTCGCTGCGGCTCGAGGCCGGGCTGCCGCTCTACGGCCACGACCTTGACCCCGCCACCAACCCGGTCGAGGCCGACCTGGCCTTCGCCATCAACAAGCGCCGCAAGGCCGAAGGCGGCTTCCTGGGCGCCGACGCCGTGCTCAAGGCCTTGAGCCAGGGCGTGAAGCGCAAGCGGGTCGGCTTGCTGCTCGAAGGACGGATGGCCGCGCGCGAAGGCGCCGCGGTGCTGTCCGGCGGGCGCGAGGTCGGCCGGGTCACTTCTGGCGGGTTCTCACCCACGCTCGGCCGCCCGATCGCGATGGCTTACGTCGACCACGCGGTCGATCCCTGCTCGACGCTGATGATCGACCAGCGCGGCAAGCACATCGTCGCGGCCGTCGCGCCGCTTCCTTTCGTCCCCCACCGCTATTTCCGAGGAGCCTGAGCCATGGCCCGTTACTTCACCCAGGACCACGAATGGATCGACGTCGACGGCGAGACCGGCACCGTCGGGATCACCGATTACGCGCAGGGCCAGCTCGGCGACATCACCTATGTCGACCTGCCTTCCGCCGGCACCACGCTGAAGAAGGGCGACGCGCCCTGCGTGGTCGATAGCGTCAAGGCCGCCAGCGACGTCTATGCGCCGGTTTCAGGCGAAGTGATCGAGGCCAATGCCGCGCTGGAAGACCAGCCCGAGCTGGTCAACACCGATGCGGAAACGGGCGGCTGGCTGTTCCGCATCCACCTGGCGGACGCCGCCGAGCTCGACGGCCTGATGAACGAGGCCGCCTACAAGGATTACGTCGCGGGCCTTTAAGGGCCCCCGATAGCTGGAGACGCGGGTGCGCTACCTTCCCCTGACCGAGGCCGATCGGGCCGCGATGCTGTCCGTCATCGGCGCTGCCGATGTCGATGCCCTGTTCGCCGACGTGCCCGCCGAGGCGCGGCTTGACGGGCCGGTTCACGGCCTGCCGCTGCACGCCAGCGAAATGGCGGTGGAGCGGCACATGACCGCGCTGGCCGGCCAGAACATGAGCGCGGGCAGCGTGCCGTTCTTCCTGGGCGCGGGGGCCTATCGCCACCACGTACCGGCCAGTGTCGACCACCTGATCCAGCGCGGCGAGTTCCTGACGGCCTACACCCCGTACCAGCCCGAGATCGCCCAGGGCACGCTGCAGGTCCTGTTCGAATTCCAGACCCAGGTGGCGCGCCTGCTGGGCACCGATATCGCCAACGCGTCGATGTACGACGGGTCGACCGCGGCGTGGGAAGCGGTGGCGATGGCCGGGCGCATCACCAAGCGCAAGCGCGCGGTGCTGTGCCGCGGCCTGCACCCGCACTATGCCGCCACGATAGCGACGATGGCGCGCTTTACCGGTGACGAGATCGACCACAAGGCACCCAGGCTGGAGGCCGGTTGCGACACCGCCGGACTGATCGCCGCGATCGACGATGCGACTTCGTGCGTCGTCGTCCAGTATCCCGACATCCTCGGCCGCCTGCCCGACCTGGCTGTAATCAGCGCCGCCGCGCAGGCCAGGGGCGCGCTGGTAATCGCGGTCGTGACCGAGCCGGTCGCGCTCGGCCTGGTCGAGGCGCCGGGCCAGCTCGGCGCCGACATCGTCGTGGGCGAAGGTCAGGCGATCGGCGTCGGCCTCCAGTTCGGCGGACCTTACCTGGGGCTGTTCGGCTGCCGCGAAAAGTTCGTCCGCCAGATGCCGGGGCGCCTGTGCGGAGAGACCGTCGACGCCGAAGGCAAGCGCGGCTTCGTGCTGACCCTGTCGACGCGCGAACAGCATATCCGCCGCGAGAAGGCGACCAGCAATATCTGCACCAATTCAGGGCTTTGTGCGCTGGCCTTCAGCATTCACATGACCTTACTGGGGGGCGAAGGCCTGGCCAGGATGGCAACGCTCAGCCACGTGCGCGCGCGCCAGGCGGCCGATGCGCTGGCCGCGATCCCGGGCGTGCGCGTCCTCAACGACGCTTACGTCAACGAATTCACCGTCGTGCTGCCGCGCGACGCGCGCGAGGTCGTGCGCGAACTGGCCGACCGCCGCGTTCTTGGCGGCGTTTCGCTGGGCCGGCTCTACCCGTCAGAGAGCGATCTGGCGAACGGGTTGCTGGTCACCACCAGCGAACTCACCACCGACGCGGATATCGCCGCCCTGGCGGACGCACTCAAGGAGGTGCTGGCATGAGCGCCGTGAACGCAGCCGGCTGGCGTCCCGAGATGGGCCCGGCGCAGCATCCCGCCCACGAAGACGCGCCGCGCGACACCGCCAGCGGCGACCGCGGCCTGATGCTCGAAGAGCCGCTGATCTTCGAACTGGCCGCCCCCGGCGGCACCGGCGTCGATTTCGAGGATATCGCCGGCGAGGTCCTGCCCGGCCTGGCGAAGCATCGCCGCGCCGCCCCGCTGGCGCTGCCCGGCCTGTCCGAGCCCGAAACCGTGCGCCATTACACGCGCCTCAGCCGCCAGAACTACGCCATCGACCTGGGGCCGTTCCCGCTCGGCTCCTGCACGATGAAGCACAACCCGCGCCTTAACGAGAAGATGGCGCGGCTGCCCGGCTTCGTCGACATCCACCCGCTCCAGCCGGTTTCGACCGTGCAGGGCGCGCTGCGGGCCATCAACGAGCTGGCGCACTGGCTGATAACGCTGACCGGCATGCGCGGCGTCGCCATGAGCCCCAAGGCGGGCGCGCACGGCGAACTGTGCGGGCTGCTGTGCATCCGCGCCGCACTGGAAGCGCGCGGCGACGCGCGCGAGGTCATCCTGGTCCCGGAAAGCGCGCACGGCACCAATCCCGCCACCGCCGCCTTTGCCGGCTACCGGGTCGAGAACATTCCCGCCACCGCCGATGGCCGCGTCGACCTGGCGGCGCTCAAGGCCCGCCTGGGCCCGGACGTCGCCGGGGTGATGATCACCAACCCCAACACCTGCGGGCTGTTCGAACGCGACATGAAGACCATTTCCGACGCGGTCCATGCCGCCGGCGGGCTGGTCTATTGCGACGGCGCCAACTTCAACGCGATCGTCGGAAAGGTGCGCCCCGGCGACCTTGGCATCGACGCGATGCACATCAACCTGCACAAGACCTTTTCGACCCCGCACGGCGGCGGCGGACCGGGTTCGGGCCCGGTCGTGCTGTCCGAAGCGCTGTGTCCGTTCGGGCCAATCCCGTTTACCGAGCTGTACGAGGACGGCCACCTGACGCTGGTCGAGGAAGAGACCGCGCCCGAGCGGCATCCCGACACCTTCGGCCGGATGGCGGCGTTCCACGGCCAGATGGGCATGTTCACCCGCGCCCTGACCTACATCCTCAGCCACGGCGCCGACGGCCTGCGCCAGGTTGCCGAGGATGCAGTGCTGAACGCCAACTACGTGCTGCGCAGCCTTGAGGACGTACTCGACGCGCCATTCGCCGCTGCCGGCCCGTGCATGCACGAGGCGCTGTTCAGCGACGACGACCTGGGCGACGGGATGACCACGCTCGACATCGCCAAGGGCCTGATCGACGAAGGATTCCACCCGATGACGGTCTATTTCCCGCTGGTGGTCCACGGCGCGATGCTGGTCGAGCCGACCGAGACCGAGAGCAAGGCCGGGCTGGACCGGCTGATCGGATCGCTGCGGAGCCTGGCGCAGCGGGCCAGGGCCGGCGACCAGACGCTCAAGACCGCACCGCATTTCGCCCCCCGCCGCCGCCTCGACGAGACGCAGGCGGCGCGCAAGCCGGTGCTGACCTGGCGCGGTGACGCCGCGGCGTGAACGGCGGCCAGCCCTTGTGGCAGATGCTGTTGCCGCTGGTGGTCATCGCGGCCGCCTTCGCGGTCCGGATCAGGCGGATGAGCCGCGGCCGTCCGCTCAATCCGGTGCGCGCCGCGATCGTTTGCGTGCTGCTGGTGGCGGTGATCGCCTTCGTCTTCGTCTCGCAGCCGCCCAGCGCGCTGGGCTGGGCGCTGTTCGCCGCCGGGATTTCGATCGGCGGCGCGCTGGGGGTGGCGCGCGCGCACGTCATGCGGGTGGAGCGCGACGCCGATAGCGGCAGGATACTCATCCATCAGACGCCGGCCGGGCTGATCCTGCTCGGCGGGGTGATGATTGCGCGGCGGCTGGTCGGCCCGTCCCAGGTCGGCGCTCCTGGCGGGCACACCGTTTCGCTGCTGACCGACGGGCTGCTCGGCTTCGCTTTCGGACTCGTCATCGCGACCCAGCTGTGGCTGTGGCTGCGGGTTCGCAAGGTCGCGGCGGCGTGACGCACGCCGCGTTCGCGATCACCAACGCAGCCGCGCTGATCGCCTGGCTGGTGCTGGTGCTGGCGCCGCGCCGGCCGGCGGTGCTTTCGGCCGTGATGTATCTTGGCGTCGGGCTGCTGTGCCTGGCCTACCTTGCCATCGGCGCCTGGCTGCTGTCGCACCCGGCAACGGGCGGGGGTGGCATGCCCGGCTTTACGCCCGAGGGGCTGGCCGCCGCGTTCGCGTCCCCACCGGTGATGGTGCTGGGCTGGACGCATTACCTTGCGCTCGACCTCTTCACCGGGCTGTGGATCGCCCGCGATGCCGACAACAAGAGCTTTTCGCGCCTGGTCCAGGCGCCGGTGCTCGTGCTGACGTTCGTCGCCGCTCCGCTCGGCCTGCTGGCCTGGCTGGCGGTGCGCGAACGCCGGGCCCGCGCCGGGGCGCCGCGCCGGCGCTAACCTGTCGGCGGCGCCGGATCGGGCGTCAGGTCGATCCGCTCGATCCGTGGGATCGGCTCGCGCCGGCGCAAGTGCGTGCCGGTCTCGTTCTCACTGAAGCGCGCGGTCAGGGTATAACGCTCGACCATGTAGAAGCCCGGGGCGGCGTCGCCGTCCTTGCGCAGCGGGGCGTAGATGCGGCTGCGGATGTTCTTCGCCACCGGCGCCAGCCAGCCCTTGTCGCCCGAACTGCGCAGCACCTCCAGGTCGCCGACGCGGCCGTCGGCCTCGATCCAGAAGCCGATGTCGGCCCAGGTGTTGCGGATGTCGGGTGCGGCCAGGCGGGCAAGGATATTGGCATCGTCGCCGCTTGGCCGATCGTTGTTGTTGAGTGGCTCGCTATGCAGCAGGATCGGCCGGTTGGCGCCGCCACGGGCCAGGAACCGCGCCACGAGCGCCTGCGTACTGCCGGCCTTGCCGCCCGAACGGTCATAGCGCGCGCGCATGACCTCGCCGACCATGGCGAAATCCTCCGCCCCCTTGAGCGGATGGTCGACGATGCGGCCCAGCCGCGCGTCGATACGCGCGCGCCAGTAGTCGGCGTGGCCATCCTCGTAGCGGACCTGGTCGAGGAGGACTTGGCGCAGGCTTGCCAGCGTGGCGACGCGGTTCTGTCCCGCCGCCAGGGCGCGGGCTTCGACGTCGCGGAAAATGCGCTCGGCCTCGTCCGGGAAGCCCAGCTTGGCGCGGCTGTCGCCGACCTCGACCTGCGCGACGAGGGTGCGGAAATCGTCGGCCCCGAACGCCGCCTTCAGCGTGTCGCGCATGTCGAGCGTGGAAAGCTGGAAATCTTTCGCTTCGCCAAGATGCTCGGCAATGCGGCCATTGGCCCGCATCAGGTCGGAGACTTCTACGGGAAAGGCCCTGGCATGACTACGGTTGCGCCCCAGCGATGCCTTCAGCGTTCGCCGCGCGTCGTCGTAGCGGCCGCTGATAAACTGGTTCTCGGCATGGGCAAGGCTGGCGCGAACGTCCTGGTCGGGCGGGCACTTGCGCGCAACGCACGCTTGCAGGGCGGCTTCGGTGTCTTTGAGCGAACGCCCCTGGACCACGATGGTCTGCGCTGGCGATGGTTGAGGTTGAACCTCTTGTGCAGGCGCCGGAGACGTAAAAATGGCCGCCAAGGCGGCAGCCGACAAGAGGACCCGTTTCATGCCGCTTCGCCTACCACGTCGGCGGTGGTTCCGGCGCGCTTTTCGACGAAGGCGGTAGGCGGCCCGGCAAACGCACCAGCACTTGCCGGGCCGAAAAAATCAGGCGTCGCCGACCGATTCGATGTCGCGGCCGACGCCGCGAATGGTGTTGCACGCCGCGGTGCTGACGATCAGGCCGGTGGCCATGAGGGCGATAACAACCTTGCGAACCATTGTACTTCTCCTTGAACCCGTTACTCTGCGTGACGTGGAGGGAAAACGCCCGTGGTTCACCGCCGGTTCCCTCAATCCACCGCTGCACTGGAGGCAGGCACCGCACGAAGGTGCAGCTTGTGTTCGCGCCAGGCGATGATCGCTCCGGCGGCGATGACCAGCGGCGCGCCCAGGATTGTCGCCAGTTTCGGCAAATCGTCCCAGATCAGCCAGCCATAGAGTGTCGCCCAGACGATGCCCGAATAGTCCATCACCACCACGCTGGAGACTTGTCCAAACCGTAGCGCCGCGGTCAGCAGGACCTGAACGAGCGAGCCCAGCAGGCCCATCGCCAGCAGCAGGCCCCATTGCCACGGCGCGTGGGAATGCGCGTAAAACGGCAGGAAAAGTGCCAGGACCGGCGTCGAGATGGCGGCAAACCAGAACACGATGGTGAGCGAATCCTCGGTCCTGGTCAGGTCGCGGATCTGGATCGAGATGATCGCCACGATCAGCCCGGCGCCAAGCCCGACTGCAACGCCGAACGCGGAAGCATCGCCCAGCGACGGGCCGGCGATCACCACCACCCCGGCAAAGCCGAGGACGACGGCGAACCAGCGGATCGGCCCGACTTTTTCCTTCAGGATCGCGGCCGAGAGGATCACCGCGAAGATCGCCGTCGTGAAACCCAGCACGGTGGCTTCCGCCAGCGGCAGCAGCACCGGGGCGCCGAAATTGAGGAACAGGCCGATCGTCCCCAGGACCGCGCGGCGGGCGTGGATCGGCATTCGCCGTGTCTTCAGGCGGCCCAGGTCGCGGCGCGCGGCGAGCCAGGCCAGCAAGACGATCGCCATCAGGAACTGGCGCCAGAACAGCACTTCGGGAAAGGCGATGCCGCTGCCGACCGCGTACTTCACCAGCATCGCCATCGTCGACAGGCAGGCGATCGCCAGCAGACGCAGGCCCATGGCAAGGAAGGGGCGGTTGGTTTGCTCCACCGGACCCCCATATAGTCCGCCGAAAGGACGACAAGCGACGATGCCGGCATTCCTGGACCACGACTGGGCGATCGAGTTCCTGCTGCCGGCGCTGGCCTGCGTGGCAATCGCACTGGCCGCCGCCGTGGGCGACCGGCGGCGCCTGCGTCGGCGCGATCCCGACGCGGTCGGGTTCATGCCGTGGACGACGGTGTCGTTCTTCGCGTCGGCCGGAGCGCTGGTGTTTGCGGCGCTGGCCTTTTCGGGCTGGCGTGCTGGGTCTTAGCCCTTTTTGGGCTGGTAGGTCTGCTCGTCGCCGGGGAATGCGCGCGCGCGCACGTCCGCGGCATAGCGCTGGGCCGCCCCGGCGATCGTTTCCGCCAACTCCTCGTAGCGGCGCACGAAGCGCGGCACGCGTTCGAACATGCCGAGCATGTCCTCGGTGACGAGGACCTGCCCGTCGCACTGGGCGGAGGCGCCGATCCCGATGGTCGGGCACGATACCGCCTGCGTGGCGGCGATGGCGATCGGTTCGACCACGCCCTCGATCACAATGGCGAAGGCACCCGCCTGGTCCAGCGCGCGCGCATCGGTAACGATCTTTTCCGCCTCTGCATCGCTGCGGCCGCGGGCATTGTAGCCGCCCAGCACGTTGACCGCCTGCGGGGTCAGGCCGACATGGCCCATCACCGGGATGCCGCGACGCGTTAGGAACGCGACCGTTTCGGCCATCGCCTCGCCGCCCTCGAGCTTGACGCCCGCCGCGCCGGTTTCCTTGAGGATTTGCGCTGCGCTGGCGAAGGCCTGTTCCTTCGAGCCTTCGTAGGTTCCGAACGGCATGTCGACGAGGACGGCCGAATGCCACGATCCGCGCACGACGGCGGCGCCATGCGCGATCATCATGTCGAGGGTGACGGGAAGGCTGGAGGGGAGTCCGTAGATGACTTGTCCCAGGCTGTCGCCGACCAGCAGCAGGTCGCAATGCGCGTCGAGCAGCTGCGCCTGGCGCGCGGTATAGGCGGTCAGCATCACGATCGGTTCAGCGGTGACGCCGGCTGCCTTGCGGGCGCGGATCGCCGGGATGGTCAGCCGCTTTAGCGGCGCGGGGGTGGGATTGGCGCGGCTGGTGCTCGTATCGAGCTGAAACGTGCTGGACATGGGCAGGGCTTCTAGCGGGCGCCGCATGGCTGGGGAAGGGCGCCATTAGGGCCTTGCCAAGCCGCGCGCCGCCGCTAGCTTCGCGCGCCAGGGATAGATCTGCGGGCAAAGCCATGAGGTTGCTCGCCAATGAGGGGACAAACCCAATGTTCGGTCGCGTCAAATCGCTCGACGCCATCTTGGCTACTGCCGAGAAGAAATCGCTGCACCGCTCGCTCGGTGCCTTCCAGCTGACGATGCTGGGCGTCGGTGCCATCATCGGTACCGGCATTTTCGTGCTTACCGCCGAAGCCGCGCAAAAGGCGGGCCCGGGCATGATGGTGAGCTTCGTGATTGCCGGCATCGTCTGTGCGGTCGCGGCGCTCTGCTATGCCGAGATGGCCTCGATGGTGCCGGTTTCGGGTTCTGCCTACACCTACAGCTACGCCGTGATGGGCGAACTGCTGGCCTGGATGGTCGGCTGGGCGCTTGTGCTCGAATATGCGATCGCGGCGGGGGCCGTGTCGGTGGGGTGGTCGGGCTATTTCGTCGGGATGCTCGCGCATCTCAACACGTACTGGTCCGCGCTACCTAACATTGTCATCCCGATCGAATGGGCTGCCGGCCCGAGCGGCGGCGGCATCATGAACGTGCCGGCCTTCGTCATCGCGCTGCTGGTGACCTGGCTGCTGGTGGTGGGAACCAAGGAAAGCGCCACCGTCAACGCGGTGCTGGTCGCGGTGAAGATCGTCGCGCTGACCGCGTTCGTCATCCTTGCCGTTCCGGTCATGAACGGCGCCAAGTTCGAACCGTTCGCGCCGCTGGGCTTCGGGGGCATCTCGGCCGCTGCGGCATCGATCTTCTTTGCCTACGTCGGCTTCGACGCGGTTTCGACCGCGGCGGAAGAAACCAAGAATCCTCAGCGCAACATGCCGATCGGCCTTATCGGCAGCCTGGCGATCTGCACGATCTTCTACCTGCTTGTCGCGGCCGGGGTCATCGGGACTGTCGGCGCCCAGCCGATGATCGGTGCCGACGGAACCGGCATTGCCCCGGGTTCGAGCGAACTGACCACGGCCTGCAACGCCATCGGCAACAACGCGGTCGTCTGTTCGAAGGAAGCGCTGGCCTGGACGCTGCGCCAGATCGGCTATCCCAACATCGGCAACCTGATCGGCCTCGCCGCGATCCTGGCCCTGCCCTCGGTCGTGCTGATGATGATGTTCGGCCAGACCCGCATCTTCTTCGTCATGAGCCGCGACGGACTGCTGCCGCCGGTATTCTCGCGCATCCACCCGCGCTTCAAGACGCCGCATGTGATCACGATCTGCACCGGCATCTTCGTGGCGGTGTTCGCCGCGCTGTTCCCGGTCGGCGCGCTGGCGGATATCTCGAACGCAGGCACGCTGTTCGCCTTCGCGATGGTGGCGATCGCCGTGTTCATGCTGCGCCGGACCGACCCGTCGCGCGTCCGTCCGTTCCGCACGCCGGCGGTCATGCTGGTGGCGCCGCTGGCGGTGATCGGCAGCATCTACCTGTTCTTCAGCCTGTCTGCCTACACGCTGGAGATCTTCGTGGGCTGGGCGCTGCTGGGGCTGCTGATCTATTTCAGCTACAGCCGCAGCCGCAGTTACGTGGGTCGCGGGATCATCGACGTGCATGAGGACGATGCCGACGTTCCGCCGCAGCCGGTCCCGCCGCTTCCCGGCATTCACACGCCGGGCGGCAAGGACGCCTGATTTTCCTGAGGGGGAAAGCAAGAGGGCCGCTTCCGGCAAGGAAGCGGCCCTTTTTTCATGGTTCCGGTTATTACGGGCCGGGTCAGAGCACGGTATCGACCTTCTGGCCCTGCACTTCGTCGCGCACGTTCATGCCAAGCGCCGTCTTCGCAGTGCCAAGCACGCCCATCTCGCCCGACCAGATCGAGGCATCGCCCAGGTCCATGCGGAGCATCAGAAGGTTGGGATCGTCCTTGCCGCCGGGAAACCAGGCCTCGACGAAGTTGGACCACTGCTTATCCAGCCGTCCACGGCTGGTTTCTTCCACCAGCGTGCCGGCGAAACGGGCAAAGGTATCGTGGCCCTTGGACGCGAACGTGGCGGTGGCGGCGCCCATCCGGGCAAAGCGGCTATCCTTTCCGGTGAAGAACCAGATGGCATGGCGCGCGTCCTTGTCGAGCTGCGCGGTCATCGGCGCGGCACCGTCGGGATCGTTGTCGAGCTGAAGCATGACGAAGGGCGAATCGTCCATTTCGTGCCAGAACTTGTCCTTCAGGTCTGCGGCGTTGCCGTCCTTGTAGTTCATCGTCTGCTCCTGCGGTGGGTTTGCTGGGGGCAACGGGGCGGGGCGGGGTTGGTTCCGGTTTGCCATCGGCAGAGGAGTGGAACATAATGTGAACATAGAGGTTGATTCGCCATGACACCGTCCCCCGTCCCGATGCGCGCCGTCCCGCAGGCGGACCTGCCCGCCACCGCCGAACCCTGGCGGCCGGAAGTCGGCGCGTGCCCGTTTACCGAGGTATTCGCCTCGGCTGACGATGCCGCCGGCGCCGCGCTCGCGCTTGCCTTCGCGCGCGAAGCGGCGCGCGCCGTGGATGCCTTGTCCGATCAGCCCGACCGTCGCAGCTGGCTGTGGGTCCAGGACGCCGAAGCACTGCGTCGCGGCGGCCGGCCTTATCTGCCGGGCCTGCCGGCGGCGCTGCGCGAACGCCTGGTCCACGTCGCCGCGAAAAAGCCGGGCGACGCATTGTTCGCGCTGGAGGAGGGGGTGCGCTGCCGCGAGCTGGCCTTCGTGGTGGGAGAAATCGCGGGCAATCCGCGCGCGCTCGATTTCACCGCGTCGCGCCGGCTGGCGCTGGCGGCGGAGCGCCACGGCGTGCCGTTGTGGCTGGTGCGGCTGGATGCCGCGCGCGATCTCGGCGCCGCGCGTCAGCGCTGGCAGGCCGGCGCCGCGCCGTCGCCGCCGCACCGCTGGAACGCCCGCGCGCCCGGCACCCCCGCCTGGCAGGCCGAACTGTTTCGCGCCCGCCGCCATCCACCCGGAGAATGGACCCTAGACGATGACGGAAGCCGGCTCGCCCAGCGTCCCGCCCACAGCCCCGTCACGCCGTATCATGGCGGTATGGTGCGCGCGGCTGGCGATCGATCGCTGGCGGCTGGTTGAAGGCATTGCCGCGGGGCAGGGGGCCGACGCCGCGCCGCTGACGCTGATCGCGGAAACCGCACACGGCCCGCGCATCGCCGCCGCCAACACCGCCGCGATGGCGGCGGGGGCGCTGGCCGGGATGATGCTGGCCGATGCCCGCGCCGTCTGCCCCGATATTGCCACCGCCCCGTCCGATCCGGCCGGCGACCTCGCGTTCCTGGAAGGACTTGCGGTCTGGGCCCAGCGCTGGGGCCCGTGGAGCGCGCTGGATCCGCCGGACGGCGTGGTGATCGACGTAACCGGCGCGGCTCACCTGTTCGGGGGCGAACGCGCCTTGCTGGCCGATGCCCGGCGGCGCCTGGCCGCACGCGGGATCGCCGCGCGCGCCGCCATTGCCCCCACTGCCGGCGCAGCCTGGGCGCTGGCGCATCATGGCCCCGACGACGCGATCCTGGCCCAAGATGCCGATGCGGAGCAGATGCTGTCCGGCCTCCCAGCGGCAGCATTGCGGCTCGACGACGACGTCCTGTTGGTTCTGCGCCGCCTCGGCCTCAAGCGGCTGGGCGATCTCGGCGGCGTTCACCGCGAGGCGCTGGCGCGCCGCTTTCGCAACCGCCGCTCGGCCGCCGCCAACCCGCTGGTGCGGCTCGACCAGTTGCTGGGCCGCGTGCCAGAGCCGCTGCTACCGGTGGTCGAGTTTGAGGCTCCGCTGGTGCAGCGCCGGCTGATGGAGCCGATCCGCCACCGCGAACTGCTCGACCAGGTCGTCTCCGACCTTGCCGCCGACCTGGCCCGCGCGCTCGAAGGAGCCGCGCTGGGCGCCCGGAGGGTGGAAATGGGTTTGTGGAAGGTCGACGGCGAGGTGGTGGTGCGCCGGCTCGAACTGGCGGCGGCAACGCGCGACGCCGGCCATGTCGCCGGATTGATGGCGGCCAAGCTCGACGATGTGGACGCCGGCTTCGGAATCGAACTGGCCCGCTTGCGCGCCGCCTGGACCGAGCCGCTGGCCCTGGCGCAGCGCGATTTCGAAGCCGCGGCCGAGGATCACGGCACTTCGCTGGCAGCCTGCGTCGATCGGCTCTCCATTCGGCTGGGGGAGGGCGCGGTGCGCCGCCCGGTCACGCATCCCAGCCACGTGCCCGAGCGCGCCCAGCGCTGGCAGCCGCCGCTGGCACCCACGCCCGCGGCCCAGGCTGAATTCGCCTTTCACGCCCGGCCGCTGAAGCTGCTCGACCGGCCCGAGGCGATCGCGGTGATATACGAGACGCCTGACGGTCTGCCGCACCGTTTCCGCTGGCGCGGCGCGCTGCACGAGATCGTCCGCGCCGAAGGGCCTGAACGGATCGCGCCTGAATGGTGGCGCGAACCCTCGAACATTCGCCTGCGCGACTACTACCGGATCGAGGACAAGGCCGGGCGGCGTTACTGGATCTACCGCCACGGCGTGGTGGACGATGGCCGGGGCGGCCTGCCGGAATGGTACCTGCAGGGGCTTTGCAGCTAAGCCGCGCGGCGCGCCGGTCGGTCCTCGCCGTCGTTAGCGGCCGGACGCAATAGCTGGTGCACCCGCCGCGTTCGCCGACGCTTCCCAAGAGAAGCGCCGCCGTCACGCACACCGCCAGACTGGTAGGCGGAGTCCTCCCTTGCCGGCCAACCAAGATGGCCCCAGGCAAGGAAAAGGGGTCGCGCGGACCCCTTTTCTCGGTTGGAGACTGTCGCTTCTCAAATCATCGACGCGGACCGGGCCATGCTTTCGCGGGTAACCTCGTCGAGCACCTCCTGCTGGGCAGCGGCGGGTACCTGACCAAGGTCGATGCCGGCGGCTTGGCTGTCGCCGCCCAGGAACGCCATCAGGTCATCGGTCAGCCGCTGGGTCTGGGTAGCGAACACGCCATGCGGCTCACCATCGTATTCGATAAGCTGGGCCTGCGGCACCGCCTTGGCGAGCGCGCGGCCGGAAGTGTCGATCGGTACCGTCTTGTCGGCGGTGCCGTGGATCACCAGCGTCGGCACCGTGAAGCTGGGCAGGTCGGGGCGGAAGTCGGTGGTAGCGAACGCCTTGGCGGAGGCCAGAGTCGGGCGCAGCCCGGCCTGCATCGCGGTCATCCAGGCAAGGTCGAGTACTTCGTCGCTGACCGGGCTGGAAACCATGCCGACGCCGAAGAAATCGTCGAAGAAGCTGCTGAAGAACTTCGCGCGATCGGCCTTCATGCCCGCGGTCATCTCGTCGAAGGTGGCCTGGGGCACCCCGTCGGGGTTATCGTCGGTCTTGAGCATGTAGGGCACCACCGAGCTCACCAGCGCGACCTTGCTCACTCCCTTTCCGCCGTGGCGCGACAGGTAGCGGGCGATCTCGCCCCCGCCCATCGAGAAACCCACCAGCGCTGCGTCCTGTCCGCCCGCGCAGTATTCCAGCACGGCCGAAAGATCGTCGGCAAAGGTGTCGTAATCGTAGCCGTCCGAAGGCTGGTCGCTGCGGCCGAAACCGCGGCGGTCATAGGCGATTGCCTTGTAGCCGGCATCTGCCAGGGCATTCGTGATCGGGTCCCAGCTATCGCCCGACAGCGGCCAGCCGTGGATCAGCACGACGGGCCGGCCTTGGCCCCAGACCTTGGCATAGAGTCGGGTTCCGTCCTTGGTTTCGATCATCGGCATTGGGAAAACTCCATTCGCCCCGTGTCCCTGTCTAACCGCGGTGAAAGCCCTTCGTTCCGCAGCTTTGCGGCTTCGAGTCGGGGCGAGGGACGCGCGCGCCGATTCATCGCTGGCGACTCCCAGCGCGAGAACATAAAAGGAACATTTGCGACTCGAGCCAAAGCTGACCATTCGTGCCCGAAGGCCCCCTCACTCCCGATCGACGCCGCATCGAGGCAGACCCAGGCGGCATCGCCGCGCCTGTCCGCGCACCTTTTGTCGAGCTGGGGCTGGCGACCTGCTTTTCGTTCCTGCGCGGGGCCTCCGACGCGGTCGACCTGGTACTCGCGGCGCGCGCGCTGGGCTATGACGCAATCGGGGTGGCGGACGTCAATTCGATGGCCGGGGTGGTGCGCGTCCACGTCGAAGCCGAGACGCTGCGCATGCGCCCGGTAATCGGCTGCCGGATCGAGACGGTGGCCTGTGAATCGTTCCCGCCGCTGGCCTTTCTCGCCTACCCGATAGACCGGGCCGCCTATGGCAGGCTGTGCCGGCTGATTTCGGCGGGGCGGATGGGAACGCTGGACGGCGGCTGGCAGGACAAGGGCGTGTGCGAGATCGACCTTGCCATGCTGGCCGCCCATGCCGAGGGCGTGCAGCTGGTGCTGTTGCCGCCGCGCGATGTCGATGCCATCGCCGCGCAGTTGCCGGGCCTTTGCGCCCGGCTGCCGACGCTGCGCCATATCGCCGCCAGCTATCTCTACACCGGCAACGACGTGGCCCGTATCGAGCGGCTCGACGCGCTGGCGCGCGAAAGCGGCCTGTCGATCCTTGCCACCAACGACGTCCTCTACCACGCGCCCGAGCGGCGGCCATTGCATGACGTGATGACGGCGATCCGCCACAAGACCACGGTCGCCGCCGCCGGCCTGCTGCTGGAGGGTAACGGCGAACGCTACTTGAAGCCGCCCGAGGAGATGGTTCGCCTGTTCGCCCGCTGGCCGCACGCGATCGCCGCGGCGCGCAAGGTGGCCGATGCCTGCGCCTTCAACCTGGAGGAGCTGCGCTATGAATACCCGGAGGAGATCTGCCCGCCGGGCCTGGACCCGCAAGGCTACCTGGAAACGCTGACCTGGCAGGGCGCCAGGGGACGCTATCCTGAAAAGGTGCCCGAAGCGGTGCGCGATACGCTCCACCGCGAACTGGCGCTGATCGCCAAGCTGAACCTTGCGACCTACTTCCTCACCATCAAGGACATCGTCGATTTCGCGCGCGGGACCGATCCGCCGATCCTGTGCCAGGGGCGCGGCAGCGCAGCCAATTCGGCGGTCTGCTATGTCCTTGGCATCACCGCGGTGGATCCGGCCAAGCACGCGCTGCTGTTCGACCGGTTCATTTCCGAGGAGCGCAAGGAGCCGCCCGACATCGACGTCGATTTCGAGCATGAGCGGCGCGAGGAGGTGATCCAGTACATCTATCGCAAGTACGGCCGCCACCGCGCCGGCCTGTGTGCCACGGTGATCCATTACCGCCCCCGCATGGCGATCCGCGAGGTCGGCAAGGCGATGGGGCTGAGCGAGGACGTGACCGGCGCGCTGGCCCGAACGGTGTGGGGCGGGTGGGGGACCGAGATCGGCGACAAGCACGTTGCCGAGACCGGCCTGGACGTGACCGACCCGCACTTGCGCCGCGTCCTCAAGCTGACCGAGCAGATGATCGGAATGCCGCGCCATCTCGGCCAGCATGTCGGCGGCTTCATCCTGACCCAGAGCCTGCTGTCGGAAACCGTGCCGATCGGCAACGGCGCCATGCCCGAGCGCAGTTTCATCGAATGGGACAAGGACGACATCGACGCCCTCGGCATCCTCAAGGTCGACGTGTTGGCGCTCGGCATGCTGACCTGCATCCGCAAGTGCCTGGACCTGCTGGGCGATCACCATGATCGCCGCCTGACCCTGGCGGAGGTCCCGCGCGAGGACCCGGAGGTCTACGCGATGCTGCGCAAGGGGGATTCGCTGGGCGTGTTCCAGGTCGAAAGCCGCGCGCAAATGAACATGCTGCCAAGGCTGCGCCCGCGCGAGTTCTACGACCTGGTCATCCAGGTGGCGATCGTGCGCCCCGGGCCGATCCAGGGCGACATGGTCCACCCCTACCTGAAACGCCGGCGCGGCGAGGAGAAGGTGGAAATCCCCGCGCCCGGCCCCGCGCACGGACCGCCGGACGAGCTGTCCAGCATCCTGGCGCGCACGCTGGGGGTGCCGATCTTCCAGGAGCAGGCGATGAAGATCGCGCTCGACGCGGCGAAGTTCTCGCCGCTCGAGGCCAACCGGCTACGAAAGGCGATGGCGACCTTTCGCAGCCGGGGAATGGTGGACGAGTTGCAGGACATGATGGTCGAACGGATGGTCACCCGCGGCTACGACCGCGACTTTGCGCAGCGCTGCTTCAACCAGATCAGGGGATTCGGCGAATACGGTTTTCCCGAAAGCCACGCGGCCAGTTTCGCGCACCTCGTTTACGTGTCGAGCTGGCTGAAATGCCACTTTCCCGCCGCCTTTGCCTGTGCGCTGCTCAATTCGCAGCCGATGGGGTTCTACGCCCCGGCGCAGATCGTGCGCGACGCGGCCGAGCACGGGGTCGAGGTGCGGCCGGTAGATGTGAATCACAGCGCCTGGGACTGCACGCTGGAGCCGGTACCGGACGGTTTCGCTCTCCGCCTGGGCCTGCGCCAGGTCGACGGGCTGCCCGAGGCGGTCGCCGCCGACCTGATCGCCGCGCGCGAGGATCACGGTGCCTTTGCCGATGTCGCCAGCTTGCGGGACCGTGCCCGCATCGGCCCCGCGCATATCGAGCGGCTGGCCAGCGCCGATTGCTTCGGATCTCTGAACCTGCCGCGCCGCCAGGCGCTGTGGGACGCGCGCAGCCTGATCGGCGGACCCGACCTGCCACTCTTCGCGGCTGCAGACGCGCGCGACCAGGGCGCCGAGCGCCACCTGGCCCGCCTGCCGCGGATGCCGCTGTCCGAGGAGGTGGTCGCCGATTACCAGACCCAGCGCCTTAGCCTGAAGGCGCACCCGCTGGCGTTCCTGCGCGCTAGCCTGGCCGAGCGCGGTTTCGTGCGCGCCGCCGACCTGCGCGGCCGCAAGATGCGCAGCATGGTACAGGTTGCCGGGGTGGTGCTGATCCGCCAACGCCCGGGCAGCGCCAAGGGCGTCTGCTTCATCACGCTGGAGGACGAGACGGGCGTGGTGAACCTGGTGGTGTGGCCGCACCTGAAGGAAAAGTACCGCAAGGTGGTGATGGGATCCCGGCTGATGGAAGTGCGCGGCCGGGTCGAGTACGACGACGATGTGATCCACGTCATCGCCGCGCACCTCCACGATGCCACGCGCGACCTGCTGATGCTGTCGGACGACCTGCTGTCCTCGCCCATCGCTCGCGCCGACCATTGCAACACCCCGCTGCCTTCCGAATTCCGGGGCGGCACGCGCGCCCTTGGCCCCGATCCCGAGCCGTTCACGCCGCCGGGTCCGGGCAATCGCGACTGCGGCTTTGCCCGCGGCCACCCGCGCGACCTCAGGCTGGTGCCCAAGATGGTGCCCCCCAGCCGGGACTTTCATTGACGGCGTCGGCGCGGCACAGGGCTCGCCCATGATCGATCCCGCCCGCCTCCTCGCCTTCGCCGGCATTACCGCCACCACCAGCGCCGTCCCCGGCCCGTCGATGGTGTTCGTGCTGACGCAAAGCGCGTGGCGCGGGCCGCGCAGCGCCGCGCTGGCCCTGGCCGGGTTGCAACTGGGATATTGCGTGTGGTGGATATTGGCCGCGCTTGGCCTGGGCACGCTGCTGGCCGCCGCTCCTGCCGCCTACCATGTCCTCGCGCTCGCCGGCGCGGCTTACCTCGGGTGGCTGGGGATCGCCGCCTGGCGCCATGCCGGCGAGGGCGGGGAACCCGGCGGCCGCAACACCGTGTCGGCCAGGCCGCTGCGCGACGGGATCGTCGTCGCGCTCGGCAATCCCAAATCGCTGATCTACATGGTGGCGGTGATCCCCCCTTTTATCGACGGATCGCGCAACATCGCGCCGCAGCTTCTGGTGCTGGCGCTGGTGGCGATGGTGATCGACGTCATGCTGGCGGCCTTCTACATCGCCGCGGGCGAACGAATCGCCCGCGCCATGGCCAGCCCCGCGTGGCGTAAGCGCATGGACCGGACGGTCGGCAGCATCTTCATCGCGCTCGCACTCGCGGCCGCCTGGGCGGCGCTCGATGCGCCTTGATCCCGACAAGCCGGTGCTGGCGCTGATCGCGCTGCTGGCGCTGGCGATCGGGGTGCGGACCTGGTTGCACGATCATCCGCAGCACAATCCCTGGGCGCCATTGTCGCTGTCCGACCCGGTCGGCTGGGCGACCCATGCAAAGGTGAGGAAAGCGGCACGCGATCCCGCGCAATGCCGAGATGTCCTGCGGCGCGGCGGTATCGCCTTCACCGTGCTGCCGCCTACCGGCGCCGCCCAGTGCCGCCGCGACGACCGGCAGACCTGGGACGGGCCGCTGCTGGCGCCGGCACGCGCGGAGGCGACCTGCGGCGTCGACCTTGGACTGGCGCTGTGGCTGCGCCATTCGGTCGAACCGATGGCACAGGCGATCCTCCATTCCAGGGTCGTGCGCATCGAACATTTCGGCACTGCCAGTTGCCGGCGCATCTACGGCAGCGAAACGGGATCATGGAGCGAACACGCCACCGGCAACGCGATCGATGTCGCCGGCTTCGTGCTGGCCGACGGGCGGCGCATCTCGGTCCGCCGCGACTGGACCGCCGGCGGCGATACCGCGGCGTTCCTGCACGCGGTGCGCGACGGGGCCTGTCAATGGTTCGGGACGACGCTGTCGCCCGATTACAACGCCGCGCACGCTGACCACCTCCACCTCGACCAGGCGTCCAGGGGACTGGCGGGAGGCTTTGGCGGGGTCTGCCGCTAGGTCACCGCCTCCAGCGAGTATCCGGCCGAACGAACGGTGCGCACCGGGTCTTCGGCGCCATCGCGCTCGATCGCCTTCCTGAGCCGGCGGATGTGGACGTCGACCGTGCGCAGTTCGATATCGCTGTCGGCGCCCCAGACCGAGTCGAGCAGCTGCCCGCGGCTGAACACGCGGCCCGGATGCTCCATGAAGAAGCGCAGCAGGCGGAACTCGGTCGGGCCCAGCGCCAGCGGCTTGCCCGCGCGGGTTACGCGGTGCGCCGCGCCGTCGAGCGCGAGGTCGCCTACCGTCAGCGTCTCGCCGGCCAGTGCCGGGCGGATACGGCGCAAGATCGCCTTGACGCGGGCGAGCAGTTCGCGCGGGGAAAACGGCTTGGTGACAAAATCGTCGGCACCGGCTTCCAGCCCGCGGATCTTGTCGTCCTCGGCACCGCGCGCGGTCAGCATGATGATGGGCACGTGCGCGGTGGGCTGAAGCCGACGCAGGCGGCGGCACACTTCGATTCCGCTGGTCCCCTCGATCATCCAGTCGAGCACGACCAGGTCGGGCGGGGTTTCGGCGGCAAGCAGAAGGGCTTCGTCACCATCGGGCGTGACTGTCACCATGTAGCCTTCGCCCCGGAACCGGAATTCCAGCAGTTCGCCCAGTGCCGGATCGTCCTCCACCACGAGGACGCGCGGTCCGCTCATGTCCTATCCCTCCGCCCGTTCTTCCTTGTCGGTCAGGTACGACCCGGTCGCCGCGTAATGGACCATCTCGGCCACGTTGGTGGCATGATCGCCGATCCGCTCGATATTGCGCGCGACGAACAGGAGCTGGGCCGCGCTGCTGATCGTGGCCGGGTTCTCGACCATGTGGCTGACCAGGTTGCGGAAGATGCTGTCGTAGAACGCGTCGACCTTGTCGTCGCGGGCGATTATCTCGGCTGCCATCGCGGCGTCGCGGGCGGCATAGGCGGTCAGCACGTCGTGCACCATCGATCCGGCCAGTTCGGCCATCGCCGGGATGAGGGTCAGCGGCTCGAACTTCTTGCGGTTCTCGACCTTGCCCGATGCCTTGGCGATATTCTTGGCATAGTCGCCGATGCGCTCGATCACGCCCGCGATCTTCAGCGCGGCAATAACCTCGCGCAGGTCGTCGGCCATGGGCGCGCGCAGCGCGATGATGCGCACGGCCAAGCGATCGATCTCGGCCTCGAGGGCGTCGATGCGGCGATCGCGCGCGATCACGGCCTTGACCAGTTCGTCATTGCCCTTGACCAGCGCATCCATGCTTTCGGCCAGAGAGACTTCTGCCAGCCCGCCCATCTCCGCGATCAGCCCGCGCAGCCGCGTGATGTCGTCGTCGAAAGCCTTGACGGTGTGTTCCTGTGCCATGGGCGTTATCCGTACCTGCCGGTGATGTAATCCTTGGTCCGCTCCTCGCGGGGATTGGTGAAGATGTCGCTGGTCTTGCCGTATTCGACCATCTTGCCGAGATGGAAGAACGCGGTGCGCTGCGACACGCGCGCGGCCTGCTGCATCGAGTGGGTGACGATGACGATCGCATAACGGCCGCGTAGCTCGTCGATGAGCTCTTCTATCCGGGCGGTCGCGATCGGGTCGAGCGCCGAGCACGGTTCGTCCATGAGGATGACCTCGGGATCGACGGCAATGGCACGAGCGATGCACAACCGTTGCTGCTGGCCGCCCGAAAGCGCGGTTCCGCTGTCGGTCAGGCGGTCCTTGACCTCTTCCCACAGTCCGGCGCGGCGCAGCGCCTTTTCTACGATCGCGTCCATTTCGCTTCGGCCCGAGGCAAGGCCGTGGATGCGCGGCCCGTAGGCGACATTCTCGTAGATCGTCTTGGGGAACGGGTTGGGCTTCTGGAACACCATGCCGACGCGGGCGCGCAGCTGCACCACGTCGAGCTTGCGGATGTCCTCGCCGTCGAGCGTGATGTCTCCCTCCACGCGTGCGCCGGCGATCGTGTCGTTCATGCGGTTGAGCGTACGCAGGAAGGTCGACTTGCCGCAGCCCGACGGGCCGATGAAGGCGGTGACGTACTGGCGCCCGAGGTCGATCGAGACGTCGTCAATGGCGCGCTTGTCGCCGTAGTAGACCGAAACCGAGCGCGCGGCGATCTTGGTATCGGTCGGGTCGAGGTCATGCACGAAGGTCACCAGCGTTTCTCGAAGCGGTTGCGAAGGTAGATGGCAGCGGCGTTCATCACGAGCAGGAACGCCAGTAGCACGATAATCGCGGCCGACGTTCGTTCGACGAAGCCGCGGTCGATTTCGTCCGACCAGAGGAAGATCTGCACCGGCAGCACCGTGGCCGGGGCTGTCAGCCCGCTGGGCGGAGTGGCGACGAAAGCGCGCATGCCGATCATCAGCAGCGGCGCGGTTTCGCCCAGCGCGCGCGCCATGCCGATAATCGTTCCGGTCAGAATGCCCGGCAGCGCCAGCGGCAGGACGTGGTGAAACACCGTCTGCACCGGGCTGGCGCCGACCGCGAGCGCCGCGTCGCGGATCGAGGGCGGCACCGCCTTGATCGCATTGCGGCCCGAGATCACGATGACCGGCATCGTCATCAGCGCCAGGGTCATCCCCCCGATCAGCGGGGCTGAGCGGTAATTCGGAAATATCGCCAGGAACACCGCCAGCCCGAGCAGGCCGAAGATGATCGAGGGCACGGCGGCCAGGTTGTTGATCGATACCTCGATCAGGTCGGTCCAGCGATTGCGCGGCGCATATTCTTCCAGATAGACGGCCGCGAGCACACCGATCGGGAAGGCCAGCGCCAGCGTTACCGCCATCGTCAGCAACGAACCCTTGAGTGCCCCCCAGATGCCGACCGCTTGTGGCCCGGTGGCATCGCCGCGGCTCAGGAAGCCCCAGTCCATCACCCGCACGAGCTGGCCCTTCAATTCCAGGCGCTGGGCGGTTGCCGCCAGCGTTCCGCCGGAATCGCCCCGCTGAGCGCTGGCAAGCTCGTCGCTGGCCGGGAGCGAGACCGTGAAGTTCTGCCTGAGGAGCGAAGGATCGGCGACGATCCGGTGCGCAACCTCGCGCCAGGCGCCTTCCTGCAAATGCGCGCCGCCGTCGGGACCGAGCGCCTGGGCGGCGGCGAACTGGACCACGTCGGGCAGCCCCGCGGTCTGCAGCCGGTCGATCGCGTCGGGCCCGGACAGCAGCGCCGGGTCGACCTGGACCGTTCCGGCGCTGAGGTCGACGGGGAAGCGCAGTTCGCTGCGCTGGAACCCGCCCAGCGCGTTGCCGGTCATCGTGACCAGCAGATAGGCGAGCACAAGCGCGGAAAAGACCACGGCGCCAAGGCCGAGGAACTTGAAGCGACGCTCGGCCGCGTAGCGGCGGCGCAGGCGCTTGCTGGCGGCGGCGTTATTCATAAGCTTCCCGGAACCGCTTGACGACGCGCAGCGCCACGAAGTTGAGCGCGAGCGTGACCAGGAACAGCACCATGCCGAGCGCGAACGCGGCCAGCGTGGCGGGATGATCGAAGCTGGCCTCGCCAGTCAGCATGGCGACGATCTGGTAGGTGACCGTCGTCATCGACTGGAACGGATTGGCGGAAAAGCGAGCGGTCGCGCCCGCCGCCATGACGACGATCATCGTTTCGCCGATGGCGCGACTGACCGCCAGCATCACGCCGGCTACGATGCCGGGCAAGCCCGCGGGGATCAGCACCTTGAGGATGGTTTCGGACGGGGTCGCGCCCAGCGCCAGGCTGCCGTCGCGCATCGCCTGCGGCACCGCGGTGATGGAATCGTCCGCCATCGAGGACACGAACGGAATGATCATGATGCCCATCACCAAGCCGGCCGCCAGCGCGCTCTCGCTCGAGGCGGAGGCCACGCCGACCGCGTGGCCAAAATCGCGCACCATCGGCGCGACGCTGAGCGCGGCGAAGTAGCCATAGACGACGGTCGGGATGCCGGCGAGAATCTCCAGCACCGGTTTCATCACCTTGCGCACCGGACGGCTTGCATATTGCGTCAGGTAGACCGCGCTCATCAGGCCGAGCGGGATGGCCACGATCATGGCGATGATCGCGCCGATGAATATCGTGCCCCAGAACAGCGGCAGCGCGCCGTAGTTCTCGCCGGTGATCGTCGCCGGGTCGGCCATCGGGTCCGGACCCCACTTGGTGCCCAGCAGGAAGTCGACCGGGTTGACCATCCCGAAGAAACGGATCGTCTCGAACAGCAACGAGGCGAAGATGCCGAAGGTCGTTACGATAGCCACCAGCGAGGCGACCAGCAGCAACACCAGCACCGTGCGTTCGACCCGCGTGCGCGCGGCGAAGCGCGGCTTGACCCGCAGGAAAGCGAGTGCCCCGCCGGCCAGTCCGACCAGCAGGGTGACGATGATGCCGATCAGTCCGAAGTGCGCAATCGCGGCCCGAAACGGTTCGACCAGCGCGGTCGAGGCCGGCTGGAACGCCGCCGCTTGCGCGCCGGTGGCAATCGCGCGGGCTTCGGACAGCACCGCGTCGCGGCCGATACCGAACGCGGGAAGGGCCTGCGCTGCCGGGTTCGCCAGGACGCGGCCCATGATCAGCGACGGCGACAGGACGGTCCAAGCGATGGCGAACAGCGCGGCGGGCACCAGCGCCCACAGCGCCACGTACCAGGCGTGGTAGACCGGCAGGGCGGCGATATCGCCGCCCTCGGCCCGCGCTGCCTTGCGCAGCGTCCACGCGCGCGACCGCGCGGCCAGCCAGCCGACCAGCCCGAGGCCGAGTGCAATCAGGAGCGGCAGGATGGCAGGCACGCGCGTCCGCCCGTCTTACTTGAGACCCGCCGAATCGAGCGGGGTCAGGTCCGAGATCGTCTTGGCATTGGCGGCCAGCTTGTCGGCCGGCATCACGATCATTCCGGCCTTGGCCAGCGCGCCGTCCTTGCCCCACAGCTTGGGCCAGGTCGCAAGGTATTCGGCCATGCCCGGGATCGCGCCGATGTGCGCCTTCTTGACGTAGATGAACAGCGGACGCGCGCCGGGGTAGGTGCCGCCGGCAATGGTGTCGTACGTCGGCGCCACGCCGCCCATCGTCAGGCCCTTTAGCTTGTCGGCGTTGCTCTCGAGGTACGAGTAGCCGAAGATGCCGACCGCCTGCG
The DNA here is from genome assembly GCF_049354825.1 of Parablastomonas sp. CN1-191. Lineage (GTDB taxonomy): Bacteria > Pseudomonadota > Alphaproteobacteria > Sphingomonadales > Sphingomonadaceae > Novosphingobium. Next base: position 969,090 of record NZ_CP186480.1, on the reverse strand, counting down.
GATTGGCTTCCAGCTTCTGCACGATCAGGTTGTAGTTGTCCGAGGTGTCGGCATAGGCGCCGTCGCTGCGAAGTTCGCCGCAGACCTTCTCGTAATCTTCCTTCTTGGTGTCCTTCATCGCCTTGGTGGCGGCGTCGGTCTCGCAGCCCTTCTGCAGGATCAATTCCTTCAGGGCGTCGCGGGTGCCGGAAATCGTCGCCGGGCCATAGACCATGATCGGCACCGCCGGCAGCGCCGGGTTGACGTCATGCCAGGTCTTGGCGGTGTTGGGCTTGCCGAACGGGTTGGCAGCGATCGCCTTGTAAACGTCCACCGGGGTCAGCGCCATCGCGGGGCCGGTCGTGCCGTTGGCGAAGGCGATGCCGTCGATGCCGACCTGGACCTCGACCACGTCCTTGACGCCGTTCTTCACGCAGTCATCGAATTCGGATTTCTTGATCCGGCGCGAGGCGTCCTCGATGTCGGGATACTGCGCGCCGACGCCGGCGCAGAACAGCTTCATGCCGCCGCCGGTGCCGTTGCCTTCCACGATCGGGGCCTTGAAGCCCGAATTGTCGGCGGCAAAGCGCTCGGACACGATCTTGGCGAAGGGAAGCACGGTCGACGAGCCGACCGCACGGATCTGGTCGCGCGAGGTGGCCTGCTGGCCGCAGGCGGACAGCAGCGCGGCAGAAGCAAGGGCGGTGGTCAGGGTGAGAGCGAATCGGGTCATGGGTTCCTCCAGCGTCTTGTCCGGGCTGATCGCCGCTTTCGGTGACAGTTTCGTGACACCGTTCGAGCGATGCGGCGACGGCGCGACATCCGTTTGACAGCCGCTGTCATGAAAGAGTCACGCAATTGCCATAGCGGACGCCGGCACCCGGCGACGACGCCTGGCAATGACGAGGGAAGACATGACCCCGTACCGTAGGATTCTGCCGCTTGCTGCGGGCCTGGCACTATCGACGCCGGCGTTTGCCAGCGATTCGCAAACCTGGCAGACCGTTGGCGCCAACGTGGCGATCGCCCCCGCCGTGAAGCTCCAGGCCGAAATGGTGCTGCGCGAAAGTGAGGCCAAGGGCCTTTACGAGATCGAGCAGACCGCGCTGCTGGCGTACAAGACCGGCAACGTCACCGTGGCGGCGGGCTATGTGCACAACCCGCAGTACGACCACGGCGACTTCACCGTGATGGAGCACCGCGCCCGCGAGCAGGTGACCGTCGACAACATCGCCAAAGTCGGCCCGTTCAAGCTGAGCGCGCGGATGCGGCTGGAGCAGCGCTGGCGAGAGGGCGCGGTCGGCACCGGCTGGCGCGCGCGGCCTTACGTCAAGGCAACCGCGCCGCTGGTCGGCAAGCTGGCACTGACGCTCAGCCACGAAAGCTTCGTCAACTTCAACACCACCGGGTTCCAGAAGGTGTCGGGCTATGACCGCATGCGCAACGCGATCGCGGTGTCGGCGCCGCTTGCGAAGGGCGTCACGATGGAAGTCGGCTATCTCAACCAGCACGGATTCGTGCGGAACGGGCCCGATACCAGCAACAACGTGCTGACGACCGGGATCACGTTCTCGTTCTGACGGCTCAGTCCGGCAGGGTGGGCAGGGTGACCGTCACGGTCGTGCCTTCGCCCAGCGTGCTGGCGAAATCGAGCGTCCCGCCGTGGCGCTCGACGATGTGCTTGACGATGGCCAGGCCCAGTCCGGTCCCGCCCGCGGCGCGGCTGCGGCCTGGGTCGGTGCGGTAGAAACGCCGGGTCAGGTGGGGCAAGTGTTCGGGCGCGATGCCGGGACCGCGGTCGGCCACGGTCAGCACCGCGCTGGCCCCGGCGCGCAAGGACACGGTAACCGGCGCCTCGGCATCGCCATACTTGAGTGCGTTTTCCGCCAGGTTGCGCACGACCTGGTCAAGCTGCCGTGCATCGCCGCGCACGAAACAGGGCCCTGCGGGCTGAGTGAATCGTAGCCGCCCAGCACCGAGCGAGGCATTGAGCTCCGCGATCGTGGTGCCGACCAGACCGGCCAGTTCGATCCGGTCGGTCGGACGGTCGTGCTTTTCGGCCTCGACCTGGCTGAGCTCCATCAGGTCTTCGACCAGCGCCAGCATCCGCCGCGCCTCGCGCTGGACGGTGCCGAGAAAGCGTGACGCGGTCGGCCGGTCGATGCCCTCGTCGTCGCTCAGCGTCTCGACATAGCCGATGATGGTCGACAGCGGGGTGCGCAACTCGTGGCTGGCGTTGGCGACGAAATCGGTGTGGGCGCGGCCGATCTGCGCCTCGGTGCTGCGGTCGGACAGCTCGATCGCGGTCTGCCCGCCGGGCAGCGCGCGGCGGGTCAGCTGCCACAGGCTGCGCCCTCCCGTGAAACCCGGTATCTCGACGCTGGCGCCGTCGTCGGCCGCGATCAGCGCGGTGGCGTCAGGGTGGCGCAGGGCCACCCGCGCGTCCTGCCCGATGATGTGCGCGCCTAGCACGCCGCGCGCCGCGGCGTTGGCCGCCAGCACACGATTGTCGCGCAGGATCAGCACCGGTGCGCCCAGCGATTCGATCGCGCCGCCGGTGGCATCGCGGGCTATGCCGACCGGGTCGATGGGCTCGCTCTTCACCGCCGGTTCGGCGCGCGCGATCAGCAATGAGCCGATCCAGATCACGCCCGCGACCAGCGCCGCGATCCACGAAACACCGGCCAGCGCCAGCCCGGTGACGGTCGCCAGCGCCAAGGCGATTCCGGGCCAGGGGAGAGTACGGCGTTGCTCCATGCCCGGCGCCATAGAGGCGCGCGCGCAAAGCGCCAACGGGAAGTGGGAAGAGGGCGGCCGCGCTGCCCGGTGCCTGGTGACCCCTACGGGAATCGAACCCGTGTTTCAGCCGTGAGAGGGCCGCGTCCTAACCGCTAGACGAAGGGGCCGTTAAAGGCACTGTACCGGCGCCGCGATGGTGACCCCTACGGGAATCGAACCCGTGTTTCAGCCGTGAAAGGGCCGCGTCCTAACCGCTAGACGAAGGGGCCATCCGGCTCACGCCGTCGGCAGGGGTGCGCCTCTAAGCGGGGAGGCGGGGGCGGTCAAGTCAGGAGTGCCGGAGCGGGCGCGCTAGTCAGCGAAGGTGGCGTCTTCGACGTGAAGCTCGGCTGCCGGGCGCGAGCCCCAGTCATCTATTTTCGCCCGCCCCGCCAGCCAGATCGTGCGATCACGCGCACCGTGAAGCAGCGCCTGGCCCATGTCGGTGGCGGCGGCGCGAAAGGCGATCGCCTTGAACGACGCGCCGTCGATCCCGCGCACGATCAACCGCACGTGGTCGTTGCCGACCATGTCGGCCTTGACCAGCCGCAGCGGCCCCACCGCAACGCGCGGTCCGGGCCAGCCCATGCCGTAAGGCCCCGCGCTTTCGAGCGTTTCCACCAGGTCCGGCGTCAAGCCGCGCGGCGTGATCGACAAGTCCAGCGTCAGCGATTGCCCGGCCGAAGCGGCTGCAACGTCCGCGCCAAGGCGGGCATCGAGCCAGTCCGCCAACGCATCGACGCGCGCAGCATCGATGGTCAGTCCGCATGCCATCGCGTGCCCGCCGCCGGCCACCAGCAGCCCGACCTCGCGCGCCGCGATGATGGCAGCGCCCAGGTCGACCCCCGCGATCGAACGGCCCGAGCCCTTGCCGACACCGTCGTCGTCCAGCGCGATCACGAGAGCGGGCTTGCCAGTCTTCTCCTTGATCCGGCCGGCGACGATGCCGATCACGCCCGGATGCCAACCCCGTCCGGAGACGACGATCACGGCGCGGTTGTGCTGCGCGGCAAGCTGGCTCTCCGCGGCTTCCTGCACCGCCGCCTCGATCGCGCGGCGCTCTTCGTTGAGCTGCGAAAGCTGCGCGGCGATGGCTTGGGCCTCGTCCGGGTCTTCGGTCGTGAGCAGGCGCACGCCCAGCGTCGCTTCGCCGACACGGCCGCCGGCATTGATGCGCGGGCCGAGCGCGAAGCCAAGATCGCTGCAAGTAGGCGCGCGGCTGAGCCGGCTGGCGTCGATCAGCGCCGCCATTCCCACGTTCTCGCGCCGCGCCATGACCTTGAGACCCTGCGCGACGAACGCGCGGTTGAGGCCGTGGAGCGCGGCAACGTCTGCCACGGTCCCCAGCGCGACCAGATCGAGCAGCGCCAACAGCTCGGGCTCGGGGCGATCGGCGAAAAAGCCGCGCGCGCGCAGCAGCCGTACCGTCGCCACTGCCAGCAGGAATGCGACGCCGACCGCGGCGAGGTGTCCGTGGGCCGCCGCCTCGTCCCCCTCGTCGAGGCGGTTCGGGTTGACCAGCGCGACGGCGCGGGGAAGCTCGGGTGAGCACTTGTGATGGTCGACCACGATGACGTCGACGCCGGCCTCGTGCGCCTGCGCCAGTGCATCGTGCGCCATCGCCCCGCAATCGACGGTCACGACCAGGCTGGACCCTTCGCGGCCGAGCCGGACCAGAGCCTCGCCAGAGGGGCCGTAGCCCTCCAAAAGGCGATCAGGGATATAGTGGCGGGGATCGGCGCCAAGCCCGCGCAGCAGGCGGATCAAGAGCGCCGCGCTGGTGGCACCATCGACGTCGTAATCGCCGTAGATCGTGATGGTCTCGCCGGTCAGAACGGCCTGCGACAAGCGTTCGGCCGCGGTATCCATGTCGCGGAACAACGAAGGGTCGGGCAGGAATGCGCGCAGCGACGGGGTGCGATGGCGGTCGATATCGTCCGTCGCAACCCCGCGCGACAGCAGCAGCTGGGTGACAAGGTCGTCGGCCAGGCCGCCACCGTCATCCAGCGCCATGTTGCCGCCGCGCCAGCGCCAGGTGCGCCCAGTGAGCGAAGGGCCGAGGCCGAGGATCGAGAGCGCGCGAAGGGTCACGCAGCAGCGGATAGCGCAGCCCCGCGCGACGCGGAAGCGCGCGCTGTGGACAGCGGTCGATTGACACCGGCAAGCGGGGCGGCTCGACTGGCGTGATGACGCAGGCTCCGATCGCAATCGTCTGGCATGGCCGCACCGGCGCCGCGCAAGCGCTGGCGGAAGCGGCCGCGCGCGGCGCGGGTGAAGGCGGTGTGCTGATGCGCGCGGACCGGGCGACGGCGGAGCGACTGCTGGCGGCGTCCGCCTACCTGTTCGTCTGTGCCGAGAATCTCGGGACGATGACCGGGGCGATGAAGGAAATGTTCGACGTTGCCTGTTACCCTCTCCTCGGGCGAGTCGAGGGACGCGGGTTCGCGACCATCGTTGCGGCGGGATCGGACGGCCATGGCGCGACGGCGCAGATCGAGCGGATCGTAACGGGCTGGCGCTTGCGGCGGATTTCCGCGGCGGTGATCGTCAACCTGGCTGCGCAGTCCCCTGAAGCGATCTTGGCAGCCAAGACAGTGCCGGCCGCGGCGCTGACGCAGGCTGAGGATCTGGGCCGCGCGCTCGCCGAGGCGGCGAGGCTGGGGATCTGCTAACTTTTGCCTGCAGATTGATCCAGAATGGGGCGACTCCCTACGCGGGGGGTCGACGCGGCATTGCAACAGGTGTCAGTAAATGCTCGGCTTTTGAGCGACGGGGGGCGGACACGCGAAGTGGCGAGCGGGGGCGGTAATCGGGCTATACCGGCGATGGCGCTCGTGTTCCCGGCCGGGCGGCCGGGGCGGGAGGAACTGACACGTCTTGGTGCTGCGGGGCCCTCCGGACTGGACTTCGCCGTCACCGCCGACCTTGCCGACGAAAACGCGTGCGAGGTGGTCGCGCTGGGCCTGGCATTCGATGTCCGCGGTCTCGGCACGGGCGCCGCCGAGGCGAGGCCAGCGGCAGGCGCGCTTGTCGGCTTGGCCGAACTTCCGCCGGGCGACGTGCTGACGATCGAACCAGCGCCCAACGTGATCTCCGATCCGCTGATGGTGCCGGTGCTGCGTGCGCTGGTGGGGATAGCGGCGCGCATTGCCGCGGACGGGGCGGCGGCCTTGCACTGGAGCCCGGCCAGAACGTGGATGGAGCCGGGCTATTTTGCCCGTGCCGCCGATGCCTGGCTGGCCGGCGGCGCCTTTCCCGCGCCTGGGCTGGTGGGTCTTGCGCGGCGCGAATCCACGCTCACGACGATCGGGCTGGCCGCGCTGACCGGCCAGGAACTGACGCTCGATGCCGCGGGGCGCACGCCGGCGCAGACCGCGGCGGTGGCCGTGCGGCTGATCCACCTGCTTTCTGAATCGGGCGCGATCGAGCGGGAGCGCCGCGTCACGCTGCCGGGCGGAGAAGACCTGTTGCTGCGCCCCGTGAGGGGCGGAATGATCGAGGCGGTCCGCCCGTGACGACGCGTCCGGTGCTGCCCTTCCGCGCCGTCAACCGGCCCGGCACTCCCGGTCACGATCCCGGGCTGCAGCGCCACCACCTGCTGCCGCGCCAGTTGCTGTCGCGGCGCGCCTTTGCGCGGTTGTTTCGCGCGCTGGGGCCGCTGCGGCTGGGGTTCGAAGATTTCCGCCGCAACGGCCTGTTGCTTCCAGCCGACGATGCCGCCGCGATCCGGATGGGATTGCCGCTACACCGCGGCCCTCACCGTGACTACAATGCCCTGGTCGAGGCGCGGATGGGCCAGATCGAGGCTGGATGGGCCCGTGCGCGGCTGCGCGATCCGGCTGGCGCCATCGGTCATGCGCTTGGCCGCATGACGCTGCTGCAGCGGGCCCTGCGCGGCCGCTTGCTCGACCGCAAAAGGCGCTTGCTACTAAGCCGCCGCGATCCGTTCGCTGATGCCGATTTCGGGGAACTGGAAGCGATGGCCGCGCTGCTGTGGGACGCGACCGAACCGGACGCCTGATCAGACCAGCGCCAACCGCGCTTTTGCAGCCAGTTCCGCGCGGGCCATGTCGTATTCGGCGGCCAGCCGCTCCACCCGCTCGGCCACGCTTTCAACCTTGCTGACCGCGCCGATGCCCTGGCCCGACCCCCACACGTCTTTCCACGCCTTTGCCTTGCTGTTGCCTCCCGACCCGAAGTTCATCGCACTGGGGTCGCTGACGGGCAGGTCGTCCGGATCGAGCCCTGCCGCCACAATCGAGGAGCGCAGGTAATTGCCGTGCACCCCGGTGAACAGGTTGGTGTAGACGATGTCGTCAGCACCCCCGGCGACGATCGCATCCTTGTAGCTATCGTCGGCATTGGCTTCGGCGGTGGCGATCCACGGGCTGCCGATATAGGCAAAGTCCGCGCCCATGGCCTGCGCCGCGAGGATCGAGCGGCCGCTGGCGATCGAGCCCGACAGCGCGATCAGGCCTTCGAACCATGACCGGATCTCCTGCATCAGGGCGAAGGGAGACAGCGCCCCGGCGTGCCCGCCTGCCCCGGCAGCGACAGGGATCAGCCCATCGGCGCCCTTTTCGATAGCCTTGTGCGCGAAGCGGTTGTTGATCACGTCGTGCAGCACGATGCCGCCCCAGCCGTGCACCGCCTGGTTAAGGTCTTCGCGTGCGCCCAGCGAGGTGATGACCAGCGGCACCTGCCACTTGGCACACACGCCTAGGTCTTCCTCGAGCCGCGCGTTCGACTTGTGGACGATCTGGTTTACCGCGAAGGGCGCGGCGGGCTGTTCCGGATGCGCGCGGTTGTGCGCGGCAAGTTCCTCGGTGATGCGGTGCAGCCACTCGTCCAGCATCCCCGATGGCCGCGCGTTGAGCGCGGGAAAGGAGCCGACGATGCCGGCCTTGCATTGCGCGATCACCAGGTCCGGCCCCGAGACGATGAACAGCGGCGAGCCGATGACGGGAAGACGCAAGTTCGCGAATAGGGGGGGCAGGGGCATGGTCTCTCCGCTCGTGGGCCGCTTGGGCAGGGCCTCGGGTTAGGTGTTCGGCAGCGGCGAGTCGAGGACGCTACGGCATGGCGCCGTGCGGGCCGGGCGCGTTCGCCGCGTTGGCGGCACCAAGCACGGCGCGGACGCTGGCGGTGGCAATATCCTCGTCGATTCCCACGCCCCAGATCGTCGTCCCGTCGGGTCCCGCGCACTCGACGTAAGCGGCGGCGCGCGCGTCGCTGCCTGATCCCATCGCGTGTTCGGAATAGTCGCGCACTTCAAGTTGCAGTCCGAAGGACTCGGCGATGGTCGCGACGACCGAGCTGATCAGCCCGTTGCCGCGGCCCGATACGGTGCGGGTCTGGCCATCGACGCCGATCTTGCCGGCGAAGATGCGTGTGCCGTCGCTGGCGCGCGTTTCCTCGTAATCGACCAGCTGGAAATGCTGCGGGGTGGAGAGGTGGTAAGCGCGCTGGAACACCGCCCAGATGTCGTCGGCATAAAGCTCGCTGCCCTTTGCGTCGGCCAGTTCCTGGACATGGCGCGAAAAGTCGGCCTGCATGCGCTTGGGCAGCTTGAGGCCCTGGTCCTGCTCAAGCACCCATGCGAAGCCGCCTTTGCCTGACTGCGAGTTGACGCGGATCACTGCCTCGTAGCTGCGGCCAAGATCGGCGGGATCGATGGGTAGGTACGGCATTTCCCATGCCTGGTCGTTCTGCGCCGCGCGCGCGGCGAAGCCCTTCTTTATCGCGTCCTGGTGACTGCCCGAGAACGAGGTGTAGACCAGTTCGCCAACGTAAGGATGGCGCGGGTGGATCGGCAGCTGATTGCAGTATTCGACCGTCGCGGCGATCCCGTCGATGTCCGACAAGTCGATCCCCGGGTCGACGCCCTGCGTGTACATGTTGAGCGCGACGGTGACGATATCGCAATTACCCGTCCGTTCGCCATTGCCGAACAGGCAGCCTTCAACGCGGTCGGCGCCCGCCATGAGACCCAATTCGGCCGCCGCGATGCCAGTCCCGCGGTCGTTGTGGGTATGCAGGCTGATGACGGTCGATTCGCGGTTGGGGATCGTTCGGCCGAACAGCTCGATCTGATCGGCATAGACGTTGGGCGTCGCACATTCGACCGTCGCGGGCAGATTGAAGATGATCGGCTTGTCGGGTGTCGGCTGCAGCACGTCCATCACCGCGGCGCAGACCTCGACGCTGAAATCGACCTCTGCGGTAGAGAAGGTTTCGGGGCTGTACTGAAAGTGCCAGTCCGTCTCGGGATATTTCGCAGCCTGGTCGCGCATGACCTTGGCGCCCTCAATCGCGATCGCTTTCACTTCGTCGCGGCTCATGCTGAAGACGATGCGACGCCACGCAGGGCTGACCGCGTTGTAAAGGTGGACGATCGCGCTGGGGGCGCCGGCCAGGCTGGCGAACGTTGTTTCGATCAGGTCGCGCCGCGACTGCGTCAGGACCTGGACCAGCACATCATCGGGTATGCGGCCCGATTGCACGAGCCCCGCGATGAAATCGAAATCGGTCGCGCCGGACGCCGGGAAGCCGACCTCTATCTCCTTGATGCCGATCTTGAGCAGCAGGTCGAAAAAACGCAGCTTTTTTTCCGCGCCCATCGGATCGACCAGCGCCTGGTTGCCATCGCGCAGGTCGGTCGACAGCCAGCGCGGCGCCGCGGTGATCACGCGGCTCGGCCATTGTCGATCGGGCAAGGCGATGGGGGGGAAGGGCCGGTACTTGGCCCCGGGGTTACGCAGCATGGTCATGGCAAAAAATCCGGTCGATCGAGTGGCGTTACGGCTGGCTTCCCCTGGGCGCCTGCGCGCCGCCCGTGCGACACGCCGCGTTCACGCCCAAGGGCGGATAAGTCGTAGCACGAGGCCGATCCGGATCATGGGTTGCCTATCCGAATTGCCGACCCGTTTGTAAAGCCCCCGTTTCAAGCAATTTTATTGCGTAGATCGCTACTATGGCAATCGCTCTCTGCCGCGCGTATGAAATGCGCGGGTCGCCGATCAAGGAGTGTCCCATGAAGCGCTACGTCATCGAACGCGATTTGCCGGGTGTTCACGCGATGAGTTCGCAAGAGTTGCAAGGCGCCGCGCAGGTCAGCAATGCTGCCCTGGCAGAGATTCCAGGGATCGAATGGGAGCATTCCTACGTCGTCGGCGACAAGACCTTCTGCATCTACCGCGCCGAGGACGAGGATCGCATCCGCCAGCACGCTGAGAAATCGGGGTTTCCGGCGAACCGGATCAGCGAGGTGAAGACGATGATCGACCCGTCCACCGCGCAGGGCCACTTGAATTAATCTAGATCGCGGCGATCCCGCCGATCGGGAGCGTAATCGCGTTGGCCTCGCCGTATTGCGCATCACGCGCAGCGCGGGCGAAGCGGACAGGTGCCTCGAACGGATCTTCCGGGGTCAGCATGACCGTGCCCCAATGCGATCCCAGGGCGCGCTTGGCGCCGATGGCGCGCGCGATGGCCACGGCTTCTTCCGGCGTAGCGTGGCTGGCCTGCATGATGGCGCGCGGTTCGTAGGCGCCGATCCCCACCAGCGCGAGGTCGAATGGGCCTGCGCGCGCGCCGATCTCGGCAAAGACGGTGCCGGCGGCACTATCGCCACCGAACCAAACAGCCTTCTGGGCTGAGCGGATGCCGAAACTGGCCCACAATGTCCTGTTTCGGTCAAAGAGTCCGCGACCGGAAAAATGCACGGCGGGCAGGCACGCAACATCGAGTTCCGCGACCAGCTTGTGCTGCCACCAATCCATTTCGACAACGTTGGCAAAGCCGGCCTTGCGCAGCAGCGACGCCAGCCCGAGCGGGCAGGCGACAGGCGTATCCGCCTTGAACCGATAGTGGGCCAGCGCGCCGCTATCGAGGTGGTCGTAGTGGTTGTGACTGAGGACGATCAGGTCGCACCGGGGAAGGTCGCGAGCAGCGAGGGGCGGGGGTACGTAGCGTTTCGGGCCCAGTCCGAATGGGCCCGCCGTCCGGCCCAGGTACGGGTCGGTCAGTACCAGCTTGCCCCCGATCCGCAGCGCGAAGCAGGCGTGGCCAAGCCAGGAGACGTGGTCTGCAGGCAGCGCAGCGAGATCGGGCGGGTTCGCGGCAATGTGACCCGGCGGGATTACGGGCGGCCTGGCACGGCGCATGTCGACAAGCAGGAAGCGAAGGAAATCGCGCCAGGTGGCGGTTTGGCGCGGACTGCCGGGCGGGTTGCGAAAACCGCCGCCGGGCCTGTGGTGGCCGGGTAACGTCATCGGAAAGCCGCCGCCGCGCCGCGATCCGCCTCAGCGGACCGCGGCGCGCGCGGACTTGGCATCAGGCCCCGAAGGTACGCTGCCACCAGCCGCCGCGGCGAGGTTCGTCGCTGTCGTCCTCGGCCGGGCTCGCATCGGCTGCGCTCGCATTGGCCGCGGTAACCGGCTCCTCGCTGACCGGCGTCTCGGCCACGGCGGGGACAGCGTCGGCGGCGACGGCCTTCTTGCGCGTGCGCTTCGGCTTGGCCGGCGCTTCCTCGGCGGCAGGGGCCGCTTCGGCAGCAGGTGCTTCGGCCGCGGTTTCGACTGCCGGATCTGCAACCTTCTTGCGGCTGCGCCTGGGCTTGGGTGCCGCGGCCTCGGGCGCAGGCTCGTTGCTTATGGGGGTGTCTGCCATGGCGGGGATCGCTTCCGCGGCGACCTCGCCATCGTCTGCGCTGACCTGTGCGCTCACATCCGCCTTGCGGCGGCGCGACCGCCGGGGCTTTTCGAGCGCGGGCTCGGCAACCGGCTCGGCTGCGACCACCGGCTCGTTGGCGTCCGAAGGCGCGGTTTCGCCATCACCGTCCAGCGCCTCGGCGCCGTTCTCACCCTCGCCATCACCGCGACCTCGGCCCCCGCGCCGGCGACGACCCCGACGGCGGCGCTTGCGCGGAGCCTCGTCGTCATCCTCCCCGGTAGCGCGGCTCTCATCGGCTTCGCCTTCGTTCTCGTCACCGTCGTCGGTGCTTTCGGTGGGGCGCGGCGTGCTGCCTTCCTCGTCGCGGCGACCACCACGGCGGCGGCGCCCGCCTCGGCCGCGGCGACCACGGCGATCATTGTCGCCGTCATCCTCGCGGACCTCGACCTCTTCTTCGTCGCCGTAGTCCTCGTCCTCGACCACGACCTCGTCATCCTCCTCGACCGCGATCGGCGCGAACTTGGGGGTGTATTCGGGGCGCGGGCCAGACGATCCGACGCGCATCTTGGCGCCTTCGTTCTCACCCTCGGGGATAACTTCGACGCGCACGCCGTAGCGATCCTCGATCTCCGCCAGGTCGCTGCGCTTGGCGTTGAGGAGGTAAACCGCTGCTTCGGTGCTGGCATAGAGCGAGATGATCGAGCCGCGGCCCTTGGCGGCTTCGTCCTCGATCAGGCGCAGCGCCGAAAGGCCCGCGCTTGACGCGGTGCGGACCAGGCCGGTGCCGTCGCAGTGCGGGCACGAGCGAGTGGTCGCCTCGAGCACGCCGGTGCGCAGGCGCTGGCGGCTCATCTCCATCAGGCCGAAGCCCGAGATGCGGCCGACCTGGATGCGGGCGCGATCGTTTTTGAGCGCGTCCTTCATGGCCTTCTCGACCTTGCGGACGTTGGAGCCGTATTCCATGTCGATGAAGTCGATCACGACCAGCCCGGCCATGTCGCGCAGGCGGAGCTGGCGGGCGATCTCGCGCGCGGCTTCGAGGTTGGTGTTGAGTGCCGTCGCTTCGATCCCGTGCTCCTTGGTGGAGCGGCCCGAGTTGATGTCGATCGAAACCAGCGCCTCGGTCGGGTTGATGACGATATAGCCGCCCGACTTAAGCTGGACCTCCGGATCGTACATGGCCGACAGCTGGTCTTCGGCGCCGTAGCGCTGGAACAGCGGCACCGGATCCGAATAGGCGGCGACCTTCTTCACGTGGCTGGGCATCAGCAGCTTCATGAAGTCGCGCGCGGCGCGGTAGCCGCGCTCACCCTCGACGATGACCTCCTCGATGTCCTTGTTGTAGATGTCGCGGATCGCGCGCTTGATGAGGTCGCTGTCCGAATGGATCAGCGCCGGCGCGGAAGAGCCGAGCGTCTTTTCGCGGATCTCGTCCCACAGGCGGGCAAGATAGTCGAAGTCGCGCTTGATCTCCGGCTTGGTGCGCTGGAGGCCGGCGGTGCGCACGATGCAGCCCATCGACTTGGGCAGGTCGAGTTCGGAAATGATCGACTTCAGGCGCTTGCGGTCGGCGGCCGAGCTGATCTTGCGGCTGATGCCGCCGCCGTGGCTCGAATTGGGCATAAGCACGCAGTAGCGTCCGGCCAGGCTGAGATACGTGGTCAGGGCGGCGCCCTTGTTGCCGCGCTCTTCCTTGACGACCTGGACCAGCAGCACCTGGCGGCGCTGGATGACGTCCTGGATCTTGTAGCGGCGGCGCAGCGCCATGCGGCGATCGCGCAGATCGTCGGCCTGCTTGGCCTGCGCCTGCGAACGGCCGCCCTGGCGGCGGCGGCCGCGGCGGCCGCGACGATCGTCGCCGGCCTCGCCTTCGGCTTCTTCTTCGGCAGCATGGTCGAACGCGCCGTCGACGTGGCCGTCCTCGATCGTGGCGACCTCGTCCTTTTCGGACGTGTCGATCTCGATCACGCCGCCGTTGTCGTCCTCGGAAGCGGTTTCGTCATCGTCGCCGTGGCTACCGAAATCGTCGTCGTCGCCGTCCTCGGCGGCGCGCAGCGCGGCTTCCTCCTCGGCATGGCGGGCTTCCTCCTCAAGCAGGGCCTCACGGTCCTCCTTGGGAATCTGGTAATAATCGGGATGAATCTCGCTGAAGGCGAGGAAGCCGTGCCGATTGCCGCCGAAATCGACGAACGCGGCCTGGAGCGAGGGTTCGACCCTCGTCACCTTGGCCAGGTAGATATTGCCCTTAATCTGCTTGTGTTCGGCCGACTCGAAGTCGAACTCTTCAATCCGATTGCCCTTGAGCACCGCCACCCGGGTTTCTTCCGGGTGGCGCGCATCGATCATCATGCGCGTGGTCATTGTAACGAATTCTCCGTGCGCGCCGGGGTCCCGCTGTGGCGGGATGCGTGGCGCGAATATGTGCGAAAAGGCCGCTAGCCCCCTGGCTTGCGGCGGCTTGGTTAGGATGTTTGCTGTTCGTGTCTGCGAGGATGGCAAGGCGCGGCGAAATCGAACGCGCGAAGAGTGCCGACACCGCCGCGTCGCTCCCAGGGGAAGCTGGCGGACGGGGCGGCACGTGACTTGTCATTCCTGCATCAACCTGTCGGTTCGGCGGCACCCGCGAATGGGGGCCGCACGTCCGGGAAACCTTGGCAATTCCGATCCGTGACATGGTGCGCGGGGTCCGGTCTTGCAACCGGGCGCGGTCGGGGTCGGGGCGGGATGCCCGGATGAGGGGTCGTAGCAAAGCCATATCCTTCCGGCAAGTTTGTTGCGCCGGGCGCCCCCGGCGATTGCGCGGTCTTGCCCGGATGGCCTAGGACCCCGGCCCATGGCTCCCGCACGCCGCACCGCCATGCTTGCCGCCGCGCCGTTCGGCGTGGTTCTGGCCGTGCTTCTGGCCGACCGGCTGATCGCGCATCCCGGTTCGGCGGAGCGCGCGGTGACGCTGTCGATGCCCGCCGCGGCGCCGCCGATCGGGCTGCCGCCGATCCTCGGCCCCGACGATCCGGCCCGGCCGCTGGTGCTGATCGATGCCGGTCACGGCGGCCACGATCCCGGCGCGGGGGCGGACATCAAGGAAAAGGACGTCACGCTGGCGCTGGCGCTTTCGCTTCGCGATGCCTTGCTGGCAAGCAAGGCGGTGCGCGTGGCGCTGACCCGAAGCGATGACCGCTATCTGCTGCTACCCGAGCGGCTGGCGCTGGCAGAAACGATGCAACCAGCCGCGTTCGTATCGATCCATGCCGACAGTGCGGCCAGCGCCGACGCCAGCGGGGCGACCGTCTACACCCTGTCGCAGCGCGGCAGCAGCGACGTAGCCGCGCGCTTCGCGGCGCGCGAGAACGCGTCGGACCGGCTTAACGGGGCCACCATCAAGGGCGCCGACGCGGCTGTGGGGGCGATCCTTCTTGACCTTTCCCAGCGCGGGACGCTGGCGCGGTCGCACGACCTGGCACGCCTGATCGTGCGCGAGGCCGACGGCGTGGCCCCGTTCCGCGAAGAGGCCGAGCAGTCCGCGGCCTTCGTCGTGCTGAAGACGTCGGACGTGCCCGCCGTGTTGTTCGAAAGCGGTTACCTGTCGAACCCCGGCGATGCCGCGCGCCTGGCCGATCCGGGCCGGCGCAAGGCGGTGGGGGAGGCGCTGTCGCGTGCGATTCGCTCCTACCTTGCGCGCCAGGCTTTCAAGGGACGCTGACGCGCGCCGGCCGGACCTGCGCCGGCGGCCGAACCGCGGTCGATCGGATAATACGACCAGTCGAAGGCCGTAAGCGCTGGCATTGCCGCAAAAGCGCGTGCTAGAGCGCGCCGACGATGCCGCCGCCCACCGAACCCGTGCACTATCGTATCCGCCGTGAAGCCTCAGGCCTGGCGGCCCGCGTTCGCGATAGCGAAGGTGGGCGCTGGTTCGCGGCGAACTGGCGCGGCCATCGCTGGTTTCGCCTGCTCGGCTACCTGCTGGCGGCGATCCTGGCGCTGCAGGCGCTGATCTGGGTGACCGTCACACGCAACCTTCCCAGCGCCGAGACCCTGCTCAGCTACCAGCCGCCATTGCCGACGATGGTGCGCGGCGTCGATGGGCAGGTGGTCTATTCCTATGCGCGCGAACGGCGCGTGCAGCTGCGCTTCGTCGATTTTCCCAAGCCGGTGATCGACGCTTACCTGTCGGCCGAGGACAAGACGTTCTGGACCCACGGCGGCGTCGATTATGCGGGCTTCGTCGGCGCGGTGGTCGATTACGTCACCAAGTTCGGATCGGGCGAGCGGGCCAAGGGTGGCTCTACCATCACGCAGCAGGTCGCCAAGAACATCCTGATCGGAAACGAATACTCGGTCACGCGTAAGCTCAAGGAAATCATCCTGGCGCGCAAGATCGAAGGCGTGCTGACCAAGCAGCAGATCCTCGAGCTTTACCTCAACGAAATTCCGCTCGGCCGCCAAAGCTTCGGCGTCCAGGCAGCTGCGCGCGCCTATTTCGGCAAGGACGTCGGCGAGCTCAACCTGCAGGAGGCCGCGTTCCTTGCGATCCTGCCCAAGGCACCAGAAGTCTATGGGCGCGCCAAGTCCGCGGCCCGGGCGATCGAACGCCGCAACTGGGTGCTGGGCCAGATGGCCAAGAACGGCTGGGCAGACCCCGCCGCCGTAGCCGCGGCCCAGGCGCAGCCGCTCGGCCTCATCCCGCGCCGGGTCGACAGCTACGATCCCTCGCAAGGCTACTTCATGGAAGAGGTGCGCCGGCAGCTCATCGCCAAGTACGGCGAAAAGGCGGAGGATGGGCCCAACAGCGTCTATGCCGGCGGCCTGTGGGTGCGAACCAGCATCGACCCGCAATTCAACAAGGCCGCCCAGGACGCTCTGCGCGCCGGCTTGCTGCGCTATGCCGCGGGCAAGGGCTGGCGCAGTCCGATCGACCATGCCGACATTGCCGACGGCCGGTGGCAGACCGCGCTGATAACGATGAACCACTCGGTCGATTACCAGGACTGGCGGATCGGCATCGTGGTCGACCGGGATGGTTCGTCCGCGACGGTCGGGTTTTCGGACGGCAGCAAGGGGCCGCTGACCGGGCTGCCCGACGCGCTGAAAAAGGGCGACGTGGTGGCGGTGGCGCCGGCCGGCAACGGCTTCGCAGTGCGCACAGTGCCCGAAATCTCGGGCGGGATGGTGGTCGAGAACCCCCATTCCGGCCGCATCCTGGCGATGCAGGGCGGTTTCGATCCCGGCTTGGGCTCGTTCAACCGGGCGACCCAGGCGCTGCGCCAGCCCGGTTCGACGATCAAGCCGTTCGTCTATGCCACGGCGCTCGATTACGGGATGACCCCGGCGAGCCAGGTGCTCGACGGGACGTTCTGCGTCTACCAGGGCGCGGCGCTTGGGCAGAAGTGCTTCCGCAATTTCGACATGCGCGGATCCGGCGGTACCCACACGATGCGGTGGGGCCTTGAACAGTCGCGCAACCTGATGACGATCCGGGTCGCCAACGACACCGGCATGGACCACGTGGTGAAGACGTTCGAGCGCGTTGGGATCGGCAAGTACGAACCGTATCTCTCCTATGCGCTGGGCGCCGGCGACACCACCGTGCAGCAGCTTACGAATGCTTATGCCGCGCTTGCCAACAACGGCGTGCAGTTCCCCTCGACGCTGATTGACTACGTCCAGGACCGTAACGGCAAGGTCATCTGGCGCGCCGATAATCGCCGCTGCGAACGGTGCAACATGGATCAGTGGGACGGCAAGCCGATGCCGCGCCTGACGAGCCGCGGCAAGCAGGTGCTGGACCCGCGCACTGCGTACCAGGTGGTCCACATGCTCGAAGGCGTGGTAACCCGCGGCACCGCGACCCGGCTGCGCGACCTCAACCTGCCATTGTTCGGCAAGACCGGGACGACGACCGGCCCAACCAACGTGTGGTTCGCCGGCGGCTCCAAAGATTTCGTCGGTGCGGTTTATATCGGTTACGACCAGCCGCGATCGCTGGGCGGCTATGCGCAGGGCGGGACGTATGCGGCGCCGATCATGAAGGATTTGATCCTCGCTACGAAGAGCCGCTGGCCGCGCACGCCGTTCGTCGCGCCGGCCGATATCCGCATGGTCAAGATCGACCGCGTGACCGGCAAGCGCGTCTTCGCCGGCGAGCCGACCGACGATCCCAAGTCGGCGATTATCTGGGAGGCCTTCAAGGCCGATACCGAGCCGCCGCGGGCGACCCGCCAGGACGAATTGCAGGCGCAGCGCGACGCGCTAATCAGCGCGATCCGACGCGCGTCTGCCGCTCAGAACCGCCACAGTGCCCCTGCCACGACGAACGACGACGTGGTCGTGGAAGAACCGCCGCCGCCCGCCGAAGCGCCGCCGCCGCAATAAGCTGGACAGCGATGCGAGGCGGGCGCATTCAGACGCCCATGCGTTTCACCGTCCTGATCGCCGCGCTCGCGGCTGCCGCCCTTCCGTTCCCCGCGCTTGCCGCCTTGCCGGTCGGCGCGAAGGCGCCCGCGTTCTCCACCATGGGTGCAAAGGCCGGGGCCGATCGCAAGATCACCTTGCGCGAGGCACTGCGCAAGGGACCGGTCGTGCTCTACTTCTATCCGAAGGCCTTTACGCAGGGCTGCACGCTGGAAGCGCACGCCTTTTCCGAGGCGACCGACGAATTTGCCAAGGCCGGTGCAACCGTGATCGGAATGTCGGCCGACGCAATGCCCGAGCTGCGCAAGTTCTCGCGCGAAGGATGCCGTGACAAGTTCACGGTTGCGCAGGCCACCCCGGCCATCGTGAAAGACTATGACGTGTCGCTGACCAAGCCCGACGGCAGCGCCACCGGCGTCACCTCGCGTACCAGTTACGTGATCGACCGCAGCGGACGCGTCGTCTTCGTCCACTCGGACATGGACTGGCGCGAGCATGTCAACATGACCCTGGCCGCGGTCAGGGCGCTCAAGCGCCGCTGAGCCGGCCCGCGCCCGGCGCGCGGGGCCGAGGCAGTTGTTGCGCCGCCGCGCAACCTTATCTAGGCCCCAGCCCTTGCAGGGGCGACGATAGCCCGTCCGTATCGGAGAGAGACGAAATGCGTGCCGAAGGGCAGGCCCATATCGACCGGATCGAAGCCGCGCTCGCGCTGGTCCGCAAGTTCCTCGACTGGGACCGCGCGGTTCGCCGGCTGGATGAGCTCAATGCCCGGGTCGAGGACCCGGACTTGTGGAACAGCCCCAAGGACGCCGAGGCTGTCATGAAGGAGCGTCGCCGGCTCGAGGCGGCGATCGGGACCGTTCGCGGCATCTCCGCGGAAATGGCCGACGCGGTCGAGTTCGTTGAGCTGGGCGAGGCCGAGGGCGACGAGGATACCGTGAACGAGGGACTGGCCAGCCTGGCCGCGCTGGCGAACCGCGCCGATGCCGACAAGGTTCAGGCCCTGCTCGCGGGCGAGGCCGACGGTATGGATACCTATATCGAGATCCACGCCGGCGCCGGCGGCACCGAGAGCCAGGACTGGGCCGAGATGTTGCTGCGCATGTATTCGCGGTGGGCGGAAAAACGCGGCTTCAAGGTCGACCTGATCGAGCATCAATCGGGCGAGCAGGCCGGGATCAAGAGTGCGACGATCCAGGTCAAGGGCGAGAACGCCTATGGCTATGCCAAGACCGAAAGCGGCGTGCACCGGCTGGTTCGCATCAGTCCGTACGACAGTTCGGCGCGGCGCCACACCAGCTTCAGCTCCGTGTGGGTCTACCCGGTGATCGACGACAGCTTCAGCATCGAGGTCAACCCCGCCGACCTCAAGATCGATACTTACCGCGCCTCCGGCGCAGGCGGGCAGCACGTCAACACCACCGATTCGGCGGTTCGCATCACGCACGTTCCCTCGGGCATCATCGTTGCCAGCCAGGTCGATCGCAGCCAGCACAAGAACCGCGAAATCGCGATGAACATGCTCAAGGCGCGGCTTTACGAAGAGGAGATGCGCAAGCGCGAGGAGGCCGCTAGCGCCGAGCATTCGGCCAAGAGCGAAATCGGCTGGGGCCACCAGATCCGTAGCTATGTCCTGCAACCGTACCAGATGGTGAAGGACCTGCGCACCGGCTACACCTCGCCCACGCCGGACGACGTTCTCGACGGCGCGCTCGATCCGTTCATGGCAGCGGCGCTTGCGCAGCGGGTGACCGGCGAGAAGGTGCAGGTGGAGGACGTCGATTGAGGACGGCCGCGGCCGCCTTGCTTGCCCTTGTCGCGCTGACGGCCTGCACCAAAAGCAGCGACCGGGCGCCGGACGTGCGGGCCTTCCCAAGTGCCGACCGCCCCGTTTCGAAGCTGGGCGGCAGCAGTTTCACGACTGAAGACCAACGCGACAATCTGGGCGAGGCTGAAACGGTCATGGACCTGGCCAGGATCGCGCCGGGCATGACGGTGGCTGATATCGGCGCGGGCGAGGGGTACTACACGGTCCGCCTGGCCGAACGGGTCGGACGCAAGGGCCGCGTTCTGGCGCAGGATATCGACAGCGCGGTGCTGCATCGGCTGGGCAGCCGGGTCGAACGCGAACGGCTCGACAACGTGTCGATCAAGTTGGGCAAGACCAACGATCCGATGCTGCCGGCCGGCAGCTTTGACCGCGTGTTCATGGTTCACATGTATCACGAGGTGGGCGAACCTTACGCCTTCCTCTGGCGGCTCCGCCCGTCGCTGAAGCCCGGCGGACAAGTGATCGTGGTCGATTCGGATCGGCCCAGCGCCCAGCACGGAATGCCGCCGGAGCAGCTATTTTGCGAATTTCAGGCCGTGGGCTTCCGCCTGGCGGAATTTGTCCGTAAGCCCGAACTGAGAGGCTACTACGCCCAGTTCGAGGCGGTGGGCCCCGCGCCGGCTCCTCAGGCGATCAAGCCCTGCACGGGCGAAGGAAAGACAGGACCGCAATGAATTTCAAGGGCTTGCAGCCGATTCTTTACGCTGGTCGCGAAGTTTGGCCTTTGGTCGAAGGCGGCAAGGGCGTTTCGGCGACCAATGGCATCAGCTCGGGCGCCTGGGCTGCGGCCGGCGGCATCGGCACGGTCAGCGCGGTCAACGCCGACAGCTATGACAGAGACGGCAACCCGATCCCGCAAGTCTATCCGCAGGCCACCCGCAAGGAGCGGTTCGCGCAGCTGGTCCGCTATGCCATCGACGGCGCAACCGAACAGGTCCGCCGCGCGCACGAGATTTCGGGCGGCAGGGGCGCCATCAACATCAACGTCCTGTGGGAAATGGGCGGCGCGCAGCAGGTCCTCGAAGGCGTGCTGGAAAACTGCAAGGGCATGATCCACGGCGTCACCTGCGGCGCCGGCATGCCTTACAAGCTGGCCGAGATCGCGCAGCATTACGGCGTCAGCTACCTGCCGATCATCAGCTCTGCGCGTGCGTTCCGGGCGCTGTGGAAGCGCAGCTATTCCAAGGTTCCCGAATTGATGGCCGCGGTCGTCTACGAGGATCCGTGGCTCGCCGGCGGGCATAACGGCCTTTCCAACGCCGAGGATCCGCGCCGGCCCGAGGATCCATATCCGCGGGTCAAGGCCCTGCGCGAGACAATGCGGGCCGAGGGCGTGTCCGAGGACACCGCGATCGTGATGGCCGGCGGCGTCTGGTTCCTGCGCGAATGGAACGACTGGATCGACAATCCCGAGCTGGGCAAGATCGTCTTCCAGTTCGGCACGCGTCCGCTGTTGACGCAGGAAAGCCCGATCCCGCAGGTCTGGAAGGAGATGCTGCGCACGGTGGAACCTGGCGACGTGCTGCTGCACAAGTTCAGCCCGACCGGCTTCTACTCCAGCGCGGTCAAGACGCCGTTCCTCTACGACCTGATTCACCGCTCGGAACGACAGATCCCCATCTTCAAGCGCGACGAGGAAGACGGCACGATCCCGCTGGCCGATCATGGCAAAGCCAAGTATTTCTGGGTCCACCCGGGCGACCAGCGCAAGGCGCTCGCCTGGATCCACGAAGGCTTCACCGAAGCGCTCAAGACCCCTGACGGGACGGTCGTGTTCGTGACGCCCGAAAGCGCCGAGCAAATCCGTGCCGATCAGCAGGGTTGCATGGGATGCCTGTCGCATTGCCAGTTTTCGAGCTGGAAGGACCACGACGATTTCACCACTGGGCGCCTGGCTGACCCCCGCAGCTTCTGCATCCAGAAGACGCTGCAGGATATCGCCCATGGCGGCGATCCCGATGACAACCTGGCCTTCGCCGGCCACGCTGCTTACCGCTTCAAGCAGGACCCGTTCTATTCGAACAACTTCACTCCCACGGTGAAGCAGCTGGTGGACCGGATCCTGACAGGCGACTGAGGAGACGCGCGTGGCCCACGCGCCGTCGCTGGGGCTCTGGGCGGGCGAACTGCTCGACATTCCGGGGCTGCTGTGCAGCCCGCTGATGCCGCCAGTGCGCCTTGGGCCGGGGCAGGGGCGTCCCGTGATCGTGTTTCCGGGCTATCTGACCGGTGACATCAGTTCGCTGCGGCTGCGGCGCTCGCTCAACGCGGCCGGTTACCGCGCCCGGGGTTGGGAACTGGGACAGAACAAGGGCGCGCGCGCCGATTTGCTTGATCGCCTGACGGCGAAGCTGGCGCGCGTGCGCGCCGACGAAGGCAGCAAGGTCGCGCTAGTGGGCTGGAGCCTTGGCGGGATCTATGCGCGTGAACTGGCCAAGCTCGTGCCTGACGACGTCGCGATGGTGGTGACGCTGGGTTCGCCGTTCTCGGGCTCGGCGCGGGCGAACAACGCCTGGCGGCTGTACGAATGGTTCAACGACCATCCGGTCGACAACCCGCCGATCGCGATCGACCGCCCGGTCAAGCCGCCGGTGCCGACGTACGCCGTATGGTCGCCGCGCGACGGCATCGTTGCCCCGGCCTCGGCACGCGGTGAACCGGGCGAAGCTGACGGATCCTACGAAGTCCGTTGCCGTCATCTTTCCCTGGCGCGCTCGCGTGAAGGTATCGAGCAGGTCGGGCGGCTGCTGACCGACAAATGGCCCGCTGCATGACGTTGTAGCCGAAACCGCAGGCCGTTTCTATCGACCGCTCACGGGAGCGGGGCGGCATCTGCCGGTGAACGTCAGCGCCAGCCGTCCAGGACCTGGTCGGGCGGACGGTGCCCGTCGGCCCAGAAACGGATGTTGGCGATCACCTTCTCTCCCGCGATCTCGCGCCCTTCGACGGTCGCGCTGCCGAGGTGGGGCAG
The DNA here is from genome assembly GCF_049354825.1 of Parablastomonas sp. CN1-191. Lineage (GTDB taxonomy): Bacteria > Pseudomonadota > Alphaproteobacteria > Sphingomonadales > Sphingomonadaceae > Novosphingobium. Next base: position 946,450 of record NZ_CP186480.1, on the reverse strand, counting down.
GGTGACGACTCCGGGCAGATCGAACAGCCGCGGGTCGACCGCCGGCTCACGCGCATGGACGTCGAGACCGGCGCCGGCGATGTGGCCGCTCTCGATCGCGGCGATCAGCGCGCTTTCGTCGATCAGGTCGCCGCGCGCGGTGTTGATGATGAATGATCCCGGTTTCATGCTGGCCAACCGCGCAGCGTTTACCAAGTGGTGCGTCTGCGCGCTGGACGGGCAATGCAACGTCAGCACGTCGACCCCCGCGATCAAGGCGCCAAGGTCCGGTTCGTAAGTGGCGCCGAGCATGTTCTCAAGGCTGTCGGGCAGGCGGTGGCGGTTGTGATAGACGATCTCCAGCCCGAACGCGCGCGCCCGGTGCGCGACCGCCTGGCCGATCCGACCCATGCCGACGATGCCCAGCTTGCGCCCTCCGATCCGGCTGCCCAGCAGCCCGGTAGGCGACCAGCCCTTCCACTTGCCGTGGCGGACCAGGCGCTGCCCGTCGACCAGGCGGCGCGGGACCGCCAGGATCAGTGCCAGCGTCACGTCGGCGGTGTCGTCGGTAAAGACGCCCGGCGTGTTGGTGACGACGATGCGGCGCGCTTTTGCGGCGGCAAGGTCGATGTGATCGTAACCGGCCCCGAAGCTCGCGATCAGGCCCAGGCGGTCGCCCGCGGCGGCGATCGTCTCGGCATCGATCCGGTCGGTCACGGTGGGAACGAGAACGTCCGCATCCTGCATCGCCGCGACCAGTTCCGCGCGCGACAGCGGCGCATCGTCGGGGCTGAGGACGCAGTCGAAAAGCTCGCTCATGCGCGCTTCGACCGCAGGCATCAGGCGGCGGGTGACCCGTACGCGGGGACGGCCCGTAAGCGGCGGGCGGACGGTATCGCTGACGATTGCCATGGCCGCCCCGGGCTAGGCTGAGGGGCGGGGGCCGGTCAAGCAACCTTGCAAGGCTCGCCCCGGCATTGCATGGCTGCGGGCCGATGATGCTTCTTCGCCGCCTCGCCCTTGACCTTGCCATCGTCCTTGGCGCCGCCGGCGCGGCCGCACCGGTGCTGGCCGCGGACGACGTGCCGTTCTGGGCCTCGATCCGCGCCAGCAAGATCAACATGCGCGTCGGCCCGGGCGAGGAATACAAGATAAGCTGGGTCTACAGCCGGCCCGGACTGCCGCTGAAAGTGGAGCGGGTCGTCGATTCGTGGTGGCTGGTGTCCGACCCTGACGGCGAGAAGGGCTGGGTGCTGCTGCGCTTTCTCGACAAGAACCGCCACACCGCGATCGTCGTCGGCAAGGGCCTGGCCGAGATGCGGGCGCAGGGCAGCGCCGACGCGCGAGTGCGCTGGAAGTTGGAGCCCGGCGTCTCTGGCAAGCTGGGCGACTGCAAGGACGGCTGGTGCGCGTTCACGGTCGACGCGCAGTCGGGCTACGTGCGGCAGGAACGCCTGTGGGGCGCCGGCGACCCTTAAGTCAGAGACAGGCTTCGAGGTAGGCCTGGTCGAAACCGAACTGGCGCGCCTTTTCCAGCGTGTAGGGGCGCAGGCCCGACGAGCGGAATTCGCCGATGATCTTGCCGTCGTCGCTTTCGTCCAGATACTCGAACTTGAACAGCGACTGGGTAACGATCACGTCGCCCTCCATGCCGATCACCTCGGTGATTTCGGTGGTGCGGCGCGAACCGTCGCGCAGGCGCTTGACCTGGACGATCAGGTCGACCGATTCGGCGATCTGGCGGCTGATGGCTTCCTTGGGGATCTTGATGTCCCCCATCAGGATCATGTTTTCCATACGGCCCAGGCACTCGCGCGGGCTGTTGGCGTGGAGCGTGCACATCGATCCATCGTGGCCGGTGTTCATGGCAGCGAGCAGGTCGAAACATTCGGCGCCGCGGATTTCGCCCAGGATGATCCGGTCGGGACGCATACGCAGGGCGTTCTTGACCAGGTCGCCGATGGTGATCGCGCCTTGCCCTTCCAGGTTCGGCGGACGGGTTTCCAGCGGCAGCCAGTGCGGCTGCTGAAGCCGCAATTCGGCCGCGTCCTCGATCGTCAGAACGCGTTCGCCCGGATCGATCATCTTCGACAGCGCATTGAGCATCGTGGTCTTGCCCGAACCGGTACCGCCCGAGATGACGATGTTCATGCGGCAGGCGCCCGCGATCTTCAGGGCTGTCGCCATCTTGTCCGACATCGAACCGAAATCGCGCAGCATGTCGATCGTGATCGGCTTTTCGGAGAACTTGCGGATCGAGATTGCCGTGCCCTTGAGGCTGAGCGGCGGGACGATGACGTTGACGCGGCTGCCGTCCTTGAGGCGCGCGTCGGCCAGCGGCGTGGTCTGGTCCACGCGGCGGCCGACCTGGTTGACGATGCGCTGGGCGATCTGGAACAGGTGCTGCTCGTCGCGGAACTGGATCGGGGCGAGCTGAAGCTTGCCCTTCTTTTCGATGTAGGTCTGGTGCGGGCCGTTGACCATGATGTCGGACACGTCCGGATCGCCGAGCAGCTCCTCGAGCGGCCCGAAGCCCAGCAATTCGTCGATCAGCACCTTTTCCAGCGCGAACTGCTCGCGGCGGTTCAGCGTGATCTTGAGCTCGGCCAGCACCTCCATGATGATGGGGCGGAATTCCTCGGACAATTCGTCCTTGGTCAGCGTCGCGGCCGCCTCGGGATCGACGCGTTCGAGCAGGCGCGGCAGCACCTGTTCCTTGATCTTGTGGACCGAGGCTTCGAAGCCCTCGGCCTGGTAGGACCCGCTGACGTCGCCGTTCATGCGCTCGGCAAGGCGGGACATCGCATCGCCGCCGCGCGGGTTCGAAGGCGCCGGCTCGTCCTCGGCGATCGGCGGGAACTGGCCGCCGGGCTGGGCCTGGCCGAAACCCTGCGGTCCGGTCGGCTTGGGGCTTTCGTAATTGCCGCCCTTCATCGGACGCGCGACGCCGAAGCTGGGCCGCGCGCCAGGTGCCATTCCAGCCGTTCCGTTCTTCCGCCCGAATGCGCTCATCGAAAGTCTCGTCCCCAGGGCCGTTGTGCGCCGCACCCCCGCAGCGGCCTTTGTCATTGAACAATAAGGTTTAGAAATCGATAACCGCGATGCCGCGCGCACGCCGCTCGCCAGGCTCTGGAGTGAACATATGTCCCCGCGTAAGCGCCCTTTCCGCCAGGTCGACGTGTTCACCGCCGTGCCGTTCAAGGGCAATCCGGTGGCGGTCGTGCTCGATGCGGACGGGCTCGACACCGCGAGGATGCAAGCCTTTGCCGCGTGGACGAACCTGTCGGAGACGACGTTCGTGACCCGGCCGCAGGGGAGTAATGGCGATTACGCGGTACGAATTTTCACGCCGCGATCCGAGTTGCCGTTCGCCGGCCACCCCACGCTGGGCACCGCGCACGCCGTGATCGAGGCGGGCATGGCGACCGCCCGCGCCGGGCGGCTGGTGCAGGACTGCGCAGCCGGCCTGGTTGACCTCGACATCGGCGAAGGTTCGCTATCGTTCCGACTGCCGCGTTACGCGCTGGCGGCCGCGCCGGGCGGGGCGGCGGCGACCGCGTGGATTGGGGCCGCCCTGGCGGGCGACGTCCAGATCGCCGACGTCGGTCCCAAGTGGCACGTCGGTCAGGTCGCAGAGCCGGCGGCGCTGGCGGCGCTGACGCCTGACTTCGCCGCGCTGGCGGACTATTGCCGCACGCACGACCTCACCGGTTCGACTCTCTACGCGGTGACCCCGGACGGCGCGGTGACGGTACGCAGTTTCGCACCGGCAGACGGGATCGACGAGGACCCCGTTTGCGGCAGCGGCAACGGCGCGGTCGCAGCGATGCGGCTGTTGCGCGGACAAGTGGCGGACGGCGATGCGTATGTTGCCAGCCAGGGCCGCGAGATCGGCCGCGACGGGCACATCGCGGTGCGCATCGAGGGCAGGGACATCCATGTCGGTGGTGCCTGCGTGACAGCGATCGCGGGGACCGTGCTGCTCTAGCGGCGGCAGGCGTAGAGAAAATCGGTGCGCACGACGCCGCGCGGTTCGTAATCGGGCCCGACGTAGGCGCGCGTGCAGTTAGCTGCCAGATAGGCATCGACGATGTCGAGCAGTCCGTCGTCGCCGCGCACGCCGACCGTGTTGGGCATGATGATCACGCCGGGCCGGGTCGCCAGAACGCGCAGGACTTCGGCGCGCGTGTCGATGTGGCTGACGTTGCGCTCCAGCGGGTTGAGCAGGTGCTCGGGAAATACAAGCGGCGTGGCAAAGGGCGCATGCGCGGCTTCGAACAGAAGCGGGCCGCCGTGGAAGATCAGCAAGGCGCGGCCGTCGCGCCAGCGCTCGATCTCGGCGGTCATGCGCGCGAAGGCGGCCTTCGATTGGCGGTGATGGGCGAAGTCGAACGGACGGCCGAAGATCACCGCGATGGCGAAGGTGGCCGCGAACAGGACCGGGCCGAGCGGGCGGCGGGCGAACGCGAAGGCGGTGAACAGGCCGAGCGGCGCCAGCAGCGGTAGCGCGTAGTGTGCGAAATAGTTGGGCAGCACGAAGAACCCCGCCACGGCGGCGGCCAGCCAGCCCACCAGGAGACCCCGCCAGGGGCGCAACGACGGCATCGACCAGGCCCGCGCTAGGCCGAGCGCGGCGATACCCGCGTGGACCGCCATCAGCCGCAGGATCGCGTAGAGGTTGTGCTTGACCGCAAGCTCTCCGACGCCGGTACGCTTGAGGTTCGAGGTGAAGAACGCGTTCCACCACTCGGGCCAATAGCCGTGCGCCCAGTACCACGCCGCGATCGCTGCCGTGGGCAGCACCGCCAGACCTGCCCCGGCGAGCGCCAGTACCGCCAGCCGCGCCGGCCCCCGGCCAAGTGCGCGAAGGCGCCACAGGCCCGCCAGGCCGAAGAACGCGCCTTCCCACACCGTTGTCTGCTTGATCGTCAGCGCCAGGCCGCACAGCACCATGGCGGCCACCCATCGGCGCTCGAGCGCCTGCGCCGGTCCGGTCCAGCCCTCCACCAGCAGCGCCGCCGCACCGACGATCAGCAGGTTGTAGAAAACGGGGCTTTGCCCACCCATGCCGATCAGCGGGTGCAGCATCGCCAGGTAGGCGGCCCCCGCCAGCAGCGGGGCGAGGCCTGCGATCCAGCGCCGCGCCAGCCGCGTGATCACGGTCGCGGTCGCGGCGGCGAACGCCGTCGCCGCGAGCTGGTAGGCCAGCACGTTGGCCCACAGCGCAGAGATGGCCCAGTAGAGCAGGAATAGCCCGAGCGGCTTGCGGTCCCAGACATCCACGTAGGGAACCAGTCCCTCGTGCATGCGCTGCGCGACCAGCCAGTAGAAGGTTTCGTCCGGGTCGATGTTGGGATCGCCGAACGCAGCGCAGCGCAGCACCAGCGCCACTGCCAGCAGGATCGCGGCGTCGCGCCATAGCGGTGGACGCGGCGTCGGTGCGGACAGGGGAGGGGCGGCAGCCTCGATCATCGACCGCTGCGATAGCGCGGCGTACCCACAACGCAAAAGGGGCGCCGCAACGGGCGCCCCTCTGCTTGCCGGGTTATACCCCGATCAGTCCTGGATGCTCTCCGCCAGCACGGTCAGGCCGCTGGTGCCGACTTCGGCAAAGCCGCCGACGACGCGGATCGTGGTCGGCTGCGCGCCCTCGGTCTTGTAGATCTTGAGATCGCCGTCCTTGACCGTCGCCATGACCGGCGCATGGCCTTCCAGCACGCCGAACTCGCCCTCGGTGCCGGGGACGACGACCATGTAGACGTCCTCGGACCGGACCAGCGCGGCCGGGGTGACCAGTTCGAAGTGCAGGGCCATCGGACTCAGGCTTCCTCGGCCAGCTTCTTGGCCTTTTCGACCGCCTCGTCGATGCCGCCGACCATGTAGAAGGCGCTTTCGGGCAGGTGATCGTATTCGCCCTCGACCACCGCCTTGAACGACTTCACGGTGTCCTCGACCTGCACGAACTTGCCCGGGATGTTGGTGAACACCTCGGCGACGTGGAACGGCTGCGACAGGAAGCGCTGGATCTTGCGGGCGCGGGCGACGGTGAGTTTATCCTCTTCGGACAGCTCGTCCATCCCCAGGATCGCGATGATGTCCTGCAGGCTCTTGTACTTCTGCAGCGTCTCCTGGACGCGGCGGGCGACGTCGTAATGCTCCTGGCCGACGACGGCCGGGGTCAGCACGCGGCTGGTCGAGTCGAGCGGGTCGACCGCCGGGTAGATGCCCAGTTCCGAGATCGCGCGGCTTAGCGTGGTGGTGGCGTCGAGGTGCGCGAACGAGGTCGCCGGCGCCGGGTCGGTCAAGTCGTCCGCGGGGACGTAGATCGCCTGGACCGAGGTGATCGAGCCCTTGTTGGTCGAGGTGATGCGCTCCTGCAGCGCGCCCATGTCGGTCGACAGCGTGGGCTGGTAGCCCACCGCCGAGGGAATGCGGCCGAGCAGCGCCGACACTTCCGAGCCCGCCTGGGTGAAGCGGAAGATGTTGTCGACGAAGAACAGCACGTCCTGGCCTTCCTCGTCGCGGAAGTATTCGGCCATCGTCAGGCCCGAGAGCGCGACGCGGGCGCGGGCGCCCGGCGGCTCGTTCATCTGGCCGAACACGAGCGCGACCTTTGAACCTTCGCTGGTGGCGTTGCCGTCGGCGTCCTTGGCGATGACGCCGGCGTCGAGGAACTCGTGGTACAGGTCGTTGCCCTCGCGGGTGCGTTCACCAACGCCCGCGAAGACCGAGACGCCGCCGTGACCCTTGGCGATGTTGTTGATCAGCTCCTGGATCAGCACGGTCTTGCCCACGCCGGCGCCGCCGAACAGGCCGATCTTGCCGCCGCGCGCATAAGGCGCGAGCAGGTCGATGACCTTGATGCCGGTCACGAGGATCGCCGCGTCGGTCGACTGGTCGACGAACAGGGGGGCGGCGGCGTGGATCGGGTTGCGCTTTTCGGCGCCGACCGGGCCGCGCTCGTCGATCGGCTCGCCGATGACGTTGAGGATGCGGCCAAGCGTCTTGGGGCCGACGGGGACCGAGATCTGCGCGCCGGTGTTGCGCACGTCCTGGCCGCGGGTCAGGCCCTCGGTCGAATCCATCGCGATCGTGCGGACGGTGTTCTCGCCCAGGTGCTGTGCGACTTCGAGGACCAGGCGGTTGCCATTGTTGTCGGTTTCGAGCGCGGACAGGATCGAGGGCAGCTCGCCTTCGAAGCTGACATCGACGACGGCGCCGATGACCTGGCTGATCTTGCCATTCGTGGTCTGGTTGAGGACGGGGGCGGTGGCCATTGTTCGTTCCTTGGCTAAATGCGTATCGAAATTGTCAGAGCGCTTCCGCGCCGGCGATGATTTCGATGAGTTCGGTGGTGATCGCGGCCTGGCGGCTGCGGTTGTACTGAATGGTCAGCTTGTTGATCAGGTCGCCCGCGTTGCGCGTGGCGTTGTCCATCGCGGTCATCGAGGCGCCCTGTTCGCTCGCCATGTTCTCGAGCAGCGCGCCGAACAGCTGAACCCGCAGGTAGCGCGGCAGCAGCTCGGCGAGGATGGTCTCCTCGTCCGGCTCGTACTCGACCACGGCGCCGCCGATCGTCGCCGGAGCGGCAGCGTCGAGCTTGGGCGCGGGGACGGGAATGATCTGCTGTTCGGTCGGGGTCTGCACCAGGGCGGAGCGGAACTTGGAATAGAACAGGTGCGCAACGTCGAACTTGCCGGCCATGTACAGGTCGGTCAGTTCCTCCGCCACGCGCTGCGCTTCGGTGAAGCCGGGCTCGCGCACGTCGGTGGTGTCGAACATGTGCTCGATCGCTTGCGGGTACGCGCGGCGGATCACCGCGCGGCCCTTGCGGCCGACCAGGTAGAAGCGGACGGTCTTGCCTTCAGCCTCGAGCGCGCGCGCCTTGACCAGCGCGGCGCGCACGATGTTGGAATTGAACGCGCCGGCCAGGCCCTTGTCGCTGTTGGCGACGACCAGCAGGTGCGTCTGATCCTTGCCCGTGCCGGCCAGCAGCCTGGGGCTCGATTCCGACACCGTCACGCGGCTGGCCAGGCTGGCCATGACCGCGGCCAGGCGCTGCGCATAAGGACGCGCGGCTTCGGCCGCGGCCTGCGCCTTGCGCAGCTTCGCCGCCGCGACCATCTGCTTGGCCTTGGTGATCTTCTGGGTCGACTTGACCGAGTTGATGCGGCCCTTGAGTTCCTTGAGGCTGGCCATCGCCAAGCGTCTCCTAGGTCAGATGAATCAGGCGAACTGCTTGGCGAAGGCATCGAGCGCGGCGACGGTGCCCTTCTTGGCCTCGTCCCCGAAATCCCGGCTGTCGCGGATCTGGGCCAGCACGTCGGCGTGGCTCTCGCGCATGAAGTGGAGCATTTCCTCTTCGTAGCGCACCACGTCGTTCGTCGGCACGGCGTCGAGGTAGCCGTTGGTGCCGGCGAAGATTGACACGGTCTGCTCCTCGAACGGCAGGGGCGAGAACTGCGCCTGCTTGAGCAGCTCCGTCAGGCGCGCACCGCGGTTGAGAAGGCGCTGGGTCGAGGCGTCGAGGTCCGAGCCGAACTGCGCGAAGGCAGCCATTTCGCGGTACTGCGCCAGCTCCAGCTTGATCGAGCCGGCGACCTTCTTCATCGCCTTGGTCTGCGCGGCGCCGCCGACGCGGCTGACCGACAGGCCGACGTTGATCGCCGGGCGAACGCCCTGGTAGAACAGGCCGGTCTCGAGGAAGATCTGGCCATCGGTGATCGAGATCACGTTGGTCGGAATGTAGGCCGAGACGTCGCCCGCCTGGGTTTCGATGATCGGCAGCGCGGTCAGCGAACCGGCGCCTTCGGCGTCGTTCATCTTGGCGGCACGCTCCAGCAGGCGGCTGTGCAGGTAGAACACGTCGCCCGGATAGGCTTCGCGGCCCGGCGGGCGGCGCAGCAGCAGCGACATCTGGCGATAGGCGACCGCCTGCTTGGAAAGGTCGTCGTACACGATCACGGCGTGCATGCCGTTGTCGCGGAAGAACTCACCCATCGTGCAGCCGGTGTAGGGCGCCAGGTACTGCAGCGGAGCCGGCTCCGACGCGGTCGCAGCGACGACGATGGTGTATTCCATTGCGCCGTTTTCTTCGAGCTGGCGGACGATCTGCGCCACGGTCGAGCGCTTCTGGCCGACGGCGACGTAGATGCAGTACAGCTTCTTCGATTCGTCGGTGCCGGCGTTGGCCTGCTTCTGGTTGATGAAGGTGTCGATCGCGACCGCGGTCTTGCCGGTCTGGCGGTCACCGATGATCAGCTCGCGCTGGCCGCGGCCGACGGGGACGAGGGCGTCGATCGCCTTGAGGCCGGTCTGCACGGGTTCGTGCACCGACTGGCGCGGGATGATGCCCGGCGCCTTGACCTCGACGCGCTTTCGCTCCGCACCCTCGATCGGGCCCTTGCCGTCGATCGGATTGCCCAGGGCATCGACCACGCGGCCGAGCAGACCCTTGCCGACGGGCACGTCGACGATGGTCTCGGTCCGCTTGACCTGGTCGCCTTCCTTGATCTCGCTGTCGGAACCGAAAATAACGACGCCGACGTTGTCGGCCTCGAGATTGAGGGCCATGCCCTTAACGCCGCCGGCGAATTCGACCATCTCGCCGGCCTGGACCTTGTCGAGGCCGTGGATGCGGGCGATGCCGTCACCCACCGACAGGACCGAGCCAACCTCGGTAACCTGGGCCTCGGTGCCGAACGCGGCGATCTGGTCCTTGATGACCTTCGAGATTTCTGCGGCGCGGATTTCCATCAGACTGAGCCTTCTTTAGCTTTTCATCGGTGCACGGGCATACGGGCTTTTCAGCCCTTCATGGCCTGCGCGAGAGAGTTCAAACGGGTGCGGATCGAGCTGTCGATCTGGCGGCTGCCGACGCGAACTACCAGGCCGCCGAGGATCTCGGGGTCGACCGCGGTCTTGATCTTCACGTCCTTGCCCTCGCGCGCCTTGAGTTTTTCGCCCAGCGCGGCGAGCTGATCGTCGGTGAGGGGGTGCGCGCTGGTAACCTGCGCGGTCACTTCGCCGCGCTGGGCGGCGGCGATGTCGGAGAACGCGCGCACCACGTCGGGCAGGGCCGAGAGGCGGCGGTTGTTGGCCAGGACGCCGATAAAATTCCGGGTCAGCGGCGCCAGGCCGAGCAGCGCGGCAATGCCGTCCATCGCTTTCGCGGTGGCGTCGCGGCTGATGCGCGGGTTGCGAATCAGCGCTGCGAAATCGGCGTTCTGAGCGATCGCGTCACCCAGCTTGTCGAGATCGGTCTCGACCGCGGTGACGATGCCCTGCTCGCTGGCGAGGTCGAACAGCGCCGAGGCGTAGCGCCCCTGCAAGCTGGCCGTAATGCCGGCGGAATTCTCCACGCGCTTGGGTTCCTTCAATCGGGTGCGTGACGGGCGGATGCAGGATGCGAACGCCCCCGCGGCCCCTCTGGTCGGGGGCGCGCATAGCGACGATTGGCGTAGGGTGCAAGGCGGGGGCGGCGCCGGCCGTTCCCGCTGCGCCGTTCCGCCTGCCGACCTTGCGGCCGGGTCAGTTGCCCGGCTTGTCGGTCCGGTACTTGTCGAACCAGGCCAGGATCGCACCGGTTTCCGCCAGCAACTGCGATGGCCGCGCGGCCAGGCCGTGGTGGCTGGCGCCCGGCACGCGGATCAGCCGGGTGGGGACCTTCCTGAGCTGTAGCGCGGCATAAAGCTGCTCGGCCTCGCTGGGCGGCGTGCGGTTGTCCTGCTCGCCCACCATGACCATCGTCGGCGTCTTCACGTTGCCGACCAGGCTGAGCGGCGACAGTCGCCAGTAAAGCTGCGGGTCCTCCCACGGCGTGTGCCCGTCGAACCAGTAAGTCGAATAAAGCGGATAGCCGTCGCTGGTCAGCGCGAACGAAGACCAGTTGATGACCGGCTTCTGGCTGACCGCCGCCTTGAACCGATCGGTCTTGCCGACGATCCACGCGGTCAGCACGCCGCCGCCCGATCCGCCGGTGACGAACAGGTTGTCGGGATCGCTGATCCCCTTGGCGATGGCATCGTCGACGACGCTCATCAGGTCGTCGTAATCCTGGCCGGGGTAGGCCAGCTTGATCTTCTCGGCGAAGGCCTCGCCATAGGAGGTCGAGCCGCGCGGGTTGGCGTAAAGCACGACGTAGCCCTTGGAGGCGTAGACCTGGTCGTCGCTCGACCAGGTGTCCGCGTAAGCCGCGCGCGGGCCGCCGTGGATTTCCAGGATGGTCGGATAGCGCTTGCCCGGCTGGTAGCCGGGCGGGGTCACCACCCAGTAATCGATCGGCAGGCCATCCGCCTTGGACGCGACCGTGTACGGCGCAGCCTTTGCGAGTACCTTGCCCGCGAACAGCCCGGCGTTGAGGTTGGTCAGCTTGCGGCTCGATCCGCCGCTGGCATAGCCGACGTCGGGCGGCGAGGCGAACGTGCCGGCCGGAAAGGCTACTGCGCCGTTGCGCGCCAGGCTGAACCCGCCGCCCGTGTAGGGCCGGTCGAGATCGCCGCCGGCCAGCCCGCTGGCAACCGGGGTCATCTTTCCTTCGAGCGTGAAGCGGGCAATCCGCGTGGCGCCTTTGTCGTCGTACTGCGCGTAGATGGAGCGCCCGTCGGCCGCCCACTTCGGGCTGTCGACCGAGCGGTCAAGGGCGGTAGTAATCTCGCGCGGGTTGGAGCCGTCGGCGTTCATCACGCTGAGCCGCGCGTTTTGGTACCCCTGCTTGCGATCGGTGAAGCCGGTATAGGCGACCAGGCGCCCGTCGGGAGAAACCACCGCGTCGCCATCGGGACCGTCGCGCGTGGTCAGCTGCGCCATGGCGCCGCCGGCTGCGTCGACGGAGAAAATGTCGGAATTGAGCGGCTGACGCTCGGGATCCTTGCCGCGGTTCGAGCTGAAGAGGATCCGGCGCGAATCGGGCGTCCAGCCAAGCGTTCCGCCGTCGTCGTAATCGCCGAAGGTCAGCTGGCGCGGGGCGCCGCCGTCCGCCGGCACGACGAAGACGTGGCCGAACCCTTCCTCGACATAGCCTTCGTCGTCGGCGCGGTAGGTAACGCGCCGAATGACCTTTATCGGCTCCGCCCACTTGGCGCCTTCGGGCTTCGGCACCGACCCGCCCAGCGTCTCCGGCGCGGCGGGCATGAACATCGTGAAGGCGATGCGGGTCCCGTCGGGCGACCAGGCCAGCGCGCCCGGGCCCTGCGGCAGCGCGGTGATCGGCGCGGTCCGCCCGGTCGCGGGCCAGATCACGAAGATCTGCGGCCGCCCGCCATCGCCTTTGCCGACGTATGCGATGCGGGTGCCGTCGGGCGACCAGCGCGCGCCGCGGGCGCCTTCCGCGATCAGCGGCTGCTGCTTGCCGGTGGCGACGTCGACCAGCCAGATCGCGGTGCGATCGCTGTCGGTCATGATGTCGCCGGTGCGGCGCACATACGCGATCTGGCGGCCGTCGGGGCTGATCTGCGGATCGCTGGCCTGCGACAGCGAAAAGACGTCGGCGGGCTGGAATGCGCCCGGACCGGTCGCGGCGGAATCGTCGGCGGCGAGCGCCGGACCCGAAAGCGCGAGCGAGACGGCAAGAGCGGAGAGCGAAAGGCGCATCGGTGATCCCCCTGGAGGCTGTGCGGGGGTGCTAACTCGGCATCGCCGCGCGCGCCAGCGGGATCGACGGACGGCCTACGGCGCTCCACCAGCGGCTTGCGAGCAGTGATAGACCAGCCGCTCGTTCGGCGTCTGCGGCAACAACGCGATGATGTCGGCCTGTGCGCTGCCCAGCGCCTCGACCGCACTGGCCGGGGCACCGCACTGCGGCGGACTGACCTTGCCGCGGGCGGCACGGGCGCGCGCCATCGTATCGGCGTCGAGCAGGTAGCGCGCGGTCGCGTACGTACCCGTTGCCGGGTCAAAGCGGGCGACCGTCACCGTATCCTCGCCATTCGGCACCAGCACCCGCGCCCAGCCGGTGGTATCGCGGCCATACTGCGTACGCTTGTTGACGCAGCCGTCCGGCTGCCAGTCGACCGGCACGTCGCTGGTGTCCGAGACGGTAACGCGGCTGCGCGCCGGATCGATTACACAGGTCAGCGCACCGGACAGGTCCTTGGCGGCGGCCGGCGGACTGGCGGTGCCATCGGCGGTCAGCGCGGCGGCGCGGTCCTCGATTTCCGAGAGCGGCGGGCGCGAGAACCAGGCAATGCCAGCGCATACCAGAAGCGCGGCGGCCGCGACGAACGCGGCCGTGCGCTCGCGCCCGCGGTCCTGCTGGCCCAGCCACAGGCCCGCGCCCGCGGTGGCCAACGCCATGAGCAAGGCGAGGCCGGCGAGGGCCATGCGGTTCTCGCGCTCGGACATGACGTCGAGCTCGGCGGTGCGCTGGGCCTTGGCGGCCAGCGCCGCCTTCTGGTCCGCGGTCAACCGCGAGGCGGCGTCGGCTTGCTGCCGCTCGGCGGCGAGGCGCTCGGCCTCCGTGCGATCGAGATCGGCCATTGACCGGCACGGCAAGGCACTGGTGCGAGGCGTAACGCCCTGGTCTTTCAGGAACCGCGAAATCTCGCGCATCGACACCGCGAAGAAAAAATCGGCCTCGCTGCTTTCCGCCATGGTCGAGAACGAGTTGACCCCGACGACGCGCCCGCAGGCATCCAGCAGCGGACCGCCGCTGTTGCCGGCGGCAAGCGGCGCGGTGTGGAGGATCGTGTCGAACGACTTGGAACTGCGCCCGGCCGAGACGGTGCCCTCGGTCTTCACCGGCGCCATCGGCATGATCATGTCGTCCGCGCCCAGGCCCTGCGCCATGTCGACGTTGCCGGGATAACCGACGGCATAGACTTGCGCGCCGTCGGGCACGGCGTCGTTAGTGAACGCCAGCGGCGGCAGGTTTCCGCCTCCGACCAGTGTCAGCAGCGCCAGGTCGTTGCCCGGCGAATAGGCCCGTACCTTGGCGCCCCAGCCGCGCTTGCCTTGCGATGGGACGACCAGCGCGACCAGGTTCTCGTCCTCGGCCAGCGGGGCGACCACGTGCGCGTTCGTGATGACGGTGTTCCCTGTGACTGCCAGCCCTGAGCCGTGACCGACCATCTGCGGCCCGTCGTCCCCCATCCGAACGAGCACGATCCGCACGACACCGCGTGCTGCGGCGCTGATGTCGGCGGGTTCGGCGGCCGCGCGGCCCGGCAGAGCGGCAAGCGACAGGACGAGGGCGAAGGCGGCCAGAATACGCGAAAGCATGCCGCCTTTTAGGGACCCGGACGCCCCCCGCAAGCCACCGCGCTTGCTCGGCGTGCCTACCTGCGGCAGGCTTGGGCAGGTTTTCAGGGGGAAATTCACATGGTTTTCAAGACGCTGATTCGCGCTTGCCTCGCGGCCAGCATGACCTTTGTGGCGATCCAGCCGGCGCAGGCGGCCGATGCCACGTTCGCGATCGGCGACAAGACGTTCACGATGCCGATCCCGGCCGGGTTTTGCCTGCCCGCCGGCAAGGACGCCGCCGTCGCACAGCTCATCGCTTCGGCTGACAGCCAGAACGTGACCGTTCTGACGCTGGTGAAATGTAGCCATGTTCCGGGCACCGGGATGGAGGATTATTTTCTGCTCAAGAGCCCGGTGCGCGCCTTGATGATGGACATGCCGCGCGAGGAACTGCTCGCGGCGCTCCAGCCGGAACTGGCGGCACAGGACAACCTGATGTCGGATGCGAACAAGGCCAAGGTTGACGAGAACCTGAGCAATGCCTTCGGGACGGCGGCGTCGGTTGGCGGTGCCTATCGTTATGTCGGCCGAACCGGCGCCTGTCTCGACATGGCGGGGACGATGACCTTCAGCGCCAACGGCAAGTCGGTAGAGACGGACGCGGCGTCGTGCCTGACCGGGGTCGGCGGCAAGATGCTTGCCATTCACCACTACAGCAAACACGGCGCCGCGACCTTCGCCGGCTTGCTGGCGACGGTCCGGACGATGGCGGCGACGGTGCGCGCCGCGGACTGACTTTGGGCGCAAGGGGCGGGACGCGCGGCGCGCTTGCGCGGTCCATTGCGGGGTCCGACAAGGAGACCCTGCCATGACCGCCACGTCCACCGATTCGCCGCTCGACGCAGATGCCTGCTGGGATGCGGCCGTTCGCCGCGATCGCTCGCAGGACGGGCGCTTCGTCACCGGCGTGCTGACGACCGGCATCTATTGCCGCCCGTCGTGCCCGGCCCGCACGCCGCACCGGGCCAACGTGCGCTTCTTCCGCAACGGGGCGGAAGCGCGTGCCGTTGGCTTGCGCGCATGCAAACGCTGCGCTCCCGACGAAGCCAGCCGCGAGGAGCGCGCGGTGCTGGCCGCCATCGCCGCGATCCGCGACGCCGGCCAGCCGCTGGCGCTCGCTGCGCTTGCCGGAGAAACGGGGTATTCGCCCACGCATTTCCAGCGCCTGTTCACGCGCCAGACCGGCTTGAGCCCGCGGGGGTTTGCCCGCGCGCTGATGCAGGAGCGCGCCGCGCAGGCACTTACCGGCGAGGACAGCGTGACCGAGGCGATCTATGCCGCCGGCTATTCGGGTCCGAGCCGCTTCTACGCCGCGAACAAGGACCGCCTGGGGATGGCGCCGTCGGCCTGGGCGCGCGGCGGCAAGGAGGTGAGGATCCACTATGCGGTCGTTCCGACCAGCTACGGACCCATGCTGGTCGCGGCGACCGACAAGGGCGTATGCCGCCTCTCGTTCGGCGAGGGTCGCGAGGCGCTGGAAAGCCGTTTTCCGCAAGCCGAGCTGGTCGAGGGAGGCGAGGCGTTCGCCGCATTGCTGGACACGGTCGTCGCCGCGGTCGAGGCGCCGGGCGACTTTGCGCACATCCCGCTCGACGTGAAGGGCACCGCGTTCCAGGAGGCGGTATGGCGCGAACTGCAGCGTATTCCCGCAGGGGAGACGCGCACTTATGCCCAGCTCGCTGCGGCGGTTGGGCGCCCAAAGGCGGTGCGGGCGGCCGGCAGCGCGAATGGTGCCAACAACGTGGCGGTGCTGATCCCGTGCCACCGCGTGATCGCCACCGGCGGCGGGCTTGGCGGTTACGCCTACGGCCTCGACATCAAGCGGCGGCTCCTCGACAAGGAAACGCGATGACCGACCCCGTCGAAACCTTTCGCGCCCTGCACGTGCCCGGCGATCCGCTGGTCCTGTTCAACATCTGGGACGCAGGCAGCGCCCGGGCGGTTGCGGCCGCGGGCGCGCGGGCCATCGCGACCGGCTCCTACGGCGTTGCCGAAGCACAGGGTTTCGCGGACGGCGAAGCCTTCTCCATCGACGACGCGCTGCGCAATCTCGAACGGATCGTCTCCGTCACCGACCTGCCGGTCACGCTCGATTTCGAGAGCGGTTACGGCGTCCGTCCAGTGGACGTCCGTCGTTCGGTCCAGCACGCCCGCGATGCCGGCGCCGCGGGTATAAACATGGAAGATCGCCTGCCCGGTGCGCGCGACCTGATCGATGTCGCGGATGCGGCCGAGCGGGTCGCCGCGGCGGCATCCTCCGGGCTGTTCGTGAACGCCCGCTGCGACGTCTATCGCGGGGTGGAGCCGGCAGCTTACGGATCGCACCTGGTCGATGCCGTGCTGGCCCGTGCGGAGGCCTACGCCGCCGCCGGGGCACGCGGGCTGTTCGTGCCGTTTCTCGGTGATCACGCGGTCATCCGCGCGATCTGCGCGGGGACTTCGCTGCCGGTAAACGTGCTTTGGGGGCCGGGGCGGGGGACCCGGGCAGAGCTGGCCGCCTGCGGCGTCGCGCGGATCAGCTACGGCCACGGACCGTGGGCTGCCGCGATGGAGTGGCTGAAGGGCCAGGCCGAGGCGGTCTTCGCCGGCCAGATCGTCCCATACGCATCGTGAGCGCGCCCGACCGCAAACCGCTGTGGCTGCGGATCGTCGATTTTCCGCTGATAACCCTGGTGCTGGTGCTGCTGGCTGTCGCGCTGCCGCTGCGCGTGGTCGGCTGGGCTGCGGCGATGGTGCTGCCCGCGGGCGACCACGGCTGGCCCTACTTCCTCGTGCGCGGTCTGCTTCAGCCGCTCGTCGCGGTGCTGGTTTATCGCGCGGTGACGACGCGCATCGGCATCGATCGTCACCAGGCGCTGCCGTTTTCCCGCCGCAGCCTCGATGCGCTGCGCGGGTCGGAGCTGGGCTTCCTGCTGATGTCGACGATTGTCGCCATTGCCGCGCTGCTCGGCGGCTACCGCATCGCCGGCTGGGGACATCTCGGCTCGTGGCGGGACCTTATCCTGGTTGCCGGGACCGGCGCCGCCGTGATCGAGGAGATCATCGCCCGCGGCATCCTGTTCCGCTACATCGAGGATCTGGCCGGGACCTGGGCCGCCCTGGTACTGAGCGCGGCGCTGTTCGGGCTGGGCCACGCACTGAACCCCGCGGCGACCTGGTTCAGCACGATCGCGATCGCGGTGGAAGCCGGGGTGCTGCTGGGCGGGGCCTATATGCTGACGCGCGACTTGTGGCTGGCGATGGGCATCCATTTCGGCTGGAATGTCACCCAGGGCCTGGTCTGGGACGTGCCCGTGTCGGGCTTTGCGGCCGACGGTCTGGTCGACGCCCACGCCGCCGGGTCTGAGCTGATCTCGGGCGGCGCGTTCGGGCTGGAAGCATCGGTGGTCGCGCTGGTGTGCGCCGGGGCAGCGGGAACCGCGCTGGTGATCGCCGCGACCAGGCGCGGCCACGTCCGTGCTCCGTTGTGGTCACGCAGGCGCACTTAGGCCGTCCGTAAAGCCGCGAAAGAGCATCTCGGCCGAGGATCAGCGCGGCCCCAGCCGGTTTCCGCACCGCTTGCGTGTGGTGGGACAGCCGCGGAATCGGGCGACGCTGCCCCGGTCGTGCCCGCGTACGGGCAGCCCTTTCCTACACGAAGCTGTAGGGATCGATGTCGATGCCCACGCGCACCCCGGGGGGGAACGACAGCGCCCCCAGCCACTCGCGGATCACGTCCTGCAGCTGCGCGCTGCGACGAGCGTTGATCAGCAGGCGATAACGGTAGCGCCCGCGCAGCAGCGACAGCGGCGCGGGCGCCGGACCCAGTATCATGACATCGGCCAGGCGCGGGGCACTGCCGCCGATGGCGCGGGCAGCGTCGCGTGCCTCCGCCTCGTCCTCGCTCGACACGATGATCGCGGCCCAGCGGCCGAACGGCGGCGCGCCGGCATCGCGGCGGGCCTCGGTCTCGGCGGCATAGAAGGCGTCGCGGTCCCCGGCGGCGAGTGCGGCGATCACCGCGGCTTCTGGGTGGCGGGTCTGGATCAGGACTTCACCCGGTTTGGCCTCGCGGCCGGCCCGCCCCGCGACTTGGGCGATCTGCTGATAGGTCCGCTCGCCGGCGCGCAAGTCTCCGCCTTCAAGCCCCATGTCGGCGTCGACCACGCCGACCAGCGTCAGCTCGGGAAAGTGATAGCCCTTGGTGACCAACTGCGTGCCGACGATCACGTCGATCGCGCCGCCTTCCGCCTCGGCGACGAAGGCGGCGATCTTGTCCGGGCTGCCGAGCGTATCGGAGGTGACAATGGCGACGCGCGCGCCGGGCAGAACCGCGGCCACTTCATCGGCAATGCGTTCGACGCCGGGCCCGCAGGCGACCAGGCAATCCGGAGTCGCGCATTCGGGGCAGGCCTCGGGCGGCTGGGTCTCGTGCCCGCAGTGATGACACGCGAGCCGCCGCGACAGCCGGTGCTCGACCAGCCAGGCCGAGCAGTTCGGGCACTGGAACCGGAACCCGCAATTGCGGCACAGCGTCAGCGGCGCATAACCGCGGCGGTTTAGGAACAGCAGGCTCTGCTCGCCGCGCTCCAGCCGGGTGCGCATCTCCTCGACCAGCCGCGGCGCCAGCCATTGCCCGCGTGGCGGCTGTTCGCTGCGCAGGTCGACGATATTGATTGCGGGCAGAGTGGCGCCGCCGAACCGATCCGCCAGGACGATACGGGTATAGACCCCCGCTTCGGCCAGCTGCATCGATTCCAGCGCCGGTGTGGCACTGGCCAGGATGACCGGCACCGCTTCGAACCGGGCACGGATCACCGCCACATCGCGGGCGTTGTAACGCACCCCGTCGTCCTGCTTGAACGATACCTCGTGCGCTTCGTCCACCACCACCAGGCCAAGCGCCTTGTAAGGAAGGAACAGCGCCGAGCGCGCGCCGACCACCACTTTGGCGCCGCCGCTGACGATGCCGCGCCAGGCCCGCCGACGCTCGCTCGACTTGAGCGACGAATGCCACAGCACCGGCGGCACGCCGAAGCGCGCCTCGAAACGGCGCAGGAACGTTTCGGTCAGCGCAATCTCGGGCAACAGCACCAGGACCTGGCGATCTTCGCGCAGCGCCGCCGCGACCGCTTCGAAATAGCATTCGGTCTTGCCCGACCCGGTAACCCCGTCGAGCAGGAAGGGCGCGAAGCCGCCGCTCTCCACCGCGCCGACGAAAGCATCGGCGGCGGCCTGCTGATCGTCGTTTAGCACGGGCTGCGCATGAGCGGGGTCTGGAGCGCGGTAAGGCCGGTCGAGGTCGACCGTCACCGCCTCCAGCATGCCGGCGCCGACCATGCCGCGCAGCACGCCTTCAGATACGCCGGCGATGTGGGCCAGTTCGCGGATGCTGGCTTGCTCGCCCTGCAGGGCGTCGAGCGCGGCTGCCCGCTGCGGCGTCAGGCGCGCCGGCTCGCTACCGGTCAGACGATATTCGGTGGTGGTGCCGCCGCCGCGCAGCGCCGCCATCGATCCCAGCGCCATGCGCGCGACCGAGGCCGGGTGCGCGCAGTAATAATCCGCCGTCCATTCGATCAGCCGGCGTAGCGGCTCCGCCAGCGGCGGCACGGGGAGCACGTCCAGGATCGGGCGGAGCTTGGTGTCGGGAACATCGTTCGCGGGCAGGCGTTCGCGCTCCCAGGCGATACCCAGGATCTGCCGGGGGCCGAGCGGGGCGATCACGATCGAACCGGGCGGTACCGAAACCCCGGCCGGGACACGGTAATCGAGCGCGCCGAGTGCGGCGTTGAAAACAAGAAGGCGGACGCGGTCCATCGGCGTCTATATGGGTAACCGGCCCCGCGGCAACCACCCGCGCGGTCCAGCAAAGGAGTGGACAATGCGGGCTACAGTCACGACCCCGGTTTCGCGCCGCCTGTTCCTGGGCGGTGCCGTCGCCTCGTCGGCGCTGCTGCTGCCCGGCTGCGCGCAGGGGCTGGGCGGCCTGGGCAGCGGCCTTGGCCTGAGCGGTGCGGTGCGCCGCCTGCTTGAAGTCGCCAGCAGCAATGCCTTCTCGCGCCTGACAATGGCAGGCGGCTTCTGGGACAGCCAGGTTTCGCGCCTGCCGCTGCCGGACCTGTTCACGCGCGGGGCGGTGGCCGCGGTGCTGCGCTCACAGACGTTCAAGGACCAGCTCCAGCGCCAGCTCAACGAATTCGCGGTCGACGGTGCGCGCCGTGCCGCCCCGCTGGTGACCCAGACGATCCGCACCGTCTCGATCCCCGCCGCGGTGCAGCTCCTGCGCGGCGGGCCGACCGACGCCACCAGCTTCCTTCGCAACGCGATGGGGCCGGCGCTGATCAATGCGATGATCCCGGCCCTGGGCGACGCGATGAACGCAGCCTCGAACCCGCTGGTCAACCAGGCCATCGGCGCGCTGTCGGGCGTCAACGTGATGACCGTCGCGCAGGCCGTCGCGAACAGCGCCGACAACGCGATCTGGTACCAGATCGGCCAGGAAGAGACCAACATCCGCGCCAACCCTTCGGTCACCAACGACCCGCTGCTGATTGCGGCGCTGAAGCGCCCTTGACGGTGGCGCCGGGACGCCGGCGCTTCTATAGGTGCGGGCAGCGCAGCGCTTTTCGGGAGCCATCATGAAATTCTTCGCCGACACCGCCGACCTCGACGACATCAAGGACCTGGCCGCCACCGGCCTGCTCGACGGGGTGACCACCAATCCCTCGCTGGTCGCCAAAAGCGGGCGGGACTTCAAGGAAGTGGTGCGGGAAATCTGCGGCGTGGTGTCCGGCCCGGTCAGCGCCGAAGTCGTCGCGCTCGACCATGACGGCATGATGCGCGAGGCCGAGGTGCTGCGCAAGATCGCCGACAACGTCACCATCAAGGTGCCGCTGACGCCGGACGGCCTCAAGACCTGCAAGAAGCTCACCGCCGACGGCACGATGGTCAACGTCACCTTGTGCTTCAGCGCCAACCAGGCGCTCCTCGCCGCCAAGGCCGGCGCGACGTTCGTGTCGCCCTTCGTGGGCCGGCATGACGACAACGGCTTCGACGGCATGGACCTGATCGACGACATTCGCCTGATCTACGACAACTACGCGTTCGAGACGCAGATCCTGGTCGCCAGCGTGCGCAGCCCGATCCACGTCCTGCGGGCCGCGAAAATCGGCGCCGACGTGATGACCGCTCCGCCGGCGATCATCATGGGCCTGTTCAAGCACGTCCTCACCGACAAGGGGATCGAGGGCTTCCTGGCCGACTGGAAGAAGACCGGCCAGAGCATCTAGGCTGCGGGTCGCAAAGTCCGCGCTTGCCCGGGGCCGCGCCCTCGGGCTAGCGCGGTGATCATGCCCGACGACACGCCTCTCGACCGTTTCCGCTCGGTGCTCGCCGGCGCCGCCCGCGCCGTCGCGCACGAGGACGAGCTCGAGGTCGCCTGGACAGCCGACCAGCCGGGGCAGAGCGGCAACAACCTGCGCCTGACGATGCCGGCGCGAAACCTGCCGGAAGCCGACGCCCAGCTGGCGCGGGGTCAGGCCGATCACTTTGCCCTGCGCCTGCGCCATCATGATGCCGCGCTGCACGCCCGCAACGCCCCCTCGGATCCCGCGGCCCGCGCCTGTTACGACGCGGTCGAGGCGGTGCGATACGAAGCGCTCGGCGCCAACGGCTATGCCGGGATCGCCGGCAATCTTGATGCCGCGCTGCTGCAGCGGCTGCGCACCGACCCGATCAGCCGCGCCGCCATCCCTGGCGACGTGCCGCTACCCACCGCGCTGGGGCTGATCCTCCGCGAACACCTGACGGGGCGCCCGGTCCCCGATATGGCCGCGCCGGCCGTGGCGATGGTGCGCAGCTGGATCGAGAGCCGGGCCGGCGCCGATTTCGATGCGCTCGCGCTCAGCCTCGACGACCAGAAGGCGTTCCAGGGCCTCGCGCTCGACATGCTCGCACACCTCGAGCTGACGCGCGGCGAGCCGCTCGATCCCGAGGGCGACGAAGGCGACGAAGACGACGGTGACACCCCGCAGGACGACGAAGGTGATGAAGACGGCGGCAGCGATCGCCCCGATCCGAGCGAAATCGCCGCCGAACCTAACGAGGGCGACGAGGACGGCGAAGGCGAGGCCGAGCGCGAGACCAGCGACGCCGACAGCGATGCCGAGCCCAGCGACGAGGGCGAGGAGGGCATGCTGCCGGTGCGGCCGAACCGTCCGTGGACCGACATTCCCGATGGCTTCGACTACAAGGCCTATACCGAGAAGTTCGACGAGGTCGTCGCCGCCGCCGAACTTTGCGACGAGGAGGAACTGGCCCGCCTGCGCGCCTACCTCGACGCGCAGCTGAAGGGCTTGCAGGGTATCGTCACCAAGCTGGCCAACCGGCTCCAGCGCCGCCTGATGGCGCAGCAGAACCGCAGCTGGGATTTCGACCAGGAGGAAGGCCTGCTCGACGCGGCGCGGCTTGCCCGCGTGGTGATCAGCCCGGGGCACTCGCTGTCCTACAAGATCGAGCGCGACGTCGAGTTCAAGGACACGATCGTCACGCTGCTGATCGACAACTCCGGCTCGATGCGCGGGCGCCCCATTTCCATCGCCGCGATCAGCGCCGACGTGCTCGCCCGCACGCTGGAGCGCTGCGGCGTCAAGACCGAGATCCTGGGCTTCACCACCCGCGCCTGGAAGGGCGGGCAAAGCCGGGAAGCCTGGCTGGGCGGAGGCAAGCCCGCGCAGCCCGGCCGCCTCAACGATCTTCGCCACATCGTCTACAAGAAGGCGGACGAACCTTACCGCCGCGCCCGCCGCAGCCTTGGCCTGATGATGCGCGAAGGGCTGCTCAAGGAAAACATCGACGGTGAAGCGCTGCTGTGGGCGCACGCACGCCTGCTTGCCCGACCCGAGGACCGCCGCATCCTGATGGTCATCTCCGACGGCGCGCCGGTCGACGACTCAACTCTCAGTGTCAACAGTGCCGGCTACCTCGAAACCCACTTGCGCAAGGTCATCGCCTGGATCGAGAAGAGCTCACCCGTCCAGCTCGTCGCCATCGGCATCGGCCACGACGTCACCCGCTACTACCGCCGCGCAGTCACGATCATGGACGTCGAGCAGCTCGGCGGCACGATGATCGAGCAGCTGGCGGGATTGTTCGAGGGCGAGTGAGCGGCTAGTCGCCGCGCATGACCGCTCCGTTGCGCCTGTTCAACTCGCTGACCCGCGAACAAGACGTGTTCGCACCCGTCCATTCGGGCGAGGCACGCGTCTACTCGTGCGGGCCTACGGTCTACAATTATCCGCACATCGGCAACATGCGCGCCTACGTCTTCGCCGACGTGCTGGGACGCACGCTTTCCTTCAAGGGCTACCGCCTGACCCACGTCATCAACATCACCGACGTAGGGCACCTTACCGACGATGCCGATGCCGGCGAGGACAAGCTGGAAAAGGCCGCGGCAGCGGGCGCGAAGTCGATCTGGGACATCGCGAAACACTTTACCGAGGCGTACTGGGCCGATGTGCGCGCGCTCAACATCCGCCAGCCGGCACGGTGGTCGATCGCTACCGATTACGTGCCGCAGATGATCGACTTCGCGCAGAAAATCGCCCCCGATCACTGCTACGAACTCGATAGCGGGCTTTACTTCGATGTTTCGACGGTCGCGCATTACGGCGCGCTGGCCCGCGCGAAAACCGACGAAGGGGAATCGCGGATCGCGCCGGTCGACGGCAAGCGCAACGCCGCCGACTTCGCGATATGGCGCAAGACACCGCCGGGCGAGAGCCGCCAGATGGAATGGGATTCGCCGTGGGGCCGCGGTGCACCGGGCTGGCACCTGGAATGCAGCGTCATGAGCGGCGACCTGCTCGGCTTCCCGTTCGACATCCACACCGGCGGCATCGATCACCGCGAAATCCACCATCCCAACGAAATCGCCCAGAACCAGGCCTTCTGCCATTCCGATGCGAGCGGCGCGAAGATCTGGATGCACAACAATTTCCTGGTGGAACGCTCTGGAAAGATGAGCAAATCGTCGGGCGAATTCCTGCGCCTGCAGTTGCTGAACGACAGAGGCTACCACCCGCTCGCCTACCGGTTGCTGTGCCTGCAGGCGCACTACCGCAGCGAGCTGGAGTTCAGCTGGGAGGGGCTGGGCGCCGCGCTGGTGCGGCTGAAGCGGCTGACGCTGGCCGCCGCGCCGCTCCGCGATGCGGCCGAGGGTGCCGAGCCCGGGCCCGCCTTCGCGCCGCTGCTCGCCCGCTTCGATGCCGCTATCAGCGATGATCTCAACACGGCGGTCGCGCTGACCGTGCTGGACGAGGCGCTTGCGCTCAAGAAGGCGGACCCGGCCGCCAGGCGCGCTGCGATCGCCGCGATGGACGCCGTGCTCGGCCTGCGCCTGCTCGATCTCGACCGCGCCGACCTGCGGCTGCGGCCCACGAACGCCGAACTGGCCGAAAGCCAGGTTGGCGAAGCGCTCGAGCGCCGCCGCAGCGCCCGCGCCGCCAGGGACTTCGCCGCTTCCGACGCGATCCGCGACGAGCTCGCCGCCAAGGGCGTCGAGGTCATGGATGGCGATCCGCTCGGCTGGGACTGGAAGCTTTAACCCGGCGTCACGGCTTGGGCACGATGACCAGCTTGTAGGGAATGAACAGCAGCACGTCCGCAGCGCTCGCCTGCGCCCATTGCACGGGCATGTTCAAGCCTTCGACCGTGACCGCGTAGCCGCTGCCCATCTTCGCGGCCATCGCGCGCGAATCCTCCATCACCTTGGCGGCGATCTCGTCGCGGTAGCGGTCGGGACCAACGATCGACAGCGAAGCGTCGCCGCTCTCGTCCATCTGCGCGCGGCCCACTTCGGGGACGGCCTCGACATAGTCCTCGATGCGGCGCTGCGCAGCCGAACCGCCATCCTTGGCGAGCGGGGCCTTGACCAGGAAATCGACCCGCTGGCTATCGGGCCGGCTGTCGTTCTTGAGCGCAAGGGCGTCGATATTCGCGGCCGTAAGCGGCGTGAGGATGTAATCGCCGTAGGCAAGCTCGACTCCGCGCTGCGCGGCGACCTGCACGGCCTTGCGCAGCATCTCGCGGATTTCGGCGGCCCGCTGCCTGGGATCGCGGCTATCGCCCCGAATCGTGACCTGCTGGACCAGAAAGTCGGCGGTCCTGCGCAGGCCGACAGTCGGCATGTCGCGCTGATAGCCATCCTGCTCGATCCGCGATCCGGTCACCATGATTTCCTGCGACTCAAGGCTCTGCGCCAGGGCCGGAGCGGCGGCCGCCACAAGCAGGTCCGCGATCGCGAGTGGAAAGGCTTTCATCGCTGCGTCCCCCTGCCTAGTCTGGTGGCCCCGCCAAGCTAACCCGGCCTTGACCCCATGACCACCGCCGTTCTTTCGACACTCGTCCGTCCGCTGGTCGAGCCGTACCTGCCGGCTGGAATCGAGCCGCGCTGGTACGCCTCGCGCGAAGAGATGCTGGCGCTGGCGCCAGCGGCCGAGATTGGCTGGTTCGATCACGAGGACAAGGCCCTGATGGCCGAGGCCGTGGCCCGTGCCGGGCGGCTGCGCTGGCTCAATACGCTGTACGCGGGGATCGATTTCCTGCCGCTCGAAACGCTGGCCGCGCGCGGCGTCACGGTGACGAACGGCGCTGGCATCAACGCACTGACGATTGCCGAATATGTTGTCATGGGGATGCTGACGACCGCCAAGGGTTACCGCGAGGTCGTTCGCGCGCAGGACCGGCACGAGTGGCTGCTCGACGCGCCCGGCAAGCGCGAATTGGCCGGCAGCCGTGCCTTGCTGCTCGGCTACGGCGCGATCGGCAAGCTGGTGGCGGAAAGGCTGGCTGCTTTCGCAGTCGAGGTTACCGTGGTGCGCCGCTCGGCTGCTGCCGGCGCGATCGGTCCCGGCGAATGGCGCGATCGGCTCGGCGAGTTCGACTGGATCGTCGTCGCGGTCCCGGCCACGCCCGAAACAGACGCTATGATCGGCGCGGAGGAGATCGCGGCGATGCGGCCCGACGCGATTATCGTCAACATCGCCCGCGGCGCGGTGATCGACCAGGACGCGCTTGTCGCGGCGCTCGAGCAGCGGCGCATCGGCGGCGCTTTTCTCGACGTCACCACGCCCGAGCCGCTGCCCGCGGATCACCCGCTGTGGAGCCTCGACAACGCGCACGTCACCATGCACCTGTCGGGCCGGTCGCAGACGCAGATGTTCCAGCGCACCGCCGCGCGCTTCGTGCGCAACCTTGCCGCCTGGGAGGCAGGCAGCCCGCTCGAGCACGTCGTCGACCTGGCGCGCGGCTACTGATCGTCGAGCAGCACCAGTTCGCAGGTCACCGTCATTGCAGCCGACGGCAGCAGGCGGTGATCGACCGCCACGACCGCCGCATCCGCGACGAGCTGGCGCGGCAGCGCGAACTCGTGTTCGGGCAGCGCGGCAATAAACCGTTCGCCCGCCGCGATACCGTCGGTGCCCGAGAACGCGAAGGTGAGCGTGTGGCGCGTGCCCGAAAAGGTCACGCTGGCCCACGGTCGTTCGGCGTGAGCAGTCAATTCACCGTGACCTTCGCCCAGCATCATCAACGTGTCGGTAAGGCCTTTCCATGGGCTGGGGCGGGGCTTTCCGGTGCGGCGCGGGAGCCTGCGTTCAAGCGTAAAATCAATGTGCACCGTGGGCTCCCGAATAAGTGTTCATGAAATGTTCCACCCGTTTTTCCGTAGCGGGACGGGGGGTGCGACCGTTGCGGAGGTCTTGCACGAAGCGCGGATCGCCGGCCGCCAGGCGACCGAACTTGGTCCAGGCCATGTCCGTGTCGCGCAGGAACCGTTCGATACGCCTAATGAGCATGCCATCGTCTCCGAATCGCCGTTGGAATAATCCTTTGATCTGAAGCGAAATCCTACTTGTCTAGGAAAAATCCTTCGGCTATGTCGTTTTCATGGTGAACGCCGATCCGCGTGCGAGATTGCTCGAATTGGCGCGGGAAAGCCGCGCCAGCCTGAGTGAACTGTCGCGTCTGCTCGGCAAGAACCCCGCCTATCTCCAGCAGTTCGTCCGCAAGGGCAGCCCCAGGAAACTGGGCGAGGATGAGCGTCGGGCACTGGCCCGGTTTTTCGGTGTCGACGAGGGTGAGCTTGGCGCTCCGGAGGATATTTCCTCTCCGGGCAAGTCGCGGCGTGGAGAGTTTCTGCCGGTCCCGCGCCTCGCGCTGGGGGCGTCGGCCGGGCCCGGCACGCTGGCCAGCGAGGAGGCGCCGGTGGGCGCGTTCCAGTTCTCGACGCGGTGGCTGCGCGGACACGGCCTCGATCCCGCGCAGCTGTCAGCCATCCGGGTCGAGGGCGATTCGATGGAAGCGACGCTTCGCGACGGCGACGAGATCCTGGTCGACCGTACCCCGCGCGCCTGGCGCGACGGCATCCACGTGGTGCGGACCGGCGATGCGCTGCTGGTCAAGCGACTCGACTTGGCGCGTCCCGGCACGATCACCCTGGTGAGCGACAATCCGGCCTACCGTCCGATCGAACTGCCGGCCGAGGAGGTCGAGGTGATCGGTCGCGTGGTCTGGAAAAGCGGCCGCCTCTAGGGCATGGGCGGGCCATGAACGCCCCCGTCAGTTCCGAACCCCCGATGCGCGTCGGCATCGTGCCCGTCACCCCGCTGCAGCAGAACTGCTCGCTGATCTGGTGCACCAAGACGTTGCGCGGCGCGTTGGTCGATCCCGGCGGTGATCTCGACAAGCTCAAGGCGGCAGTCGCGAAGACCGGCGTTGAGCTGGAAAAGATCCTGGTCACGCACGGCCACCTCGACCACTGCGGGCAGGCGGGTATCCTTGCCCGTGAGCTGGGCCTGCCGATCGAGGGGCCGCACGAAGACGATCGCTTCTGGATCAGTCGGCTCGAGGATGACGGACGCCGCTACGGTTCGCGCGGCGAATCGTTCGAGCCGGACCGCTGGCTGGTCGGCGGCGACACCGTCACCGTGGGCGAGCTGACGCTGGACGTGGTGCATTGCCCGGGGCACACGCCGGGTCACGTAGTCTTCTTCCATGCGCCGTCGCGCTTTGCGATGGTGGGCGACGTGCTGTTCGCCGGCTCGATCGGCCGCACCGACTTTCCCCTCGGCAATCACCAGGACCTGATCGACGCGATCACGCAGAGGCTGTGGCCGCTGGGTGATGACGTGACCTTCGTGCCCGGGCACGGACCGACCAGCACCTTCGGCGAGGAACGCCGCACCAATCCCTTCGTCGGCGACGCCGCGCTGGCCTGAACCGGCGTCAGAGCAGCCCGGCCAGGATCGCCGCCGCCACCAGCGCCAGGCCGACCTGGGTCAGCATCGTGGTGATGGTTCCGATCATGCGCCCGGCCGCGAAGCCGGCGCCATCCATGCCGAGCGCGTGAGCGACGCGGCCCGCGACATAGGCCGCCGCCACCAGCGGCAGCCACTGTCCGCCCTTGCCGGCCAGTTCGATCGTCAGCACCAGCGCCAGCACCCAGGGCGTGTTCTCGGCGAAGTTGAGCTGGGCGCGCATCCGCCGACCCAGCAATTCGTGGCCGCCATCGCCCACGCCGATCTTCTCGGCGCGGCGAATCCGCCCGATGCGGATCGACATCCAGATGTTGAGAAGGGCCGCTGCAGCGGCCATGGCCAGGGTCGTGGGCAGCAGGATTCCGGTCAGCATGGCAATATCTCCCCCGCGGCGCCAGGGCGGCCAGCGTGCTTGCAACGCCTGCGGAATTCGCTATAGGCGCGCCTTCGCAGCCGACCGGCCCCCGGGCCAGATGCGGCCTTTTACGAACAAGAAGAGCTTACAGGAACAGGTGCCGCAATGGCTGTCCCCAAAAGAAAAACCAGCCCCTCTCGCCGGGGCATGCGTCGCAGCCACGATGCGCTCAAGGTCGAGGCATTCCACGAATGCTCGAACTGCGGCGAACTCAAGCGCCCGCACAACCTGTGCAACGCCTGCGGCCACTACAATGGCCGCGAAGTCGTCGCGGTCGGCCTCTAAGACTGCATTGAGGGGCATCGGGGCATGACCCTGCCGCGTATCGCCGTCGACGCGATGGGCGGCGACGAAGGCGTGCGTACGATGATCGAGGGGGCGGCGCTTGCGCGTCGTCGCCATGACCGATTCCAGTTCCTGCTGGTGGGGGATGAGCGGCGCATCAAGGCGGCGCTCAAAAATCACCCGAACCTGCGCGCGGCGTCGGAAATCCTTCATGCCGAAGGCGTGATCAGCGGCGAGGACAAGCCCAGCCAGGCCCTGCGCCGGGCCAAGGACACGTCGATGGGCATGGCGGTCGACGCGGTGAAGGCGGGCCACGCCGGCGCTGCGGTCAGCGGCGGCAACACCGGCGCGCTGATGGCGATCGCCAAGCTGGCGCTGCGCACGATGCCGGGGATCGACCGGCCGGCGCTGGCGGCGCTGATGCCCACGCTGGGCGACAATGACCTCGTCATGCTCGACCTGGGCGCCAACACCGACTGCGATGCCCGCAACCTTGTGCAGTTCGCGATCATGGGCGCCGCCTATGCCCGCATCGCGACCGGGCTTGAGCAGCCGCGCGTGCGCCTGCTCAACATCGGGACCGAGGATATCAAGGGCACCGGCACCCTCAAGGACGCTGCCGCCGAACTGAAGTCCGCCGCGCGGTCGCTGGCGATGAGTTTCGACGGTTTCATCGAGGCCGACCGGCTAAGCCGCGGCGATGCCGACGTGATCGTTACCGACGGATTCTCCGGCAACATCGCGCTCAAGTCGGTCGAAGGCACGGCCCGCTTCGTGGCCGATCTGCTGCGCCGCAGCTTCGCCTCGTCGCTGCGCTCCAAGCTCGGGTTCCTGATCTCCCGCCCGGCGACCGAGCTTCTCAAGCACCACCTCGATCCCAACAACCACAACGGCGCGGTCTTCCTGGGCCTCAATGGAGTGGTGGTGAAAAGCCACGGGTCGGCCAGTGCGCTCGGCGTCGCCAACGCCGTGGCGGTCACCGCGCGCCTGCTCGAGGAAAACCTGACCGAACGGATCGCCGCCGACCTGGCCAGCGCCGAGGCGCGGATCGAAACCGCCCGCCGCAAAGAGGCCGGCAAGGATTCCGGGTCCGCATCATGAGCAAGACCATCCGCCGCTCGGTGCTGATCGGCACCGGATCCGCCTTGCCCCCGCGCGCCGTTTCCAATGCGCAGCTGGCCGAAACCGTCGACACCAGCGACGAATGGATCGTCGAGCGTACCGGCATCCGCAATCGCCACATCGCCGCCGCCGGTGAGACCACCGCCACGCTGGCGACCCAGGCTGCGCGCGCCGCGCTGGCCGCCGCGGGGCTGGAGGGCAAGGACATCGGCCTGATCGTGCTGGCCACCGCCACGCCCGACCAGACATTCCCGGCCAGCGCCACCATCGTACAGGACGCGATCGGTGCCAATGGCGGCATCGCCTTCGACGTCGCGGCGGTGTGCTCGGGCTTTCTCTACGCGATGGGTGTCGCCGATTCGATGCTGCGCACCGGCATGGCCGAGCGTGCGCTGGTGATCGGCAGCGAGACGTTCAGCCGCATCCTCGATTGGGAAGACCGCACAACTTGCGTCCTCTTCGGCGACGGCGCCGGCGCAGTCGTGCTGGAGGCGCGCGAGGTGGCCGAGGACGGACCCGGCGTGCTGGCGACCAAGCTCCATGCCGACGGCGCGCACAACCAGTTGCTGTTCGTCGACGGCGGGCCGTCGACCACCGGCACGGTCGGCAAGCTGCGGATGAAGGGCCAGGAAGTGTTCCGCCATGCGGTCACCAACCTTGCCAGCGTGCTCGCCTCGACCCTGAAGGAAGCCGGCTACACGCCCGCCGATGTCGACTGGGTGGTTCCGCACCAGGCCAACCGCCGCATTCTCGATGCTACCGCGCGCAAGCTGGGGCTGGCGCCGGAAAAAGTCATCGTCACGGTCGATTCGCATGCCAACACCTCGGCCGCTTCGGTGCCGCTCGCGCTTGATGTTGCGGTGCGCGACGGGCGCATCGTGCCGGGCCAGTTGATCGTCCTGGAAGCCATGGGCGGCGGCTTTACCTGGGGGGCGACGGTCCTTCGCACCTGAGCCGCCGCGGCCAGCGGCCGTGCCGATTTTCCGACGCGCGATTGCAATGCGCCAGCCTTGCCTTATGCTTCCGTTTCAACGGGTCGCGCTGTTTAGCCAAGAAGGGGAGCTCATGCGCTCCATGAATACCTTGACTCGTGCCGACCTGGCCGAGGCGATCAATCGCAAGATCGGGCTGTCGCGCAGCGATTCCCTCACGATGGTCGAAGCGATCCTGCGCCACATGTGCGAATCGATGTCGAGCGGGGAAAACGTCAAGATTTCTGGCTTCGGCACTTTCCTGTTGCGTGACAAGGCGGAGCGCGTGGGCCGCAACCCCAAGACCGGTATCGAAGTGCCGATCACCCCGCGCCGGGTGCTGACCTTTCGCGCCAGCCAGCTTCTGAAAGACCGGATCGGGCAGGGATGACCAGCGTGGTGAGCGAGGATGCCATCCCTTTCGACGACGGCAAGGCGCCCGATGCGCTGCGCACGATCGGCGAGGTGGCGGACGCGCTCGGCATCCGGCAGCACGTCCTGCGCTACTGGGAAGAGCAATTCCCGATGCTGCGCCCGCTGAAGCGCAACGGCGGGCGGCGTTATTACCGGCCCGAGGATGTGCGGCTGGTCCGCACGATCGATCGGCTGGTCCACAAGCAGGGCTTCACGCTGCGCGGCGCGCGCCTCGCGCTTGAGGGCAAGGGCGCCGAGGTGCCACCCCCGCCGGCGCCTGCCGCGGTTGGCACGCGCGGAGACGATCGCCTGGCAAAGCTTGCCGCGATCCGCGATCGCCTGGCGCGCGCGCTCGCCGCGGCCTGACCCTCGCCAAGTGGCTTTGGCGCCGCTAGGGTGGGCGCCATGACCGACACAGCCAACGACTACGACGCCGACCTCGCCCTGCTGGTTAACGGCAGCTGGCGCATCGGCGAAGGCCGCGACACTTTTGCCGTGGTCGATCCCGCCCACGGGGGCACGATTGCCGAAGTCCCGCTCGCCACCGTCGCCGACCTCGACGAGGCGCTGGCCGCCGCCGAGGCCGGCTTCAAGGTGTGGAAGGACACGCCGTGGGAAAAACGCGCCGCGGTCCTGACCAAGGCCGCCGCGCTCCTGCGCGAGCGTTCCGAGATGATCGGCCGCCTGCTGACCATGGAGCAGGGCAAGCCGTTTGCCGAGGCGCGCGGGGAAGTGCTGGGCGCGGCGCAGATCTTCGACTGGTGCGCTGCCGAGGCAGGCCGCACGTACGGCCGGGTGCTGGTGCGCCCGGCCGGCCAGCGCAGCATCGTCATCAAGCAGCCGATCGGCCCTGTCGCCGCCTTCAGCCCGTGGAACTTCCCGGTCTACCTGATGGCCAAGAAACTGGGCCCGGCGCTCGCGGTCGGCTGCTCGGTCATTGCCAAGCCGCCCGAAGAGACTCCCGGATGCACCGGCGCCCTGATGCGCTGCCTGTTCGATGCCGGGCTGCCCGCCGGCGTGGCGCAGCTGGTCCACGGTGTGCCCGATACCGTCAGCCGTCACCTGCTGGCCTCGCCGGTCATTCGCAAGGTCAGCTTCACCGGTTCGGTCCCGGTCGGCAAGCACCTGATGCGGCTGGCGGCCGACGGCCTCAAGCGCGTGACTATGGAGCTGGGCGGTCACGCCCCGGTGCTCGTGTTCGACGACGTCGATCTCGACAAGACGCTCGACGCCCTCGTCCCGCAGAAATTCCGCAACGCCGGGCAGGTCTGCGTCTCGCCGACGCGCTTCTACGTCCAGCAGGGCATCTATGAGCGCTTCGTCGCCGGCTTTGCCGAGCGGACAGCAAACGTCGCCACCGGCCACGGCATGGACAAGACGACCCAGATGGGGCCGCTCGCCAATGTCCGCCGCCCTGACGCGATCGAGGCGCTGGTCGAGGATGCGCGCCGCCACGGCGCCCGCGTGATGGCGGGCGGAGAGCGCGGGGACACCGGTTTCTTCTACCGCCCCACCTTGCTGGCCGACGTGCCCGACAGCGCCGCGATCATGTCGAACGAGCCGTTCGGCCCGATCGCCGCGGCCGCCCCGTTCACCACGCTCGACGATGCGATCGAAAAAGCCAACCGGCTGCCGTTCGGCCTCGCCGCCTTCGCGTTCACCGACAATCTCAGGACCGCCAACCTGCTGGGTGACGCGATCGAGGCGGGGATGGTCGGGATCAACTCGTTCGCGCTCAGCGCGGTCGACGCGCCGTTCGGCGGGGTCAAGGATTCGGGCTTCGGCAGCGAAGGCGGGGTCGAGGGGATGGACAGCTACCTCGTCACCAAGGCGATCCACCAGGGTTAGAAATCCGGCGCTTACGAGACCGGTTGAGGCCCCAGCGCGGCATCGAGATCGCGCGGGCGCGTGAGGTGGACCAGCCGCGCCCTGGCGCCGGCAACGTCGGACCAGCGCTCGATGGGCAGCTCCAGCACGGCGAAGGCCGCGGTCGGAAACTTCGCCTCGACCGCGTCGCGCAGGGGGCTCGACCCGTCGTTCGGCACAAGGTCGAAGATGACGTCCTCCAGCCCGGGGTTATGGCCGACCATCAGTACGCTGGCGGCGTCGGCGGGTTGCTCGCGCAGCAGGTCGATCAGCGTAGACGAGCTGGCCAGGTAGATCCGCCGGTCCCAGTTGACGGGAAAGCTGCGCCCGGCCGCCTCGGCCGCAATCTCCAGCGTCTCGGCGCAGCGGACCGCCGGGCTGGCGACGACCCGGTCCCACCTGGCACCGTAGTCGCGGATGTGGCGCCCCATCACCGCGGCACCGGCGCGGCCGCGATCGTTGAGGTCACGGTCGAAGTCGCGCGCGCGCGGATCGCCCCAGTCGGACTTGGCGTGCCTGAACAGGCCGAGCAGCTTCATGCGCGGTGGGACATTCCATTTTTGACGGGATCTCCTGAAACACCGCCGGCGACGCGTTGTAAAGCCTCGTCGAGCGTACAGCGCACGATCGGGGTGCCGGCGGGGAAGGCGGACAGCAGCCGGCTGGGGAAGGCTGACGACAGCACCACGAAGTGCCCGCGGTCCTCGCGGCTGCGGATCAGTCGCCCGAACGCCTGCGCCAGCCGGGCGCGAATGATGCGGTCGTCATAAACGCTGCCGCCGCCCGCCAGCCGGCGTGCTCGGTGCAGGATCGATGGCTTGGGCCACGGCACCTGTTCCATCACCACCAGCCGCAGCGAATGGCCCGGCACGTCGACGCCGTCCCTCAGGGCATCGGTGCCCAGCAGGCTGGCCTTGGGGTCGTCGCGAAAGATGTCGACCAGCGTGCCGGTGTCGATCGGATCGACGTGCTGCGCGTAAAGCGGCAGGCCCGCGCGGGCGAGCCGGTCGGCAACCCGCCCGTGCACCGCGCGCAGCCGCCGGATCGCGGTGAACAGCCCCAGCGCGCCGCCGCCGGCCGCCTCGATCAGGCGGAAATAGGCACCCGCCAGCGCGGACAGGTCCCCCTTGGCGATGTCGGTGACGATCAGCACTTCGGCCTGCGCGGCGTAGTCGAACGGGCTGGGAAACGCTGCCAGCCGGGGCGAGAGGTCGAGGTGGGGGGCGCCGCTGCGGGTCACCGCCGCATCCCAGTCGGTCTCGCCGCCCTGCGCCTCGGTCAGCGTCGCGCTGGTCAGCATGACGCCGTGCGCGCCCTCCAGCACAGTGCGCGCGAAGGGCTTCATCGGATCCAGCCAGCGACGGTGGATGCCGATGTCGAATTCGCGCGCATCGGCCCGCTCGACTGCCAGCCAGTCGACGAATTCGGGATCGGCCGGCCCGCCCAGCCGGTTCAGCAACGCCTCCCAGGCCGCGATCAGGTCGACCCGCCAGCCCAGCGAATGGCGCGCCCCTTCGATCCGCGCCCGGCCGGCGCCGTCGAGCCAGTCGGGCGGCTCGGCGATGATGGCCTCCAGCCGCACTGCCAGCTTCAGCAGCGGCGAGCGCAGCTCGGCCAGTGCCGCCTGCGCCGCTCCGGCGATTTCCACGAACGGACCGTCGAGTTGCGCCGCCTCGGTCTCGAGCCCATAGCCGGCGTCCTGGCCGCCGCTTTCGTCGCGGGCATAGACGGTGGCCCGCACCGCCGCGAACAGCTCCTCGAGCGGCCCGGACGGCGCACTTTCGTTCACGCGTTGCAGCCAGCCGTCACCGGGCAGCGCCTCGGCCGCCTCGCGCGCGGCGGCGATCGCCTTGCCGCCGGCCTCGTCATAGCTCGCAACGTCGGCCAACCGCGCCGCCAGCCCGCGCCGCCGTCCGCGCGACCCGCGCTCGGGCCCGATCACCCAGCGGCGCAGCTCGATCGTCTCGGCGCCGGTCAGCGCCGCGGCGAACGTCGAATCCGCCGCCTCGAACACGTGGTGCCCTTCGTCGAACACGATCCGCGTCGGCTTCTGGGCGTGATCGCGGCCCCGCGCGGCATTCACCATGACCAGCGCGTGGTTGGCGATCACCAGGTCCGCCTCGGCGCTTGCCCGGGCGGCGCGCTCTATGAAGCATTTCCGGTAATGCGGGCAGCCGGCATAGACGCACTCGCCGCGCTGATCGGTCAGGGCGCGAATGCCGCGCTGGCGGAACAGCGTGCCCAGCCAGCCGGGCAAGTCGCCGCCGATCATGTCGCCGTCCTGGCTATAGGCCGCCCAGCGCGCCACCAGTTGCGCCAGTACCGCGGCGCGCCCGGCGAACCCGCCTTGCAGCGCGTCCTCCAGGTTCAGCAGGCAAAGGTAATTCTCCC
Organism: Parablastomonas sp. CN1-191; assembly: GCF_049354825.1. Classification (GTDB taxonomy): domain Bacteria; phylum Pseudomonadota; class Alphaproteobacteria; order Sphingomonadales; family Sphingomonadaceae; genus Novosphingobium. The sequence continues at coordinate 910,472 of NZ_CP186480.1, read as the reverse complement.
GCCCCTTGCGCACCACCACCGGGCGGCTGCCGTCGGGCCGCGCGGGTGGCCAGGCGCGCCCGCTTTCGCGCCGCAACTGGCGCTGGAGTGCCTTTGTATAAGTCGAGACCCAGACCGTCCCCTGCGCCTTTTGCGACCACAGGGCCGCCGGGGCGAGGTAGCCCAGCGTCTTGCCGATACCGGTTCCCGCCTGTGTCAGCAGCATGTGAGGCTGGTCGCGCTTGCTGCGCGGCGCGAATACGTGCCCGGCCTCGCGCGCATAAAGTGCCTGGTCCGGTCGCGGCTCGGCGCCTTCACCGGTCAGGCGGGCCAGCCTGGCCTCGATCTCGAACTCGTCGATGGCGACTTGCGCGGGCTGGGGCCGCTCAGGCCGTTCGTCCCATTCCGGCAGGCGCGAGAACAGCCACTTTTCGGCCACTTGCGGCCTGGCGACGCGCGGCGCCAGCAGCGTCGCCCACGGCCAGCGTGCCCGTGCCAGCGATTGCAGCGTCGACCAGGCGCCCTCGCGCTGGTTCCACGCCGGCCCTTCGCACGTCGCCAGCAGGGTCTCGGCCGCGCGCTGGAGCAGGGCGGGTACGCCCTCGTCGCCCTCCGGCTCGGGCAAGTCGAGCGCGTGGGCCAGCCCCTTGGGCGTCGGCACCACGAAGCGGGCGGGGTGGACGAAGGCGAACAGCTCCAGCAGATCGAGCCCCGAAAGGTCGGGATAGCCCAGCCGGTTCGCCACTAGCGGAGCGTTGAGCATCAGCAGCGGCGTGTCTGCCGCGGCCATGATCGCCTCGCCCTTGCCCAGGCCGCGCGTCGTCCCCGCGCCGTCGCGCAACCAGGTCCCGGCATGGCTGGCATGGAGCGCGGGCAGGGGAAGGACATCGGCCACCGGCAATGCCTAGAACGGATTGGGAACACGGGGCAACGCGAAACATCGCCGATTGACGCGCGCCGGCACGCGGCTAGCGTCCCGGTGCATGGATTCCCGTACCGCGCTGATCGCCCGCTTGCCCAAGGCAGAGCTTCACCTCCACATCGAAGGCTCGCTCGAACCCGAGATGCTGTTCGCGCTGGCGGAACGCAACGACGTGACAATTCCGTTCAAGTCCGTCGACGAAGTGCGTGCAGCCTATGACTTTTCCAACCTGCAGGACTTCCTCGACATCTATTACAAGGGCATGGGCGTGCTGCTGGCGGAGCAGGACTTTTTCGACCTGACCTGGGCGTACCTGGAGCGCGCCAGCGCCGACAACGTCCGCCACGTCGAAATCTTCTTCGACCCGCAAGGCCACACCGAGCGCGGCGTCGCGTTCGAGACCGTGCTCGGCGGCATCAACCGCGCGCTGGCAAAGGGCGAGGCCGAACTGGGGATCACCAACCGGCTGATCCTGTGCTTCCTGCGTCACCTTAGCGAAGACGAAGCCTTCGCGACGCTTGAGCAGGCCAGGCCGTATCTAGACCGTATCCACGGCGTCGGGCTCGATTCCTCCGAACTGGGCCATCCGCCCTCGAAATTTGCCAGGGTGTTCTCGGCCGCACGCGCGCTTGGCCTCCACGTCACCGCGCACGCGGGCGAGGAGGGGCCGCCGGAATATGTCTACGAAGCCCTCGACCTGCTCAAGGTCGAACGGATCGACCACGGCAACCGTGCGCTGGAAGACAAGGTGCTGACGCAGCGGATCGTGGACGAGGGGCTGACGCTGACGGTCTGCCCGTTGTCCAACCTCAAGCTCTGCGTCATTCCCGAGATCGCGCAAAGCCCGGTGCGGCGGATGCTCGACGCCGGTATCAAGGCGACGATCAACTCGGACGATCCCGCTTATTTCGGCGGCTACGTGAACGCCAATTACCAGGCGGTGGCCGACGCGCTCGACCTGTCGGATGCTGACCTCCGGTCGCTGGCGCGCAATTCGTTCGCCGGCGCGTTCCTGCCCGAGGCTGACAAGACGCGCCTCATCGCCGAAGTCGACGCGGCGTGAGCGCCGAGCCGGACCAGGCGATCGAGAAGATCTGGCTGACCGCCGACCAGCTGCTGGAGGACAGTTTCCGGCTGGCGCGGCTGGTGATCGAAAGCGGTTTTGCCCCCACGCACCTGGTCGGCATCTGGCGCGGCGGCGCACCGGTGGGGATCGCAGTTCAGGAACTGCTGGCGTTCCACGGCATCGACGCCGATCACATCGCCATCCGCACCGCCAGCTATTCGGGGATCGACAAGCAGGACCGCGAAGTGCGCGTCTATGCGCTGGGCTACCTGGTCGACACGCTGGGTCCGGACGACCGGCTGCTGGTGGTAGACGACGTGTTCGACACCGGCCGATCGATCGAGGCGTTCCTGGGTGAACTGGCGGCGCGGTGCCGCCACAACATGCCGCGCGATTGCCGCATCGGCACTGTCTATTGGAAGCCGGCGCGCAACCAGACTTCACTGAAACCCGATTTCTACGTTCACCAGTGCGACGACTGGCTGGTCTTTCCGCACGAGATCTGCGGGCTGAGCGATGCGGACATTCGCGCCCACAAGCCCCAGGCCGGCATCATCCTGGGCGGTTAACGGCCGAACAGGCGTCCGAAGAAGCCGCGATTGTCGTTCATCGGACGGATCGGGCCGTACGTCATGCGGCGCAGCGACGGGTCCATCGACGGACGGGGGGCGGCCCAGGCATCGGGACGGCTGGTACGAATGGTGGCGTTCGCCATGGGTGCATGTCCTCATCGCGCCACGGGGGATGGCGCGGATACGATGGAAAACGCGGATCCGCCGGTTCGGTTGCAGGGCCGCGATCAGGGCCGCGCATTTTCCTACGCTGTGGCGATCTGGTATCGGGGAACGCGATGATCCCGAACGCCGCGCACACTGTGACCTTTCGCTCTGCCAGATCGCGGAAAGGCGCGGAACGCCTTGCCCCCTGGACTGTGTCAACTGTGTCAAGCAGCGCGGCCCCGACGGTGCCGGACTTGCCCTGCGCCGCCAAAGCGGCAAAGGCGCCCCGGTCATGAACGAAGACCTCATCTCCGCCGCCCAAGTGTCCAAGGCCTGGCCGTTCGAGGAGGCGCGCAAGCTGGTCAAGCGCTTCCCGCAGGGGAAGGCCGGCGGGGCGCCGGTGCTGTTCGAAACCGGCTATGGACCGTCGGGCCTGCCGCATATCGGCACCTTCCAGGAAGTGTTGCGCACCACGCTGGTGCGCCGCGCCTACGAAGTTCTGACCGACGGCGCGCCAACGCGGCTGATCGCCTTTTCGGACGACATGGACGGACTGCGGAAGGTTCCGGACAACCTCCCCAATCCCGGCTTGCTGGCCGCGTATCTCGGTCACCCGCTCAGCCGGATCCCCGATCCGTTCGGGACACACGAAAGTTTCGCGCACCACAACAACGCGATGCTGCGCGATTTCCTCGACCGGTTCGGTTTCGACTACGAATTCGTCTCCGCCTCGGATCGCTACACATCGGGCGCTTTCGACGAGGCACTGAAGTCCGTGCTGCGCCATTACGGCGCGATCCTGGACATCATGCTACCGACGCTGCGCGAAGAGCGCCGCGCCACGTATTCACCGGTGCTGCCGGTTTCGCCCGCGACCGGCCAAGTCCTGCAGGTCCCGGTCGAGGTGGTCGACGCCGAGAATGGCATCGTCGCTTTCGAGGATCACGGCACCCGTGTCGAGCAGTCGATCCTGGGCGGCCGGGCGAAGCTGCAGTGGAAGGTCGACTGGGCCATGCGCTGGGTGGCGCTGGGCGTCGATTACGAGATGTGCGGCAAGGATCTGACCGATTCGGTGACCCAGTCGGGCAAGATCGCTCGCGTACTGGGCGGTTCGCGCCCGGAGGGGATGATCTACGAACTGTTCCTCGACGAGAACGGCGAAAAGATCTCCAAGTCCAAGGGCAACGGGCTGACGATCGACCAGTGGCTGGACTACGGCAGCGAGGAAAGCCTGGGCTTCTACCTTTACCGCGAACCCAAGAGCGCCAAGAGCCTGCACGCCGGGGTGGTCCCACGCGCGGTCGATGAATACTGGCAGTTCCGCGAAAAGCTCAGCCAACAGCCGCTCGAACAGCAGCTCGGCAACCCGGTGTGGCACTTGCTGGCGGGCAAGCCCGGCGCCGGCGACAAGCTGCCGGTGACGTACGGCCTGTTGCTCAACCTCGTCGGGGTGCTGGGCGCCGGCGCGACTCGCGACCAGGTCTGGTCCTACCTCGCCAACTACGTCGCCGATGCCGATCCGGCGGCGCACCCGGCGCTCGACGCGCTGGTGACGCGGGCGATCGCCTACAACCGCGCTTTCGTCGCCCCGACGCTGCAGCGGCGAAAGCCCGACGCCGGCGAAGCGGCGGCGCTCGCCGCGCTCGACGAGGAACTGGCGGCAGCGGATGCGAACGCCTCGGCGTCCGACCTCCAGACCATCGTCTACGAGATCGGCAAGGACCCGCATTTCGGCTTCGAACAACTGCGCGACTGGTTCAGGGCGCTTTACGAAACGCTGCTGGGATCGAGCCAGGGGCCGCGCATGGGCAGCTTCATCGCGCTTTACGGGATTGAGAACACGCGGGAACTGATAGCCGAGGCGTTGGTTGCGGACGCATGAAGCTGGACATCACGCCCGAGGGAATTGCCGAAGACGTACTGGGACGTCCCTACGACCAGCTGGGCGAGGAAGAGCAGAACGCGCTGTGCAAGGCGCTGTCGAGCGACGTCGGCCTCGAGGATGACGAGCGCGAGGCAATCAACGGTACCAATGGTGATCGCCTGGCCGATCGCGTTGCAACGGTCGGCGGCTCGTGGGGCTTCATCATCTTTTTCAGCATCATCCTGCTCGGCTGGATGCTGATCAACAGCAAGTGGGCGGCCGGGATCGGCGTTCAGTGGGACAAATATCCGTACATCTTCCTCAACCTGATGCTGTCGACGCTGGCCGCGCTGCAAGCGCCGGTCATCATGATGAGCCAAAACCGGCAATCCAAAAAAGACCGCATCGCCAGCCGCCACGATTTCGAGGTCAACCTGCGCACCACGGTCGAACTGCTGGTCCTCCAGCGCAAGGTCGACCGGATCTTCAACAAGCTGGGCCAGATGGAACAGACCGTCGAAGGCGTTGCCGAAGTGACCGAAGGCGCGATCGAACAGGCAATCGAGCTGGGTGAAAGCCAGCGCAGCGGGGCGAGCTAGCTTACCCCTTTTGCGCGGCGATCCAGCGGTCGATCTTCGTTTCCAGGATCGGCAAGGGCAGGGCGCCCGAACCGAGCACCTGCTCATGGAAGGCGCGAATGTCGAACCTCGGGCCGAGTTCCGCTTCGGCTTTCTTGCGCAGACGCTGGATCGTCAGCGATCCCAGCTTGTACGACAGGGCCTGGCCGGGAATGGCGATGTACCGCTCGACCTCCGCTGTGGCGTCGCTCTTGCCCATGCCCGAATTCGCCAACATGTAGTCGATCGCCTGTTCGCGGCTCCAACCCTTGGAATGAAGGCCGGTATCGACCACCAGCCGCATCGCCCGCAGCATCTCGTCGTCGAGCGTGCCCCAATGCTGCATCGGGTCCTTGTAGAACCCCATCTCGTAGCCGAGCGTCTCGGCATAGAGCGCCCAGCCTTCGACGAATGCGGTGTTGCCGCCAAAGCGCTGGAAATCGGGCAGCGCGGTATCTTCCTGGGCAAGGCTGATCTGGAAGTGATGCCCGGGAATACCCTCGTGAAGATAAAGCGTCGTGATCCCGGTCAGGAAGCGCGAGGGCAGGTCGTAGGTGTTGTAGTGAAACGTGCCGGGGCGCTTGCCGTCGGGTGAGCCCTGGTCGTAGCTGCCGCCGGCTTCGTACTTCTCGCTGTAGGGCGGATAGGGTTCGATCTGCAGCCTGGCCTTTGGGACGCGGCTAAAAAAGCGCGGGATCTGTGCATCCACCGCCTTGCCGACTTCCACGAACCCGTCGGCCAGCTCTTCGCGCGTCTTGGGGTGATACTTGGGATCGGTGCGGATGACCTCGAAGAAATCCTTCAGCGGGCCGCTGTAGCCAAGCTCGTTCTTCACCGCTTCCATCTCGTGCTGGATGCGCGCCACTTCGGAGAGGCCGAGCCGGTGAATCGCGTCGGGCGTCATGTCGAGCGTGGTGTTTGAGCGGATAAGCGCACGGTACAGCGCATCGCCGCCCTTCATGGCCGACAGGCCAACCTCGGCGCGGGCCTTGGGCAGGTATTCGTCGTGCAGGAACGTCCGCAGCTTTCGGTAGGCGGGTCGCACGTCGCCCTCGATCGCCGCGGTCCATTGCTTGCGCATCGCGGCCTGATCGGCAGCAGACGTACCGGCAGGAAACGTTTCGAGCGGGGTGTAAAGAGGGTTGTCGGCCGGTGATTGCGCCAAGATCCCGTCGATCTGCGCGATCATGTTAGTGACCGTCAGCCGCGTGTCGAGGATGCCGTTGCGCTCCCCGTCGCGCCAGCGGACAATTGCGTTGTCGATCACTTTGGGGAAGGCGCGCAGGTAGAGGATGTTATGACGATAGTCGGCGATGCTGTCATATCGCGCCGCTCCGCCAACCTTGAATTCCCCCGGGAAACTCGATTGCAGGCCGTAAAAGTGATTCATCGGCCGATCCAGCATCAGCTTGTCGAGCGGCGCGGCGAGGAATTGCCGGTCGTCGAGACGCGACCACTTGAACACATCGTACGAAATCTGGCGTTCCGCGCTAAGCTTGCTGCGGTCTATCCGCGCCAGCGCGGCGAGGCTGCGATCGATCGAAGCGCGCGAGGCGGCCATCCGTCCGGCGGTGAAGCCTTGCGCGAACACCGCGGGGTTGCCGCGACCCGTGCGGCGCAGCGCGCTCATCGGCGAAAGGGCATCCTCGCGAGCGGCATCGTCGCGGAACAGCGCCATCAGGCGCGCGTCTTCCGCGTTCGTCGTCGCGGCCGTCGATACTGGCGCCGGTGCGGCCGCCATGGCGACCGGGGGAAGGACGATTGCGGCCAGGACCGGCGAGAGGGCGAGAGCGGCGAGCGTGCCGCGGCGAATGGTCAACCCCACTTGCGGGTCCGGTACCATTTGGTGATCACGTATTTCGCCCCTTTGATAACCGGCGTTCCGGCGTGCATCGCGTCTTCGTTCGGAAAACCGTCGGTCGTCGCATTGTTCCAGATCAGCAGCGATCCCGCCTGCGGCGGCACGCTGAACCCGGCGCGGGTGAAGTCGGTACTGCCGCCTTCCTCGACCGCGTTGAGATAAGCCATCGCGGTAAAGCAGCGCTGGCCGCCGCGCTTGGCCTCAGCCTTCCAGTACGGAGCCAGCGTGTAGAACCAGTCGTTGTGCTGCTTGTATTGCTGCCCGGCAAGGTAGCGCTGACCCTGGACGGGTTCGCCATAAGCGCCGGGAATACCCAGCAGCGCGTCGATCCGCTTGACCACCGCCTGCACCACGGGATCGGCACCATCGATGTCGCCCGACCAGCTGGTGCGATAGTCGGCCGGATAGCCGTGGTCGTAGACGGTCGACGGGCGCGCGGTGCGATCGATCATACGGCACAGGGCGCCGCATTCCTCGACCGAGAGAAACCCCGCGACCGTGAACATCTCCACCTTGTCGCTCACAACGCGTTCGACTCCGGACCTGCCGTCCAGCTTCTTGCGGACGTGGTTGCCGGCGCGGATCAGGGCGGCGCGATCGGGATTGGGGTAACTGCGGACGGCGGATTCGGTCATGTCGCAGCGGTTTAGACGGGGCTGCAACGGGCGTGCAAGCGCACTGCAATTGCGGCTTGCCAGAATTCGACGCGCGCAGCACCATGATCCCATGAACGACCAGCCCGTCGCCGCCCCGGTACCGCAGCGTTACACGCACGGCGCCATGTTCTTCCACTGGACCATCGCGGCGCTGATCGTCCTCAACTTCGCGCTGGCGTGGCTGTCCGAAGGCCAGCCCAAGGCGACGCGAATGGAGATGATGGGGATCCATTTCGCGGTCGGCTACACCGTGCTCATCCTGTCGCTGCTCCGGTTGATCTGGCGCCTCACGCACCGGCCTCCGCCGTTCGAGCCCGACGTGAAGCCGTGGGAAAGCACGCTGGCCCATGTCACTCACTGGGCGCTCTACGCGATGATGTTCGCCCTGCCGATCCTGGGGCTGCTGGCCTATTCGGCCGGCGGCGGCGGAATGCCGGTGTCGTGGTTTGGCATCGTCAACCTGCCGGCATTCCCGTTTGCCGTGCCCGATCATGCGCGGGGCGAGAATTTCGGCGCCATTCACGGCACCCTGGCATTCGTGCTGCTAGGCCTGCTGGCGCTGCACGTCGCCGGCGCGCTCAAGCACCATTTCATCGATCGCGACGGAGAGCTGTGGCGGATGATCCCGCACTGACAGGCAAACGGGCCCCGCATCGCTGCGGGGCCCGCACCGGCCGGGCCACTCATCCCGGCACGAAGCTTACCAGAAGAAGTTGTAGATCGTGTCCACGACTTCGCCCGAATAGATATCGACGAGCACCGCGTCGTCGTAATAGCGTACCCAGCGGTAGGGCCCGTAGACCTCCGGCAGTCGATACTGCCACGGATCGTTGATCCAGTAGCGCTGACCGAAGAACAGGTTCTCCAGCAACGAACCGATCGACAGGCGCCGGTACGAATAGTTGCGGTACGGCGCGTAGTACGGCGCCATCCGGTACGTGTCGCGGTGGGCCGAGCGATAGCTATTGTAATCGTAGCGCCGGTCCTGCCGCCAGTCGCGGCTCCACTGGCGGCCCGCGTCGTCGCGGCGCCAGTCGTGACTGTTGCCCCAGGTCTGCGAACCGCGCGGATCGCGCTGCGGATCGCGGTACGAGGGGTTGCGGCCGCCCCAGCTTCCTGACTGCTGCGCGGCCTGGGCGTCGCGCCGCGGATCGCGGTAGGACGGATTGCGGCCGCCCCACTGGCCGGACTGGCTGTCGCGCCGTTGGCGCCAGCCGTCCTGCGAACCGCGCTGCGGCACCGCCGGCGCGCCCGCCTCGGCGGCCTGGGCCGGGCGCTCGACCCGCCCGCCGCTGCCCCACTGGCGTCCGTAGGAGCCACCGTCGCCGCGACGTTCCGAACGCTGGGCGTCGGGCGCGCGCTGGCGCCAGCCGCTGTCGGGCGCCTGCTGGGCCTGCTGGCGGACCTGCACCTGCTGCTGGATCTGCGCCGGCTGGCGCTCGCCCTGCGGCTGCCGGTCGCCCCGGCCACCGTCGGCGCGTTCGCCCCAGCCGCCGCGGTGGCCGCGGTCGGCATCCTGGGCCTGGGCGGTCGCGGCGGTGCCGAGCGCCGCAATCGCGGCCCCGATCAGCAAGCCGCGGCGCCAGGACTTTTTCGTGAAATCGGCCATAGCCGTCGTCTCCAAGTGGGTCCCCGAACAATTCGCGGTCGCCATCGAAAACAAGGCTATGCGCCGATCACTGTCGCGAAGGTGAACGCTGGCGGCGTCAGGCGGCCAGCGCGCGGGCCGCCGCCTCGGGTACCTGGCGGTGCGCCTGGGCGAGCGAGGAGGCGCGCTGTTCAGGCCCGATCGCGATGCCTTCGGCGATGACGAAGCGCGGGTTCTTGATCCCGATGAAGCCCAGCGCCGCGGCCATGTAGCTTTCGGCGTGCTCGATCGATCGCATCGGCGATTCCTCGCCGTAGAAGCCGCCGCGCGCCAGCGCCACGATCACCGTCTTGTCGCCGGCCAGCCCTTCGGGACCGTTCTCGGTATAGCGGAAGGTCTCGCCCGCGACGAGGATGCGGTCGAACCAGGCCTTGAGCTGGCTCGGGATCGAGAAATTGTAGAACCCCGCGCCGATCACGATGGTATCGGCGGCCTTGAATTCCTCCAGCACGGCGCGCGATTCGTCGCTGCCGAAGCCTGCCAGGGTCAGGTGGTCGAGCGGCTGGGCAACCAGGTCGCGCGTGACGACACGCGCACCCGGATCGGCGGCGAGCAGCTCCTTGACGATTGCGGCCGACAGCTCGCGGCTGACCGAGTTTTCGCCGGTGATGCTGGAATCGATGTGGAGGATGGTCATGAAATGGCTCCTGGTCAGTAATCTTGACCAAGGCCAGATAAGGGACCATCTATTGCGGGCAAGAACGCATTTTTCTGGGACCAGGTACCATCCGTATGACCACCCTTCCGGCCACTAATCCGCACTCCGACCCAAGCTGCCGCGCGGTCAGCGAACTGCTCGGCCGCGTGGGTGACAAGTGGACCGTCCTCGTCGTCAAGCAGCTCGAAGAAGGCCCCCGCCGCTTCAACGCGATGAAGCGCGACATCGGCGGCATCAGCCAGCAGATGCTGACCCGCACGCTAAAGGCCTTGGAGCGCGACGGGATGGTCTCGCGGACCGTCCACCCGACCGTGCCGCCGCAGGTCGAATACGCGCTGACGGACCTGGGACGATCGCTGGCGGTGCCGGTGATGGCGCTGGCGGCCTGGAGCTTTGAGCACTTGCCGCAGATTCATGCGAACCGAGCGGCTTATGACGGGGAGCTGTCGAAGGCCGCCTGAAGGTCTTCATTGAGTGGAAAGCAGACAATGATGTCAGCTAAAGTATGCTACCGCGCCACCAATGATTATAGCCAGTAAGAAGAGCCCAACAAACAACCAGATGAGTCCCGCGGCGACCGTCATCCAAAAATCGCGGGGTTCCTCCGCCCGGCTGTAGACCCGCGATGACATTCGGCTGAGTGAGTGCGCCTTCCCTTGTGCGATGTTGCGAACGGACTGCACGCCGACCATAGTGCATGCGAGCCCTGCCGCTAGCAAAGCCAGCAAGCCTAAAGTGTTCAATAGGGCTGCCATTTCGTCTCCTTACCCGTTGGCTTGGAACAAGCGCCGATGCCGCAATGGGGTCGTTTGTGGACCGTCCGCTAACGATCAATGCTCACCGCGTGAGCTTCTTGTAGCTGACCCGCGTCGGCCGATCCGCCGCATCGCCCAGGCGGCGGCGTTTGTCTTCCTCGTAAGCTTCGAAGTTACCCTCGAACCATTCGACGTGGCTATCGCCCTCGAAGGCCAGGATGTGCGTGGCCAGGCGATCGAGGAAGAAGCGGTCGTGGCTGATGACCACGGCGCAGCCGGCGAAGTTCTCGATCGCTTCTTCGAGCGCGCCGAGCGTTTCGACGTCGAGATCGTTGGTCGGTTCGTCGAGCAGCAGGACGTTGCCGCCCTCCTTCAGCATCTTGGCCATGTGGACGCGGTTGCGTTCGCCGCCCGATAACTTGCCGACGTTCTTCTGCTGGTCCTGGCCCTTGAAGTTGAACGCGCCGACATAGGCGCGCGTGCTCATCTCCTGCTTGTTGACGGTCATGTAGTCATGCCCGCCGCTGATCTCCTGCCACACGTTGTTGGCGGGGTTGAGGTCGTCGCGGCTCTGGTCGACGAAGCCGAGGTGGACGGTGCTGCCGATCTCGACGCTGCCCGTGTCGGGGGTTTCCTTGCCGGTGAGGATGCGGAACAGCGTCGATTTGCCCGCGCCGTTGGGCCCGATGATGCCGACGATGCCGCCCGGCGGCAGCATGAACGAGAGGTCCTCGAACAGCAGCTTGTCGCCATAGGCCTTCGAGATGCCGTTGACCTCGATCACCTTGCCACCAAGCCGCTCGGGCACCTGGATGACGATCTGCGCCTTGCCGATGGCGCGGTTGTCCTGGCTGTTCTGCAGCTCCTCGAACTTGCGGATACGCGCCTTGGACTTGGTCTGGCGCGCCGCCGGGGTCTGGCGGATCCATTCCAGCTCGCGGCTGAGAGCCTTCTGCTTGCCGCTTTCCTCGCGCTCTTCCTGCTCGAGGCGCTTGGCCTTCTTTTCCAGGTACGTCGAATAGTTGCCCTCGTAGGGGAAGTATTTCCCGCGATCGAGCTCGAGGATCCAGCCCACGACGTTGTCGAGGAAGTAGCGATCGTGGGTGATCATCAGGACCGCGCCGGCGTAGTCCTTGAGGTGGTTCTCGAGCCACTGGACGCTTTCGGCGTCGAGGTGGTTGGTCGGCTCGTCGAGCAGCAGGATCGACGGCTTCTGGATCAGCAGGCGGGTGAGGGCGATGCGGCGCTTCTCGCCGCCCGACAGGTTGTCCACGCTCCAGTCGCCCGGCGGGCAGCGCAGGGCCTCCATCGCGACTTCCAGCTGGTTGTCGAGAGTCCAGCCGTCGACCGCGTCGATCTTGTCCTGCAGCTCGCTCATCTCGGCGCCGAGCTTGTCGAAATCCGCGTCTTCCTCGGCCATTTCCATGCCGATGGCGTTGAACCGGTCGACCATGTCTGCGATGTCGCGGGCGCCGTCCTTGACGTTCTCCAGCACCGTCTTTGTGGTATCGAGCTCAGGCTCCTGCGGCAGGTAGCCGACGGTGATGTTCTCACCCGGCCAGGCTTCGCCGGTGTAGTCGGTGTCGATCCCGCCCATGATCTTCATCAGCGTGGACTTGCCCGCGCCGTTGGGGCCGACGATGCCGATCTTGGCGCCCTGGTAGAACTGGAGGTTGATGTTGCTGAGCACCGGCTTCTGGGCACCGGGGAAAGTCTTCGTCATGTCCTTCATGACGTAGGCGTATTGCGCGGCCATTGGATGAGCGTCCTTGGGAAAGCGGGATGGCTTGATCTGGCGCGCCATTTAGGGGCGCGGGCGCGGCGGGGCAAGCGGCGGGGAAGGTGGGTGCGCATTCCGGCCATCCGGGGCGTTGCACGCGCGCGGCCGCCTGCTATCGCTGCGGGCATGAAAGCGCTGATCACCGGGCCGATGCTGGCCGCCGCCGTCGTTCTTGCCATTCCCGCCGCCGCCTCGCCCCCGCAGGGCAGCGGCACCGCGTGGGACATCGTCGCCGACCTGACGACCGAGGTCGGCCCGCGCCTCGACGGGTCGGAGCGCGAAGCCGCGGCGCGCGCCTGGGCCGCCGCGCGGCTGAAGGCGCTGGGGTTCCAGAACGTGCGAGAGGAGCCATTCACGATCCGCGGCTTCGTGCGCGGTGAGGATCGCGCCCGCCTGCTGGCGCCGGCCGTCCAGCCGCTGGCGATCACCGCGCTTGGCTACTCACCGGCGACCCCGGCCAAGGGGATTGAGGGCGAGGTGGCCTATTTCCCGACGCTCGACGCGCTCAAGGCCGCTCCGGCCGGATCGCTGGCGGGGCGCATCGCCTTCGTCGACCACGCCATGCGCGCCAACCAGGACGGCTCGGGCTATGGTCCGTTCGGCAACGTCCGCCGCCAGGGACCGGGCATCGCCGCGACCAAAGGCGCGATCGCCATCATCATCCGCTCGGCCGGGACCGACAACCACCGCAACCCCCACACCGGCGTCTCGAGCTTTCCCGACGGGGTCAAGCCGATCCCCGCCGGCGCAGTCTCCAATCCCGATGCCGACCTGATCGCGCGCACCGCCGCCGCGGGCAGGTCGATGCGCGTGGCGCTGACGCTGACCAGCCATCCACAGGACGGCATGCCGTCGGGCAACGTCGTCGGCGATCTGGTCGGCAGCAACCCCGCGCTGGCGCCGATCATTGTCGCCTGCCACCTTGATTCGTGGGACCTCGGCACCGGCGCGATCGACGACGGCGCCGGCTGCGCCATCGTCACCGCGGCCGCGCTGAAGGCGCACGCCGCCGGGACCCAGCGCACGATCCGCGTGCTGTGGGCCGGTAGTGAAGAACTCGGCGGGTGGGGCGGCATCGCTTACGCCAAGGCCCACGCAAACGAGCCCCATGCTCTGGCGATGGAAAGCGATTTCGGTGCCGACCGCGTCTGGCGCGTCAAGCTGAACCTGGCCGACGAGGCACTGGCAGCGCGGATCGCCGCGGCGCTTAACCCGCTTGGGATCGTGCGCGGCGATGCCAAGGCCAACGGCGGTGAGGACGTCGGGGCGATTATCGAAGCGCAGAAGCTGGCAGTGATCGATCTCAACCAGGACGGTACGCGCTATTTCGATTATCACCACACGCCTGACGATACGCTCGACAAGGTCGACCCGGTGCAGCTTCAGCAGAACGTCGACGCCTGGGCGATCGTGCTCGGCATCGTCGGCAACGCGGAGAGCGATCTGAAGCCGGTCGGCTAGGCAACGAGTCCTTCAACCGGGCGACCGGCGCTGCCCGGGAAGAGCGTCGACTGCGTTCGCGCCGGGTCGATGCCGAAATGCCCGGCCACCGCGCCGGCCAGCAGGGCATCCAGCGACGTCGTCGGCTTGAGGTCGCGGCCTTCGTAAAGTGCGGCTGGTGCCAGCGTCGGCCAGTCGGAAACGATGCGCCCGCCTTGGACCGCGCCGCCAAGCAGCATCGCCAGCGACGCGGTGCCGTGGTCAGTGCCGCCGGTACCGTTGATTGCGGCAGTGCGTCCGAACTCGGTGGCGACGATCACCAATGTATCGCGCCAAGCCGGCCCAAGTCCGTCCTTGAGCGCGCCGACCAGCGCGTCGAGCCCGGTAAGCTGCGCACGCAGGCGGCCTTGCTGGCCGGCATGGGTATCCCACCCGGTCGTCTCCACCGTGGCGATCCGCGCACCATCGGCGCCCGCCATCAGCGAGGCCAGCAGCTTGCCCGTGGCGGCGGCACCGCGGCCATTGTCGGCGGCAAGATCGCCGGCCATCGCGCGGGTCTGCATAGCCTCGGTCCACAGCGGGTGGAGCAGCGCGTCGTCCTGGTACAATGCGGTAACCCGGCGCAGCAGGTCTTCGTTCGATTGCGGCAGCGCGCTGGGCGCGTAGCTGGCGACCTGGACCGGTCCGCGCAGCGCCGCCGGCACCGTGCTGGCGAAGGCGAGCGCGCGTGCCTCGGCCGCAGGAAGCAGCGTCAGCAGCCGGTTCAGCCAGCCCGACTTGAGGTCGTAAGGCAGCGTTCCGCCGGTTTCGAGGACGTTCTGGCCATCAAAGTGCGAACGGTCGCGGTACGGCGAGGCGACCGCGTGCGCGAACAGCGCCTGCTTGTCGCCATAGAGCCTGCCCAGACCGGCGAGGGCGGGGTGAAGCGTGAAAGTGCCGTCGAGCTTCGCCCCGTCCGCGTAATCGCCCGCCCACGCGCCGCGCAGCGCCGAAAAGCCGGGATCGCCGACGGGGGCGAGCGTCGCCAGCCCGTCGGCCGCGCCGCGCTGAATCACAAAGACCAGCCGCCGCTCGGTCGCTGCGGCGGCAAGCGCGATCGAGGGCGCAAAGGCAAGCGCGCCCAGCGCGGCGCCGCCCAGAACCAGCGATCTGCGGTCGAGTGCGATGGTCACGGTGTCATCTCCGCATCATTTCGGGCGAGGCGAGCAGCAGGGCCAGTCCCTGCGCGGGGCTTTCGGCGCGCGAAACCGCTTCGCGCGTGGCGGTGCCGACCGAGCCTGGAAACAGCGTCTGCGCCAGCGAGCGCGCGTCCACCGGGGCGGTAAGCCGCGCCGCCAGCCGTTCGGACAGTTCGACCCGGCGCAACAGCGCGTCGGGACCGGCCCAGCTCGGAGCGATATCGTCCCACCCCGCGGGCGACCCGGGGCGCCACACCGGCTGGCCAAGCTGCGTGAACAGCGCTGTGGCCGCCTGCGGCACGATGTCTTGTGAGGCGGTCGCGCGCAGCGCCGCGATGCCCCACTCCCAGGGCGTGCGAAACTTTCCGCTCTCCACCGACCACGCCTCAGGAGCGTCGACCAGCGCGCGGTAAACCGTCGGCAAGTCGCCGTTCGAGCCGAGGAACGCCTGCTCGAGCCTGCCGACCAGGGCCGGCGGCGGATCGTCGGCAACGAAATGGCGGGCCAGCTTGGTGGCGATATGCCGCGCCGTCGATGGGTGGGCGGCCAGCATCGCCAGCACGGCCTGGCCCTGTGCCTCGCCGCTTTGGCCGAACGTCTTGCCCACGATCGTTCGGACGCCCGGCTCGTGCAGCGCCGGCACGAACGCGAAGGAGCCGGCATTGCGGCCGGCGCCGGGCAGGCGGCCAAGCCCCGCGACCGTCCAGCCGGTCAACGCGCGGGCAAATTCGGTCACGTCCGCCTGCGAATAGCCGGTGCGCACGCCCAGCGTGTGCAGCTCCATGATTTCGCGCGCGAGGTTCTCGTTCAGACCGCGCTTGCGCCCGTTGGCGGCGGCGCGCAGCCCCAGCGGGCTGCCGGGGCCGACCGACTGCGCCTGGTCGAGATAGAGCAGCATCGCCGGATGACGCTCGACCGCGCCAAGGAGGTCGGCGAACCGGCCCATCACGTGCGGCCGGATCGCTTCGAATTCGAATGCGCCGGCCAGCCCGACCGTGGTCATTTTGTCGACCGAGACTGCAAAGTGGTTGGCCCAGAAATGCACCAGCCGCTCGGCAAACGGGGTTGGCGTGGCCAGCGCGCTTTCGGTCCGGGCGCCGACCGCGCCGACGTAGGCATCGCGCAGGCCGGTGTATTGCCCGCCCGCTGGTGCCGCCGCCTGCCCGCTCTGCTTGGCCGCGCGGACGAGCGCGCGGGCCTGGCGGATTTCGTCGAGCATGGCGACGAGCGCGGGCGACTTCGCCTGCGCGGCAATCGGCGCCGGGACGGGGTCGAAGGCGGTCAGTTGGTCCTTCAGCCAGCGGCGCGGATCGGCGGGCGGGCTGTCCCCGATCCGGGCGCCAAGGCCGAAGCGGTTAAGGGCGATGCTGGTTTCGCTCATGCCGGCAAGCTGCGCCGCCGCGCCTTCGCTGTCACGTCGCGAAATGTATTGGAGTGTCGCGCGCCCGCGTGTGCGGCAGCGGCATGGCGGAAAACTGGTCGGGGAGACAGGATTCGAACCTGCGACCCTCTGCTCCCAAAGCAGATGCGCTACCGGGCTGCGCTACTCCCCGACCGTGTTACCGCGGGCGGTGGGCCCGGCAGGATTCGAACCCGCGACCTAGCCGTTATGAGCGGCCAGCTCTAACCGCTGAGCTACAGGCCCGTCCCCCGCGATGCCGGCCAATGGCCGGACGGAAGCCCGGTTAGACGCGCTGCCGGCGGCTGGCAAGCCGGCGAAGGTGGCGTCCGCTTCCTGGCCAAGATCGTCAGCGTCCGGCGCGGACCCGCCGGGCAGCGTAAGCTGCAGCCGCTTGTAGCTGCGCTCGAACGTCCCACCGGCGCTGCGCACTTCCGCGGAAGCGAGCCTCAGGGCGAAGCCGACGCCGAAAATCCCCGCCGATATCGTCTGCGGGATCGCGCCAGCCACCGCATGGAACAAGGCCTTGTCGTCGAGCACGGCAAGTGCGTGGGGCAAGTCCGCGACCAGGCGGACGCCGTCGGCGTCGCGATCGAGTTTGAGTGCCATGTTCTCACCTTCGGCGGCGGTTCCCAAAAGCGTGGCGAGAACGCGCCAGGCGATACGTTCGGCTTCCGCTTCTGCCAACGTGATGGGGGGGAGCGCCGGAGCCGCTGCCACGTCGAAGCGCGCGCCGGTACGTCCTTCGAGCTGCGCGGCGGTGGCGGATACAACGGCCGCGAAGTCGCAACCGCCGCCCGGGAGGTCAAGCGTGCCACTGTCGAGGCGCACGAGCCGGTCCAGCTCTTCGAACGCGGCCAGCATCCGCGCCGCGTCCACGGCGATCGCGGCAGCCAGCGCGCGATATTCGTGCGGCGTGGGCCCGAATAGCTGTTGCTGGATGATCTCTGCAAAACCCTGGATCGCGTTCACCGGCGTGCGCAATTCGTGAAGCAGCTGGCGCATCCGGTCCGACGGCCCGTCGGCCACGTCCGCCACTACGGGTAGCGGGCTTTTGCCGGGGCGCCGCATCCGGCCGCGGTAACCGGTGAAACGACCGCCCAGCGGATCGAACCGGGGCACGGCGTCGATCTGCCAGGCGCCGCTTATCGCCGGGGCGCCGGCCAGGGCGATCTGCACGGCGCGCAGCGGCCGGCGTTGCCGCATCGCGGCTTGGACCGCGGCATCCTCCATCTCGCTGCCCACCAGCATTGGCGCCACCCCGGGATCGGCCCAGACCACGCGGCCATCGCCATCGGTGGCGAAATCGAAAGCACGCACCGGGATGCGAACGGGGATGCCGCGCTCGTCGTCGAGCGGCAGGCGCGGAGCGTCACCGCCCACCGCACCGCCTTCGCGCGCCTTGCGGTAAGCCTCGATCCGGCGGACGATCGCACCGATACCTTCTGGCGCCGGAGAAGGGCCGGACGCGGGGTCCTGCGTTTCGTTTGCCGGCGGCAAGGCCGTCGACTCCGCGCCGCGGCCCGAGAGGGCGAAAAGGTCCCGCGGCAAGCGCCCCGCAAGCTCGGCCCAGGCCGGCTCGGCAAGGTGCGCGCGGGCAAACGCGGGCACGGCCAGAACGGGCGCTTCCGCCGCCAGGGCCTGTACCATCCGCGGTGAGCGAAGCGCCTGGCCCGGTTCGCCCAGGATCGCTGCCCTTTCGGCAACCGGGATCCGTTTCGACAGTTCAGCGAAGCGCGCGAAGGCATCGTCGATCAGTTCGCCCTGGTCGTCATTGTCGCGGCCTCCGAGAAGGTCGAGCAACTGCCGCCACTGCGCGCGCGCGGCGGTATCGCCCCCGATGCGGAAACGCAGGACCGTCAGCAGGCGGTCATCGTAATAGGGCGTCGGTTCGCTCATTCACCCGTACAGACGTGGTCGATTGTGCGCCTTAGCAGGCTGCATCTTGCCGAACAGTCACCAGCACTAAACGTTGCAAAGCGGGACAATTGCGGTTGCAAACAATAAAATTAGCGCCTCCCGCGGCAACCTGTTGCGATTGTTGCGGCGATGAGGCAGGAACAGCGCCGGGTAACGCGTAAAGCGGCAAGCACGGGTGTCTTGTAACAATGGCGAATCTCGACCAGATCGACCGGCGTCTGCTGGCTGAACTCCAGGCCGAGGGGCGCGTTACGAACGTCGAACTCGCCAACCGCGTCGGACTGACCGCGCCGCCGTGCCTGCGCCGCGTCCGCGCTCTGGAGGAAGCCGGCGTGATTCGCGGCTACCACGCCGATCTCGACGCCTCTAAGTTGGGTTTTGCCATTACGGTTTTCGCGATGGTCAGCCTGAAAAGCCAGGCCGAAGAAGCGCTGCGCCAGTTCGAGGACGCCATGCGAGACCTCCCCGAAGTGCGCGAGTGCCACATGCTGAATGGCGAGATCGACTTCATCCTCAAGATCGTCAGCAAGGACCTGCAAAGCTTCCAGGAATTCCTGACCAGCAAGCTGACGCCGGCGCCCAATGTGGCAAGCGTCAAGACCAGCCTGACGATCCGGACGGCAAAGCAGATGCCGGGCGTGCCGTTGGAGTAGGTAGTTCGACGTCCGATCTTGGGTCGTTAGCTTCCGTTCGCCGCCCGCTTTGCCAGCCACTCTTCCAGCCACTTGATCGTATAGTTGCCGTCGATGAAGTCGGGCTCGTGCATCAGCGCCTGGTGCAGCGGGATGCTGGTCTTGACCCCGCCGACAACCATTTCCTCCAGCGCGCGCTTGAGGCGCATGATGCAGCCTTCGCGGCTACGGCCCGAAACGATCAGCTTGGCGATCATGGAGTCGTAATAGGGCGGAATCTTGTAGCCGGCGTAGAGCCCGCTATCGACCCGCACGTGCATGCCACCGGCGGCGTGATAGCTCGTGACCACCCCCGGTGAGGGCGCAAAGGTCCACGGGTCTTCGGCGTTGATGCGGCATTCGATCGCGTGGCCGCGGAACTCGATCTCGTCCTGCGTGACCGACAGCGGCTTGCCGTCGGCGATGCGGATCTGCTCGCGCACGAGGTCGAGCCCGGTGATCGCCTCGGTCACCGGGTGTTCGACTTGGAGGCGGGTGTTCATCTCGATGAAGTAGAACTCGCCGTTTTCCCACAGGAATTCGATCGTGCCGGCGCCGCGATAGCCCATGTCGGCCATCGCCTTCGAAACGATGCCGCCCATCCGCTCGCGCTCGGCTGCGGTGATGACGGGGGAGGGGGCCTCCTCCAGCACCTTCTGGTGGCGGCGCTGGAGCGAGCAGTCGCGCTCTCCCAGGTGAATCGCGTTGCCCTTGCCGTCACCGAAAATCTGGAATTCGATGTGGCGCGGGTTGCCGAGATACTTCTCGATATAGACGGTGGCGTCGCCGAAGGCGGCCTTGGCCTCGCTGCCGGCCTGAGCGATCAGGGTTTCAAGCTCGTCGGGGCCGGTGCAGACCTTCATGCCGCGCCCGCCGCCGCCTGAGGCCGCCTTGATGATCACCGGGTAGCCGGCCGCCTCGGCAATCGCGCGCGCTTCGGCGATGTCGCTGACCGCGCCGTCCGAACCGGGCACCAGCGGCAGGCCCAGCGCGCCGGCGGTACGCTTGGCCTCGATCTTGTCGCCCATCGTGCGGATGTGTTCGGGCTTGGGGCCGACCCAGACCAACCCGTGCGCCTCGACGATTTCGGCGAACTGGGCGTTCTCGGAAAGGAAGCCGTAGCCGGGGTGGATCGCGTCGGCCTGGGTGATCTCGGCGGCGGAAATGATCGCCGCGACGTTGAGATAGCTGTCACGCGCCGGCGGCGGACCGATGCAGACGGCATGGTCGGCCAGGCGGACGTGCATGGCGTCGGCATCGGCGGTGGAATGCACCGCGACCGTCTCGATCCCCATCTCGTGCGCGGCACGGTGGATGCGCAGCGCGATCTCGCCGCGGTTGGCGATCAGCAGCCGGGAAATCGCCATGGATCAGGCAATCACGATCAGCGGCTGATCGAACTCGACCGGCTGCGCGTTGTCGACCAGGATCTCTTTGACCGTGCCGGCGCTGGGAGCGGTGATCGGGTTCATGACCTTCATCGCCTCGACGATCAGCACCGTCTCTCCCGCCTTGACGGTGGAACCGACGGTCACGAACGGCGCGCCGCCCGGCTCGGCTGACAGATAAGCGGTGCCGACCATCGGCGAGCGCACTGCGTTGGTGGGCGCAATCGGGGCTGCGGGCTCGGCGCCGGCTGCCGGCGCCGGAACGCCGGCGGCAGCAGGTGCCGGCGCGGGCATGGCCGAATAGGTCATCGGCGCGCCCTGGCGGGCGACCTTGATCTTGCGGTCCCCGTCCTCGACCTCGATTTCGGTCAGACCCGTCTCGTCGAGCAGCTCTGCCAGCGCGCGCACCAGCTTGCTGTCGATGTTCATGCCGCCCGAAGCCATTCCGGCCCCGCGGCTCTTTTCGTCGGCCATGCGAACCTCGCGTAATATCGTTGCGCCGCCTATGGGGCGGCCCGCGAGGCGAGGCAAGGGGGCGCGACGAGCCGGGGCGGGCCTTTTGCCCGGTCGGCTGGGTCTGCGGCGCTCAGGCGTTGTTGGCGGAGGCGTCCTGCTGGTCGTCCTGCTGTGGCCGGTCGTCCGGCGCCTGGTCTTGCGGAGCGGGATCCGCCGGCGATTCGGCGGCGCTATTGTCGTCCGCTTCGACGACCGCGGAGGACTGGGCGTTGCTGGCGGCCTTTTCCGCCCGGTCGGCGGCATGTTCGGCGCGCTGCGCTGCCGCTTCAGCGCGTGCAAGCTTTTCGGCGGTATCGACATCGCGGCCGCCGCACGCCGCCAGCGGCAGCAGCACGGCGACGGCCAGGGCCAGCCGGGTGGCCATGACGGCGGAAACGGTGGGGGGCAGGGTTCGGTCCATGCCCCCGCACCTAGCGCCTAATGGTTACCACAAGCCTTCCAGCCTATTCGACGCCCTTGTTCTTTCCCCATTGGCGCGCGACCGTATAGCCCAGGTAACCGGTGCCGAAGAGCGCGTAGAGCGGTTCGGGAAGGCCGTTGAGATAAGCCGCGATGCCGAAGGCGATCGACTTGGCGGCTTCGGGACGGATCGCGGAAATCAGGCCCATCGGCAGCGACCACAAGATCATCACGTACATCACGTAGAGGAACGAGGGGCGGGCCCGGCTCGTCCAGGGGTCGTTGCTCGACGCTTCGGCGACGATGCCCGAAAGCTGGACTTTCAGCGTTTCGAGTTCCTGCGTTCCTTGCAGGTCAAGTAGCTGCAACTTGGCCTTGTCGCGCGCGGCCTTGTCGGGGATGACCTTGTCGATGATCGAGGACAGCGGGCCGATGATCGCGTCGAAGATGGGCATGGCGGAAGCTCCGGGGAAAAGGGAGCGCGCCAGGTAAACACTTGCGGCGATGTAGGAAAATGGATTCTGCAGCGACGGAACGCGCCGTCGCGGGGATCGCAGGCACACAGCCTTCCGCAGGCGTTGGCGCTTTTTGCGAAATTGGTCGGGACGAGAGGATTCGAACCTCCGACCCCCACACCCCCAGTGTGATGCGCTACCAGGCTGCGCTACGTCCCGACCGGAGCGCGGCCCTATAGGTTCGGTGCCGCGCCTTGGCAAGCGCCGCGCTGCAGGCCGCCCGGCGGGCGCGTTGCCATGCCTGGGCTGAACTGCTAGTCGCGCGCCGTCCGGCGGCGGACCGCCCCGTTCGCGGGATCGGTCGACCCGCCGCAGTCCATTCTTGCGAAAGCGAACGATCGTCTCATGACCGTTACTCTTGATCTGCTGGCCGCCGCCGCGACGGCCGCCCCTGCCGAACCGCCCATCTGGGTCACGATCCTGCCCTGGTTTGCGCTGTTCGGCGTGTTCTGGTTCCTGGTCCTGCGCCCGCAGATGAAGCGGCAGAAGGAACAGCAGACCAAGATCGCCGGCATCAAGAAGGGCGACCAGGTCCTGACCGCAGGCGGCCTCGTCGCCAAGGTGACGAAGGTCGAGGACGTCTATGCCGAGCTTGAACTGGCGCCCAGCGTGCGCGTGCGCGCGCTCAAGTCGACCCTTGCCGATGTCGTGCCGCCCGCCGGCGCGGCCAACGACTGAGCGCGGGCGTTAATCGATGCTCGACTTTCCTCGCTGGAAGCGGATCTGGCTCTGGGCCGTCACGCTTGTTTTCGCGGCCGCGGCGCTGCCGTCGATCTTCTCGCTGACGCCGCTGCGCTGGCCGGCGGCGCTGCCGCACCCGATGATCAACCTGGGCCTCGACCTGGCCGGTGGCAGCCACATCCTGCTCGAGGCTGACGCCTCGCAGGTACGCCGCCAGCGGCTCGACGGCATGGAGGAGGACATCCGCCAGCGCCTGCGCCAGAACCAGCCTGACCTGCGCATCGGCGATATTTCGACCGCCGACGGGCGCGTCAGTTTCATCGTTGCCGATCCTTCGCGCGTCGACCAGGCTCGCGAAGCGATCATGCCGCTCACCACCGGCGCGGGCATGACGGGCGCGCGGAACTGGGATTTCCAGATCCTCGACGGCAACCGCATCGTCCTGACCCCGACCGAAGAAGGGATCACCCAGTCGGTCGACCAGGCGATGGACACCGCTACCGAGGTCGTGCGCAAGCGTATCGACGCGCTCGGCACGCGCGAACCGACCATCATCCGCCAGGGCGCCCAGCGCATCGTCGTGCAGGTGCCTGGGCTCAAGGATCCGCAAGCGCTCAAGGACCTGCTCGGCAAGACCGCCAAGCTCGAGTTCAAGATGGTCGACCTGACCGCGGCGCCGTCCGACGTCGCGCAGGGCATTGCACCTCCCGGCAGCGAGATCGTTCCTTATGCCGACCCTGCCAAGTACGGTGCCGGCGGCCTGGCCGTGAAGCGACTGGGCGGGATCAAGGGCGACCAGCTGACCAACGCGACCCAAAGCTTCGACCAGCGCACGAACGAACCGGTTGTCTCGATCCAGTTCGACCAGGCCGGCGGTGCCAAGTTCGCCAAGCTGACCAGCGAGAACGTCAACAAGCCTTTCGCCATCATCCTCGACGGCAAGGTGCTTTCGGCGCCCAACATCAACGAGCCGATCCTGGGCGGCAGCGCCCAGATCAATGGCGGTTTTACCGTCGCCTCCGCGAACCAGCTGGCGATTTCGCTGCGTTCGGGTGCGCTGCCGGTTGACCTTAAGGTCGTCGAAGAACGTTCGGTCGGCCCCGATCTCGGCGCCGATTCGATCAAGAAGGGCATGATCGCGATGGTCGTCGGCACCGCCGCGCTCGTCGCTTTCATCGTCGCGATGTATGGGCTGCTGGGCGTGTTCGCCTGCGTCGCGCTGGTCTTCAACGTGATGATGATCCTGGGCGTGATGGCGATCGCCAACACGACGCTGACGCTTCCGGGCATCGCCGGCTTCGTGCTGACCATCGGCGCCGCCGTGGATGCCAACGTTCTCATCAACGAGCGTATCCGCGAGGAGCGCCACCGCGGGCGGCGCGTCGTCCAGGCGGTCGAGGTCGGCTACAAGGAGGCCAGCCGCGCCATCTTCGATGCCAACATCACGAACGTCATCGCGGCGCTGCTGATGTTCCTGTTCGGGACCGGCCCGATCAAGGGCTTTGCGGTCGTGCTAGGGATCGGCATCATCACCTCGGTGTTCACCGCCGTGACCCTGACCCGGATGTGGGTCGCCGACTGGCTGCGCAAGAAGCGGCCCACCGAAATCCTGGCCTGAAGGGCGCGGACCGATGAAACTTCTCAAGCTCGTTCCCGACAACACTAACATCCGCTTCCTGCGCTGGCGGGTGCCGTTCTACGTAGTCAGCCTGCTGCTGATGGCGGCCAGCATCGCGCTGATCGCCACCAAGGGCCTCAATATGGGCGTCGACTTCCGCGGCGGCCAGATGATCCGGGTGACATTCACGCAGTCGTCGGTCGCCCCCATCGCGGCGCTGCGCACGGAGGTCGAGCGGCTAGGCTACGGCGAGCCGATCGTCCAGCAGTTCGGCAAGGCGAACGAGATCTCCATCCGGATGAAGCTGCCCGAGGGTTCGGGTCATGACGCCGGCGCCGCCGACGCGATGGCCAAGCGGATTACCGCCGACATCAAGGCCAACCATGCCGACGCGCGTATCGACGGCGTCGATTCGGTCTCGGGCAAGGTTTCGAAGGAGCTTGGCTGGACCGCGTTCCAGGCGCTCGGTTTCGCCAGCCTGGCGGTAGCGGCGTACATCTGGTTCCGCTTCGAATGGCAATTCGGCGTCGGAGCGCTGTTCAGCCTCGTCCACGACGTGACGCTGACATTGGGCCTGTTCGCGCTGACCCAGCTCGAATTCGATCTGAATATCGTCGCCGCGCTGCTGACGCTGATCGGCTATTCGCTCAACGACACGATCGTGGTTTACGACCGGATTCGCGAAAACCTGAAGAAATACCGGCGCATGCCGCTGCCCGAACTGCTCGATCTCTCGGTCAACGAGACCTTGCACCGCACGATCGCGACGTCGCTGTCGATGCTGATCACACTGACCGCGCTGGTCCTGCTGGGCCCGCCGGTGATCTTCGGCTTCACGCTGGCGATCCTGTTCGGCATTTTCGTCGGCACGTACAGCTCGATCTACATGGCGGCGCCGATCCTGATCTGGCTCAAGGTCACCGCGACCAGCTTCGTGCCGACCGAAACCGCGATCGAACGGCAGGACCGGCTGGCCCGCGAACGCGGCTAGGCGGCCGTTCGGTCAAAGGCGGCGGACGAGCATCTCGGCCGCCGCCAACCATGCCGGGTTATCGATCACCACTTGTCGCTGGCCAGCGCCCGGCGGCAATAGCGCGACGCGGTTTTCGTGGCGGTCGATCAGGCGCCCGAACGCAAAGCGTCCGCCGCTGCGCGGTGCCAGGACATCGCGGTTGAGGAGCCGGGCAAAATCCTCGGCGCCGTGCTGGCGCAGCCAGACCTGGTCGCCCGCGCGGTAATCGCCGGCGCCAACCTCCACCGCCATCGCCACCAGCGTTCCCGACCCGCCCAGCGTCGTCGGCAGCAGCGCATCGCGCGGCGCGGGCAGTGCCTCTGCACCGTTGTCGGCGAACCGCGCGATCAGTTCGGGCACCGGCGCATCCTGGCCCCGCACGAGGAGCTCGGGGACGACGTCCAGCGCGGCCGCGATGCGGTTCATCCACGTCAGCGACAAGTTGCGCATCCCCGTTTCCAGCCGCCCGATCGTCTGCGCTGTGGTGGGGGGAGTGCAGCGCGCGCCGACATCGGCCAACGTGAATCCCTTTTCGCGGCGAATGTCGCGGATGCGGTTGATCACGGTGCCGAGCCTTTCGTTAACCGATCTGGTGAGTTTGTCCTTTCCTACAACCACCGCGCTTTGGCAAGCGCGCCCCGCTGCAAGGAGAAACCCGATGCCCCGTCACCTGGTGGAACGCGAACTCACGCCTGCGGGCCCGGCGCGGAGACCCGCCGCCCCGGGCCGGCGCTCGGTCACCGTGAACCTGGGCGAATCGCCGCTCACCTGGCTTCACGCGCGCGGGCACCTGGATGATCGCCAGCTTGCGGCGGGCGAACTGCTGCGCCGCGATTACGAGGCCGCGCAGGTCGCAGCTGGCATCACCATGCGCTGGGACGTGGTGCGTAGTCCCGGCTCCGGCGGCGGTCGCGGCCTCAACCCCGGCGAGCGGCAGGTCGCCGCGCGCCGCCGGTTCGACGCGGCGCTTGGGTCCGCTGGACCGGGGCTGTCCGATATTATCTGGCGCGTCGTCTGCGCCGGCGAAAGCGTGCCGGCGGCAGAGCGCGCGCTCGCCTGGCCGACGCGCAGCGGCAAGCTGGTCCTTCGCATCGCGCTTGATCGTCTGGCCGGATATTACCGCGTGCCCTGACGTCGCCGGTCGATTGCGGTGTGCGCTTGGTCGAAGGGTCTGGCTCCGCGCCGCGCGATGCGGCAGCATCGGCGCGTATTGAAGATCAAGGGGTTCGCAATCATGCTTCGACGGGATTTTATCGCCGGCACCGGCGCCGCTTCGCTTGCACTGGCAGCGCCGCTGCGCGCGGCGACTGCGCCAGCGTCCAGCCTGCGCGCTACGCTCGACGCGATCGCCGCCGACGATATCGCTCACGATCCCGAGGACGCGACCGGAACCGGTCTGGACAAGGGCAAGCTCGCGGGTCTGCGCTACCGCCTGCAGTCGCGCACGCTGGCGGAGCGCAACGCGAACCTGGCCCGCAACCAGCACTGGCTGGCGGTGCTGAGCCGGTTCGATGCCAACCGCCTGACGGCGCAGGAACGCCGCGAGTTGACCCTGGCGAAGTACCTGGTCGAACAGCGGGTCATCGCTCCGCGCGATTTCGCCCTCGATTCGGTGCAGCGGCCTTATCGCCTGTTCCAGCAGGGCGGGGCGTACTTTTCGGTTCCCGATTTTCTCAATTCGCAGCACCCGATCGAGAACAAGGCCGATGCCGAGGCCTACTTGTCCCGGCTCGACGGTTTCGCCACCGTGCTCGACCAGGACACCGCGGTTCAGCGCGCGATGGCGGCGCGTGGGATTGTCGCGCCCGCCTGGTCGCTCGACCTGACGCTTGGGCAAATGGCGAAGCTGCGCGACGCGCCGGTCGGCCAGAGCGGCCTTGTCCGTTCATTGGCGGACCGCGCCGCGGCCAAGGGCATTCCCGGCAACTGGGCAGCGCGCGCCAGCGCGATCGTTACGCGCCGCGTCCTGCCGGCGCTCGACCGGCAGATGGCGCTGGTCCGCGCCCTGCGCCGCACGACGCCCGCCGGCGACGGAGCCTGGCGCCTGCCGCGCGGGGAAGGGATCTACGCCGCGGCCCTGCGCCAGGCGACCACCACCGACATGACGCCCGAACAGGTCCACCAGACCGGGCTCGACCAGGTCGCCGACATAACGGCGCGGCTCGATTCGATTCTGCGCGAAGCCGGGCTCACCAGCGGTTCGGTCGGTGATCGGCTGACCCAGCTCAACCATCGCAGCGATCAGCTTTACCCCGATACGGCCGCCGGCCGGCGCGACATGATCACGTCGCTCAACGCCGGCATCCGGGCGATGTACGATCGCTTGCCGCAAGCCTTTGCCAGCGTGCCCCGCCTGCCGCTGGAAATCCGCGCCGTGCCGACCGACATCCAGGACGGTGCCTCGAACGGGTACTACAATCCGGCGCCGCTCGATGGGTCGCGGCCGGCGATCTACTGGATCAACCTCAAGGATGTCGGCGATTGGCCGAAGTACACGCTGCCGTCGCTGACCTATCACGAGGGCGTTCCGGGCCACCACTTGCAGTTCAGCTATTCTAGCGCGGGTGGCGACCTGCCTTTGCTGCTCAAGAACGCGTTCATCTCGTCCTACGGCGAGGGCTGGGCGCTCTATGCCGAGCAACTGGCCGACGAGCTTGGCGCCTATTCGGGGATCGAGCGGGCCGGCTATTTGCAGTCGTTCCTGTTCCGAGCCGCCCGCCTGGTGGTCGATACAGGCATCCATCATTACAAGTGGAGCCGCGAGAAGGCGACCGACTACATGGTTGCGACCACCGGCTTCGCACGTCCGCGCAGCCAGCGTGAAGTCGAGCGGTACTGCACGCAGATCGGCCAGGCTTGCTCGTACAAGATCGGCCACACCGCCTGGGTCGCCCAGCGCGCCAAGGCCGAAAAGGCGCTGGGGGCGAAGTTCAGCCTGCCGTGGTTCCACGACATCCTGCGCGAAGGGGTGATGCCGCTGTCGCAGTTGGACAAACGCGTCGACGAACGCATCGCCGAGCGGATGCGGGTGGCCTAGCCCTCGACTTCCTCGGCAAGCGCCAGCCAGCGCTCCTCGGCCGCGTCCTTTTCCGCGCGCGCGGTTTCCAGTGCGGCTGTCAGCGCCGCGAACCGGGCCGGATCGCGCCCGTAGAGGTCGGGATCGGCCAGGGCGGCTTCGTCGCGGGCGATTGCGGCGTCGATCGCGGCGATGCGCGCGGGCAACAGCTCGTAGTCGCGCTGGTCCTTGTAGGTCAGCTTGGCCTTCCTGGCGGGCGGCGGCGGCGTTGACGGCGCTTCGGCCGCCGGCCTTGCGGCGCGGACCGGGGCCACGCGGCCCTGGCGCTGCTTTTCCCAGTCGGCATACCCGCCGGCAACGACGTCGACCTTGCCCGAGCCGTCGAGCCCGAGCGTGATCGTTACCGTGCGGTCGAGGAAGTCACGGTCGTGGCTGACGATCAGGACGGTTCCGTCGTAATCGGCGATGACTTCCTGAAGCAGGTCGAGCGTCTCGAGGTCGAGGTCGTTGGTTGGCTCATCCAGGACCAGCAGGTTCGACAGCCGCGCGAATTCCCGGGCCAGCAGCAGGCGCGACTGCTCCCCGCCGGACAGCGTGCCGACGCGGGCTTCGACCAGGCCGGGGTCGAACAGGAAGTCTTTCAGGTAGCCCTGGATATGCTTGCGAACCCCGCGCACGTCGATCCAGTCGCCGCCCTCGGCCAGCACGTCGCGGACTCGCTTGTCGGCGCTCAGCAGGCTGCGTTGCTGGTCGATCATCACGCCGTTGAGCGTCTTTGCCAGGGTTACCGAGCCGCTGTCCGGCGCCAGCTCGCCGGTCAGCAGCTTGAGCAGCGTGGTCTTGCCGGAACCATTGGCGCCGACCACGCCGATGCGGTCGCCGCGCTGGATGCGGAGCGAGAAGTCCTTGATGATCGGGCGCCCGGCAAACGCCTTGTTGACGTGGTCGGCCACGATTACCGACTTGGTCTTGCTGTCGTCCGAGCCGACCTTGAGCTTGGCGGTGCCCTGCGGGCTCAGCATCGCGGCGCGCTGGGCGCGCATCTCCCACAGCTTTTCGAGGCGGCCCTGGTTACGCTTGCGCCGCGCGGTAACGCCGCGCTCCAGCCAGTGCGCCTCGATCTTGAGCTTGGCGTCGAGCTTGTCGGCAGCGCGCGCTTCCTCGGCATAGACCTGTTCCATCCAGGCCTCGTATCCGCCGAACCCGATGTCCTTGCGCCGCAGCGCGCCGCGGTCGAGCCACAGCGTCGCCTTGGTCAGCCGGTCGAGAAAGGTGCGGTCGTGGCTGATGGCGATGAACGCGCCCTGGTAGCGGCCCAGCCAGCCTTCCAGCCAGTCGATCGCGGCGAGGTCGAGGTGGTTGGTCGGCTCGTCCAGCAGCAGCAGGTCGGGCTCGCTCGCCAGCGCGCGAGCGATCGCGGCGCGGCGCCGCTCACCGCCGCTGGCGCTGTCCGCAGTCCGCGACAAGTCGATGCCAAGTTGGTCTGCAATCGATTCAACCTCGTGCCGGGGGGGCGCATCCGGACCCGACAGCGCGAAATCCATCAGGGTGTCGTAGCCGGTGAAGAACGGGTCCTGTTCAAGGCTGACGATGCGCGTGCCGGGCTGGACCGATCGCTTGCCCTTGTCGGCCTCGATCGCGCCGGTGACCATCTTGAGCAGGGTGGTCTTGCCGGCACCGTTGCGGCCGATCAGCGCCAGCTTGTCACGCGGGCCGACATGGAGGTCGAGACCCTGGAAGAGCCACCCCGAACCATGATGGAGCGAGACATCTTCGAGGCTGAGAACGGGTGCGGCGGCCATCGCCGCGCCCTAGGCCGCGCGCACCCGCGTTGACAAGCACGAGGGCGCGCGAGATGGGACGGCGATGCGCACGGTCTATCTCAACGGCGCCTTCGTTCCCGAGGACGAGGCGCGGATATCGGTCTTCGATCGCGGTTTCACGTTCGGACAGGGGGTCTACGAGGTTTCGCCGGTGGTGGCGGGCAAGGCGCGCAACTGGACCCACCACGGGGAACGGCTGGCCCGATCGAAGGCGACCGCGCGGATCGCCGACGATACCGACTGGCCCGCGGTCATCGCCGAACTGATCGCCCGCAACGGCCTCGAGGAGGGCCGCGTGTACCTCCAGGTCACGGGCGGCGCGCCGGCCGACCGCGATTTCCTCTCGCCCGCCGGCGGCGTGGCCCCGACCACCATCGCCTATACCCAGGCGGCTTCGATCCTGGACGACCCGCGCGCTGAAAGGGGCCTCAGGGTGATCCTTTATCCCGAGGGCCGCTGGGCGCTGCGCGGCACCAAGACGACGCAGCTGCTTTACGCCGTGCTGGCCAAGGAAGCCGCGCGCGAGGCCGGGGTCGACGATGCCTGGTTCGTCGACGGCGACGCGGTCACCGAGGCGACCAGCGCCAACGCCCACATCATCGATTCGCGCGGCGTGCTCGTCTCGCACCCGGTCGATCACGGCGTGCTTCCGGGCGTGACGCGGCTGTGCCTGCTGGCGATCGCGCGCACGATGAACCTTGCCGTCGAGGAACGCCCCTTCAGCGTTGCCGAGGCGGG
Organism: Parablastomonas sp. CN1-191; assembly: GCF_049354825.1. GTDB lineage: Bacteria > Pseudomonadota > Alphaproteobacteria > Sphingomonadales > Sphingomonadaceae > Novosphingobium. The sequence continues at coordinate 879,633 of NZ_CP186480.1, read as the reverse complement.
CGAGGCGCGCGAGGCATTGATCAGCGGCGCCGGTTCGCTGGTCCTGCCGGTGGTCGAGATCGACGGCAAGCCGGTCGGCAATGGTGCGCCCGGCCCGGTCACGGCCGAGCTGCGCCGCCGCTACATCGACCAGCTTTGCGCCAGCTGAACGCGGTGCGGCGGCGCCATTCACGGGTCATTCAATGCCGCCGGCGTAGCGGCTGCCGGTCATGAAAACCTGGCTTGCCCCGATCGCCCTGCTGGCCCTGTTGCCAGCCGCGCCGACGTTCGCCGCCCCCGGCGACGCGCAGAACGAACTGCGCCGCGAAGTGCGCGCGGGCCGGGTGTTGTCCCCGCGCGAAGTCGAGCAGCGCGTCCTGCCGACCAAGCAGGGCATGCAGTACCTGGGACCCGAATACGATCCCGCCGCGATGGCGTACCGGCTGAAATTCATCCGCGATGGCCGCGTGACGTTCGTAGACGTCGATGCCCGCTCCGGCCAGGTCATTCGCGAACGTTGAAGGAACAGGCGCCTCGCTTGACGCTTTTGGGCACAGGCCCCATTTCCGGGCGCATAGAGAGGACTGGGGCAGACCATGCGTATCCTGATCGTCGAGGATGAACCGACCTTGGGCCAGCAGCTCAAATCGACGCTGGAAGGGAACGGCTATGCGGTCGACCTGTCCACCGATGGCGAGGATGGCCACTATCTCGGCGCTTCGGAAGACTATGACGCGGTCGTGCTCGACCTTGGCCTGCCGGAGATCGACGGGCTGACGGTGCTGGGCATGTGGCGCAAGGAGGGGCGCAAGTTTCCCGTCCTGGTGCTGACCGCGCGCGACAGCTGGTCCGACAAGGTCGCCGGGCTGGATGCCGGCGCCGACGATTACCTGGCCAAGCCGTTCCAGACCGAGGAGCTGATCGCCCGCCTGCGCGCGCTGATCCGCCGTGCCTCGGGCAACACCAGCAGCGAGCTTACCGCCGGCGACGTGCGGCTGGACACGCGTTCGGGCCGCGTCACCCTGAAGGGCGAGCCGGTCAAGCTGACCGCGCAGGAATACAAGCTGCTGTCCTACCTGCTGCACCACAAGGGCAAGGTCGTCAGCCGCACCGAACTGATCGAGCATATCTACGACCAGGATTTTGACCGCGATTCCAACACGATCGAGGTTTTCGTCACCCGCATCCGCAAGAAGCTGGGTGCCGACGTGATCACCACCATCCGTGGCCTCGGCTACAGCCTCGACGATCCCGCCGGCCCGGGCCGCGGGTGACGCGCCGCCTGTCGCCCCGCCAGGGGTGACGGCAGGCGTGCCAGCCCCGGCCGGTCCGGCGGCGGGGGCTGGAATCACGCGCCACACCGGGTCGCTGTCGCGGCGCATGATGCTGATCGCGGCGGGCTGGATCCTGGTCCTGCTGCTGGGCGGCGGCATCGCGCTGGACCGCACGCTGACGGGCCTGGTCACGCGCAATTTCGACGATCAGCTTGGCTACATGCTGACCGCGATGATCGGATCGGCCGAAGTCGGCCCGGATGGCGAGGTGTTCTTCAACCGCCCGCTTGGCGACCAGCGCTTTCTCGAGCCCAACAGCGGGCTGTACTGGCAGATCAGCGGCAAGGGGCACGAGGATTTCCCGTCGCGGTCGCTATGGGATCGCAGCCTCAAGGTCCGCAGCGACCACTTCGATGCCGAGCCGCACACCTTCGACAGTTCGGAATTTTCGGGCGAGCCTCTGCGGGTGATGGAACGCTCCATCATCCTGCCCGGCAGCGAGACGACCTGGTGGTTCACCGTGGCGGAAAGCCGCGCCCAGCTCGACCAGCAGATCCGCCGCATCCGCTCGATCCTGTTCTGGTCCTTCGTGGCGCTTGGCGCCGGGCTGCTGGCGATGGCGGCGCTGCAGACGTGGTACGGGCTGGGCCCGCTGCGCCGCGTGCGGCTGGCGATCCAGCGGATGCGCAGCACCGGCACCAACCGGGTTACCGAGCCGCTCCCGCTCGAGGTCGAGCCGCTGGTCGAGGAGCTCAACCTGCTGCTCGCGCACTCGGAAACCCAGGCCGAGGAAGCGCGCATGCACGCCGGCAACCTGGCCCACGCGCTCAAGACCCCGCTGACGGTGGTGATGAACGCCGCCACCGCGCGTTCGCCCGACTTGTCGGAAACGGTGATCCGCGAGGCGGGCGTGATGCGGCGGCAGGTCGATCACCACCTGGCCCGCGCCCGCGCCGTGGGGCGCCGCGCCGGCGGGCTGGCGCGCGCGCAAGTGGGCGAGAGCGTGGAAGCGGTGCTGCGCGCGATGACCGTGCTGTACGAGGGCACCCGCTTCGACCTCGACGGCAAGCGCGAGGCCGAAGTCGCGCTGGAACGGCAGGACCTCGACGAAGTGCTCGGCAACGTGATCGAGAATGCCGCCAAGTACGGCGGCGGCAGCGTCTTCGTGACCATCGATGCCGACCCCGCCAGCACCTGGTGCGAAGTGTGGGTCGAGGATGACGGGGCCGGCATCCCGGAGGACTTGCGCGAACAGATCTTCGCGCGCGGCGCCCGCCTCGATACCGACAAGCCCGGAACCGGCCTGGGCCTGGCGATCGTGCGCGACGTGGTGGCGATTTACGGCGGCACGGTCACGCTGGCGGAAAGCGAAGACCTGGGCGGGCTGCTGGTCAAGTTGCGGCTGCCGCGCGCCCCGAACGGATGATGAACATTCAGGCCGGGTTCAATGCGCAGCAGGCAAGGTCCTGAAAGACAAGTCACTTTTCAGGAGAAACCCTATGGCCGGACCGATTCGCACGGTCGTGCTACTCGCCGCCGCCGGTTCCGCTCTGGCCGGTTGTTCCACGTATGGCAGCCTTGGCTACGGCGGCGTCTATGCCAGCACCGGCTATGGCGGCGGCTATTATGACGACCCGTATTACGGCTGGTACGACGACTACTATTATCCGGGCACCGGGTATTACATCTACGATCGGTCGGGCGCGCGCTCGCGCTGGTCGGATTCGCAGCGCCGCTACTGGGAAGCGCGCCGCCGCGCGGGCGCGCAGGACAACTGGAGCGGCTATCGCGGCGACCGCGACCGCGACCATGACGGCGATCGCCGCGGCACCTGGAATGGCGGCGGTTATCGCGGCCAGCAGCAGCAGGCACGGCCGGACCCGCGCTGGCAGCACAGCGACGGCAACAACAACGGCGGCTGGCAGCGCAGCCAGTCGGCGCAGCCGCGCAGCGAACCTGCCCGCACCGAAAGCACGCGTTCGAACGACGGCGGCGGACGCTGGCAGGGGCGTGAACGCGGCCAGAACCGCGACGGCGACCATTCGCGCGGCAACCGCCGCGACCGCGACTGATCCCCGGGCCCGGGCGCCTAGGGCGTCCGGGCCTGCCGGTGGTGGCGGATGACTTCGTCGATGACGAAGCGGATGAATTTTTCCGAAAATTCCGGGTCGAGGTTGGCTTCGACCGCCAGCGCGCGCAGGCGCGCGATCTGACGCTCCTCGCGCGCGGGGTCGGACGGGGGCAGGGCCTTGTCCGCCTTGTAGGCGCCGACCGCCTTGGTGATCCGGAACCGCTCCGCCAGGATATGGATCAGCGCGGCGTCGATATTGTCGATGCTGGAACGAAACCCGGCGAGGACCGGGTCGGCCGTGGGCGCAGGCTGGGAAACGCTGTCTGCCATGGCTGCGCCGCTAGCATGCACGCGGCGCAAACGCCATCGCCCGCTTTGCACTTGCCAAGCGCGCCCGCGCCCCGCAAGGCCGCCGCATGACCGCCGATATCGTACCGCTGCGCCCGCGTGAAACCGGCCCTTCGCTGGCGCCGATGCTGGCGCTGACCGCGAACGCGATGAACCGGGTCAACGCCGTCATCCTCGACCGGATGCAAAGCGAGATCCCGCTGATCCCGGCGCTGGCCGGCCACCTGATCGCCGGCGGCGGCAAGCGGATGCGGCCGATGCTGACGCTGGCGGGTGCCGAGCTGCTCGGCTACCAGGGCGCGCGGCACCACCGCCTGGCTGCGGCGGTCGAATTCATCCACACCGCTACCCTGCTGCACGACGACGTCGTCGACGGCAGCGACCTTCGCCGCGGCAAGGCGACCGCGAACATCGTCTTCGGCAACCCGGCCACGGTGCTGGTCGGCGATTTCCTGTTCAGCCGCGCGTTCGAGCTGATGGTCGAGGACGGCAGCCTGAAGGTCCTCAAGATTCTGTCCAATGCCAGTGCCGTGATCGCCGAGGGCGAGGTCGACCAGCTGACCGCCGCGCGCCAGGTGGAGACCAGCGAGGAGCGCTATCTCTCCATCATCGGCGCCAAGACCGCGGCCCTGTTCGCGGCCGCCACCCGCATAGCCGCCGTCGTTGCCGAGCGGGGCGAGGCGGACGAGCGCGCACTGGATGCTTATGGCCGCAACCTGGGCATCGCGTTCCAGCTTGTCGACGATGCCATCGATTACGATTCCGATGCCTCGGAAATGGGCAAGGGCCGCGGCGACGACTTCCGCGACGGCAAGATGACGCTGCCGGTGATCCTGGCCTACGCGCGCGGTAGCGAGAGCGAGCGCGCCTTCTGGCGCGAGGCGATTGCCGGGCACAAGAGCAGCGACGCCGATCTCGACCATGCCACCGCCCTGATCGCCTCCCACGGCGCGGTCGACGCCACGCGTGAGCGGGCGCGCCACTTCGCCAGCCGCGCGATAGACGCGATCGCCGGCTTCCCCGCCTCGGCCGCCCATGCCGCGATGGCGGAAGCGGCCGAGTTCGCGGTTTCGCGCCGCTTCTGACTGTTCGCGCGGCCGCCGCGGCGGTATCCCCGCCGGCATGAGCGGCGATCTTCCCATCCACCAGGTCCTGCCGGCGCTGCGCGCTGCGCTGCGCGATGGCAGCCGCGCGGTGCTGGTGGCGCCGCCCGGCGCGGGCAAGACGACCGCGGTGGCGCCGGCGCTGATCGCGGAACCGTGGTGCCAGGGCGAAGTGCTTGTCCTGTCCCCGCGCCGGGTTGCCGCGCGCGCCGCGGCCGAGCGCATGGCCGAACTGTGCGGCGAGCGGGCCGGGCAGACGATCGGCTATGCGACCCGCCTGGACAGTCGGCCGGGCAAGCGCGTGACCGTGATGACCGAGGCCATCTTCGTCTCGCGCATCCTGGCCGACCCGGACCTTGCCGGCGTCAGCGCGGTCCTGTTCGACGAGGTTCACGAACGCCACCTCGACAGCGACCTGGGGCTGGCGCTGGCGATAGAGAGCGCGGCGGTCCTGCGCGAGGACCTGCGGCTGGTCGCGATGTCCGCCACGCTGGACGGCGCGCGCTTTGCCGCGCTGCTCGGCGATGCCCCGGTCATCGAAAGCGAGGGGCGCGCCCACCCGCTCGAGATCCGCTGGCTCGGCGCCCGCCCCGACCTGCGCCTGCCCGATGCGACGGCCGGCGCGGTGCTGACGGCCTGGCGCGAGGGCGAGGGCGACATCCTGGTCTTCCTGCCGGGGGTGGGCGACATCGCCCGCACCGCCGACCTGCTGGCGGCGCGATTGCCGGGCACGCCGATCCTGCCGCTGCACGGCCAGGTCGAGCCTGCCGCCCAGCGCGCGGCGATCCGCCGCGATCCCGAGGGCCGGCGCCGGATCGTGCTGGCGACCAACATCGCCGAGACCTCGCTGACGCTCGACGGGGTGCGCATCGTCGTCGACGCCGGGTTGTCGCGGCGGGCCGAGTTCGACGTCGCCGCGGGCGTGACGCGGCTGGTGACGCACCGCGCCAGTCGCTCCAGCGCGACCCAGCGCGCTGGGCGCGCCGCGCGGCAGGGCCCCGGCACCGCCTACCGGATGTGGGAAGAGGGCGGGCACGCCGGCCGGCCCGCTTACGAGCCGCCTGAAATTCTCGTCTCCGACCTGGCGCCGCTGGCGCTGACCCTGGCGCAGTGGGGCAGCGAGGACCCCGCGTCGCTGGCCTGGCTCGATCCGCCGCCCGCCGCCGCGCTTGGCGCCGCGCGCGCGCAGCTGGCGGCACTCGGCGCGCTCGACGGGGCGGGGCGGATCACTGCGCATGGCCGCGCGATGGCGGCGCTGCCGCTCGATCCGGCCTCCGCGCACATGCTGCTCTATGCCGCGCGCCGGGGGGAGGCGGGCGCGGCAGCGGAACTGGCCTTGCTGATGCAGGAGCGCGCGCTGGGCGGGAAGGGGGACGACCTGGGCGCACGGCTCGACCGGTTTCGGCGCGATCCTTCGGCCCGCGCGAAGGCGGCGCGCGCGCTTGCGGCGGGATGGGCGCGGCGGGCGGAAAAGCTGGCTCCGCCCGATCCGCGCCAGGACCGGGTGCCGCTGGCCGCCATCCTTGCCGAGGGTTATCCCGATCGTATCGCCCGGCGCCGCGATGCTGCGGGCGAGCACTGGCTGTCGGCAGGCGGGCGCGGTTTTCGCCTCGACCCGGCATCGCCGCTGGCGAGCAGCGAATGGCTGGTGATCGCCGACGCCCAGGGCGAGGCAAAAGGGGCGCGGATAACCTCGGCCTGGCCGCTCGCCCATGCCGACATCACGCGGTTCCTGCCACACCGGATCGCCACGAGCCGGCGGGTGCGCTGGCTGCCTGACGGCGAACGCGCCGAACCGGTCCGCGAACGGCGGATCGGCGCCATCGTGGTTGCGCGCGGCTACGAACTGCCGTCCGACCGCGCAGCGATCGACGAAGCGCTTTTCAGCCACCTGCAGCGGGTCGGCCTGGCCGCGTTGCCGCTTTCGCGGGGGAGCGAAGCGCTGCTGCGGCGCGCGGCCCAGGCCGGTCTCGCGGCGCTGTCCGCGGACGGCCTGGTCGCCGCGGCGGGGGATTGGCTCGGGCCGTTGCTGGCCGCCGATACCGTGTCGCTGCGCGATCTCGATCCTCGCCGGCTGCATGATGCCTTGCTGGCACGGCTGAGCTGGGACGAACGCAAGACGCTCGACCGGCTGGCGCCGGCGGAATTCGTTTCGCCTGCCGGCTCGCACCACGCGATCGCCTATGACGATCCCGGCGGCCCCAGCGCCGAGGTGCGGGTCCAGGCGCTGTTCGGGCTCGACAGCCATCCCACCTTCGGCACGCCGCCGTGCCCGCTGCGCCTGCTGCTGACCTCGCCGGGTGGCCGCCCGATCCAGACGACGCTCGACCTGCCGGGCTTCTGGCGCGGTTCCTGGCATGACGTGCGCAAGGAGATGAAGGGCCGCTACCCCAAGCATCGCTGGCCCGACGAACCCTGGAACGAAGCCCCCAGCCTGAAGACCCGCAACGCGTTCGAGCGGGGCAATGGCCGTCCGGATTGACGGGCGGCGGCAAACGCGCGAATCTCTACTGATTCGATTGACAAGGGGTGTTCGATGGCGATCCAAACACGACTGCTGGTTCCGGTTCTTGCCGCGCTCGTGCTGGCCGGGTGCTCCAAGTCGTCCGATGAAGGCTCCACCAAACCTCCCGCGGCTGCCGATCGCAAGGCCGACGGATCGCGGATCGGCGTGACGGGCGGGGACGGGATCGCGGTAACCTATCAATATTCGGTCCGGATTCCGGCCAGTGAGGTTGCTGGCTTGCAGGAAGAGCACGCCCGTGCTTGCGAGGGCTTGGGGCCGGCGCGATGCCGGATCTGGGGCATGACCTTCAGCGTGATCGGCGACCGCAGCGTGGCCGCGACACTCGACTTGCGGCTTGCGCCTGCCGACGCGCGCGCCTTTGGCCGCGGCGCGATCGACACCGCGACCCGCCGCGGCGGCATGTTGACCGACGCGACCATCGACAGCACCGACACCCGCATCGCGACAACCGCCGCCGATGCCGGCAGCCGCGACGCGGAGCGCGATCGCCGCGCGCTGGCTGCGCGCCTCGCCGCGGCCACGACGCCGGCGGAACGGCAGTCGGTGCAGGCGATGATCGAAGAGGCCGAGGGCCGCCAGGAGGAGCTTGGTGGGCAAAAGGCGGATGCCGCCGCCAGCCTCGCCGCGATTCCGCTGTCCCTGCATTACACAAGCGGCCCGGTCAGTCCGCCGCTTGACCGGGGGCCGTTCCTTGCAGCCATTGACGATGGCTGGGACAACGTCGTCGGCGGGCTCGCAGCGATCCTGTTGATCGTCATCACGCTGCTGCCGTGGGCGGCTATGGCGCTCGCAGTCGTTCTCGGCGGGCGCTGGGTCGTGGGCCGCCTGTGGCCGGTGGAGCGCGGGCCCACGGAGGCCCGGCCTGACACGGACGCGCCGGGCGGGGCTTGATTCATGACGCGATTCGGGTAGCGCGGCGGCCATGAGCGCACGCATCTACCAACGCCCGAAGAACGCCATGCAGTCCGGCCGCGCGCTGACCGACCAGTGGCTGCTCGACTTCGTCCCGGCAGAGGCCAAGCATCCCGATCCGCTGATGGGCTGGGCCGGCTCGGGCGACATGGCGCAGCAGGTCACGATCCGGTTCGCCACGCGCGAGGAAGCAGTCGCCTATGCCGAGCGCCACGGCATCGCCGCGACCGTCCATGCGACGCCGCCGCGCCGGCTGAAGCTACAGGCCTACGCCGACAATTTCCGCTGATTTCGGGAACTGCGCCGCGCAGTGCCGACCGGGGAACGGGTACCGGACGATCCCGGGTCGCGCTGAGGATCGTTTACGGTACCCGCCCCTCCCCCTCGTTATGAAGGGTCGTCCACCGGGGTGGATGGCCTTGCGATAGGCGCGAATCGCCGGGCCCGCTTGCCGAAACGCGACAGGGCGGGGGAAATTTGCAGGCCTTGCGTTGCCGACCGGGCCGCGCCATATGCGCCGCGGGAGTCGGGCGGACGCTTGCGTCCGCCAACCTGGTCAGGTCCGGAAGGAAGCAGCCACAACGGGTTGCGGCGGGTCGCCCGGCTCCTTTTTTCCCCTGCTTTTAGTTGCCCGGCCCGCGCACAACTTTGCTAGGCTGCGACGATGGGCGATTCACCCGACATCTTCGGTAACGACGAGCCGGCCGGCGCCGCTCCGCAAACGCCCACCGCGGCCGAGCTGGAGGCGGCCGGCCAGTCGGCGCTGTTCGGCGCGCCGCCGCCACCGCCGCCCGCCCCGGCACCGGAGGAGGGGGCAACGCAGCCTGCGCCAGCCCGGGAGGCGGCAACACAGGCCGCCCCGGCACAGGCCGCCCCGGCACAGGCCACCCCGGCACAGTCCGCCCCGGCACAGTCCGCCCCGGCACAGGCCGCCCCGGCACAGGCCATTCCCGCCCAGGCGGCCCAGCCGTATCGCGTGCTGGCGCGCAAGTACCGGCCGCAGACGTTTGCCGCGCTGATCGGGCAGGACGCGATGGTCCAGACGCTTGGCAACGCGATCAAGCGCGACCGGCTGGCGCACGCCTTCCTGATGACCGGCGTGCGCGGGGTCGGCAAGACCAGCACCGCGCGGCTGATCGCCAAGGCGCTCAATTGCATCGGCCCCGACGGCACCGGCGGGCCGACGATCGATCCCTGCGGGGTGTGCGAACCCTGCGTCGCCATCGCCGAAGGGCGCCACATCGACGTGATCGAGATGGACGCCGCCAGCCATACCGGCGTCGACGACGTGCGCGAGATCATCGAGGCGGTTCGCTATGCCGCCGTCAGCGCCCGCTACAAGATCTACATCATCGACGAAGTCCACATGCTGTCGCGCAATGCTTTCAATGCCTTGCTCAAGACACTTGAGGAACCGCCTGCGCATGTGAAGTTCCTATTCGCGACGACGGAAGTCGAAAAGCTGCCGGTGACCGTGCTGAGCCGCTGCCAGCGCTTCGACCTGCGTCGCATTCCCGCGCCCATGCTGGCCGAACACTTCGCGGGCATCTGCGCCGCCGAAGCCGTCGATGCCGAGGACGAGGCGCTGGCGATGGTGGCGACCGCGGCCGAAGGATCGGTCCGCGACGGGCTGTCGATCCTAGACCAGGCGATCGCCCACGCCGATCTTGACGGCGGCGGCGCCGTCAGGGCCGACGCCGTGCGCGACATGCTCGGCCTTGCCGACCGCAGCGCCCAGCGGCGCCTGCTGGCCGCGCTGCTGGCGGGGGACGGGGCGGGGCTGCTGGCGCTGGTCGACCAGCAATTCGCGCTTGGCGTCGAGCCGCCGGCGATGCTGCGCGCCGTGCTCGACCTGGTGCACCGCGTCACGGTTGCGCAAGTGGGCCAGAGCGGTGCCGATGCCATCAGCGCCGAGGAGCGCGCCGCGATCGAGGAATGGGCCCGGGCGCTGTCGCCCGGTCAGCTGCACCGGCTGTGGCAATTGCTGCTGAAGGGCCACGACGAGGTTCGCGCCGCCCCCGATCCGCTCGCGGCGGCGCGCATGGCCTTGCTGCGGACGATGTTCGCGGCCGATTTGCCCGATCCCGGCCAGCTTGCGCGCAAGATGGAAGAGCTTGCCGCGTCGGCGCCCGCCGCCCCGCGCGCGGACGCTGCCGAGCCGGTGGCGGCGCCGTCCGCCGCGCTCGACTGGAGCGGCGTTATCGACACGGTCGACCAGTCGGGCCAACTGCGCGTGGCGCAGATCATGCGCGACTGGGTGCGCGTGATCGAACTGGCGCCAACGCACCTGCTTTACGCGGTCGCGCCCGGCTATGCCGGCGATCCCGGGGCGGAGATCCGCGACGCGCTGCTGCGCGCCACCGGCGAACGCTGGGAGGTGCGTCGGGGCGAGGGCGAGGCCGCGCCGACGCTGCGCGAAGCCGCGGACGCGGCAAAGGCGGAAGAACGCGCGGCGCTGCTTCGCAACCCGCTGGTCGAAGCGGCATTTGCCGCCTTTCCCGGCGCCGAGATCGTCGACGAGAGCGCCGAACCCCAAGCCCTTCGCGACAACGAACGCAACTGGAGCAGACGATGAAATCGATGGAAGAGATGATCAAGGCGGCCCAGCAGGCGGCCGAGACCATCCAGAAGCAGATGACCGAGACGCAGGGCAAGCTCGATGCGATCGAGGTCGAGGGCAAGGCCGGCGGCGGGCTGGTGACGATCCGTTGCACGGCCAAGGGCCGGGTGATCGCGGTCACCCTGGACGACAGCCTGATGCAGGCGTCCGAAAAGCAGATGGCAGAGGACCTGATCGCCGCCGCCTTCAACGATGCGCGCGCCAAGGCCGACCAGGTCAGCAACGAGGAGATGGCCCGGGTCCAGGGCGGGCTTGGCCTGCCGCCGGGCTTCAAGATCCCCGGGCTGGGCTGAGGCCCTAGCCGAACACTTCCGCGAAGAACGATTCCAGCGCCGCCCACGATTGCCGGTCGGCGCTGGCGTCGTAACCGACCGCGGCCATGCCGCGCGTGTCGCTGGCCGGGTCGGTGAAGCCGTGCAGGACGCCGGCATAGGAATGGAAATGCCAGTCGGCGCCGGCGGCATCCATTTCCTGCCAGAACGCCAGCACCGCTTCGCGCGGCACCATCGGGTCGGCATCGCCATGGCAGACCAGGATGCGCGCGGTGATCGCCGCGGTAGCCGGGCGCTGGGTGTGCAGGAGGCCGTGGAAACTGGCCACCGCCGCCAGCCCGGCGTTCATGCGCGCCAGTTCCAGCACGGACAATCCGCCCTGGCAGAACCCGATCGCCCCCAGCGGCAGGCCGGCCGCTTCGGGACGCGCGCGCAGCGCGGCCAAAGCCGCCAGGATCCGCGCCCGCAACCGTTCGGTGTCGCTGCGCAGGGCTTGTCCCGCGGCGGCGACCGCGCCGGGCTCGTCCGGAAGATCGCCGTAGTAGTCGGCGCTCATCGCCAGGTAGCCGGCGGCGGCCAGGCGGCGCAGGCGTTCATCGCTGTGGCCGGTCTGGCCGTGCACGCTGGGATAAACGACCACGGCGGCGCGGGGATCACCGGCGGGCCGCGCCAGGCGGCCCGTCAGCGCGGTGCCGGCATCGGCGTAGGCGACCGTTTCGAACGCGCTCATTCGGGCAGGAAGTCCGGAACCGACAAGTAGCGCTCACCAGTGTCGTAATTGAATCCCAGCACGCGCGACCCGGGCGCCAGGTCGGGAAGCTTCTGCGCGATCGCGGCCAGCGTCGCGCCCGAGCTGATGCCGACCAGGATGCCTTCCTCGCGCGCGCAGCGCCGCGCCATGTCCTTGGCAGCCTCGGCCTCGACCTGGATGGCGCCGTCGATCGACTGGGTGTGCAGGTTGGTCGGGATGAACCCGGCCGCGAGGCCCTGGATGGGGTGCGGGCCGGGCTGCCCGCCCGAGATCACGGCGGACAGGGTCGGCTCGACCGCATAGGCCTTGAGCCCCGGCCAGGTCCGCTTCAGCGTCTCGGCGCAGCCCGTCAGGTGGCCGCCGGTGCCGACCCCGGTGATCAGCACGTCGATCGGGGTGTCGGCAAAGTCGGCCAGGATTTCCTGCGCGGTCGTGCGGGCGTGAATCGCGATATTGGCGGGATTGTCGAACTGCTGGGGCATCCACGCCCCCTCGGTCTGCGCGACCAGTTCGGCGGCGCGGACCATCGCGCCCTTCATGCCCAGCTCGCGCGGGGTCAGGTCGAAGCTGGCGCCGTAGGCCAGCATCAGCCGCCGCCGTTCCAGCGACATCGATTCGGGCATGACCAGGACCAGCTTGTAGCCCTTGACCGCGGCCGCCATGGCCAGGCCGATGCCGGTATTGCCGCTGGTCGGCTCGATGATGGTGCCGCCGGGCTTCAGGCTGCCGTCGGCTTCTGCGGCTTCGATCATGGCCACGCCGATGCGGTCCTTGATCGAACCGCCGGGGTTGGCTCGCTCGTTCTTCACCCAGACCTCGTGATCGGGGAACAGGCGCGACAGGCGCACGTGCGGGGTGTTGCCGATGGTGGCAAGGATGCTTTCGGCTTTCATGAAACGGCCTCCAGTGACGTGGTCTTGATGTCTTCGGGCGGATCGAACGTGCGCGCTGCCCGCAGTTCAGGGTAAAGGCGCGACCACAGCAAAGTGATCCCGACCGCGCCCAGCGCGCCGACGACGACCGCGCCGACAGGTCCCAGCAGGGAGGCGAGCAGTCCGGACTCGGCCTCGCCCAGTTCGTTCGAGGCGGAGATGGTCAACTGGCTGACGGCGCTGACGCGTCCGCGCATCTCGTCGGGGGTGTGCAGCTGGATCAGCGACGAGCGGACGTAGACCGAGATCATGTCGGCGCTGCCCGCCACCATCAGCGCGCCGACGCTGAGCCAGAAATTGCGCGACAGCCCGAACACCAGGATCGCCGCGCCGAAGACGCCGACCGCGGCCAGCATCTTGGTGCCGACGTCCTTGCGCATCGGCCGGACCGAGAACAGCGCCGCGGTGGCCGAGGCGCCGATCCCCATGCTGGCCGCCAGGATGCCCAGGCCGCTGGACCCGACGTGGAGGATGTCGCGCGCGTAGATCGGCAGCAGCGCGGTCGATCCCGCCAGCAGCACCGCGAACAGGTCGAGCGTGATGGCCGATTGCACCAGCCGGTTGCGGCGGATGTAGGCGAATCCGTCCGTGATGCGCTGAAGCGGGTGGCGCGATGTCTGCGCCGGTGGCTGCGGCACTTTGGGGATCAGGAAGATCGTCGCCAGCGCCAGCGAGAGCATCGCCGAAATGGCGATATAGGCAACGTCCGGATGGATCGCGTACAGCAGACCGCCCACGCTGGGGCCCGCGATCGAGCCGGTCTGCCAGGCGACCGAGCTGAACGCGATCGCCGTCGGCAGCGCTTCGCGCGGCACCAGGTTGGGCGCCAGCGCCGAATAGGCGGGGCCGGAAAAGGCGCGGCAGATGCCGACGATCACCGCCGCACCGAACAGGAACGGCAGCGTCAGCATGCCCCAGTAGGTCAGCAGCCCCAGCAGCGCCGCGTTGGCGACCAGCAGCGCGGTGGTGGCACGCACGATCCACCGCCGGTCGTAGCTGTCGGCGACCAGGCCGACGACCGGCGTCAGCAGGAACAGCGGCACGAACTGGACCAGGCCGATCAGGCCGAGCACCAGCGCCGCTTCGTTGATGGACCGCGTCTCGCGCGCCAGGCCGTAGACCTGCCAGCCGATGATGATCGCCTGCGCGGTCATCGCGATGGTGGCCAGGAACCGCGACAGCACGTAGGCGCGGAAGGGCGGAATGGCGAGGGGATGACGGACGTCGCTCACGCCACTCGCATGGCAGCGCCGTCGCCGCTTGCCAAGGCGGGCTGGCTTGGCGCCGCTAAAGTTTGCGTTTTGGCGTTAGCGCGAGGCGCGCAGGCGCGGGTTGGGCTGGATCGTGTCGATCATCTTCATGAAGTCGTCGAGGCGGATGATCCGCTCGAACTGAAAGCCGCCGCGATCCTCGGTGAGCCAGATCAGGTGCGCCTCGATCCGGCCGATCACGGGCAGGCGGATGGTCACGCGCTCGCCCCGCGCGAACGACGGCTGGCCCTCGACCATGAAGCCGTGCGCCGAAATATTGACGATGTTGAAGTGAACGTCGCCCAGCGTGCGATGCTCACCGATCACCTTGTGGGCGACCGGGTGCCGGGTGGCGCGCCGCATCTCGGTGACGGCCAGTTGCGCTCCGCTCATAATCGTTCCTTACCCCGTTCGGCTTGCGACCTCGGGCTCGGTATCGGCGGCAAAGGCAAAAATAAGGTAAACCCGCGGGCCAGGATTGGGGATAAGTCGGCAGTTCGCCGCGCCTTTCGATTACGCGGGGCGAAGCACCCCGTGCTTCTTCTTGCCCGAGGAAATGCGCCGCTCGGTACCGCCGGGCACATGCGCACCTTCGTCCTTCACGGCCTCGCCGTCGATGCGCGCGCCGCCGCCGGCGATCAGGCGCTTGGCCTCGCCCCGGCTGGCCGCGAACCCCAGGCCGATCAGCGCGTCGATCAGCGGCATACCCGCGGCCGGCAGCACGCAGACCGGCAGGTCCTCGCCCACGCCTCCGCCTGCGAAGGTTGCCTGCGCGGTCGCCGCGGCGCTCGTCGCGGCGGCATCGCCGCGGCACAGCGCGGTCACCGCGTTGGCCAGCGCGATCTTGGCATCGTTGATCTCGCCGCCCTGAAGCGCCTCCAGCCGGGCGATCTCGTCAAGCGGCAGATCGGTGAACAGGCGCAGGAACCGGCCGACGTCGCGATCGTCGGCATTTCGCCAGTACTGCCAGAAGTCGTAGCTGGGCAGCGCGTCCTCGTTCAGCCAGACGGCACCAGCGGCGGTCTTGCCCATCTTGGCGCCGTCCGCGGTGGTCAGCAGCGGCGTCGTCAGCCCGAACAGCTCGAGCCCGTCCTTGCGGCGGCCCAGCTCGATCCCGTTGACGATGTTGCCCCACTGGTCGCTGCCGCCCATCTGCAGCCGGCACCCGCGCCGCAGCGCCAGTTCGCGGAAATCGTAGGCCTGCAGGATCATGTAGTTGAATTCGAGGAAGGTGAGGGGCTGCTCGCGCTCGAGCCGCAGCTTGACCGAATCGAAGGTCAGCATCCGGTTGATGGTGAAGTGCGGTCCGACGTCGCGCAGCAATTCGATATAGCCGAGCTGGCCCAGCCATTCCTCGTTATCGACGATCACCGCGTCGGTCGGTCCGTCGCCGAAGGTCAGCAGGCGTTCGAAGATCGTTCGGATCGAGGCGATGTTGGCAGCGATCCCGTCCGCCGTCAGCATCCTGCGGCTTTCGTCCTTGCCCGATGGGTCTCCGATCTTGGTCGTTCCCCCGCCCATCACCACGATCGGCTTGTGCCCGGCCTGCTGCAGGCGGCGCAGCATCATGATCTGCACCAGGCTGCCGACATGGAGCGATGGCGCGGTGGCATCAAAGCCGATATAGCCCGGGACGATACCCTTCGACGCCAGTGCGTCGAGGCCGCCGGCATCGGTCAGCTGGTGGATGTAGCCCCGCTCGTCGAGCAGGCGCAGGAGATCGGACTGGTATGGGCTCATGGCGGCTGGCCGCCTAGCATGGAGCGGCGGGCTTGGAAACGCATGCGCTGGTCCCGCATCCGGGGCATCCCCCGCTGGCCGTCAGCGCGGTCGAAGCGCGCCTGGTCGGCGGTGATCCGAACTGGCTGCGGCTGCGCTGGCGGATCACCGGCGCGGCAGGGCTGGTGATCCCGCGCTTTGCCGGCAGGGGCTTTGCCGACGGGCTATGGCGAACGACCTGTTTCGAACTGTTCGTGCGCCCGGCCGCGGGCACGGCGTACAGCGAATTCAATTTCTCCCCGTCCGAGCGCTGGGCCGCCTACGATTTCACCGCCCCGCGCGCGGAAATGACAAGACGCGAATTGCCGCGCGATCCGGAGTGCACGCTGCGCCCGGGCCGCCAGGTTGCCATCTTCGACGCCGCGATCCCGCGGGCCGGGCTGCCGCCGGCACCGTGGGCATTCAACCTCACCTGCGTGATCGAGGAGGAGGGCGGAACGAGGAGCTACTGGGCGCTCCGCCACCCTGCGGGCGATGCCGATTTCCACGATCCGGCTTGCTTCATCGGCGCGGTTTCGCCAGCGGACATGGCATGACGACATTCGGTATCGATCGCCTGCTTTCCGACCCCGCGCTGCTGCACGAGCTGGAGGGGCGCCGCACAGCGCTGATCGCGCATCCCGCCTCGGTCACGCAGGGCCTGGTCCATTCGCTCGACGCGCTGATCGCGGCGGGCGTCAACGTGACTGCCGCGTTCGGCCCGCAGCACGGGATCAAGGGCGACAAGCAGGACAACATGGTCGAGACCGCGGACGAGACCGACGCCCGCTACGGCATCCCGCTGTTCAGCCTGTATGGTGAAGTGCGCCGACCCAGCGGGCAGATGATGTCGAGCGCGGACGTGTTCCTGTTCGATCTCCAGGACCTCGGCTGCCGGATCTACACTTTCGTCACCACGCTGCTGTACCTGCTGGAAGAGGCGGCGACATCCGGCAAGAGCGTGTGGGTGCTGGACCGGCCCAATCCCGCCGGCCGTCCGGTAGAGGGGACGACGCTGATCGCCGGCCAGGAAAGCTTCGTCGGCGCCGCCGAGATGCCGATGCGCCACGGCCTGACGATGGGTGAGATGGGCCACTGGTTCATCAAGCGCTTCGCGCTCGACGTCGATTACCGGGTGATCGCGATGGACGGCTGGGACGCCGACGGCGCACCGGGCTTCGGCTGGCCCACAGACCGCGTGTGGATCAATCCCAGTCCCAACGCCGCCAACGTCAATATGGCGCGCGCCTATGCCGGCACGGTCATGCTGGAAGGCGCGACGCTGAGCGAGGGACGGGGCACGACCCGCCCGCTGGAAGTGCTGTTCGGCGCCCCCGATGTCGATGCCGCCGCCGTGCTGGCCGAGATGATGCGCGTGGCGCCCGAATGGCTGGCGGGCTGCGGCTTGCGCGAAGTTTGGTTCACGCCGACCTTTCACAAGCACGCCGGCGCGCTGTGCCACGGCCTGATGATCCACGCCGAGGGCGAATTCTATGATCACCGGTCCTTCCGCCCCTGGCGGCTGCAGGCGCTCGCCTTCAAGGCGATCCGCAATCTTTATCCCGCCTACGACCTGTGGCGGGACTTTCCCTACGAGTACGAGTTCGACCGGCTTGCCATCGACGTGATCAACGGCGGCCCGGCGCTGCGCGAATGGGTCGATAATCCGGCCGCGACACCCGCCGACCTCGATGCTCTCGCGTCGCGCGACGAGGACGCGTGGCGCGAGAGCATCGCGCCGCTGCTGCTGTACTAGGCGGCCAGCGCGAAGCCTTCGGGGACCGTGCCGACGATCACCGAGGTCATCGACAGTGCGCCGTCGATGTGGTCGTTGAACAGCGCCGCCGGCTCGTCCGCGGATCGCATCGCCAGCGGGTAGAGCAGCGGCAGGAAATGCTCGCCGCTGTTGATCGCCTGCGCGGCCGCGCGGTCGTCCGGGGCGAAGCGGGTAAGGGCGCCAAGATCGCCGGCCCGGATCGCGGCGTTGCTGCGGCGCTGGAAATCGAGCGCCCAGTCGGGCTGCGTCCCCGCCGCCTGCCGCCACAGCGCCAGGTTGTGGATCACGTTGCCGCTGCCGATCACCAGCACGCCTTCGTCGCGCAGCGGGGCCAGCGCGCGGGCCAGCGCGACGTGGCCGTCGGCGTCGCGCCCGCGATCCAGGCTCATCGCCACCATCGGCACGTCGGCATCCGGGAACAGCGGCTGGACCACGCCCCAGGCGCCGTGATCGAAGCCCCATTCGCTGTCGCGCTGGATGGTGTCGGCGCCAACCAGCGCCTCGATCCGGTCGAGCAGCCAGGGGGCGCCCGGCGCCGGGTAGCGCACATCGTAAAGCGCCTGCGGGAAGCCCCGAAAATCGTGGATCGTCGGCGGCGCGGCCTGCGCGGTGAGGTGCGTCTTGCCCTGCGTCTCCCAGTGCGCGGTGATCACCAGGATCGCGCGCGGACGCATCAGCGCGGCGCCCAGCGCGCGCAAGGCGCGGATTTCGGCGTTGTCGGTAATCACGGTCATCGGTGAACCATGGCCTAGGAAGAGGGCGGGTTGGCGGTCGGTCATGACATGAAGATCAGGCCGCACGCCGCCTTGCGCAAGAGGGCACAAGGGTGTGACCGGCGGCGGCGGTGATGGCTGCCGTCAGTGCTTCTTGCGGGTAAGGTCGCGCATCGCGCTGTCGAGCCCTTCCAGCGTCAGCGGGTACATCGCGCCGTTCAGCAGTTCGCGCAGGATCCGCGTCGACTGCGAATAGCCCCACTGCGCCTCCGGCACCGGGTTCAGCCACACCGTCGCCGGGTAGACGTGGGCGACGCGGCTCATCCACACCGCGCCGGATTCCTCGTTGAAATGCTCGACGCTGCCGCCCGGGTGGGTGATCTCGTACGGGCTCATCGCCGCGTCGCCGACGAACACGACCTTGTAGTCGTGCCCGTACTTGTGGAGGATGTCCCACACCGGCGTCCGCTCGGTCCAGCGGCGGCGATTGTCCTTCCAAACGCCTTCGTACAGGCAGTTGTGGAAGTAGAAGAACTCCAGGTTCTTGAACTCGGTGGTGGCGGCGCTGAACAGCTCCTCGACCAGCTTGATGAACGGGTCCATCGATCCGCCGACGTCGAGGAACAGCAGCAGCTTGACCGCATTGCGCCGCTCGGCCCGCATCCGGATGTCGAGGAAGCCCTGCCGCGCCGTCCCCTCGATCGTGCCATCGAGGTCGAGCTCGTCGGGCGAACCTTCGCGGGCAAAGCGGCGCAGGCGGCGCAGTGCGATCTTGATGTTGCGGGTGCCCAGTTCGCGCGTGTTGTCCAGGTTCTTGAAGTCGCGCTTTTCCCACACCTTCAGCGCCCGGCCGTGCTTCGATTCGCCGCCGATCCGCACGCCTTCGGGATTGTAGCCGCCGTTCCCGAACGGGCTGGTGCCGCCGGTGCCGATCCACTTGCTGCCGCCCTGGTGGCGCTCGTGCTGTTCCTCGAGCCGCTTTTTCAGCGTCTCCATGATCTCGTCCCACGACCCGAGCGCCTTGATCGCCTCCATCTCCTCGGGCGTGAGGAACTTCTCCGCCAGGGCCTTCAACCAGTCCTCGGGGATGTCGACCGGGGTCTGGCCGTAGTCGGTCAGCACGCCCTTGAAGACCTTGTTGAAGACCTGGTCGAAGCGGTCGAGCAGGCCTTCGTCCTTAACGAAGGTGGCGCGCGACAGGTAATAGAACGCCTCCGGCGTCTGCGCGATCACGTCCTTGTCGAGCGCCTCGAGCAGGACCAGGTGCTCCTTGAAGCTGGCGGGAATGCCCGCGGCGCGCAGCTCGTCGACGAAATTGAAGAACATCGCAGGCGGCCCGATCCCCGGAGTTGAGTCAGCGTTCGGCCCTTAACGGTTGGATAACCATGCGGGCGCTAAGCGACGAGCGTACAGAACGCGGGGCGCGAAATCACATGGAAATGACTCGGATCGACGTTGCCGACACGCGTGCGCTCGATCGTATTCCCGACACCTGCGGTGAAGTCACCGTCAACTGCGCCGAAGTGGCCGGCATCGTCCAGGCCGTCATCGACGCCTCGGGCCGGCTGCGGGCCGAGCACATCGCGCTCCAGGGCACGATAACCGCGCTCGATTCGGACCAGCAGCAGGTCGCCCAGGCGAGCGACGAGGCGCGGCTGTTCTCGCGCCGGGCGCGCGATCACCTCGACGAAGGGTCGCGCCTGATCAAGGATTCGCTGGGCCAGATCGGGTCGCTGCTGTCGCTGGTGGACACGTTGACCCGCCACGTCACCGGGTTCGCCAGCGCGATGGACCAGGTCAAACGCTGCTCGCAGGATATCTCGATCATCGCCGAGACCACCAACATCCTGGCGCTCAACGCCACGATCGAGGCGGCCCGCGCGGGCGAGGCCGGCCGCACCTTTGCGGTCGTCGCCGGCGAAGTGAAGAAGCTTGCCCACGATACCCGCTCCGCCACCGACGAAATCGCGCGCACGATCGATGCGCTGGCCGGCGAGGCCGAGCAGGTGATCGTCCAGATCGAGGGCGGCGCCAAGGCCAGCGGCGATGCGCGCCGCAGCGTGGCGCGCATCGAGGACACCATCGCCGGCGTCGTCCAGATGGTCGATGAGGTCGATCGTCAGAACGAGCAGATCGCCCAGGCGACCGAGACGATCAGCCGCCACGTCCACTCGGTCCAGGACGTCCTGACCGCGTTCGACGGCGCCGCGGTCGACAACGAGAACCGCCTCGAGACAGCGCACAGCCGCATGGAAACGCTGGAGATGACGGCGAACACGATGTTCGACTGCATCGTCCAGGCCGGGCTCTCGCCTGCCGACAGCGCGATGGTGGAAAAGGCGCAGTCCGCCGCGCGCGAGATCGCCGAACTGGCCGAAGCCGCGCTGGCCAGCGGCGCGCTGACGCAGGGCGCGCTGTTCGACCAGCAGTACCGTTTGATCGAGGGGAGCAATCCGCCGCGCTATCGCACCGGGCTGATGGACTGGGCCCACGCCCACTGGCGCCCGGTCCTGGACCGGACGACCGGATCGGACAGCCGCATCATGGCCACCGCCTGCACCGATACCAAGGGCTACCTGCCCACGCACCTCAGCGAGTTCAGCCGCGCGCCCACCGGCGATATCGCCCACGACACCCGCCACTGCCGCAACGGCCGCATCCTGTTCGACCCGATCGACCAGAAGGCCAAGGCCAGCACCGCGCCCTACATGATGGCGGTCTATCGCCAGGAGGGTGACGGCAAGACCTGGCGCGTGGTCCGCAACGTCTACGTCCCGCTGATCGTGGCCGGCCGCCGGTGGGGCGATCTCGAGGTGGCTTACAGCCTGTAAGGCGCTCAGGGTATCGGAATGGTGAGCTCGATCGGGTGCCGGCTGCACAGGCGGTAGGGCCGACCGTCGATCGTCATCGCGCCGTGCCGCCTGGCGAGGCTTAACGTGGTCAAGCGGGTCACGGGTTGAGGCCCGCCGGTGAGCGTCACCGGCGCATCGCTGACGACTGCAAGCCGGTGCCTGCGCTGCCGAACCCGTAGCACGCGCGATTCGAATTCTGCGACGTACAGCGAGCGCGCCCGCACGATGGCATCGCTCGCCGCTGCCTCGCCCACACAGGGCTGTCCGGCCACGACCCAGGCCCCGCGATAGGGCGCCGGGATCGTTGCCGCGGCCACCGGACCGGCGCCGAGCAGCGCCGCCGCGATCGCCATCGCCCATTTCATTGCCGGCGCCGTGCCGTCGAAGCGAGACGTTCGGACAGCTTGCCACCTCCCTCGCTTGCCAGCCGGGCGCCATGAATTGCCGCGACGAGGACGAAGGAAATATACATCAGCAAGTACCAGGCACCGAGTTTTCCGGGCGAGACCAGGTGCCAGCCGGATCGCTGGCTTGGATAGATCCACGCATGCGACAGCGTGCCGACATTCTCGGCCAGCCAGATGAACACCGCGACCAGCAGCCAACCGACGAGCAGCGGCATCCATCGTTCAGCCCGCCATACGGTGAAATAGACGCGCGTCCGCGCAAACAACAGCCCCAGCGCTGCGAACAGTGCGAACCGAATGTCGGGCAGCCAATGGTGAGCGAAGAAGTTCACGTAAACCGCCACCGCCACGAGGTAGGTCGCCCAACGGGGTGGATAAGCGGTGAAGCGGAAGGCGAAGATGCGCCATACCCGCGCGATGTAACTGCCCACGGCTGCGTACATGAAACCGGTGAACAGCGGCACGCCGCCGATGCGAAGCAGGCTAGGTTCCGGGTACTCCCACGAACCGACCTGCGTCTTGAACAGTTCCATCACCGTTCCGACGACATGGAAGGCGGCGATGACCTTTGCTTCCTCGATTGTCTCCAGCCGGACGGCCAGCATGGCTGCCTGCAGGGCGAGCGCGGCAATGGTGAGGAAGTCGTAGCGGGCGAGAGCTGCGCCGGCAGGGTAGAACAGGTGGGTGCCCAGCAGTAGCGCCAGCATGATCCCGCCATAAAGGCAGGCCCAGCCCTGCTTGAAGCCGAACAGTGCGAATTCGTAAATCCAGGCTGCCGGTCCAGGGCGCGGCTGGAACGCCTCGAGCCGCGCCCTGACGGCGGCGAAGCGCGTATGCCTGGAAGCGATCACCTGCGCGTTGTTGTCAGCCGCGGCGCGCCATGAAGGCGAGCCGTTCGAACAGCATCACGTCCTGCTCGTTCTTGAGCAGCGCGCCGTGCAAGGGCGGGATCGCTTTCGAGGGATCGCGGTTCTGCAGGACGTCGAGCGGCATGTCCTCGTTCATCAGAAGCTTCAGCCAGTCGAGCAGTTCGCTGGTGCTGGGCTTCTTTTTCAGTCCTGGCACGTCGCGGACCTCGTAGAAGATTTCCATCGCCCTGGTGACGAGGGTCTTCTGGATATTCGGGAAGTGGACGTCGATGATTGCCTGCATCGTGTCGCGGTCGGGAAACTTGATATAGTGGAAGAAACAGCGGCGCAGGAACGCGTCGGGCAGTTCCTTCTCGTTGTTGCTGGTGATCACCACGATCGGGCGTTCCACCGCGGCGACGCGTTCGCGCGTTTCGTAGACGTCGAAGCTCATCCGGTCGAGCTCCTGGAGGAGGTCGTTGGGAAACTCGATATCGGCCTTGTCGATCTCGTCGATCAGCAGGACCGGCAGCTGGGGCGAAGTGAACGCCTCCCACAGCTTGCCCTTCTTGATGTAGTTCGAAATGTCGTGGACGCGTTCGTCGCCCAGTTGGCCGTCGCGCAGGCGAGCGACCGCGTCGTATTCGTACAGCCCCTGCTGCGCCTTGGTGGTCGACTTGATATTCCACTCGATCAGCGGGGCGCCGGTCGCCTTGGCGATCTCGTGCGCAAGTACGGTCTTGCCGGTGCCGGGCTCACCCTTGACCAGCAGCGGCCGGCGCAGCAGCACCGCGGCGTTGACAGCGACCTTGAGGTCGTCGGTGGCGACGTAGTTCTGCGTGCCTTCAAAGCGTTCCATCGTGTCCCCGCGCCATGCCTTGGCCCGCAGCGCTAGGGCAGGCGGGCGTCAGGCGTCAATCAGTTCGGGGTCGAGCTCGCCGGCGCGGTTCTGGATGAACATGAACCGCTGCGCGGGGTCGCGCCCCATAAGCTTGTCGACCAGGTCCTTGACCGCGGCGCGGCCCTCGTACTCCGGCGGCAGGGTGATGCGCAGCAGGCTGCGCTTGGCCGGGTCCATCGTGGTTTCGCGCAGCTGTGCCGGGTTCATCTCGCCCAGGCCCTTGAAGCGGCCGACTTCGACCTTCTTGCCCTTGAAGCGGGTTGCCTCCAGCTCGGCGCGGTGCGCGTCGTCGCGGGCATAGGCGCTCTCCTTGCCTGCCGTCAGCCGGTAAAGCGGCGGCTGCGCCAGGTAGAGGTGCCCGCGGCGCACCAGTTCGGGCATTTCCTGGAAGAAGAACGTCATCAGCAGCGTGGCTATGTGCGCGCCGTCCACGTCGGCATCGGTCATGATCACGATGCGGTCATAGCGCAGCTGGTCGGGGTTGCAGTCCTTGCGCGTGCCGCAGCCCAGCGCCAGGGTCAGGTCGGCGATTTCGGAATTGGCACGAATTTTGTCTGCTGTCGCACTGGCAACGTTAAGGATTTTTCCCCGGATCGGCAGGATCGCCTGGGTCTTGCGATCGCGCGCCTGCTTGGCGCTGCCGCCGGCGCTGTCGCCCTCGACGATGAAGATCTCGGTCTCGCCCGAACCTTCGCCGCTGCAGTCGGTCAGCTTGCCCGGCAGGCGCACCTTGCGGGCGTTGGTGGCGGTCTTGCGCTTGACCTCGCGCTCGGCCTTGCGGCGCAGACGCTCGTCCATGCGTTCCAGTACGTGGCCGAGCAGCGCCTTGCCGCGGTCGAGGTTGTCCGACAGGAAATGGTCGAAGTGATCGCGCACCGCGTTCTCGACCAGGCGGGACGCTTCGGGGCTGGTCAGGCGGTCCTTGGTCTGGCTCTGGAACTGGGGATCGCGGATGAACACCGACAGCATGATCTCGCTGCCGGTGATCACGTCCTCGGGCGCGAGGTCCTTGGCCTTTTTCTGGCCGATAAGCTCGGCAAAGGCGCGGATGCCCTTGGTCAGCGCGGCGCGCAGGCCCGCCTCGTGCGTGCCGCCATCGGGTGTGGGGATGGTGTTGCAGTAGTAGCTGTAGGCGCCGTCGCTCCACAGCGGCCAGGTGATCGCCCACTCGACCCGGCCCTGTTCCAGCCCGTCGGCGGCGGGAAAGTCCTGGCTTCCGGTGAACGGCTTGGCGGTCACGCATTCGCGCCCGCCGACCTGCTCGGCCAGGTGATCGGCCAGGCCGCCGGGGAACTGGAAGGTCGCCTCGGCCGGGGTATCGTCGGTGATCAGCGCCGGGTCGCACTTCCAGCGGATCTCGACGCCGGCGAAGAGGTAGGCCTTGGACCGGGCGAGGCGGAACAGCCGTGCCGGCTTGAAGCGGGCCTCGTCGCCGAAGATCTCGGGATCGGGCGTAAAGGTTACCGCGGTGCCGCGGCGGTTCGGCGTGCCGCCCAGCTTCCGGATCGGCCCCAGCGCCAGCCCCTTGCTGAACTGCTGCGCGTAAAGCTCCTTGTTGCGCGCCACTTCGACGCGCGTCAGCCGCGACAGCGCGTTGACCACGCTGATGCCGACGCCGTGCAGGCCGCCGCTGGTGGCGTAGGCTTTCCCCGAAAATTTGCCGCCCGAGTGCAGCATCGTGAGGATCACCTCGAGCGCCGACTTGCCGGGATACTTGGGATGCTCGTCGACCGGCATGCCGCGGCCGTTGTCGACGATGGTGATCCGTCCCGCGGTCCCGGGCTCGGCCTCGAGCGTGACCTCGATACGGTTGGCGTGCCCGGCGACGGCTTCGTCCATCGCGTTGTCGAGCACTTCGGCGGCGAGGTGGTGGAGCGCCCGCTCGTCGGTGCCGCCGATGTACATGCCGGGGCGGCGGCGTACCGGCTCGAGCCCCTCCAGCACCTCGATCGCGGCGCTGGTGTAATTCTCGGCATCCCCGGCGGGGGGCTTTGCGAAAAGATCGTCGGCCATGGCGTCAGCTATAGGTGGCCGCGGAATCCCCGCGCAAGCGCCGCGGTCCGCTTATCCGCCGAACTTCGCCGCGGCCGGGCCGACGACCGCGATCGTGCCGGCGCGCGCCTCGCGCACTTCGAGCGCGCGCTCGATCCGGCCGTCGGGCGCGAACCGGAATGCGCCGTCGAGACCGACGAAGCCATCGCGATCGGCCAGCCGCGAGGTCGGGAAGGGCGCCCCCACGCGCCAGTCGCGGGCGATGCGGATCGCCAGCAGGATGGCGTCGTAGCCCATCGTCGCGGCGCGGTAAGGCGCGCGGCCGAAGCGGGCCTTGTAGCTGGTGGTGAATTGGCCGAATCGCTGGTCGCTCACCGCCGCGAACCAGGCGCCGCGCAGCGCCGCGGTGCGGGCGACGCTGGCCTCGCCCGCCCATAGCTCGGTGCCGATCAGGCGCAGGCCGGCCGAGCCGGCCTTGAGCGTGGGCGCGGCCAGCACCGCGTAGCGCGGCTGGTCCGCGATCAGCACCGCGTCGAGCCCGCCGCGCGCCTTGAGGCGGCGGGCGGCGCTGATGATGGAGGGATTGGAGCGCTCGTAAGTCTCGGTACCCACCAGCGTGCCGCCGGCGGCCCGCACGGCCTGGGCAAAGGCTTCGCCGGCGCGGGCGCCGTACTGGCCGGCGGGCAGCAGCGCGCCGAAGCGCCTCAGCCCGCGGCCCTGCGCGAAGGAAACGCTGCGCGCCACCGATTGCTCGACCGAGGTGCCCAGCACGAAGGCATCGCGCGCAGCCGCTTCGGGTTCGGCGGCGAAGGTGAGCAGCGGGGCGCGGGTCGCGCGGCCGACCGCGGCGACCTCGTCCTCGGACAAGGGCCCGATGACCAACCGGTTGCCGTCGGCTTCAGCGCGTGCTGCCGCGGTGGCGGCGCCGCTGCCGGTGTCGTACGTCGTCACCCGCAAGTTGCGGGCGTTGGTATCGAGCAGCGCCATCTGGGTCGCGTGCTCGAGCGATTGGCCAAGCGCGGCGTCGGCGCCGCTGAGCGGCACCAGCAGCGCCACCCGGTGGCGGCCGTCGCTGGGCAGGGTGCCGGTCTCTTCCTTCGGCGGCGGCGCGACGGTGCCGGGCGGGCCCTTGGGCACGATCTTGCAGCCCGCGAGCAGCACCACGCCAGCAAGCGCGATCGCCGCGCGGCGATTCCACGATGTCATGTCTTGTCGCTCTCCTCGGGCCGGTACATGGTTGCCCCCATGAACGCGCCGCTCACCCCCGGGCTCTACATCGTGGCGACGCCGATTGGCAATCTTGGCGACATCACCTTGCGAGCCGTCGAGACGCTGAAGGCGGTCGCCGCCGTCGCGTGCGAGGACACGCGCGTGACCGGCAAGCTGTTGCACCACCTGGGCATCAAGGCGCGGCTGATGCGTTACGACGATCACGCATCGGACAGCGCGCGCGACGGCATCCTGGCGCTGGCGGCGCGCGAGCCGGTTGCGCTGGTCAGCGATGCGGGCACGCCGCTGGTGTCCGATCCCGGCTACAAGCTGGTCCGGGCCGCGCGCATGGCGGGCATCGCAGTCACCGCGCTGCCGGGCGCAAGCGCGGTCCTCTCGGCGCTGGCCATCGCGGGCCTGCCGTCCGACCGTTTCCTGTTCGCCGGCTTCCTGCCGCCCAAAGACAAGGCGCGGCGCGATGCGCTCGCGGCGCTGGCATCGATCCCCGCGACGACGGTGTTTTACGAGACCGGGCCGCGCCTGGTCGACACGCTGACCGCGCTGGCCGACGTCCTGCCGGGCCGCGAGATTGCCGTCGCGCGCGAACTGACGAAGCTGCACGAAGAGTGTCGGACCGGCAGCGCGCAAGAACTGGCACGCCATTACCGCGATCATGCACCCAGGGGCGAAATCGTCCTGCTGGTCGGTCCGCCGGGGGAACAGGAGGCGACCGGATCTGTCGATGCCGATGCCTTGCTGCGCGCCGCGCTGGCTGGGGCCAAGCCATCGCAGGCCGCGGCCGACGTGGCGCGCGCCACCGGGCTCGACCGCAAGACGCTCTACGCCCGCGCGCTGCAACTCAAATGAACTGTCTGAAGTGAGCCGCCAGCACCACGAACGCCAGGGCCGAAAAGGCGAGGCGATGGCGGCATGGTATTTGCGCGCCAAGGGTTGGCGCATCCTGGCGCAGCGCGTGAAGACCCCGCGCGGCGAAGTCGACCTGGTGGCGCGGCGCGGGCGCACGGTCGCCTTCGTCGAGGTCAAGTGGCGCGGGAGCGCCGAAGCGCGCGACTGGTCGCTGGACGCGCGGCGCCTGCAGCGGGTCCGCGCCGCGGCCGAGGCGCTGGCGCCGCGCTTCGCATCCGCCGGCGACGACGTGCGGATCGACGCCGTGCTCCTTGCGCCCGGCGCCTGGCCGCGCCACATCGCCAACGCGCTGATGCCCTAACGCTTCAACCTGCCGAGGAATTGCCATGACCCTGCGCGTCGCGGTCCAGATGGACCCGCTCGAATCGATCAAGATCGGCGGGGATTCGTCGTTTGCGCTGATGCTTTCCGCCCAGGAGCGCGGGCACGAGGTGTGGCATTACGACGTTGGCAGCCTGACGCTCGACGCCGACGACCGTTTGTGGGCCGAGGCCCGGCCCGTGACCGTCCAGAGGATCGAGGGCGACCATTACCAGGCCGGTCCGGCCAAGCGGATCGACCTGGCGGACGATGCCGACGTGGTGCTGATGCGGCAGGACCCGCCCTTCGACATGGGCTACATCACCGCGACCTTCTTGCTCGAGCGGCTCAAGGGCCGGACGCTGGTTGTCAACGACCCGTCCAGCGTGCGCAACGCGCCCGAGAAGGTCATGGTCCTCGATTTCCGTCGCTTCATGCCGCCCACGCTGGTGACGCGCAGCGCCGACGAAGTGCGCCGTTTCATGGCGATCCACGGCGCGGTGGTGGTGAAGCCGATCCACGGCAACGGCGGCAAGGCGATCTTCCGCGTGCCCGAAAGCGGCGACAACCTGGGCGCGCTGTTCGAGGTATTCAACCAGACCTGGCCCGAGCCGCACATGGTCCAGCCCTTCCTTCCCGACGTCGCCAAGGGCGACAAGCGCATCGTACTGGTCGACGGTGAGGTCGTGGGCGCGATCAACCGCCGCCCGGGCGAGGGGGAGTTCCGCTCCAACCTGGCGGTCGGCGGCAGCGCCGAGGCGACCGAACTGACGCCGCGGGAGGAGGAAATCTGCGCAGCCATGGGCCCGCGCCTCAAGGAGCTGGGCCTGATTTTCGTCGGCATCGACGTGATCGGGGGCCAGTGGCTGACAGAGATCAACGTCACCAGCCCGACCGGGATCGTCGCCATCGACAGGTTCAACGGCACCGACACGGCCGGGCGGATCTGGGACGCGATCGAAGCACGCCACGCCGCGATGATCGCGGGCTGATCGGTCCGGGCGGCAACAAAACCCCGCGCGGCGCGTAACCCAGCGATGGATTCCTGGATCATCCGGCTCATCGAGCAAGGCGGCTATTGGGGCATCGCCTTCCTGATGGCGCTGGAGAACATCTTTCCGCCGATCCCCAGCGAGGTCATCATGGGCGTCGGCGGCATCGCCGTCGCGCGCGGAACGATGCAGTTCTGGCCGCTGATGCTGGCCGGCACGGTCGGTTCGACGCTGGGCAACTACGCCTGGTACCTGGTTGGAGACCGGATGGGGTACCAGCGGCTGCGCCCGTTCGTGGCGCGCTGGGGACGCTGGCTGACGCTGGACTGGCGCGACGTGATGAAGGCCACGCACTTCTTCCAGCGCCACGGCCAGTGGATCGTCTTCGCGATGCGATTCTCGCCGTTCCTGCGCACGCTGATCTCGCTGCCCGCCGGGCTCAGCCGGATGGGCCACGTCCGGTTCCTGGTCTTTACCTTCCTGGGTGCGGGCGTGTGGAACGCCCTGCTGATCCTGGGCGGGCACTGGCTGGCCGATTACCTCGCCGCGGTCAGCCACCTGATAGGACCGGTGCTGGGCGGGCTGCTCGCCATCGTCATCGCTGTCTACGGCTGGCGCGTGTGGACATGGCCGCGCCGCCATCCCCCGCCGGCGGACGATTAGGCGCGCGGGTGCGCGTGGCGATACGTATCCAGCAACGTCGCTGCATCGACCTTGGTATAGATCTGCGTCGAACCCAGGCTGGCGTGGCCGAGCAGCTCCTGGAGGCTGCGCAAGTCGGCACCGGCGCCCAAAAGGTGCGTGGCAAAGCTGTGGCGCAGCGCGTGCGGCGTGGCGCTGGGCGGCAGACCCAGTGCGCTGCGCGCGCGGGCGACGGCCTGCTGCACCGCGCCCTGGCCCAGCGCGCCGCCGCGCGCGCCGCGGAATAGCGGCTCCTTCGCCTCGGCGGGGAAGGGTGCCTTTGCGGCGTAATCGGCCACCGCATCGCGGACCAGCGGCAGGACCGGCACGGCGCGCTGCTTGCCGCCTTTGCCGGTGACGGTCAGGACATCGCCCAACGGCAGGTCGGCGCCGGTCAGCGACAGTGCCTCGGCGATGCGGAGCCCGGCGCCGTATAGCAGCAGCAGAACCGCGCGGTCGCGTGCGCCGATCCATTCGGCGCGGCCACCCTCGGTCATCGCCGCGGCCAGGTTCACCGCCTCGTCGGGCGTAAGCGGGCGGGGGATGCCCTTCTTGACGCGCGGCCCGCGCATCCGCGGCGGCTGCGCCTCGGACCCCGTCTGCTCACGCGCGAAAGCGATAAAGGCCTTGAGCGCCGACAATTCGCGCGCGGCGGAGTTGTTGCCCAGCCCGTCGGCTCGCCGCCGCGCGAGCTGCGCTCGCAGCGCGGCTACGTCGAGCGCCGCGACAGTTTGCCAGGAGGGAAGCGAAACCGCCTCGAGCAGTCGCGCAGCGCTGGCGACATAAGCCCGGACCGTGTGCGGTGAGCGCCGCCGCGCCAGCGCCAGATGATCTTCCCATTCGCGCAGCAGGCTGGTCACGCCGTCACCAGCGCGGCGGGCACGATTTCGCCCAGCACCGCGTCGAGAACGGGCATGCCGGCGGCGCTGACCCCGACGCGGCCATCCGTGCGCCAGGCAAGGCCCTGCGTGGTCAGCAAGGCAAGCCCGCGCGGATCGACGAGCTGGTCTGGCGTGTAGCCGAGGCGCCGCCCCAGCGCGGCCAGGTCGACCCCTTCGGCCAGCCGCAAGCCCATCAGCAGCGCCTCGCTCGCCTGCTCCGCGCGTCCGAGGGGGCGTTCCTCGACCAGGCCGTGGCCGCGTTCGGCGATCGAACCCAGCCAGTTCTCGGGCTTGCGGTGGCGCTGCGTGGCAAGGCCGCCGCGGCGCCCGTGCGCGCCGGGCCCGATGCCGACGTAATCGTCGTAGCGCCAATAGGCGAGGTTGTGGCGGCTTTCCTCGCCCGGGCGGGCGTGGTTGCTGACCTCGTAGGCCGGTAGTCCCGCCGCCGCGGTCATCGTCCGGGTGACTTCGAACAAGTCGGCGGCCGCCTCGTCATCCAGTGGGGTGATCGCGCCGGTGCGCGCCAGGGTGGCAAAGCGGGTGCCCGGCTCGATCGTCAGCTGGTACAGCGACAGGTGGCCGGTGCCGAAATCGAGCGCACGCGCCAATTCGCCGCGCCAGGCGCGCTCGTCCTGGCCGGGACGGGCGTAGATCAGGTCGAAGCTGACGCGCGCAAAGTGCTCTCGTGCGATCGCGAGCGCCGCCACGGCCTCGTCCGCGTCGTGCATACGGCCCAGGAACCGCAACGCCTCGGGCTGGAGCGACTGGACTCCGAGCGAAACGCGATTGACGCCGGCGGCGGCAAGGTCGGCAAAGTTTGCCGCCTCGACCGAGGAGGGATTGGCCTCGAGCGTGATCTCGATGCCGTCGGCAAAGCCCCAGCGGCGTTCCGCCTCTTCGAGCAGCCGCGCGACGAGGGCAGGGGGCATCAGCGATGGGGTGCCGCCGCCGAAGAAGATCGACGTCAGCGGCTCACCGCCTGCCCGTTCGGCCTCCCACGCCATGTCGGCCAGCAGCGAGGATTGCCACAGCGCGTGGTCGACCCCGGCGCGGACATGGCTGTTGAAGTCGCAATAGGGGCATTTTGCGAGGCAGAACGGCCAGTGGATATAGAGCGCGCGCGCCATCGCGCCCTCTTAGGCGGCGAATTGCTCGGCGACCAGCTTGGCGAAGGCATCGGCGCGGTGGCTGATCGCATGCTTCTGCGCCGGGTCGAGCTCTGCGTAAGTGCGCGTGTCGCCCACGGGCACGAACACAGGGTCGTAGCCGAACCCCATCGTGCCGCGCGGCGGCCAGGTCAGCGTGCCGTCGGCGCGGCCTTCGTACACCGCTTGTTCGCCATCGGGCCAGGCGATGGCAAGAACGCATGAAAACCAGCAGCTTCTGTCGGCTTCTTCGCCCAGCGCCACAAGCTGGCCTTCGACCTTGCCCATCGCCATG
This sequence comes from Parablastomonas sp. CN1-191, assembly GCF_049354825.1. Lineage (GTDB taxonomy): Bacteria > Pseudomonadota > Alphaproteobacteria > Sphingomonadales > Sphingomonadaceae > Novosphingobium. The sequence continues at coordinate 847,916 of NZ_CP186480.1, read as the reverse complement.
TACCAGTCGCGGCCGGGCGGACCCTCGAACCACTGCCGCTCGGCCCAGTCGGCGGTGTAGACACCCGGCCGGCCGTCCAGCGCCGTAACGCTGAGCCCGGAATCGTCGGCCAGCGCCGGCAGGCCCGATGCCTGCGCCGCCGCCCGCGCCTTGATCAGCGCGTTGGCGACGAACGTCGTGCCGGTCTCAGCCGGTTCGGGCAGGCCGAGCGACCCGGCGCTGATGCACTGGACACCGTAAGGATCGAGCAGCGCGCCGATCTCCTTCAGCTTGCCCGCGTTATGCGTGGCGATGACCAGCGTCTCGGCGCCGAGCCGGCGGGTCATTTGCCGACAGCCGCGCCTTGCGCCGCGAAGATGCGGTCGCAGCCGATGCGGGCCAGGCGCAGGAGGCGCAGCAGCGCTTCCTCGTCATAAGTTGCGCCTTCGGCGGTGGCCTGGACTTCGGCGATCTTGCCGCCTTCCAGCAGCACGAAATTGGCGTCGGCGTCGGCGCTGGAATCCTCGACGTAATCGAGGTCGAGCACCGGCGTGCCGTCGCAGATTCCGCACGAAACCGCCGCCACCTTGGTGATAAGCGGGTCTTCGGCGATCAGGCCCTGCGTCATCAGCCCGTCGATGGCGAGGCGCAGCGCCACCCACGCGCCCGAGATCGCCGCCGTGCGCGTGCCGCCATCGGCCTGGATGACGTCGCAGTCGAGCGTGATCTGCCGCTCGCCAAGTTTCTTCAGATCGACGACGGCGCGCAAGGAACGGCCGATAAGGCGCTGGATTTCCTGCGTTCGTCCGGACTGCTTGCCCTTGGCGGCCTCGCGGTTTCCGCGCGTGTGCGTGGCGCGCGGCAACATCGAGTACTCGGCCGTGACCCAGCCCTGGCCTTTGCCGCGCAGCCACGGCGGCAGGCGCTCCTCGACGCTGGCGGTGCACAGCACGCGGGTGTCGCCGAAGCTCACCAGCACCGATCCCTCGGCATGCTTGGTGAAGTGCGGCTCGAAGGTGATCGCGCGCATTTCGTCTGCGGCGCGTCCCGAGTGTCTCATGCAGTTCCTTTCCATTCCAGGTCCAGCCGCTTATGTCGGACCCCGGCGGCAGGCAAGGCGAACCGCGGGGAGCAGGCGTGGATATCCGGGCAGGCGTTTTGACTATCGGGCTGCTGGGCGGCTGCGCGATCCCGCCGGGGGCCGCGCCCGCGTTGCCCGCGGGAACGGTCATCAGCATGAACGAGACCCAGATGGGCGCTGCCCTGGGCGGCATCGAACTGGCGGCGGACAACAGCGCCGACGTGGCGGTTTCCGGCGGCAAATTTCCTGTCGTGACCGTGTCGCGCTTCCACGCCGTGGTCGACGCGGCAAGCGCCGATGCCGCGCGCAAGGCGCTGGCGCCGTGGTTCCTCGGCAAGCCCAAGCCGCCGTGCGAAGATCCCGCTCACGATGCCCCCGGGCTCGACGTGTTCGCCCGGCAAGGGGGCAGGGAGATCGGCACCGCGCACGTCTACCTGGGCTGCGGTGGCAAAGCCTACCAGGCCTACGCTGCTCAGGTTTACGCCCAGTACAAGGCGCTGCGCAGCGCCGCCCGGCTTGATGCCACACCGTATGCCAATGCCCCCGCCGGCAACTGACCGCGCCGCGCAGGCGCGCGACCTCGACGGGCGAACGCGCGAAATCTTCCGCCTCGCGGTCGAGGGTTACCTCGCCAGCGGGGCGCCGGTCGGCTCGAAGACGATAGCCAGTTCCGCGCCGCTTAACCTCTCGCCCGCCTCGATCCGCTCGGTCCTGGCGGAGCTGGAGGCGCGGGGGCTTTTGGCGGCGCCGCACACCAGCGCCGGGCGCATGCCGACCGAGCAGGGCCTGCGCCTGTTCGTCGACGGCATGATGCAGGTTGCCGAACCCAGCGCCCAGGAACGCGCCGCGATCGAGCGGCGGCTCAGCGGGTCGGGACCGATCGAGGCCGCCCTGACCGCAACCAGCACGCTGTTGTCCGAACTGTCCGCGGCGGCCGGCGTCGTCATGGTTCCGCGCCGTGATCCGCGGCTGGCGCAATTGCAGCTGGTTTCGCTGGCGCCGGGTCGCGCGCTGGCCGTTCTGGTGGGAGAGGACGGGGGCCTGGAAAATCGCGTGCTCGACTTGCCCGGCGGCACGCCCGCCGCGGCGCTTGAGCAGGCTTCGAACTATATCACCGCGCGGCTGGCGGGGCGCACGCTGGCCGATGCGGCGCGGGCCATGCGGGCCGAAATCGCCTCGGGCCGGTCGGCGCTCGACGCGGCCAGTCGCGATCTGGTCGAGCGCGGGCTGGCGGTGTGGAGCGAGGACGCCGCCCGGCGCCCGGTGCTGATCGTGCGCGGCCAGGCGAACCTGCTGGACGAAAACGCACTCAGCGACCTCGACCGGGTGCGCCAGCTCATCGATGACCTGGAAGGCAAGCAATCGGTTGCCGAGTTGCTGGACGCCGCGCGCGAGGCGGAGGCGACGCGCATTTTCATCGGATCGGAAAACCGCCTGTTCGCGCTGTCGGGGTCATCGGTCATCGCCTCGCCCTACCGCGACCGCGAGGGCAAGGTGGTCGGCGTGGTCGGCGTGATTGGCCCGACTCGGTTGAATTATGCCCGGGTCGTCCCCATGGTGGATTTCACCGCCCAGACGCTCTCCAATATGGGTGCACTGGGCAAATTGATCGGTTGAGAGAGATTTTTGACGACATGAGCGACGACAAAAAGCCGCAGGACGATCCCGCGGTCGAAGCCGAATTGCGCGGCGTACCCGAAGACCTGATCGACAACGATGCGCAGACCGGCGCAGCCGACGATGCAACTGCACTTCGCGAGCAGCTCGAGGCGGCGAAGCAGGACGTGCTCTATGCCAAGGCGGAAACGCAGAACGTGCGCCGCCGCCTTGAAAAGGACATCGCCGATACGCGCGCCTATGCCGCGACCGGCTTTGCCCGCGATATCCTTTCGGTCGCCGACAACCTGTCGCGCGCGCTGACCGCTATCCCCGCCGAACTCAAGGATGACGAGCGCCTCAAGGGCCTGGTCGCCGGGATCGAGGCGACCGGCCGCGAGATCGACAAGGTCTTCGCCGCGCATGGCATCAGCCGGATCGCCGCAATGGGCCTCCCGCTCGACCCGCACCAGCACCAGGCGATGATCGAAGTCCCCAGCGCCGATGCCGAGCCCGGCACGATCGTGCAGGAGCTGCAATCGGGCTACATGATCAAGGACCGGCTGCTGCGCCCGGCAATGGTCGCGGTGGCGAAGGCGCCGGGATAGCGGCCGAAGCCGGGCGCACCTTGGCGCCATCGATCAGGCGAGCGATTCCCGACGCTTCTGCGCAAAGCTTGCGCAGGGCGTCCAGTGAGTAGGCGCGCGCGTCGGGCCTTTTTGCAGCTCGATTGATTGCGTTGCGAAACAGGGCGATTGTCCCGCCCTCTACCGAGACGATCTCCATGTACGAATGGACGATGTCTGCGCGCTCGCTCAGCAGCCGCTCAGCGCTGTCGACCAACTTGAGGGGGTCGGCACCTTGCTTCAGTGTCAAGCGCGAGATCGCCTCATGTGCTTTAAGCGCCTTCAGCCGCTGACTGACCAGCGCCCGGTCGGGCAGCACGATCCCGACCCGCAACGCAAGTGCCGCGACCGAAAATTCCAGCATCGCAAATGCGTCCACCGTCTGGCTGCGGACGCGCGCATAGGCATCAGACTTGGGAGGATTCGGCAGACGGACAGCGACAGGCGTGACAGCGTTCATAGGGTGAGCGTAGGCATTTTCGGTTGGCAAGCGGTAAAGAGCGAGCGACGGAGTCCGTTCATTTCCGGTATTGCAGCCAATTCCTGCAATTCGTGCAGAATCCAGTTGAGGGGGATTTATGAATCGTGCGGTCCTCTACGCTGCCGGCTTGTTGGCCGCTTTTCCGTCCGCCGGCCACGCCGCGCCGCGAATGGCCGGGTTCGATCGGATTGCCGAGACGACCGACCGCGTCGATATCAAGGGCGTTGGCTGGGGGCAGCGGGGCAGGTTCACGCTTTCGGGCATCGATGCTGCCGGTCAGTTCGATCGCACGGCGGACGAAAATAGCGTCGACGGTTACAAGCGCCAGCGCGGGCACGTGCGCTTCTCCATGGCGGGCGCCGGCTTGAGCGGAGCGCTCACCGGATCGTGCGGTTATGGCCAGGACAGCCTCAGCGAAACGGCGCCGGTTTCGCGATCGATCGAGACGACGACCACGGTGACGGTCCGGCCGTTCAATCTTGTCTGCGATTTTACCCGTGACGGCCAGCCGGCCGGTGTCCTGACGCTGCGGATGGTACCGGGCCGCACTGTCGACATCCGCACGCTGCGCGCCGGCACCCTGCGCTACGGCGGCGAGGTTCTGGCGCTGCGTTCGGTCCACACGTTCGAGGGATCGAAGATGCCCACCGCGATGCCGCTTGGCTACATGATGACGCGCGCCAATGCCGAGATCGCCGCCGCCTATTTCAACGGCGGCACGCGCACCCTTGCATTGCCCAAGGCCGGGCCGGCGCGCGAGGCGGCGCTGATGGCCGGCGTCGCGCTCACGCTGATGTGGGATCCCGGCGACGGGGATTGAGCCACCGCCGGGACCGCAGCCTTACATCGTTTGCGCGGCGTTCTCGTCGCGATGCTTCTTCAGGTACTTCATGAACGGCGTGCCGCCGGTGCCGACGTCAGGGTCGTTGCCCGGGATGCTGCCGGCCTGCTTGTTGATATAACTGGCGGCATATTCGAGGTGGCGGGTGCGAAAGCGCGCGACCTGCTCGACATTGGCGTTGAAGGCGGCCTTGAGGCTTTCCGAACGCGATCCGGCAACGAAGGCGCGCAAGGTCGATTGTGCGGCCAGGTCCTCGATGAAGCGGCGGTGCGGAACGGGGCGGTAGTGGTGCAGTTCGTCGAGAAATGCCTTGAGCGGGTCGTCGGAGTGGCGAACGCCGAACAACGCGTCCATCGCCGGCACGATCGAGCTTTGCGATCCGGTCTGGCCGCGCAGCGCCTGTGGCTGCATCGCCCATTTCTCCACGCCCTCGTACACCAGGCCGCCGCCCAGCGCGGGGTTGTTGGCCCAGCCGTGGATCCACGGGCGGACGCGGTGGAAATAGATATAGGGATCGCAGCGTTCGGGCATGCGCTTGAATACCGCGTAAACCCGCTCCCACGCGCCGTCCATTTCGCGCAGCAGGGCCTCGGCCGCCGCGGTGTCGCCAGTCTTGGCGGCGTCGATCAGCCGGCAGGCGTTGTCGAGCAGGACCCCGGCCTCGGCCTCGATGGCGACGTGGACCAGCACGAACCAGTTCTCGTCCTCGCCACCGGCAAAGTTCTGGACCATGCGGATGTTGTCGAGGGCGACCGGCCCGGACTTGTCGATCCGCGCCCAGTTGTCGAGCACGTAGCCGGAGTAGGGCAGCAGCGCCGCCTGGCCGAGCCTGTCGGCAATGGCAACGATCGGACGGGCCAGATTGGCCGGCAAGTGCACCGGCGCCTCTGGCGAGCCCCAGACGTAAGCCTGGACCAGGAAGCTGTAGCGCACCATCGCGGCGCGTAGCTGCTCGTCCGGGGCGGTTTCGACCCACGCCTCGATCTTCGGGTCGGGGACCTGCTCAAGCCAGTGCCGGGCCCGGCCGCTGGTGATCAGGCCGGAGAGCTTTTCGGCTGCAGCCACCACCGGATCAAAAGCCGCGGGAAGAGTGATTTCGTCGAGCTCGAAATGGGCGAGGTAGCCGCGTGTACGGCTCATCCCGTAATCGGAAAGTTGCATCGCTGTCCCATGATCCGGGTCGCGGGTTGGGCCGCCCGGTTATGGTTTCAATTGATACCGGATGGGGCCGATACGCTCAATCGCCCCTTATCCGGCGCTGTTGAAAAGTGTCGCGCCGGGGAAATTTACCAACAGGTCGTACGCCTCGGCACCTTGCGCGCCGCGCACGAGGCGGCCGCTGCGCAGCAGGAAGGCATGGCGGACGATTTCCGCCTGCTGCTCAAGACCGTAGCGTTCGAGCGGCCAGCCGGGCCGCAGCGCGTAGTCGTAGCGGGAGAAGGGGTGGCGCATCAGCACCAGGTACCAGCGGCCCCGACGCTGTGCCTGCCAGACGTGCGTCATCTCATGAATGAACAGGCCCTTGTCGCCCCAGTCGCCAAGGCTGAAATCGTCGCGCCAGGACGGCGATCGGGGGTGCACGTGGATGTGCCCCATCGGCGTCATCAGCACGCGGCGCGGCTGGAACGGAAACCAGCTCCGCCGCCGGATCCGCACTGCCGCGTAGTCGATGGCATTACCGAAGACGCCGCGCGCCAACGCGACCTCGCCAGCGGTCAGCGGCCGCTCGCCGCCGACCGGGCAGACGGCGGCTGTGTCACTCAGTGCATCGATCCCATGCCGTCGCCGCCCGCCGGTTCTATCTTCAGCGGCGCGGTCAGCGTCTTGCCGTCTTCCAGCGTGGCGACCAGCATGGCGGTGCCGCCGGCCTGCCACGATGCCGGCGGATCGAATACCATCACGTGAATGCCGCCCGGCTCCAGTTTGACGGTGGTCCTGGGTTCCGCCTCGAGCCGGTCGACCTTCGCCATCGAGCCGCCCATCGTGTGGTGCAGTTCGGCCGCCTTCGCGCCGTCGACGGCAACGTGCTTGATCGCCACTGTCGCGGTGCTGGCATTGTCGAGAGTGAAATAGGCCGCAGCCGGGTTGCCCTTGACCGCGGGCAGCACCAGGCGCCCGTTCGTCAGCGCGGTCGTGCCCGGCGCCGCGGCGGTGCTGGCTGGCGCCTGGGGGGGCTTGTCGGCGCTGCCGCACGCGGCCAGCGGCAGGGCGAGGGCAAGGAGAAGGGCGGAACGGATCATCGGCGGTATCCTTGTGTCGGGGCGCGGGTGCGCTTCCAATCGGGTGCCGGGTCCGGCTACCCTCACCGGCGCCGTGTGCCAAGCCCCGGGCATAGGCATTCGCCGCGCTCTTGTGCCCGGCGAAAGCAGACCTATATCGCCCGCGTCCAAGAGCCGCCGAGCCGCCTTGCCGCAGTGCGGGGGGCGAACGGGGCGGTGTCCAATTACGAAGGAAATGGGGTAAAGATGGCTAAAGTTATCGGTATCGACCTCGGCACCACCAACAGCTGCGTTGCCGTCATGGACGGCGGCAAGCCAAAGGTGATCGAGAATTCGGAAGGCGCGCGCACCACGCCGTCGATCGTCGCTTTCACCAAGGATGGTGAGCGCCTGATCGGCCAGCCGGCCAAGCGCCAGGCGGTCACGAACGGCGATAACACGATTTTTGCGGTCAAGCGCCTGATCGGCCGCCGCTTCGACGATCCGGTGACCAAGAAGGATACCGAGCTGGTTCCCTACAGCATCGTCAAGGGCAAGAACGGCGATGCCTGGGTCAAGGCTGGCGGCGAAGACTATTCGCCCAGCCAGATCTCCGCTTTCACACTTCAGAAGATGAAGGAAACCGCCGAGGCCTATCTGGGTGAAACCGTCACCCAGGCGGTCATCACGGTGCCGGCCTATTTCAACGACGCGCAGCGCCAGGCGACCAAGGACGCCGGCCAGATCGCCGGCCTGGAAGTGCTGCGCATCATCAACGAGCCGACCGCGGCCGCGCTCGCCTATGGCCTTGAGAAGAACGACGGCAAGACCATCGCCGTCTACGACCTTGGCGGCGGCACATTCGACGTCTCGATCCTCGAGATCGGTGACGGCGTGTTCGAGGTGAAGTCCACCAACGGCGATACCTTCCTGGGCGGCGAGGACTTCGACACCGCGCTGGTCGAGTGGCTGGCGGATTCCTTCAAGAAGAAGGAGAACATGGACCTGCGCACGGACAAGCTGGCCCTCCAGCGGCTCAAGGAAGCGGCGGAAAAGGCCAAGATCGAGCTGTCGAGCGCGCAGACGACCGAGATCAATCTGCCCTTCATCACCGCCCGCATGGAAGGCGGCAGCACCACGCCGCTGCACCTGGTCGAGACGATCAGCCGTTCGGACCTTGAACGCATGGTCGCCCCGCTGATCGAACGCACCAAGGCGCCGATGCAGAAGGCGCTGGCCGATGCCGGCCTCAAGGCCAGCGACATCGACGACGTCGTGCTGGTCGGCGGCATGACCCGCATGCCCAAGGTGCGCGAAGTCGTGAAGGACTTCTTCGGCAAGGAGCCGCACACCGGCGTCAATCCCGATGAAGTCGTGGCGATGGGCGCTGCCATCCAGGCCGGCGTGCTCCAGGGCGACGTCAAGGACGTGCTGCTGCTCGACGTGACGCCGCTATCGCTCGGCATCGAGACGCTGGGCGGCATCATGACCAAGATGATCGACCGCAACACCACGATCCCGACCAAGAAGAGCCAGGTCTACTCGACCGCCGAGGACAACCAGCAGGCGGTCACGATCCGCGTGTTCCAGGGCGAGCGCGAAATGGCGCAGGACAACAAGCTGCTCGGCCAGTTCGACCTTGTCGGCATCCCTGCCGCGCGCCGCGGCGTGCCGCAGATCGAGGTCACGTTCGACATCGACGCCAACGGCATCGTCAACGTGTCCGCCAAGGACAAGGGCACCGGCAAGGAGCAGCAGATCCGCATCCAGGCCAGCGGCGGCCTCTCGGACACCGACATCGAACAGATGGTCAAGGATGCCGAGCAGTTTGCCGAGGAGGACAAGAAGCGGCGCGCCGCGGCAGAGGCGAAGAACAACGCCGACAGCCTGGTTCACGCTACCGAACAGCAGCTGGCCGAACACGCCGACAAGCTGGACGATAGCGTCAAGTCCGAGGTCGAGGCCGCCATCGCCGCGCTCAAGACCGCGATCGAGGCGGGCGACCCAGACGAGATGACCGCCAAGACCGAGGCGCTGACCCAGTCGGCGATGAAGATGGGCCAGGCCATCTACGAGAAGGAGCAGGCCGCTGCCGCCGCGCCCGAAGCCGGCGATGGCGCCGAGCCCACCGGCGGCGAGGACGTGGTCGATGCCGAGTTCTCGGAAGTCGACGACAACAAGGGCTGACCGGAACGATGCGAGGAACCGTCCGCCGCCGTGTGAGTGCACGGCGGCGGGTCGTTCTGCGAGGATGACAGATGGCCACCGCCGACGTTGATTTCTACGAACTGCTCGAAGTCGAGCGGACTGCCGACGACAAGACGATCAAGTCGGCATACCGCCGGCTGGCGATGCGCTGGCACCCGGACAAGAACCCCGGCTGCTCCGATTCGGAAGCCCGGTTCAAGGCTATCAGCACCGCCTATGCGTGCTTGTCCGATCCGCAGAAGCGCGCCGCCTACGATCGCTATGGCCATGCCGCCTTCGAACAGGGCGCGGGCGGCGGGCAGGGCGCCAATTTCAATGACCTCGGCGACATTTTCGAGACGATTTTCGGCAGCGCCTTCGGCGGCGGCGGTCGTAGCCAGGCGCGGCGCGGCGCCGACTTGCGCTACGACCTCGAGATCGGGCTCGACGAGGCATTCCACGGCAGGAACCACGAGATCACGATCGAGGTCGCGTCGGCCTGCGAGCCGTGCCACGGCAGCGGCGCCGAGCCTGGCACCGGCAGCCGCACCTGCAATATGTGCGGTGGCCACGGCCAGGTCCGCGCCCAGCAAGGCTTCTTCATGGTCGAGCGGACTTGCCCGACCTGCCAGGGCCGGGGCGAGATCATCGAGAAACCGTGCCGTTCGTGCCGCGGCGAAGGCCGGGTCGACAAGGAGCAGACCCTGTCGGTCGACATTCCCCCCGGCGTCGATACCGGGACGCGCATACGCCTGGCCGGCAAGGGCGAAGCCGGCCCGCACGGTTCGCCCCCCGGCGACCTTTACATCTTCCTTCACGTCAAGCGGCACCCGGTGTTCGAACGCGAAGGCACCACGCTGCTGACGCGCGCGCCGATCAGCTTCACCACCGCGGCGCTGGGCGGCGAGATCGTCATCCCCGGGCTCGACGGGGACCAGATCACGCTCGACATCCCGACCGGCATCCAGTCGGGCAAGCAGCTTCGCCGCCGCGGCGCCGGGATGCCAGTCCTCCAAGGCCGCGGCCGCGGCGACATGGTGGTCGAGATCCAGGTCGAGACACCGACCCGGTTGTCCAAGGCGCAGCGCGAAATCCTCGAGCAATTCCGCGAGACCGAGACCGGCGACGAATGCCCTCAGTCCAAAGGTTTTTTCGATCGGCTGAAAAGCGCGATCACGGGCTGATCGCTTCCACTTTCGCCAGCACCCGCGCGACCAGGCGCGGGTCGGCATTCAATCGGCCTTCCTCTTCGGCACAGATGGCGCGGAACGCGTCGCGCTTGGTCGCCGCGATGACCGCGGGATCGAGAGCGTCGCCGGCCGGCAGGGTCGAGGCGACCAGGTCGATCATCCGCTCGGCACCGTGCAGGCGGCCCCACAAGTAGTCGTTCTCGCGGTAGGCACGGCTGAAGAAGGCGCCGAAATTGTAGAACTCGGTTCCGCGCAGTTCCGACGTTTCACCGTCGGAAAGTGAACGCGCGTCTTCGGGCGAGATGCGGTCGACCTTGGCGGGATCAAACTCGTTCAGGCCTTCGCCGCGCAGCAGCGGCAGCGTGACCGTGTCGTAGAACGGAAAGCCCAGGTAGGTCAGCAGCATCTGGCGCCGCAGTTCGCGCGGCAGCGCCTTCATCGCTTCGACCAGCCTGGCCTCGACCGCCAGGTCGGCCTCGGGCAGGGCGCGCTGGCGGGCGACCGCGTCGAGGACGGCCTGCGGGTCCTCGAACACGCGGCGGGCCAGCACCGGAAAGCCGGGCCCCATTGCGGCAACCGGCTCGCGCCCGAAGAACAGTGCCAGGGCTTCGAACACGGCGCTGCGGGCAGCTTCACGCGCGCCGCCCGTTTCGTCCTCTCCGCGGTCGTCGGTCAGGCGGCGGGCCAGCAGCCGCAGGCGGCGAATGCGAAAGCCGATGTCGTGGGCGCGGAAGAACGCGATCGCGTCGTTCGAGGCGCCGCTGCCGCGCGGGGCGGTGAAGTCGGTCAGGCCCGCCTCAGTCAGGTGCCGGGTCAGCCGCGCAGCGATCGGCTCGGGCGTGGGCAATTCCAGCTCGGGCGCGGCGGCGTGGATGGTGGCCGCCAGTTCGTCGACGATGGCCACGAACTTGACTTGCGCATAACCCGAATAGGCGAACCCGGCGTTCTCGGCGGCTGCTTTCTGCGCCTTGCGGCGCCAGCTCTCAAGCCGCGCGGAGGTCGGGCGGTTGAGGAACATCGTGCGGCCGAATAGCGTCTCCACGGTTGCCTCGACCTCGGGCCGCAGCCCTTCGACGATGCCGCGCAGACGCACCAGTTCGCGGCTGCGGCGCTCGATCGCCTCGAGATTGTCGCGAACCGGCTGCTCGCGCGGGATCGCCGACATCGCCCCGAAGATCGTGCTGAACCAGCCAGGTGCCTCGGCGTCGAGCGCCTCGTCGGGACCGCGCGAGGGGTGGGGATCGATATAGACGAAGCGGCGGTCGACCTCGCGCTGGGCAGGGCGGTCGGGGATGGCGGCCATCGCCTCCGAAAACGGCCGGTTGTTGAGGACCGAACCGTCGATCAGCGCCACGGTGTCGACGTCGCCGCGGCGTACGTGTTCGGGCATGACGCGGCGCAGGAACGCATCGCGGCCGGGCCAGGGCTCGCCCCGCTCGGCCGCCAGTGCATCGATCTCCGCGATCTGCACCGGCGGGAAGGCGCCGGGAAAGCTGGCGGTGGCGCGGCCGGCCAGGACCATTTCGGGCAGCGGCGCCAGTGCGGTTCCGGGTTGCGCAGGGACCTGGGCATGGAAACCCAGCGGCAGGCGGTGCTCGCTCTCTTCGATCGAGCGCGGGCTATTGAGGCGCAGCCGTTCGCGGTGGCCGCCGAAATCGGTCGCCGTGACGAACAGGTCGAGCGGGTGGCCGGGCGGCAGCAGGGGCGCACCCGCACCCTCGCCGTCGACGGCGTCGAGCGCCTCTGCCAGCATCCGCGAAAAGCCGATGCCGCTGAATGGCGGTTTGAACCACCGCGAGCGGATCAGGCGCGACAGCTTGCGGCGCACTTCCTCACGCGTTTCGGGCGCGACCGAGTGCGAAACCGCATTGCCGGGTCGGCGCAGCATCCACCACACCAGCGGCAGCGCCCACCACTTGGCAAATCGCCAGCGCCGCGCTTCGGGCGCCAGCAGCACATCGACGTCGGCGCGCTCCAGCCAGAGACGGGTCAGCGGCTCGATCGAGCCGCCCGAATGTATCGCCTCGGCCAGGAAGAGCGCGTTGAGGCCGCCCGCGCTGGCCCCGGCGGCGACATCGCACAGCACCCGCACTTGCAGCCCCTTGTCGGCGGCGATGCGGCGCAGCAATTCGTGATAGACGCGGCGGCTGCCGCCCGTCTCGCCCGGTTCGGTACGGTCGAGAAAGTCGCGACTGGCCCGCACCAGGTGCCAGACTTCCTTGGTGACGCCATGCATGTAAACCGCCAGGCTGACCCCGCCGTAGCAGACGAGCGCGATGCGGAGTTCCTTTTGGCGCATCCCGCCCCTTTAGGGATGCTGCGCCGGATGGCAATTGCGTTCCGCTTTCGTTCCCGTTAAGCGGCGCCATGGCCAAAGCCAAACGCCGCTATGTCTGCGCCGCTTGCGGCAGCGTCTCCAACCGCTGGCAGGGCCAGTGCGCCGATTGTTCGGAATGGAACACCCTGGCCGAGGAAGCGCCCGAGACGGTGTTTTCCAGCAAGCACGACTTGTCGTCGGGCGGGCGGCGGATCGAGTTTGCGCCGCTCGATCGCGCGTCGAAGCCGCTGGCGCGGATGCACACCAGCCTGGCCGAGTTCGATCGCGCGCTGGGCGGCGGCCTGGTGCCCGGCAGCGCGATCCTGATGGGGGGCGACCCGGGCATCGGCAAATCCACGCTGCTGCTGCAGGCGGCGGCGAAAATGGCGCTTTCCGGCAAGACTACGATCTACATCAGCGGCGAGGAAGCGGCCGGGCAGGTGCGCCTGCGCGCCGAGCGGCTGGGGCTGGGCGCCGCGCCGGTGCAGCTGGCGGCCGCCACCAGCGTGCGCGACATCCTGACGACGCTGCACGCGATGGAGACGCCCGCGCTCGTCGTTATCGATTCGATCCAGACCATGCATTCGGACCAGCTCGAAGGTGCGCCGGGCACCGTCAGTCAGGTGCGCGGCTGCGCGTTCGAACTGATCCGCTACGCCAAGGACAGCGGTGCGGCCGTCGTCCTTGTCGGCCATGTGACCAAGGATGGGACCATCGCCGGGCCGCGCGTGCTGGAACACATGGTCGACGTTGTCATGGCCTTCGAGGGCGAACGCAGCCACCAGTACCGCATCCTGCGGTCGCTGAAGAACCGCTTTGGCCCGGTCGACGAGATCGGCGTGTTCGCAATGGCCGGGGCGGGTCTGGAGGAAGTCGGAAACCCCTCGCTGCTGTTCCTTTCAGGCCGCGATGCGCCGGTGCCGGGCAGCGCGGTGTTTCCCGCGATCGAAGGAACTCGGCCGGTCCTGGTCGAGATCCAGGCCCTGATCGTGCGACTGCAATCGGGCGCGACTCCGCGGCGGGCCGTGGTCGGCTGGGACAGCGGCCGCCTGGCCATGCTGCTGGCGGTATTGGAGGCGCGCTGCGGGCTCAATTTCTCGTCGGCGGAGGTCTACCTCAACGTCGCCGGCGGATACCGCCTGGCGGATCCGGCCGCGGACCTGGCGGTGGCGGCGGCGCTGGTGTCCGCACTGGCGGACAAGCCCCTCGGCAGCGACGCGGTGTGGTTTGGCGAAGTGTCGCTGGCGGGCGAGATCAGGCCCGTTGCCCATTCGGGGCTGCGGCTGCGCGAATCCGCCAAGCTGGGGTTTGCCCGTGCCTTCGGCCCGCCGGACGGGGCCAGCGGAGTCAAAGAAACCCGTTATCAACCATTAACCCTGCTTCCGAACCTCGTTGACCGGATCATGGCTGCAAACTAACCACCATGACCATGACCGGGTTCGATATCGCCGTCATTCTGCTCGTCGGCCTGGGGGCGATCACCGGGTTCATGCGCGGCTTCGTGCAGGAAGTCCTGGCGCTGGCCGCCTGGGTGATCGCGCTTTTCATGATCCACTATGCGCACACGCCGGTTACCCGCGCGCTGGAACCGTGGGTCGGCGTCGGGTCCAGTTCGATGGTGCTGGCGTTCGCGGTCTTGCTGCTGGTGCCGTACGCCATCGTCAAATTGCTGGCCAAGTCGTTCGGAGAGGCGAGCCGAAACTCGGTCCTTGGGCCTATCGACCGCGTGCTGGGTTTCGGTTTCGGGGCGATGAAGGGCCTGGTCATCGTCGTCGTCGTGTTTTCGATCTTCGTGCTTGGCTACGACACCGTCTGGGGCGCGAGCGGGCGGCCGCACTGGATCACCCAGGCGCGCACCTATCCGTTCGTCGATGCCAGCAGCCGCGGGCTCGTCGAACTGATCGCCGCACGGCGCAAGGCGGCAGCCAGTGCCAGCGCCCCGGTGGCGGATGAACCCGCCGCACCGCCGACGAGCAAGCGCAAGCGCCGCGCCGCCGACTGATTGCGGTGGCGCAGACACTTTACACGCCCGCGGTCCTCGCGCTGGCGACAGACCTTTCGCAGTGGCCGCCCGCGCCGGACCTTCCGCTGCACGGCAACGCGCGCTCCGCCGCCTGCGGCAGCACGCTTGCGCTTGACCTGGCGACCGATGTCAACGGCAGGATCACCGCGCTGGGGGTGACGCCGCGCGCCTGCGCCATCGGTCAGGCCGCAGCCGCGATCTTCGCCGCCGCCGCGACAGGGCGCGACCGGGCCGACCTGGTCGCGGCGCGCGGCGCCATCGGGGGCTGGCTGGCCGCTGAAGGCCCGCTTCCCGCATGGCCGGGCCTCGACGCGCTGGCCGACGTTCCGGCATATCCGGGCCGCCACGGCGCGGTCCTGCTGGCGTGGAATGCGGCGATCGACGCGCTTCCATCGACCGGCCGCCCCGGCTAGAGCGACCGGGTTCGGGGGAGGAACCAAGACGATGACCGCAGCCACGCACAGAGACAGATCGGGCGGGTCCGACTTGCCGCTGGTGATCGGCGCGTCGTCGGCAGGCACCATCTTCGAATGGTACGATTTCTTCATTTACGGCACGCTGGCGCCGATTATCGGCAAGGCGTTTTTCCCAGCCGACAACGCGACCCTTCAGGTCCTGCTGGTGTGGGCGGGGTTCGCCGTCGGGTTCGGTTTCCGGCCGCTTGGCGCAATCCTGTTCGGGTTCCTTGGTGACCGGCTTGGGCGCAAGTACACGTTCCTGGTGACGGTCACGCTGATGGGCATCGCCACCGCCGGGGTTGGGCTGATCCCCTCGGCCGCCGCGATCGGGCTGTGGGCTCCGGCCATCGTGATCGGCTTGCGCATCCTGCAGGGGCTGGCGCTGGGCGGCGAATACGGCGGCGCCGCGATCTATGTCTCGGAACACACCACCCCGCGGCGGCGGGGTTTCTATTCCAGCTTTATCCAGGCCAGCGTGGTCGGCGGTTTCGTCCTGTCGATCCTGGTCGTGCTGGTCTGCCAGGTGCTCATCCCCAAGGACAGCTTCGCCGACTGGGGTTGGCGCGTGCCCTTCGTGCTCAGCATCGCGCTGCTGGCGATATCGCTCTACATGCGGCTCAAGCTGTCGGAGAGCCCGGTGTTCCTGGCGATGAAGGAAGCGGGCCATACCTCGCGCAACCCCTTTGTCGAAAGCTTCACTTATCCGGGCAACAAGAAACGCATCTTCGTTGCGCTGTTCGGCATCACCGGCGTCCTGACCACCATCTGGTACACGGCATTCTTCTCGGCGCTGTCGTTCCTCAAGGGGCCGATGAGGGTAGAGCCGATGACCGCGGAGATCGTCATCGGCGCGTCCGCGCTGATCTCGATGGGGTTCTACCTGCTCGTCGGCGCCTGGTCGGACCGGATCGGGCGCAAGCGGCCGCTGGTCGTCGGCGCGGGCCTGACGCTGGTGCTGCTGTTCCCGCTGTTCTGGGGGATGGGATCGCTTGCCAACCCGGGCCTGAAGCGGAGTGCTGCCGCGGCGCCGGTCGTCGTCGCCGGGCAGGGCTGCAGCACCGATCCCTTCGCCGACCTGTTCGGACGAAAGCAGAGCGACTGCGGCAAGGTGCTCGAATCGCTGACTGCCAGCGGTGTCCCCTATTCGGTGCAGCAGGCCCCGGTCCTGGCGCTGACTGTCGGTGCGCAGCCGGTCGCGATCGCGCCCGAATGGCTGGCCGATGGCAAAGTCCGCAAGACCGCGATCGAGGCGGCGCTGACGAAGCGCGGGTTCGATTTTTCCAGCCAGCACCCCAGCCTGACGGCGCTGCTGGGCATCGCCATGTGCCTGATGGCGCTGGGCGGTCTTTCGGCGATGACGTACGGCGCGGTCGCGGCGCAGTTGACCGAGATGTTTCCGCCGCAGATCCGCTACAGCTCGATGTCGATCCCCTACCACATCGGTGCGGGCTATCTCGGCGGGTTCCTGCCGCTGATAGCCAGCTACATCAACGCGCGGACCGGCGATGCCTATGCCGGCCTGTGGTACACGTGGGCCGTGGTCGCCTTCGGGCTGGTGGTCGCCCTCTGGGGCCTGAAGGACGGTCCGCCGCGCGACTATGCCGCCGACGCCTGATCTGCCGCTGCGCCTGGCGCTGGACGAAGGCGCCCTGGTCGCCAACTGGCGCGCGCTGAACCGCCTGAGCGGGGACGCTGCTGCCGGGGCCGCGGTCAAGGCCGATGCCTATGGCCTTGGCGCGGTGCGCGCGGTGCGCGCGCTGGCGGCGGCCGGCTGCGCCGACGTCTTCGTCGCCTGGGCCGGAGAGGCCGAGCCGTTGCTCGGCTTGATCGAGCCGTCGCGGATCGCGGTGCTGCACGGTCCGCGCGATGAGGGCGAGGCCCGCTGGATCGCCGCCGCCGGCCTGCGCCCGGTGATCAACACCCCGTCACAGGCGCGCTCGTGGATTGCCGTGGGCGGTGGCCTTTGCGACGTAATGGTCGATACCGGCATCAACCGCATCGGCCTTGGCCTGGCCGACCTGGGTGACGACGCAGTGCGGGCGCTCAAGGTAGACGTGCTGCATTCGCACCTCGCCTGTGCCGAGGAAGACAGCCCGCACAATGCCGAACAGCTTGGACGCTGGCAGCACGCGCGCGGCGCGCTGCCCCACGCCCGCGCAGCACTGGCGAACAGCGCCGGCATAACGCTTGGCGCGCCGTATCACGGCGACCTGACGCGGCCTGGCCTGGCGCTTTATGGCGGCATCCCGTGTTCCGCGCTGGCGGGCACCATCGCGCAGGTCGCGCGGCCCGAAGCGGCCTTGCTGCAGGTCCGCGACATCGCAGCGGGCGAGCGGGTCGGTTACAATGGCCGTTTTACCGCCACTGAAGCGATGCGCATCGGGGTGGCGGGGATCGGTTATGCCGACGGTTATCTGCGCGCGTGGTCCGGCAAGGGCCTGTTCCGGCATGGCGAGCGCGCGCTGCCTGCGATCGGCACCGTGTCGATGGACATGACGGTGCTCGACCTGCGCGCGGCGCCCGATCTCAAGGAAGGCGACTGGGTCGCTGCGGATTACGACCTTCCGGCGGCGTCGGCCGCCACCGGGTTGACGCAGTACGAACTGCTGACTGTCCTGGGCGGGCGGTTCGCCCGGCGCTGATGCTGCGCCGCAAAGACTCTTGTTGCGGCGCCGCATGGGGGTGGTAGGCTAGGCACATCAACGCCGCGATGGGGGTCACGCGCATGACTGATCAACCTGCCGATGAAGCGACCGTGATCATCAAGAAGTACGCCAACCGGCGTCTCTACAACACCCGTTCGTCCAGCTACATCACACTGGACCACCTGGCGAAAATGACTCGCGAAGGGACCGATTTCAAGGTTCTCGACGCCAAGACGGGCGCCGACATCACGCACCAGGTCCTGACCCAGATCATCATGGACGAAGAGGCCGCCGGCGGCGAACAGATGCTCCCGGTCAGCTTCCTGCGCCAGTTGATCTCGCTGTACGGCAATTCGATGCAGGCGCTGGTGCCGCATTACCTCGAAGCCTCGATGGACAATTTCCGCACCAACCAGGCCAAGCTGCGCGCCGCCTTCGAAGACAGCCTGGGCGACAACCCGCTGGCCAGAATCGCCCAGCAGAACATGGCGATGTTCAAGGCCGCGACGCAGGCCTTCATGCCGGGCCTGGGCGCCGAGGAAACGAGGCCCGCGGCCGACGAACCTGCCACCGAACCGCCTGGCGAACTCGATGCGCTCAAGGCGCAGATGGCCGAAATGCAGAAGAAGCTCGACGCGCTGGGCAAGTAATCCGGCCCGGCCGAACGCGCCGCGGGGTTGACCCGGCACCGTGCCGCGCTAGGCGCTAGCCGCCATGAGCAAAATCAAGCACGCCCTGTCGGTCAGCCGCGCCGACGATTTCGCCGCCTGGTACCAGGATGTCATTTCCGAAGCCGAAATGGCCGAGGAATCGGGCGTGCGCGGCTGCATGGTCATTCGCCCGTGGGGCTATGGCATCTGGGAGCGGATGCAGGCGCTGATGGACGCGCGGATCAAGGCGGCGGGCGTCCAGAACTGCTATTTCCCGCTGTTCATTCCGCTGTCCTACTTCGCCAGGGAGGCGGAGCACGTCGAAGGCTTCGCCAAGGAAATGGCGGTCGTCACCCATCACCGCCTGATCCAGGACGGCAAGGGCGGGCTGATCCCCGATCCCGAAGCCAAGCTGGAAGAGCCGCTGATCGTGCGGCCCACTTCGGAAACGGTGATCGGCCAAGCGATGAGCCGGTGGATCCAGTCGTGGCGCGACCTGCCGCTGCTGACCAACCAGTGGGCCAACGTGGTGCGGTGGGAAATGCGCACGCGGATGTTCCTGCGCACCAGCGAGTTCCTCTGGCAGGAAGGCCACACCGCGCACGCCGACAAGGACGGCGCGATGGAAGAGACGCTTCGCGCGCTCGAAATGTACCGCGCGTTTGCCGAGGAGGACATCGCCGTCCCCGTCGTCACCGGCGAGAAGCCGGAGAACGAACGCTTCCCCGGCGCGGTCGCGACCTTCAGCATCGAGGCGATGATGCAGGACGGCAAGGCGCTCCAGGCCGGGACCAGCCACTACCTCGGCACCGGTTTCGCCGAGGCGGCCGGCATCCGCTACCAGGACCGCGAAGGCGGGCAGCAGCTGTGCCACACGACCAGCTGGGGCGTGTCGACCCGCATGATCGGCGCGCTGATCATGGTTCACGGCGACGACGACGGCCTGCGCGTCCCACCCAAGGTCGCACCGCAGCAGATCGTCATCCTGCCGATGCTGCGCGAGGACGACGGCGACGCCGCGCTGCTGGCGTATTGCGAGGAATTGCGCGCGTCGCTTGCTGCGCAGCACGCGCTTGGCGAGCCGGTCCGCGTCCTCCTCGACAAGCGGCCCGGCAAGGCCACGGGCAAGCGCTGGAGCTGGGTCAAGAAGGGCGCCCCGCTGGTGCTCGAGATCGGCGGCCGCGATGCTGCCGCCGGGCAGGTCTCGATGATCCGCCGCGACCGCTTGTGGAACGACGCCGGCAAGGTCGCCTTCGAGGCGATGGCGCGAGAGGACTTCGTCGCCCGCGCTGCCGGCGCGCTCGAGGACATCCAGTCCTCGCTGCACGCCGAGGCGACCGCGCGCCGCGATGCCGGGCTCACCCGCGGGGTGACCGACATGGCGGGGATCGAGGCGCATTTCAGCGGTGCAAAGTATCCCGGCTGGCTCGAACTGGGCTGGTCGCGGCCAACCGGGGACAAGCTCGACAAGGTGGTCGAGCGGTTGAAGGCGCTCAGGCTGACCATCCGCAATGCCCCGGCGGGCGCCGCGGCGCCCAGCGGGACTTGCCCGTTCACGGGCGATCCGGCGACGGAGACAATTCACGTCGCGCGCGCCTATTAGGGACTGGCGGCGCGGCGACGAGACGGGCAGGGTAGGGCCATGAAAGCATTTCCTGCCGCGCTCGCCGCCCTGATCGTCGCCATGCCCGCTATCGCCGCGGCCGACGAACCCGCTGCCGTCTCGGAAGCGCGGCTGCGCGCCGATATCGACAAGCTGGTATCGTTCGGGACGCGCCATACGCTATCGTCGCAAAGCGATCCCAAGCGCGGCATCGGCGCGGCACGGCGCTGGGCCGAGGCGGAGTTTCGCAAGACGTCCAGGGCCTGCGGCAACTGCCTGACGGTTGTCCTGCCGGAGACGATGGTCAGTGGCGATCGCATTCCGGCGCCGGTGAAGCTGGTCGACGTGGTGGCCATCCAGCGCGGTGCCGAGCGCCCGAACGAGGTCGTTATCGTGCAAGGCCATATCGACAGCCGCGGCTCCGACGTGATGGATGCCAGGGTCGACGCGCCCGGCGCCAACGACGACGGCAGCGGCACCGCGCTGGTGCTGGAGGCGGCACGCGTGCTGTCGAAGCAGAAATTCACCACCACGATCATCTACGCCGCGCTCTCGGGCGAGGAGCAGGGGCTCTACGGCGGCAAGCTGCTGGCCGACTTTGCCAAGGCGCAGGGCTGGACGGTCAAGGCCGTGCTCAACAACGACATCGTCGGCAACACCCGCGGCGCCGATGGTCTGGTCGACGATGCGACCGTGCGGGTCTTTTCCGAGGGTCCGCGCGCCGATGGCGACGACAAGCTGCGCGCCGCGGCGCGGCGCTACGGCGGAGAGAACGACAGCCCGAGCCGCAACCTGTCGCGCTTCGTCGCCGGGCTGGCGGCACCGGAGCTGGCGGTCCGCCAGGTCTGGCGTGCCGATCGCATGGGCCGTGGCGGCGACCACCTGCCGTTCGAGGACCTGGGCTATCCGGCCATACGCTTTACCGTCGGGGTCGAAAACTACGACCACCAGCACCAGGATCTGCGTACGGAGAACGGCACATTCTACGGCGACACCGCGGCCTACATGGATTTCCCGTACCTCGCCAAAGTGGTGCGGCTGAACGTCTCCACGCTGGCGGCGCTGGCGCGCGCGCCGATGCCTCCCGCGCCGACCGCCGACGCGGCGGTCAAGACCTTCACCACGATCAAGTGGGCGCCGGTTCCCGGCGCCACCGGCTACACCGTCTGGCGGCGCAGCACCGATGCGCGCGACTGGGGCCAGCCGGTGCAGACGACGGCGACCACTCTCGATCTGCCGGGCGTGCGCGGTGACGACTGGATTTTCGGGGTCAGCGCACAGGCCGCTGGCGGCGCCAGCAGTCCGATCGCGTCGGCCGTGCCGGGCGGCCAGTTCGCGCCGCTGAAGCCCTGATGGCGCGCAGCATCGGCGGCAAGCCGCCGCGCGACAATGCGGGCAGGGCGTCCGGCGCACGCAAGGCGGGCAAGCTGCCGCGCCAGCCGTCTGGCCTGCCCAGCCGCAAGCAGGTGCTCGACTTCATTGCCCAGTCCGAAGATCCCGCCGGCAAGCGGGAAATTGCCCGCGCATTCGGTCTGAAGGGGCAAGAGAAGATCGCGCTGAAAGCGCTGCTTAAGGACATGGCCGACGAAGGGCTGATCGACGGCAATCGCACCGCGTTCCACCAGATGGGCGGCGTCGCCAAGGTGACCGTGCTGCGCGTCTCGCACATCGAGGACGGCGAGGCCTATGCCGTGCCTGACACCTGGCAGCCGCAGGATCGGACCCCGCCGCCGAAGCTGCGATTGATCGAAAAGGGCCGCGGCTCCGCGCTCAAGCCCGGGGACCGCGTGCTGGCCCGGACCGAGGAAACCGCCACCGGCTGGCGCGCCCATCCGATGAAGAAGCTGCCGAGCCGCGAGGAACAGCTGCTTGGCGTGATCGAGATTGATGCTGCGGGCAAGGGCTGGCTTGCCCCGGTCGACAAGCGCGTGCGCCATTCGCAGCCGATCTCCGACCTTGGCGGGGCGGAGCGGGGGCAGCTCGTCCTGGCCGAGCCTGCGGGCCGAAGCCCGCGCTCGGGCGTCAAGGTCACGCAAATACTCGGAGATCCGCTCGCCCCCAAGGCGTTCAGCCTGATTGCCATTCACAAGCACGGCATCCCCGACCACTTCGCCGACGACGTCCTCGCCGAGGCCGAGCTGGCCGCCCGGCTGCCGCTTTCGGCCGACAAGCGTGAGGACCTGGCCCACCTGCCGATCGTGGCGATCGATCCCAGCGACGCGCGCGACCATGACGACGCGATCTGGGCCCAGCCGCGCGAGGACGGCGGTTTCGACGCGCTTGTCGCCATTGCCGACGTCTCGTTCTACGTCCGCCCCGGTGGCGATCTCGACCGCGAGGCGCGCAAGCGCGGCAACTCGGTCTATTTCCCCGATCGGGTCGTGCCGATGCTGCCCGAGGTGCTGAGCGCCGACGTCTGCTCGCTGCGCGCCGGGGAGCCGCGTGCGGCGATGGCCTGCCACCTCACTATCGACGCCAGGGGCAAAGTCACCGACTTCCGCTTTACCCGCGCGATCGTCCGCATCGCCGAGGTCATTGCTTACGAGGACGCACAGGCGCGCATCGACAGTGGTAGCGCGGGTGACAGCCTGCGCCACTTGTGGGCAGCGTGGGAGCTGCTGGCGGCGGCGCGCGACGCGCGCGACCCTCTCGATCTCGACCTGCCGGAACGGCGCGTGAAGCTGGACGATCAGGGCCGCATCACCGAGATCGCCCTGCGCGAGCGGCTGGACGCGCACCGCGTGGTCGAAGACTTCATGATCGCCGCCAACGTCGCCGCCGCCAAGGCGCTCGAGGCCAAGGTGGCGCCGGTCGTCTACCGCATCCACGAACCGCCGAGCCGTGAGAAGCTGGTCGCGCTCAAGGACTATCTCGCCACGTTCGAGCGCAAGTTCGCGCTGGGCCAAGTGATCACGCCGGGCCTGTTCAATCGAATCCTCAAAGACGTGGTAGACGAAAACGAGAAGGCGCTGGTGATGGAAGCGGTGCTGCGCAGCCAGACCCAGGCCTATTACGGGCCGCGCAATGCCGGGCATTTCGGACTAGCTCTGGGAAGTTACGCGCATTTCACCTCGCCGATCCGCCGCTACGCCGATCTGCTGGTCCACCGGGCGCTGGTCGATGCCTATGGCCTTGAGCAGCCGCGCCCCCAGGCAGACTTGCCGGCCACGTCCGGCCTTGCCGAGCGCGACCGCCAGGACTTGTCGCGCATCAGCGGCGCAATCAGCGATGCCGAACGGCGCGCGATGGCAGCCGAGCGCGAGACGATCGACCGCTACGTCGCCGCCTGGCTGTCGGCGCGCGTTGGCGAGGTTTTCCCCGCGCGCATCACCGGGGTGCAGAAGTTCGGCTTTTTCGCGACCATCGTCGGCCTCGGCGGTGACGGGCTGGTCCCGGTCTCGACCCTGGGATCGGAACGGTTCCACTACGACGAAAAGAGCCAGGTCCTGATCGGCGAATCGACCGGCACCAGCTATGCGATGGGTGACCGCCTGCCGCTGCGCCTCGCAGAAGCGAACGCGCTGACAGGCGCGCTCAAGTTCGAGCTCGAGGATGGCGGCGGCGCCATCGAACCGCGCGGTCGGCCCCTGCCTGGTACCGCCAAGGCCCGGGCCAAGGGCGGACACCTGGTCGGCCGCCGCGGCCGCCCGGCAAACGTCCGCCATCAGGGCAAGCGCCGCTAGCTGAGGTCGGCGATCGCCGCCTCGTCAAGGCCGCCGGGCACGATGTACAGCGGGCAGGGCAACTGGCCCGAAATCCCGGCGAAGTGGCTGACCAGCGGGCCGGGACCGTTGCTTTCGGCACCGAGGACGAGCGCGGAAACTTCGGGATGTTCGGCCAGGTAGTCACGCACGACGGTTACGCCGTCACCCTCCTTCACGGCGATGACGGGCGGGCGTCCGCTTTCACTGGCGAGGCTGCCGGCAGCGGCGGTGACCATCGCCTCGGCACGGGCGCGCGCCTCGGCCTCGATCGTCGCCTGGACGCCGCCGAAGGGGGAGAATTCCTGCTTGGGCAAAAGCGCCAGCAGGTGGATCAGCCCGCCGGTGCGTGCCGCGCGCCGGGCCGCGAAGCGCAGCGCCACGCGTGCCTCGTCGGTCTCGTCCATGATCACCAGGTAGACGCGCATGATGCGCGCGATATCCGCCACAATCGCGCGCCGCGCAAGGGTTGCCCTGACGCCATTCTGTTGCCACAGGAAGCGCGGTTCCTTTCCCCGCTGAATTAAAGGACGGGTTCGTTCATGCCGATTGCCATCAAGATGCCTGCGCTTTCACCCACGATGGAGGAGGGCACGCTGGCCAAGTGGCTGGTAAAGGTGGGCGACAGGGTCTCGTCCGGCGACATCATGGCCGAGATCGAGACCGACAAGGCGACGATGGAGTTCGAAGCGGTCGACGAAGGCACGATCACCGCGATCGACGTGCCCGAAGGCAGCGAAGGCGTGAAAGTGGGCACCGTGATCGCGACGCTGGCCGGCGACGACGAGGATGCCAGCGCCCCTGCACCGAAGGCGGAGGCGCAAGCGGCGTCCGCC
This sequence comes from Parablastomonas sp. CN1-191, assembly GCF_049354825.1. Lineage (GTDB taxonomy): Bacteria > Pseudomonadota > Alphaproteobacteria > Sphingomonadales > Sphingomonadaceae > Novosphingobium. Next base: position 823,504 of record NZ_CP186480.1, on the reverse strand, counting down.
CCGGCCCCGGCCCGGGCATCCGCCAAGGCCCCAGCACCCCCCGCGCCCGCCGCGGCACCGGCACCGGCCGCGAAGCCCGCTGCCGACGGATCCCGCGTGATCGCGTCGCCGCTGGCCAAGCGCATCGCCGCCGAAAAGGGCGTCGATCTAAGTGCCATCAAGGGCAGCGGTCCGAACGGCCGCATTGTCCGCGCCGATGTAGAGATGGCCAAGGGCGGCACGGCAGCCGCTCCTGCCTCCGCGCCCGCCGCCAGCGCCTCGCCCGCGGCCCAGGCCCCCGCCGCGCCGGTGCCGGATTTCGGCATCCCGTTCGAGGCGGAGAAGCTCAACAACATCCGCAAGGTCATCGCCCGCCGCCTGACCGAAGCGAAGCAGACGATCCCGCACATCTACCTCACCGTCGATATCCGCCTCGACGCCCTGCTCAAGCTGCGGAGCGAACTGAACGCCGCGCTCGAGGCCGAAGGTGTGAAGCTGTCGGTCAATGACCTGCTGATCAAGGCGCTGGCAAAGGCGCTGCTGCAGGTCCCCAAGTGCAACGTCAGCTTCGCGGGCGACGAACTGCGCAAGTACAGCCGCGCCGATATCTCGGTCGCCGTCGCGGCCCCCAGCGGACTGATCACGCCGATCGTGGTCGACGCCGGGTCCAAGGCGATTTCGCAAATCTCGCGCGATATGAAGGAGCTGGCCGGCAAGGCCCGCGACGGCAAGCTGCAGCCGCACGAATACCAGGGCGGTACCGCCAGCCTGTCGAACCTCGGCATGTTCGGGATCAAGCAGTTCGAAGCCGTGATCAACCCGCCCCAGGCCATGATCATGGCGGTCGGCGCGGGCGAGCAGCGCCCTTACGTGGTCGACGGCGCGCTCTCGGTCGCCAGCGTGATGTCCGCCACCGGCAGCTTCGATCACCGCGCCATCGACGGCGCCGATGGCGCGGCGCTGATGGAAGCGTTCAAGAACCTGGTCGAAAAGCCGCTCGGGCTGGTCGCCTAACGGGGCTGTCCTACAGCCCGGCCGGGGTGGCATGGCGGCGGCGATGCCCAAGCACCGATCCGCCGCTGTGCCTGACCGATCGGGGAAAGCCGCAGGCGCTGTGGCTTTCGGGCGGCGAAAGTCACACCTGCCTTGTGTTAAGGGCGCGGTTTGCCGGGCCCGGCGGGGCAAAAGTCACAAGCGACACGGCCCTGTTTCGTGTCAAGCAAGCGAGGCAAGAAGCGATGGCTGAGCAATACGACGTGATCGTGCTGGGATCGGGTCCGGGCGGCTATGTCGCGGCGATCCGCTGCGCGCAGCTGGGGCTCAAGACCGCGATCGTCGAGCGCGAACTGCTCGGCGGGATCTGCCTCAACTGGGGCTGCATCCCGACCAAGGCGCTGCTCCGTTCGGCCGAAGTGCTGCACAACATGAAGCACGCCGCCAGCTACGGCCTGGCCGCCGACAACATCCGCGCCGACCTCGACGCCGTGGTCAAGCGCAGCCGCGGCGTTGCCAAGCAACTGAACCAGGGCGTCACGCACCTGATGAAGAAGAACAAGATCGCCGTGCACATGGGCACAGGCACGTTGAAGGGCGGCGGCAAGCTCGAAGTGAAGGGCGACAAGGGCACCGAAACGCTCACCGCCAAGCACATCATCGTGGCCACAGGCGCACGGGCGCGCGACCTGCCGTTCGCCGTGGCCGACGGCAAGCGGGTGTGGACTTATCGCCACGCCATGACCCCCACCGAAATGCCGACCAAGCTGCTGGTAATCGGCAGCGGCGCGATCGGAATCGAATTTGCCAGCTTCTACAACGACATGGGCGCGGACGTTACCGTGGTCGAGATGATGGACCGCGTCGTTCCGGTCGAGGATGCGGATGTCTCCGCCTTCCTGGAAAAGGCGCTGACCAAGCAGGGCATGACAATCATGACCGGCAGCGGGGTCGAGGCGCTGACCGTGACCGGCACCGGCGTGAAGGCGAAGCTCAAGGGCAAGGATGGCAACGTCTCCGATGCCGATTTCAGCCACGTCATCGTCGCGGTGGGCATCGTCGCCAATACCGAAGGTGTCGGGCTGGAAGAGCAGGGCATCGCCCTGGAGAGGGGCATCATTCCTGTCGATCCGATGGGACGCACCAGCGCCAAGGGCATCTGGGCCATCGGCGATTGCACGCCCGGCCCGTGGCTGGCGCACAAGGCGAGCCACGAAGGCGTCATCGCGGCCGAGGCGATCGCGCAGGAACTGGGCAACAAGGACGTCCATCCCCACGCGATGGACCGCGCCAACATCCCGGGTTGTACCTATTGCCACCCGCAGATCGCAAGCGTCGGCCTGACCGAGGCCAAGGCGAAGGAAGCGGGCTACACGGTCAAGGCGGGGACGTTCCCCTTCATCGGCAACGGCAAGGCGATCGCGCTGGGTGAGGCCGAGGGTTTCGTGAAGACGGTGTTCGACGCGAAAACCGGCGAACTGCTGGGCGCGCACATGATCGGCGCGGAAGTAACCGAGTTGATCCAGGGCTACGTTGTCGGCAAGACGCTGGAGACTACCGAGGCCGAGTTGATGGCAACCGTTTTCCCGCATCCGACGCTGTCCGAAATGATGCACGAATCCGTGCTCGCCGCTTACGGCCGCGCGCTCCATATCTGACTGTCATCAAACGGGAACTTTCCATCCCCGAAGCTTGTTCTGGGGGCAGGAGAGACGCCGATGGAATACGAGATCGATACCGAGCGCGAAGCCTTTGGCGAATTGATCCCCGCCGATCCTTCGCCCCAGTTCGACACCCAGATGAAACCCACGCTCAAGTCGGCCGGGATGGGCAGCAAGCCGCGCTCTCAAACAGCCGAACTCATCCCCGAGAGCGAGGAACTCGCCTGATCTTGCTTCGTTGCTGACCAAATCGCAGCGACGAGGAGTGACGATGGGCAAGGGCAGCAAGCGGCGCGCGCGCCCCATTCGCGGAATGATCGCCGGTACGCTGGGCGGGCTGGCGGCGTCCTGGGCGATGAGCGCGTTTCAAAAGCAGTGGGCAGCGCGCGTCGGCGCGCCGGAAGCGAACGGCGCGCCCGCGACCCACAAGGCTGCGGACCGCGTCAGCGTCGCCCTGCGCGGAAAAAGGGTCGCGCCCAGGGACAAGAAGGCCGCCGCCGAGGCTGTCCACTACGCAACCGGCGCGGCGATGGGCGCGGGCTACGGCTTCGTAAACGAGATCACGCCGCGATTTTCGCGCGGTTTCGGGACCGGTTTCGGCACGCTGACGACCGCTTTGATCGATCAGTATCTGGTTCCGAAAATGGGCCTGGCAAAGAGCGCGAAAAACTATTCGGCCAAGACCCACCTTTATGGCTGGGCTTCGCACCTGATCTTCGGTGCGGCGCTCGAAGGCACCCGGCGGCTGCTCGGCGGCCGCAGAGCGGCGAGGAAAGCGTCGGCTTAGAGAGCGTTTGTGTCCGGTCGGCGCCGCGTGCTCAGGTCGAGCCCGTGCTCCCGCCAGATCAACGCGACATAGGTACTCCCAGTCGCGGTGAAATGATCGGCATCGAACAGCATCGGGACATGCCCGATCACCGTGCGGCATTTGCCCGCAGGGCAAACGACCGCGGCGCGGGACAGGAAACCGATGCCGGAGCCGCGCGCATCATCCGCCATGCGCCGATCGAGTTCGAACAGTCCACGCACCCTGAACGCGGCCGGCGCGTCGGGATTGCCGGTCTTGCGACCCAACTCGAGCAGGCGGGGCAGCGGGCGGTCATACTCGGGAGAAGGCCCGACGATGATGACGCGAACCCCCGCGTCGCGCAGCTGCCGGGCGACATCGAGCGAGGACTGGTAATCGAACCGCAGCCAGTTGCCGCTCAAGATCACGGTGTCGATCGCGCCGGACCTTGCAAGCCGTACTCCCTCGGCGATCGCTGCACGGCAGTTCGCGTAACCGCTCGCCAGCGAATCGACGGATGGCGGACAGCTGGATCCCGTGGCCTGAAGAAAGTTCACGCCGGGAAAGGCATTGACCATGCCGGAGCGCAAGTCTGCGGCGTGGCTGTCTCCGAGGAGGAGCACATTCGGGCGCGCCGGATCGAGCGTGAGGCACGGCGCGCGCTGCAAGCCATTGGCGGCATTTTCATCCACCATGCAGGTGCCCATTCGCAGCGCCGTCTTGACGTCATACTGAAGATAGCGGCTGAACGCATCGTCGCGCGCCGGCCGAAAGCCGCGCAGCCCGCCCGTCGCCACGATGACCGCCGCGAAGGCAATCAGCGCTGCGGCGGCGCCGCCACCGAATGCGAACACGCGGGCGGGGTGGTCCTCACTGGCGCGGCGGCTACGAAACGGCCGTTCGACAAAGCGCCACGACAGGACCGCCAGCACCAGGCAGACCGCCAGCGTCAGACCTTTTTCAATGACTCGCGAAGGACCGGCGTAAAGAACCCAGCTTGTCCGCTGAAAAACGATCACGGGCCAGTGGACGAGGTAGAGTGAATAGGAAATCAGGCCGACGAAACGAACCGGACCAAAACTGAGCAAACGCGATACGAATGTCGCTTGCCGGCCGGTCCAGAGGATCGCCGCAGCACCAAGGCACGGAACCAGCGCGGCAAAGCCCGGAAAGGGCGTGGCTGGCGTGTAGAACCACAAGGCCGCGAAAATGGCTGCCAGGCCGATCGCTGCAATGAGGTCCCGCGCCGCCCGATTGGCAGGCGGTTCAAGCGACGTCGCGGCGAGGATGCTCCCAAGCGCGAGCTCCCACGCGCGGCTGTGAAGCAAGTAAAACGCGCTGCCCGAATCGTGATAAGCGCCCCACGCGCTCAGCGCGAACGACACAGCGAAAATGGCGACAAGAACGCGAATCCGCGCCGCCGGTCCACGACGGGCCAGCAACATCGCGAGCGGTGGGAAGAACAGGTAAAATTGTTCCTCGACGCCGAGCGACCAGGTGTGAAGGAGCGGCATCGCCACGGTGCCGGTTTCGAAGTAGCCGGTGTGCAGCCAGAAGTGGACGTTCGCGTAGGAAAGGATCGCCGCGATCGCGGATTGCGCGACCGACCGCGTGTCGGCCGGCGAAAAGACCAAGCAGGATACCAACAGGACGCCCAGCACCATCGCAAGCAGCGCCGGCAGGATGCGCCGCACGCGGCGTTCGTAAAAGCGCCCCAGCGAGAAGCTTCCCTGGTCCGTTTCGCGGAACACGATTTGGGAAATCAGGTAGCCCGAGATGACGAAGAAGATATCGACGCCAATGAACCCGCCGGGCAAAAGCAACATGTGGTGCGCGACGACCGGAAGGACCGCCAGGGCGCGCAGTCCATCGATATCGGCGCGGTATTTCATGGCTGACATCGCGCCGCCCCTGCTTTGACGTTAGTGGCGGACAGGGTGGGATTCGAACCCACGGTGAGCTTGCACCCACGGCGGTTTTCAAGACCGCTGCCTTAAACCACTCGGCCACCTGTCCTTTACGGGACACGCGGCTAGCGCGGCGGACCGGCTTTGTCACGCCTGCGAAGCGTGCCGGAAATGCCGCCGGCGCCCTTTGCTTCGGCGGGCAAGTCTGCGACAGTGGCCGAATGTCGATTTCCAAGCGATTTGCGTTTCTTGCCGTGCTGTCGATGTCGATCGCGGGCGGCGTACCGATGGCGCCGGCGGCGGCGCAGACGGTCGACATGGATTTCTCCGCCTACCTCCAGCTTTTGGCGGCTCGCGCCCGGGGCGAAGGCGTGAGCGACGCGACGATCAGCCGCATGACCGCGGGGCTTACGCCGAACCCGCGCGTAATCACGCTTGACCAGTCGCAGCCCGGCTCCTCGTCGACCACGACGTCGAACAGCTCGTCGATCTCGTTCGCGCCCTATATGCGCACCCACGTCGACGCTGCGCGGATCGACGGCGGCAAACGCATGTATGGAGCGGTCGCGAGCTTCGCGCCGGCGATCGAGGCACGCTACGGCGTGCCGGTGCCGATCCTGCTGGCGATCTGGGGGCATGAGACGAATTACGGCAGCTACACCGGGGATTTCGACCTTGCCCGCAGCCTGGCGACGCTGGCGTGGGAGGGGCGCCGGCGCGAACTCTTCGCTTCCGAATTCATCGCCCTCCTCAAGATGGTCGATCGCGGCGTTCCGCCCGAACGCCTGAAGGGCAGCTGGGCCGGCGCGGTGGGCAATCCGCAGTTCCTGCCCTCCATGTACTTGCGCCTCGCCCGCGACGGCGACGGTGATGGTTATGCCGACATATGGTCGAGCCGTGCCGACACCCTTGCCTCTATTGCCAACTATTTTCGCGATGCCGGGTGGAAGCCGGGCCAGCCCTGGGCCGTACGTGCCTCGGTGCCGGCCGACTTCAACGCCGGCGCGCTCGAGAATAAGCTGACCGCCCCTGAATGCCCGCGCGTTCACGCGCGCCAGTCGCAATGGCGAACCATAGCCGAATGGCGGCAACTAGGCGTATCCGCGCTTGCGCCGATCGGCGACGGGGTGCTCGCAAGCCTGATCGAACCTGACGGTCGTGGCGCTCCGGCTTACCTTCTAACCGGCAATTACCGTGCAATCCTGAGCTACAACTGCTCCAATTACTACGCGCTGTCAGTCGGGCTGCTGGCCGACGCGATCGCGCGCTGAACCCCATGCGCAAACTCGTTGGTGGCCTGCTGGCGCTGCTCGCGGCGCCCGCCCTTTGCGCTCCCGCACCGCCGCCGCTTTCGGTCGACGCCGCACACGAGGCGCTGCTTTACGATCTTTCAAGCGGAACCGCGCTCTACGCGCGCAATCCGTCGGCGCGGCTGCTGCCTGCGTCGATGACGAAGGCCATGACGACGCTGGTAGCTTTCGATCTGATCGCGGCCGGCACCTTGAAGGAAAATGACGTCGTCACCGTCTCGCCGGTGCTTTCGTCGCAGTGGGCGGGACTGGGGACCAGCCTGTTCCTGCGCCCGAACGAGAAAGTCAGCGTTCACGACTTGCTGATGGGCATCACGACCGCGTCGGCAAACGACGCCGCGATCGTGCTGGCGCGCCACGCGGCGGGCAGCCAGGAACGCTGGGCCGCCTGGATGAACGCCACCGCGCAGGGTATCGGCATGAGCGGAAGCCATTTCGGCACGCCTAACGGCTGGCCCGACCAGGGCCGCACGTTCGTGACCGCGCGCGACCTTGTGACCCTGGCGCGCGTGCTCGTGGAGCGGCACCCAGACCTTTACCGCCGCTATATCGGCCACCCGTCCTTCCTTTGGCGGGGAATGACGCTGCGCAATCACGACCCTTTGCTGGGCGTCGTCACCGGGGCGGACGGGATCAAGACCGGCCACACCAACGAGGCGGGCTTCAATTTCCTCGGCAGCGTGGTGCGCGGCGATCGCCGCCTGCTGCTGGTCGTCGCTGGCGCTCCGACACCGGCGGCCAGGGCTCAGGCCTCGCGCGATCTCGTCGAATGGGGCTTTGCCGAGTGGACGTTGCATCGCGTCCTCAACGCCGGCGAAACGGTTGGCACGGCGCGCGTGCAGGGCGGCGCTGCCATCAGCGTGCCGCTTGTTGCTACGCGCGCGGTATCGTTGACTTTGGCACGGGGCGCGGCGGTTCCTGCGCGCCCGGTTCCGGGGCGGATCGTTTACACTGGACCGCTGAAGGCGCCGATCCGCGCCGGCACGGTCGTGGCCGCCTTGCTGGTCGAACAGCCCGGTCTGCCCATCCAGCGCGTGCCGCTAAGCGCCGCGAGCAACGTCGCACCTGCCGGCGTCATCGACAGGTTGCGCAACGGGCTTATAGGGCTTTGGTCATGACACGCGGACGGTTTATCGCGCTGGAAGGCGGGGAAGGCGCAGGCAAGTCGACGCAGGCGCGCTTGCTTGCCGCTGCCTTGGTCGCGCGCGGCCTGGACGTCGTGATGACGCGCGAACCTGGCGGGACGCCGGGCGCAGAGACGATCCGCGGGCTGCTGCTGGGTACCGGGGGCGAGGGGTGGGGGCCGCGCGCCGAGGCGCTGCTGTTCGCTGCCGCGCGTGCCGACCACGTAGAGCGACTGATCCGTCCCGCGATCGCTGCCGGACAATGGGTTGTCTGCGATCGGTTCGTCGACTCGAGCCGAGCCTACCAGGGCGGCGCGAGCGGGATCGGGGATGCGGCCATCCTTGAATTGCACCGCATCGGCAGCGAAGGTTTGCTGCCCGACCTCACGTTGCTGCTTGAGGTGCCGCCCGCGCTCGCGACCGAACGCCTTTCGGCCCGCGACGGTGAAGATGCCGACCGTATCGGCGGCCGTGGCGATGCCTATCACGCCCGCGTCGCCGCTGCTTTTTCCCGCTTTGCCGACGAAGAGCCACGGCGCTTTGCAAGGATCGACGCGGGAAGCGGCGCCGAGGAAGTCCATGACAGGATCATGGCCGCGATTGAGCCGCTGCTGACCGATGCTTGAGGGCCACGCCGAGGCATGGCGTGAATGGCGCGCTGCAATATCGTCGGGGCGAATGCACCATGCCTGGATCCTGGCCGGGGCGGAGGGCCTGGGGAAAGCCAGCTTCGCCCGCGCCGCCGCGGCGGAACTCGTCGCCCAGACCGGCACTCCCCAGCCACCGCCCGACCGGCATCCCGATATCCTGGCACCCGAGCACCCGCCAGAGAACAAGGTCGAGGCGCAAAAGCGCGATGACGGCCAACCCTACAAGACCAAGCGCTCGATTCCGATCGATGAGATCAGGGCCATGCAGCAGCGTTTGACCACGCGCCCGACGCTCGGCGCGCGGCGGGCGGTCATTATCGATCCCGCCGACGATCTCGAGACGAACGCGGTCAACGCGTTACTCAAAAGCCTGGAGGAGCCGCCTGCGGGCACCTTCTTTCTGCTTGTGAGCCACCGCCCGGGTCGACTGCTGCCAACGGTCCGCTCGCGCTGCCGTATCCTCCGCTTCGATCCGCTAAGCGACGACGCGGTGGCGCGGATCGTGACGGGGGCCGAGCCGGGCGCCGACGCGGCGACACGCGCCGCCGCGGTGGCGGCCGCGCGCGGATCGCCGGGCATGGCGCTTGGCTTCGTCGGGCAGGGGCTGGGGCCGGTTCACCAGGCGATGGTCCGGATACTGCAGGCAGGCGACGATCATTTCGAGCAGCGCGGAGCGCTGGCGGACGCGATCGGGGCGCGGCCCGATCGAGAGCGGATGCAGGCCGCCTGCGACCTGGCCCGCGCGCTGGTAGCGGGCGCGCTCGACAATTCGCCTCCGGCGCGGCAGCGACGCCTGATAGCGGCACACGGCGAAATCGCGCGGCTCGCATCGCAAGTGGCGACCTATAACTACGACCCGGCGCTGCTGGTCATGGAAATTGGCGGGTTGCTGGCCTCGGCCGCGCTGCCTAGAGAAACTGCCTGATCCCCCCGTTGAAAGCACCCCGCCGGTCATGGCCGAACCGTTCTACCTGACCACAGCCATCAGCTATCCCAACGGCAAGCCGCACATCGGCCATGCCTACGAAGCCATCGCGGCCGACGTCATCGCGCGCTTCAGAAAGGCGCAGGGATATGACGTCAGGCTCGTCACCGGCACTGATGAGCACGGGCTGAAAATGGCCCAGACGGCGCGTAACGCGGGACGCGATACACTTGAATTCGCGACCGAAATGTCAAACCATTTCCGTGCGATGTGTGAACGTCTTGGCATTGGCTATGATGCCTTTCGCCGCACCACCGAGCCGCAGCACCACGCCGCCAGCCAAGCCTTGTGGATGGCGATGGCTGCCAGGGGCGATCTCTACCTCGACCGTTACGAGGGCTGGTACTCGCTGCGTGACGAAGCGTTTTACGACGAAAGCGAGCTGATTGACGGGGAGGGAGGGCAGCGCCTTTCCCCGCAGGGCACTCCGGTGGAATGGAACGTCGAGGAATCGTGGTTCTTCCGGCTTTCCCGGTATCGCGACTGGCTCATCGAACTCAACGAAACCCCCGGTTTCCTGGAGCCAGAGAGCCGCCGCAAAGAAGTGCTGTCGTTCCTCAAAGGGAACGAACTGCGCGACCTGTCGGTGTCGCGCACCAGTTTCGATTGGGGGGTGCCGGTGCCGGGCAGCCCGGGTCACGTCATGTACGTATGGGTCGACGCGCTGACCACCTACCTCACTGGAGTCGGGTTTCCCGACCGAGATGGCGATTTTGCGCGTTTCTGGCCGGCAAGCCTGCATCTGATCGGCAAGGACATCGTGCGGTTCCACGCGGTCTATTGGCCGGCTTTTCTCAAGTCGGCCGGTCTGCCGGTGCCCAAGGCCGTGTTCGGTCATGGCTTCCTGCTTCACCGCGGCGAAAAGATGTCGAAATCGCTGGGCAACGTGGTCGATCCCATAGAGCTTGCCGACACGTTCGGCGTCGATCCATTGCGCTACTTCCTGCTGCGCGAAGTGAGTTTCGGCAACGACGGCAGCTTTTCTGCCGAAGCGATCGTGACGCGGGCCAACGCCGAATTGGCAAACAGCTTCGGCAACCTGGCGCAGCGGGTCTTGTCGATGATTTTCAAGAACCTTGATGGGGTTCTTAAAGCTAACCTGGACGAGACGGAGGCCGACCGAGCGCTTCGCGCCGACGTGTCCGCGCAGCTAGCCAAAATGACCGAACATTTCGAGGCCCTGTCGTTCAGCGAAGGTCTCGAGACGTGGATGCGTGCGGTGTTCGCCTGCAACCAGTACGTGGACGAACAGGCGCCGTGGGCGCTGCGAAAGACCGATCCTGCGCGCATGACCGCGGTCCTGAACATCCTTTTTCGCTGCGTTCGCGACCTTGCCATCGCGGTGCGACCGGTCGTGCCGACCAGCATCGATCGCCTGCTCGATCAGATGGGCATCTCCGCCGACGCCCGCGACTACATCGCGCTCGCCGACAACAGCTGGTTCGACACGTTGGCAGGGTCAAGCTACCGGGTCGCGCAACCGGTGGGGGTGTTCCCGAGGCTCGACCTGGCGTCGGAGAACGCCACCTGATGCTGATCGATTCGCACTGTCACCTGGAATACGAAGGGCTGGTCGAGGACCAGCAGGCGGTGCTGGCCCGCGCGCGCTTGGCAGGGGTGGGGGGCTTCCTGTCGATTTCGACACGGCGGCGCGAATGGGGCCGCGTCGTGGCCACGGCCGAACGCGAGACCGATGTCTGGGCCAGCGTCGGCATCCACCCGCATGAAGCCGATGCGCATACCGACATGGGCAAGTCCGAACTGCTGGCGGCCGCGGAGCATCCGCGCGTCGTCGCGATCGGAGAGACCGGGCTCGACTTCTACTATGACAAGTCGGATCGGACGGTTCAGCAGGAGCTGTTTCGCATTCACATCGCGGTCGCGCGCGAGACCGGGTTACCGCTTATCGTTCACACCCGCGACGCCGAGGCGGAAACCGCGGCGATCCTGGCGGACGAGCGCGAGAAGGGTGCCTTCCCGGCGTTGATCCACTGTTTCACGGCGTCGGCGGCGTTCGGCCGCCAGGTGCTCGACCTTGGCCTGACGATCTCCCTGTCAGGTATCGTAACGTTCAAGAATGCGGCCGATCTCCAGGCCGTCGCTGCCGAGCTTCCGTCGGGTCGCATCCTGGTCGAAACCGATGCGCCGTTCCTTGCCCCTGTCCCGCACCGCGGCCGCACGTGCGAGCCTGCCTTCGTCGCCGATACGGCGCGTTTCGTGGCAGGGCTACGAGGGGTCTCCCCGGACGAGCTGGCTGAAACGACCACGCGCAATTTCCGCGCGCTGTTTACGAAAGCCGCGGCGTGAAGCTGATCATGCTGGGTTCGGGTACGTCTACCGGCGTCCCGCGGATCGGCGAAGACTGGGGCGATTGCGACCCCGAAGAGCCGAGGAACCGGCGGTCGCGCGTTTCGATCGTCGTCGAGAGCGCCGAGGGATCGCGCCTGCTGGTCGATACCTCGACGGATTTGCGCGCCCAACTGCTCGCGCGCGGTATCGACCGTCTCGATGGCGTCTTCTGGACCCATGATCACGCCGATCATTGCCATGGCATCGATGACTTGCGCCCGCTGCGTTATGGGCGCGCCGGTCCTATTCCTGGCTATGCAGCCGACGAAACCGTGCGTCGGCTGCGGCAACGTTTCGGATATGTGTTCGCAGGCGAATTCGGTTATCCGACGATCGTCGCGCTCGACACCCTAGAACGGATGCGGCTGTGTGCCGGATTCGGGATCCGTCATTGCCAGATGCCGCACGGTCCCGCGCAAAGTACGGCCTACGTTTTCGATGCCGATGGCAAGACGCTCGGTTACGCGACAGACTTCAGCGAAATTACGAAGTCGATGATCGATCTGCTTTACGGTGTCGATGTCCTTGTTGTCGATTGCCTGCGCCGCGAACCGCATCCCACGCACGCGCATCTTGCCATGGCGCTCGAACTTGTTGCCGCTACCAAGGCCAATCGCGGCGTGCTTACTCACCTTGATAAATCTATGGATTACAAGACGTTGCAAGGCGAAGTTCCCGGCAACGTAGACGTCGGATACGATGGCCTGGAGATGGCGCTGTGAACGATTGGGCAACGGTTGGAGCCATCGTGGCGTCGCTTGGCTGGCTGCTGCTCGCGTTCGGTGCGTATCGAGCGCGAGGCCAGACGCGCAAGACGACGCTGCTGCACGCCGGGTTGTGGATCCTTATCATCGCGACCGTGGCCGTGATTGCCGCCAATGCTCCCAACATCGGCGCTCTTTGATTTAACATAATATATATTATCATCGTAAAGGATCGCGTGTGTCAGATGCTACCGACCGGCTCCTCGCCCTGATGGCTGCGCTGCGGGACCCGGTGCACGGATGCGACTGGGACATCGCGCAGACCTGGGAGACGATCGTCCCGCACACGATCGAGGAAGCTTATGAGGTTGCCGACGCGGTGTCGCGCGGAGACACGGACGCAATCAAGGACGAACTCGGCGACCTGCTGTTCCAGGTCGTCTTCCAGGCACGCATCGCCGAGGAAGCCGGCCTGTTCGATTTCGATGACGTCGCCGCGTCGATCACCGCGAAGCTGACCCAGCGCCATCCGCATATCTTTGGAGGTGCCCACGACGACGCGGAATCGCGCGACGCACGATGGGAGCGGATCAAGGCGGCGGAACGCGCCGACAAAGGTGCGGACGGGGCCCTGGATGGCGTAGCGCTGGCACTCCCGGCGGCCTTGCGAGCGGAAAAGTTGCAAAGGCGCGCCGCGCGGGTCGGGTTCGACTGGCCCGATGTCGCCGGCCCGGCAGCGAAACTCAGCGAGGAAGTCTCTGAACTGAGCGCCGCCGCGACGCCCGGCGAGCATTTCGAGGAAGCCGGCGATGTTCTCTTTGCCGTGGTCAACCTCGTTCGCGCGTACGGCGTGTCGGCTGAAGGCGCCCTGCGCGCTGCCAATGCCAAGTTCGAGCGGCGCTTTCGCGCGATGGAACGCCTCGCGGCCGAGCGCGGCCAGCATTTCGCAGCCCTCGACCTTTCTGCGCAGGACGCGTTGTGGAATGACGTCAAGGCGTCAGAGGCGAACGAACCGGCCTAGCTCGCGCGGGGTCAGCCGCACTTCGACCGAGGTCAGCGGACCACTCTCGTCCTCGCCAGCGGGCGTTTCCCCTAAAACCTCACCGTGTGCGTGAAGCCAGGCAATCCGCTGTCCGTCACCCGCAGCGAGGATGAAGCGATGCGGCCGCGCACCCGTGGTGAGCATCGCGCCGAGCCGTTCCAGCAAATCGTCGGTGCCCATGCCGGTTATCGCCGATACGGGGACGATAATCTCGTCGCGACGAACCGCGATGCGATCCTTCAGGTCGGCAGCGCGCTCGGCGTCCACCAAGTCCCATTTGTTCCAGGCTTCGACGATCGGAACAGGCGGCTCGCCACCCTCCTCGGCGTCCTGCCCGACGAGACCGAGATCACCAAGGACATCGAGCACCTGGCGTTTCTGGGCCTCCGTGTCGGGGTTTGCGATGTCGCGGACGTGGACAATCACGTCGGCGGCGGTCACTTCCTCGAGTGTCGCGCGGAAGGCAGCGACAAGCTGTGTCGGCAAGTCGGAAATGAAGCCGACCGTGTCGGAGAGGATGGCCTTGTCGACCCCCGGCAGGCGGATCCGCCGCATTGTCGGGTCAAGCGTAGCGAAGAGCAGATCTTCGGCCATTACCCCCGCTCCGGTCAGGCGGTTGAACAGCGTCGACTTGCCGGCGTTGGTGTATCCTACCAGCGCGATCACGGGCCACGGCGCCTTTTCGCGGCGGCTGCGGTGCAGCCCGCGGGTCCGCCGCACGTTTTCAAGCTCGCGGCGCAGACGTGCCATGCGGTCGCGGATCATGCGGCGATCGGCTTCGATCTGCGTTTCGCCCGGCCCGCCAAGGAAGCCGAATCCGCCCCGCTGACGCTCAAGGTGCGTCCATGAACGCACGAGGCGCCCGGCCTGGTAGTCGAGATGCGCCAACTCCACCTGGAGGCGGCCCTCTGCAGTTGCTGCGCGCTCACCGAAGATCTCGAGAATGAGACCGGTTCGGTCGATCACCTTACGCTTGAGCTTATCCTCAAGGTTGCGCTGCTGGATCGCGGTAAGCGATCCGTCGACGACGACGAGTTCGGCTTCGCCCTGGTTGCAGGCGATGTCGATATTGGCGATCTGGCCTTCCCCGAACAGCGTGGCGGCGCGCGGCTCGCGGATCGGGATGGCGATCGCGTCGGCGATGTCGAGCCCGATCGCAAGCGCCAGCCCGCGTGCCTCCTCAAGGCGCGCCGCAGTGTCAACGTCAGAAGCCCCGCGGCCGCGCATTTCCGGGTAAACGATCAGAGCCCGCGCGCCGCGCGAGACCTCGCCGTCCAGGTCATCAGATTGGGTCAGCCCTCGTCCCCGTCGTCTTCGCCGGTCAGATCGACCGGGGTGACCGGCTGGATTGTCGAGACCGCGTGCTTGTAAGCGAGCTGGACGTAGCCCTCGCGCTCAAGAAGCATGCAGAACAGGTCGAAGGCAGCGACCCGGCCCTGCAGCATGACGCCGTTGACCAAGAACATCGTCACGGGAACCTCCGCATTGCGGACGCTGGTCAGGAACACATCCTGTAGCAGGCGGACTTTCTTGGCGGGTTCGGCAACGCCGAACTGCGCAGCGTCGAGCGGCTGACTTGGCATGATCGTGGAAATCGCATGCTTGTAGACCAGCTGTGACTGGCCGTCCCGGCGCAGCAAGATGGAGAAATTGTCGAACCAGGTGACGATGCCTTGCAGCTTGACGCCTTTGACCAGGAACATGGTGACCGGGATCTTGTTCCGGCGCAGCAGGTTGAGGAACTGGTCCTGAAGGTTGGCGCCCTTGGCAGGCGTAACCGGCGCAGCAGCCTCGGCAGTTTCCGCCGGAGCCTCGGTCTTGGCACGCGGGCGTGCTGTCAGGGTGCGTGAAGTCATCGGTCACTCCATCGTTGTTGGCGGTGCCGTTTCACGGACCGCTATCTGGCCCCGCTCCGTCAAAGGGGCGCGGCCGTTTTTCAAGCCCAGACTATCGCCATCCAACGCCGGCGTAAATGCGCGATCAGGTCGTGTGTTCCGCCATGCCGTCGCTGTCCTCGCGGCCAGCCATGTTGAGCAGCTTGAGCTTGCGGTGAAGTGCCGAGCGCTCCATGCCGATGAAGGCCGCTGTGCGCGAGATGTTCCCGGAAAAGCGGCGAATTTGCACGCGCAGGTATTCCCGCTCGAATGCCTCGCGCGCCTCGCGAAGCGGCACCCCCATAAGGTTGGAAAGGCCCCCCTCCCCGTTCATGCGACTGTTGACGACCTCGCTGGGAAGCATGTCGGCCTCGATCCGGGCCAGCTTCTCGCGCGGGGCAAGGATGATCGTCCGCTCGACCATGTTGCGAAGCTGACGCACGTTGCCCGGCCATTCGTAAGCCTGCAGCGCGGCCAGCGCCTCGCTCGCGATGGTCGGCGGCGGTACGCCCTGGTCGGAGGCATAACGGGCGAAGAAATGATCGACGAGCGCCGGGATGTCGTCGCGGCGATCGGCCAGCGAAGGCAGCGTCACCGGCACGACGTTGAGGCGGTAGAACAGGTCTTCGCGAAACCGCCGCTCGGCAATCTCGCGTTCCAGGTCGCGAGAGGTCGACGAAACGACGCGCACGTCGACGCGGATCTGGCGATTGCCGCCCACGCGGACGAAAGCCTGATCGGTGAGAACCCGCAGGATACGTGCCTGTGTCGACAGCGGCATGTCGGCGATCTCGTCGAGGTAGAGCGTGCCGCTGTCGGCCATTTCGAGCAGGCCCGCGCGTACCAGCTTGCCGTCCGCCTCCTCGCCGAACAGCTCCTGTTCGAACCGTTCGGGGGTAATGCGTGCGGAATTTACCGTAACGAAGGCGTTGGCGGCGCGCGGGCTCCACGAATGGAGCAGGCGTGCCGCCACTTCCTTGCCCGACCCGCCGGGCCCTGAAATCAGCACGCGCGATCCGGTATTGGCGACCCGCTTCAGAGTGGCGCGTACCGTGTTGATGGCGGCCGAATTTCCGGTGAACTCGTCGGCAATGCCGAAACCCTCGCGCAAGCGCGCATTTTCGCGGCGCAGGCGCTCGGTCTCGGTGGCGCGCGCGACGAGGAGGAGCAGGCGTTCGGCCTCGAACGGCTTCTCGATGAAGTCCATGGCTCCGCGGCCGATCGCGGACACGGCCGTGTCGATATTACCGTGACCCGAGAAGATGATCACCGGCAATTCGGGCTCGCGCGCCTTGATCGCGTCGAGCACTTCCAGTCCATCCATCGGGCTGCCGTGCAGCCATACGTCGAGCAGGACCAGGCTGGGGCGGCGCTGATCGATCATGTCGAGCGCCGAGGTACTGTCGCCGGCGGTCCGGCACTCGTAGCCCTCGTCCGACAGGACGCCAGCGACGAGGTCGCGAATGTCGCGCTCGTCGTCGACGATGAGGATGTCGAGGGCCATCAGATCTTCCTTTGCATTGGCATATTTCGCGTTGTCATTCGGCGGCTTCGGCCGCGTTGCCGGGCGCAATCGGATCGCGGGCAAACGTCAGCGTGACGATGGTGCCTTTCGGGTTGTTGCCGGCGAACGCCATTTCGCCGCCGTGCTCCTCGACGATCTTCTTGACGATCGCCAGCCCGAGCCCGGTCCCCTTCTCGCGCGTGGTCACGTATGGTTCGGCGATGCGCTCGCGATCCTGCGGGAGACCGACGCCGTTATCCGCGATCGATATCGCGATGTCCTGCGCCGTGTGGCGGATCGAAACTTCGACCCGGCCGCGGTAATCGGCCTCGGCGACTTTCTGCCGCGCTTCGACCGCCTCGACGGCGTTCTTGAGCACGTTGGTCATGGCCTGGCCGAACTGGTGGCGATCGCACGCAATCGTGCCAACGTCGCCGTCGGCGCTGAAGGAAAAGTCGATGTCGGGCCGGGCGACCTCCTGGAGGAACAGCGCTTGCCGAGCCAGGTCGACCGGGTCCTCACCGCGAAACACCGGCTTTGGCAGCCGCGCGAAGCTCGAGAATTCGTCGACCATCTTCCTGAGGTCGCCGACCTGGCGGATGATCGTGCTGGTCAGTTCCTCGAACAGCTCGGTGTCGACCGTGATCTGCTTCTTGTAGCGGCGGCTCAGCCGTTCGGTTGCGAGCTGGATCGGCGTCAAAGGGTTCTTGATCTCATGCGCGATGCGGCGGGCCACGTCCGACCAAGCGGCAGCGCGCTGATCAACCAGCTGGCGGGTTATGTCCTCGAACGTCAGCACCGGGCCGCCGGCGCGGCGGCGCGTCGCCTTTACGGCCAGCGTCAGGAGTTCTCCGCCCTTGGCGTACTGGACGATCCCCCCGCCCTCGTCGTTTTCGATCACTTGCGCCAACGAGGGCGCCAGGTCCGCCAGGCGCGTTCCGACCGGAGCCGGCCCGCGGCGATCGAGCAGCAGCTTCTGCGCCGACGAGTTCATCAACTGGATCTCGCCATCGCGGCCCAGTGAAACGACGCCGGCCGTTACGGATTCGAGCACCGCTTCAGTGAACGCGCGGCGTTCATCGAGTTGCTGGTTGGCGCTAACCAGCGCCTTGGTCTGCTGTTCGAGTTGGCCGGTCATGCGGTTGAATGCGCGGTTGAGCAGGCCGACCTCGTCTGCGCCGGTGCGACCGGTCACGCGCAGCGCGAAGTTCCCGCGCCCCACCTCTCTCGCGGCCTCGACCAGGTCGTAAAGCGGCTTCACCTGCCGGTCGGCAAACCGCAGCGCGAACCACACGGCGAACCCCACGAGCATCAGCGAGGCGACGTAAAGCGCAACGTTGAAACGGATCTGCAGCACACGCGCACGCTTGGTCAGCACGTCGTAGGCAACCACGATATTCTGCGCGCGCTGGCCCGACAGCAGGTCGGACGATCGCGCGGTATAGAGATAGATGCCGCTCCGGCGGTCGATCGGGGTTACCGCCTCAATGCGGTCGGGCTTCGCGGAGACGACGATCGACTCCCCGCTGTCGAGCTTGCGCAGAACGTTGCTGGACACTTCTTCCGAAAGCGGATCGTCGCCCCGCGCGAAGGCGGCCTTGTGCAGCGCCCCGTCGTTGCCCTTCTGCAGGATCGTCGATTCATCGATCTTCCGGTGAATGACCTGGTAGCTGTAATAGTCGGGGAAGCTGGGACTGGTGATCGGCTCCTGACTCAGGAAATCACGGATATCGCCTGCCATGGCCAGCGATTCGTACTCCATGTCCTTCTGGGTCTGCTCGTAATAGCCGCGCGCCAGCTTGTTGGCGTTTTCAAGCAAGCCGCGCGAGGAATCGGAAAACCAGAACTCCACGCCCGACTGGAAGAGCCAGGAGGCGAACAGCACCACGATCAGGGTCGGCACCGCCGAAATGAGCGAAAACAGGAACACGAGACGGACGTGCAGTTGCCCGCCCCCGCCTTCGTTGCGCGCCGCCCGCCGCAGCGCCAGCCAGCGCCCCACCAGCACCACGATCGCCATCGCGGGTACCAGGGTGCCGAACAGCAGCCAGGCGGTCAGATCGCCCGGCATCATCTCGCCCGTGGTGGCATGGTCGACGATGGCGAACACGCTGACGGTGACCATGGTCACGAAGGTCAGAACGGCCAGCGCTGTGACGATGGCGAAAAAATTGGTCCGGCGCGCCATCAACTGCGCCCGCCGCCACCACCTCGGAGGCCAGCGTTTATGAACCAGAGCCGTCATCGTTGCCGCATTACAACACCCGCTGTTGCATTGATGCAAGGTGTTTCGGCGCGCGCGCCGCCCGTTCAGCCGCGTCCGCGCAGTATCTCGGGGTCCAGCGCAAGATCCTGGAGCCGTTTGCGCAGCGTATTGCGATTGATGCCAAGCCGCTGGGCTGCGCGCAGCTGGTTGCCGCCGGTCTCCTCGAGAACCGCGGTGAACAGCGGCCGTTCGAGCGCGGCGAGCGCAAGGTCGTAGATCGTTCCTGACGCCGGCTGTTCGCGGTCCAGCCAGGCGCGCACGGCGCTGGCCAGGTCGGCCACATCGACCGCTTCGCCAACCGGTCGCTCAGCCATGAGGGGCGCCAGCGCGTCTGCTTCCACCGTATCCTCGCGCGCCAGCAGCGCCACACGGTAGAT
This sequence comes from Parablastomonas sp. CN1-191, assembly GCF_049354825.1. Lineage (GTDB taxonomy): Bacteria > Pseudomonadota > Alphaproteobacteria > Sphingomonadales > Sphingomonadaceae > Novosphingobium. Next base: position 803,992 of record NZ_CP186480.1, on the reverse strand, counting down.
GAAGTTGCGCAGTTCACGAACGTTGCCGCGCCACGGCTGGCGCGACAGCAGCAACGCGGCCGTGTCGGACAGGCGCCGCCGCGGCAGGCCCTCTTGCGCTGCCAGCGCGAGGAAGTGACGCGCCAGCGCAGGTATGTCGTCGGCACGTTCGCGCAGCGGCGGCAGCACGATCGGCACCACGTTGAGCCGATAATAAAGGTCTTCGCGGAACTGACCGGCCGCAATCATGGGCGCAAGATCCCGGTTGGTGGCCGCGACGATGCGAACGTTCACCGGGATATCCTCGCGCCCGCCCACCCGGCGGACGGTCCCGGACTGCAGCGCGCGCAGCAGCCGGGTCTGGGCCTGCATCGGCATGTCACCGATCTCGTCCAGGAACAGTGTGCCACCGGATGCCTGCTCGAACTTGCCGTGATGGCGTACGACGGCACCGGTAAAGGCCCCCTTTTCGTGGCCGAACAGCTCGCTTTCGATCAATTCTGAAGGGATGGCGGCGGCATTGACCGCAACGAAGGGACCTTCGCGCCGGCTACCGAGCTGGTGAATCGCTTCGGCTACCAGCTCCTTGCCGGTGCCGCTTTCGCCCAGGACCAGCACGGTCAGGTCATTGCGCAGCACGCGAGTGATCATGCGGTAGACCGCCTGCATCGGCGCGCTGCGGCCGACCAGCGGCAGGCCCGTTTCCTGCGCATCGTCGTCCAGGGTCTTCGCCCGGGTCGAATTGCCGACCGCCTGGCGGACCGTGCGTACCAGCTCGTCAAGATCGAAGGGCTTCGGAAGATACTCGAACGCCCCGGTGTCGCTAGCGCGCACCGCGGTATCAAGCGTGTTCTGCGCCGAAAGGATGATCACCGGCATGTCAGGCGCGGCCACGCGAACCTCGCCGAGGCTCTCGATGCCATCCCCGTCGGTCAGGATCACGTCGGTAACAAGCGCGGTGAAGCTGCGTTCGCGCAGGTAGCGGTCTCGCTCTTCGATGGAGACGCAGTGCGTCACTTCGAACCCTTCAGCCTCAAGCGCAGCGGTGATGACGACGGCGATCGACGCATCGTCCTCTACCAGAAGGACGCTCATGCCGCGCAGGCCCCGGCGGACCCCGCGCCGCGGCGCTCCAACGCCACCGGAAGATGGACGTGGAAGTGCGTCCAGCCGGCTTCTTCGTCCCGGTCCATGCCGATCCTTCCGTTCATATCGCGAACCAGCCGCCGCACTAACGCCAGTCCCAGCCCCTGCCCGCTTTTCTTCGACGTCACGAATGGCTCGAAAACGTGGTCGCGGACGGCGGGGTCGATACCGGGACCGTTGTCACTGACGCGTAGTTCTATCGGCAGTCGCACCGGCTGCTCGCCGCCCGCACGCTGGAACTGCAGACCGCTGGCGAACCGCGTGCGGATCACGACCTGCGGGGCCTGTCCTCCCTCGGCAGCCTCGTGCGCGTTGGTCAGGAGGTTGAGGACGACCTGGACCAGCGCATCGGCATTGCCCTGCACTGGCGGCAGGGACGGATCGAATTCCTCGCGCAACGACATGGGCTCTCGCGCTGTCGTGATGACGGCCACGGCACGGCGGACGGATTCGTGCAGATTGCAAGGTTCGAGCGGGGGCGAAGATCGCCTGCTAAGTGTTTGCATCTGATCGATTAGGTTGGCAATCCGATCGACCTCCCCGGCGATCAGTGTCGTAAGCGCGCGATCCTTGTCGTCAAGCTTGCGGGCCAGCAGCTGGGCCGCGCCCCGTATCCCGGCGAGCGGGTTCTTGATCTCGTGCGCGAGAACCTCGGGCGCGCGCAACAGGCTGTCTTCGTCGCTCAGGGAGCCGACGCCGCCAAGATCGACCAGAGTCAGCATCTGCCAACCCGGGAAATCGATGACCGGAGCCAACGTCACGTCGAGGCGGCGGACCGCCTGGCCCGCGAACTGCACCGGCGTCGAGCGCGCCGACAGCTGCGCTTCGCCCTCGCTCACGCGGCGGCACAGCGTTACCTCGCCAAAGGTGATCGCCTCCGACAGAGCGCGGCCCATAAGACGGCGCGCGCTTTGGCCCAGCAGCTGCTCGGCCGCAGGGTTGAGCGCGGCAATGCGATGCGCGGGATCGACGAGAACGAGCGCGAACGGCAAGCTGACGAGCTGCCGGCGCGCGTCCGGGCCCATCAGGCGGCCTGGCGCGTCAGCAGCGGCGCATAGAATTCGCGGAGCATCCGAACCACCTCGCCCGCGTCGTCGACGAAGTTGACCTTGTTGCGGAACTCGGCGGAACCGGGCAGCCCCTTCGTGTACCAGCCCAGGTGCTTCCGTGCGATCTTGACGCCGGTGTCGCGGCCGTAATGCTCCAGCATCGCCTCGTAATGCTCGACGACGACCTCTAACTGCTCATCGATCGAGGGGTCGGCGCTCTCGCCGCCGCCGCGCCACCACCGCATCACCTGGCCCAGCAGCCACGGCTTGCCGTATGCGCCCCGCCCGATCATCACCCCGTCGGCGCCGCTTTGCGCCAGCGCAGCGGCGGCATCGTCGATCCCACAAATGTCGCCGTTGACGATGACCGGAATCGACACCGCATCCTTGACCTTACGGACGAATGACCAATCGGCATCTCCGGAATAGAGCTGGTTGCGCGTCCGGCCGTGGACGGTAACCATCCTGATGCCGATATCCTCGGCAATCCGGGCCAGCTCGGGCGCGTTCAGGCTCGCATGGTCCCAGCCCATGCGCATCTTCACGGTTACCGGAACAGATACCGCCTTCACGGTCGCTTCCATCAGCTTCACCGCCAGCGGAACCTCGCGCATCAGCGCGCTGCCGGCAAGCTGGCCAACCACCTTGCGCACGGGGCAGCCGAAGTTGATATCGATGATCGCGGCGCCGTTGGCTTCCTGCATCCGCGCCGCTTCTGCCATCGACACGGGATCGCAGCCGACCAGCTGCATCGAGACAGGCTCTTCGATCCGGTCCCACTCGGCCTTCTGGACCGACTGGCGCGTTGCGCGGATGGCGGCTTCGCTGGCAATCATCTCCGTGACGTTCAGCCCCGAACCGTAGCGCCGCACCAGCTTGCGGAAAGGCAAATCCGTTACGCCCGTCATCGGCGCGAGGATGACAGGGCAGCCGATCTCGATCGGTCCCACGGCGATCGGGGACATCGGAGGTGGTGGAGGGAGCGCGCGCATAGTCTCAGGATGCCTAAAAAACGGGCAGCACATAGGGAATTGCCGCCGCCCCGGCAAGCGGATAGCGCCGGTGACGATGGACAGCGCCCCCACATCTGCTTTCGCCGCGGTCATCGTTGCCGCCGGGGCCGGCCTGCGCGCGGGCCAGTCGCTACCCAAACAGTTTGCGCGCTGGCGCGGCAAGCCGGTCATACGGCACTCGGCCGAAGCCTTTGCGCGGGCTGGAGCGACGCCGATCGTGGTCGCCATCCCCGCCGGGGCTGATGAAACTGCCACTGCCGCCCTTGGCGGCATTCCCGGGGTCAGGCTGGTCGCGGGCGGCGCGACCCGCCAGGCGTCGGTGCGCGCTGCACTCGAGGCTCTTGCCGCAGACGGTCCGCGGGCCGTCCTGATCCACGACGCCGCCCGCCCGTTGGTGCCTCCCGGCGTAATCGCCCGGCTGGTGGACGCGCTTGCCGTTCATCCCGCGGCCATCCCGGTCCTGCCAGTTGCCGACAGCCTCGCAGCTGCCGATGGCGACGTTATGGGCGCGCCCGCCAGCCGCGAAGCCCTGCGGCGGGTGCAGACCCCGCAGGCGTTCGATTTTGCCGCCATCCTGGCGGCGCACCGAGGCTGGCGCGGCGCTGCCGACGCCGGGGACGACGCCCAGGTGGCTCGCGCTGCGGGAATGGATGTGGTTATGGTCGAGGGGGATGAAGCGTTGCACAAGCTGACTTATGCAGCCGACTTCGCCGCCGCCGGGCCGCTGCCGCTCCGCGTCGGCACCGGCTATGACGTTCACCGACTGGCCGCCGGGGAAGACCTCTGGCTTGGCGGGGTCAGGATCGATCACAGTCACGGCCTTGCGGGCCACAGCGATGCGGACGTTGCCATCCATGCGCTGGTCGACGCCTTGCTCGGCGCGCTCGGTGCCGGAGACATCGGCACGCATTTCCCCCCCAGCGATCCGCAATGGCGCGGCGCCGCGTCCGACCGCTTCCTCGCCCATGCCGTGTCGCTGGCGGCGGAGGCAGGGTACGCGATCGGCAATGTCGACCTGACAATCATTTGCGAGGCGCCGAAGATCGGGCCGCACCGCGCCGCGATGCGCACGCGGCTGGCTCAGTTGCTCGGGTGCGCGGAAGACCGCGTCTCGATAAAGGCTACGACGACGGAAAAACTCGGCTTCACGGGCCGCTCCGAAGGCATCGCCGCCCAGGCGGTCGCCACGCTTGTACTCGATTGAAAAGGAAGCCGATCATGGGTCGCACCACTGTCCTTGCCACCGTCCTGACGCTTGTCCCTGTTACTGCTCAGGCTGCGGAGCCGCCGTGCCTGGCACCGGCCGAGTTCAGCGCCGTGTCGAGCTATGCCCTGCCCAGCCTCATCCGCGGCGCGATCAGCCGCTGCGGGCCCAGCCTGCCGTCAACCGCGTTTCTACGCACAAGCGGAGAGGCGCTGGCGCGCAAGTACGATGCCGGCAGGATCGCCGCCTGGCCGACCGCGAAAGCCGCGTTCCTGAAAGTCGGGACGATCATGAATCCGCAGGTGAGCGGCCTGTTCGGCGCCATGCCCGATTCCGCTTTGCGGCCGATGGTCGACGGGTCGATGGTCAACATGGTCGGCCAGCGCCTTCCGATCGACCGCTGCACATCGCTCGACCGCGCGATCGAACTGGTCGCTCCGCTGCCGGCGGCCAATGCGGCCAAGCTGGTCGGGATTGCAGCCGGCCTCTGGGCGGGCGACGGGCGCGCGCGGCTGGGACAGTTCAGCGTCTGCAAGACGTGACCCGCGGCTCGCTCCTGCCCGGCGCGATCGCCGGCCTCGCGGCCGAAGTCGTTGCTCGCAATGCCGAGGCCGGGCGGATGGTCGCGGTCGCAGAAAGTTGCACTGGCGGCCTGGTCGCAGCCGCTCTCACCGAAGTGCCCGGTTCGTCGGCCGTGTTCGATCGCGGCTTCGTGACCTATTCGAACGAGGCCAAGCAGGAGCTGCTGGCCGTACCTGCCGACCTGATTGTGACCCACGGGGCCGTGTCCCGCGCGTGCGCCGAGGCGATGGCCCGCGGTGCGCTGGCGGCAAGCCGCGCCGATGTTGCCGTCTCGGTTACGGGCATTGCCGGTCCGGGGGGGGGCAGTGCCGACAAGCCGGTCGGCATGGTGTGCTTTGCGCGCGCCGTTCGCGGTCGCGATACGGTCGATATCGAGGTCAAGCAGTTCGGCGCCAACGGGCGGGCCGCGATTAGGGCTCAGGCAGCGGTCGTCGCGCTGGAGCTGCTACTGCCGTAAAGCGCGTGCGCGCGCGCTTCGAATGCGGCGACCATCTTGCGAAAGGCACGGTCGAAATAGCTCCCCGCCAGCGCTTCGAAAACGGCATTGCGGAACGTGAAATCGACGCAGAAATCGATTTCGCAGCCCCCCCCATCCACCGGACGGAACAGCCAACGGTTATCGAGGTCCTTGAGCGGCCCGTCGACATAATGCACGGAAATCCGGCCCGGCCGCTGCTTCTCGACCCGGCTGGTAAACTTCTCGCGCAGCGCATTGAACCCGACCAGCATGTCGGCGACCATTTCGGTTTCGCTGTTGGAGCGCACGCGCGTCGCCACCACCCACGGCAGAAATTCGGCATAGCGGCCGACATCGGCCACAAGATCGAACATCTGCTCGGGGGTGTAGGGCAGGCGGTGGACGTCGTGGATGCCGGGCATGTCAGCTAGGCGCGTTCGCCCTTCCGCAACGCCCGCTCTGCCGCCTTGGCCACTTGCGCCTCGCGTGCGGTGCGCATCGCTCGGAAATCGTCCCCGGCGTGATAGCTGGAACGGGTCAGCGGGCTGGACGCGACCTGCAGGAACCCCTTCGCCCGGGCAATCGCGCCATAGGCGTCGAACGCCTTGGGCGTAACGAAATCGATGACCTTGGCATGGCGGGGGGTTGGCTGAAGGTACTGGCCCATGGTCAGGAAATCGATGCCGGCGCTACGCATGTCGTCCATGACCTGGTGCACTTCGAGCCGCTCCTCGCCAAGGCCAAGCATGATGCCGGACTTTGTAAAGACCAGCGGATCGTGGGCCTTGACCTCTTCCAGCAGGCGCAACGAGGCGTAGTAGCGCGCCCCGGGGCGGATCGTGGGATAAAGCCGCGGCACGGTTTCGAGATTGTGGTTGTAAACATCCGGCCCGGCGGCGACGATCGCCTCGACTGCGGAGCGCATCTTGCCGCGAAAATCGGGGGTCAGGATCTCGATCGTGGTGCCAGGAGTGGTACGGCGCAGTTCCTCGATTACCTTGACGAACTGGCTGGCGCCGCCGTCTGCCAGGTCGTCGCGATCGACGCTGGTGATGACGATGTGTTCAAGGCCAAGCTTTGCGGCGGCCTCGGCAACATGCGCGGGCTCGTCGCGGTCGACAGCCAGCGGCATTCCCGTCTTCACGTTGCAGAACGCGCAGGCGCGGGTGCAGGTATCGCCCAGGATCATCACCGTCGCGTGCTTCTTGGTCCAGCACTCCCCGATATTGGGGCAGGCCGCCTCTTCGCACACGGTGTTCAGCGACAGATCGCGCATCAGCTGGCGGGTTTCGCCGTAGCCCTTGCTGGTCGGCGCCTTGACGCGAATCCAGTCGGGCTTGCGCTGGCGCTCGGGGCGGGCGGGCGTGGCGGCCATGTCGTTCATGGCGGCCCACATAAGGGCTTCCCCGCCTGCTTGCCAGAGGCTTCTCGGCGCGGCATGAGCGCACCATGACGACAGCCCCCTCCCCGCAGCTTGGCCATCTGGTCGAAGGTTATCGCCGCTTTCGCGAACATGGCTGGAGCTCGAACCGAGAGCGCTGGGCGGCCCTGCGCGAAGGCCAGGAGCCCGAGGTGATGGTCATCGCCTGCTCAGACAGCCGCGTCGACCCGGCGCAGATCTTCGACGTCGATCCGGGCGAGATTTTCGTTGCCCGCAACGTCGCCGCGATGGTGCCCCCGTTCGAGACGACGCCCGGTCACCACGGTGTGTCGGCGGCACTGGAATTCGCGGTGCAGTTCCTCAACGTCCGTGAGATCGTGGTCATGGGCCACGGCATGTGCGGCGGTTGCAAGGCCGCGCTGAGCCAAGACCTGGCGGGCACGCGCCCGGGAGAAGGCGGCTTCGTCGCCGACTGGATCGGGATGCTGGACGATGCGCGTGAACAGGTGGTGGCGGAGCACGGCACCCAGGGCCGCGACGCCGAGCGCGCGATGGAGCAGGCCGGCGTGCGCGTAAGCCTTGCAAACCTGAGAACGTTTCCTTGCGTGCGCGACAAGGAGCGCAGCGGCCAGCTGCGGCTGACCGGTGCGTTCTTTGCCATCTCGGACGGCATTCTTCACGTTCTCGACGAAGCGACCGATCGCTTCGAACCGGTCCGCTGAACGCAGAAAGGGCGGCGATTGCTCGCCGCCCTTTCCGTAACTCACACGTCTTGCTTCAGCCCTGCGTGGCAGCCGGAGAAGTCGGCGCCGTGCCCGCCGAAGGATTGGCCTTCTGGCTGGCATAGATGGCCCACAGGTCAGCGATCGGCTTGCGCGGCCCGGTTACAGCCGCAAAGGCAGCCTTGGCACCTGCGTAGTCACGCAGCATGGTATCGGCGATACCGATACGCGTCTGGATCCGCGCGGTGTCCGCACCCGGCTTGCCCAGCGCCAGCTTGTAGAGCTCGAGCGCCTTGGGATAATCCTCGTAGCTGAGCGCGGCGTCAGCCGCAGCGGTCGTCGCCGTGGCGGTCGAACTGGCGGTCGAAGCGTCGCGGTAGAGCGCCGGCAGCGACGTCTTGTCGGCGGCCAGGCGGCCCTGCGCCATCGTCCGCGCCTCGGTGATGAACGCCTGCGAACCGGCCAGCTTGCCCGAACGAGCGCCGAGATCGAGGACCTTGAGCACCTCGCCCGGCGAACGCCGCGGGTCGGCTGCCTGGATATAGTCGACGTAATCGCGCGCCTCGGCAAAGCTGTTGGTGGCCAGCATCAGGCGGGCGAGGTCAAGCGTCTCCTGCGACTGGAAGTTGCCGATCTCGCGAACGACGGCGATCGCGCCGGACCAGTTCTCGGTCGTCGGGTAATAGGTCACCAGCCCCTGGCTGAAAGCGGCCGCCTGCGGCAGCAACTTTCCGGTGTACGCAGCGCCCAGCCCGCGACGATACCACGAAGCGGGGGCCGGCTTGCCGGCGGCCTGTGCGGTCGAAATCGCCTGCTGCAGAAGCTGGAGACCCTGAGCCGTCTGACCTGCCTGCAAGAAACTGTCGGCATAGAGCGCGGCCACGTCGTTTTCGGCATAGCCGGCGTCCATCGCGGCCTTCAGCGCCGTCTGGGCGCCTGCATAGTCCTTTGCGTCGAACGAAAGCGAGCCGAGGAAGTAGTTGAACCGCGGCAGGTCGGCGGCAGCAACCTTGCCGCTGGCGATCATCGCGGCCAGGCCATCGCGCTGCAGCACGGCATCGCCGGTCAGGTTGCCAAGCTGAAAGGTCAGCTGCGCGGCGGCATAGCGATCATCGGGGGTGGTGGCGGCCGCGGCGGCGGTGGCAATGGCTGCCTTCTCGCTAGTGACGGTGTTCGCCAGTGCCGCGACGGCGCCGTTATAGGCGGTCATCGCAGCGGCGCGCTGGGCGCCATTGGCAGCGTTCACGGCGTTACGGGCATCGTCGACCGCCTTCTTCGCGGCGAGGACGTCGGCACGAGTCTTCGCGGCGGTCAGCGCGGCAACCGCCGCGTTGTAAGGCGCCCCGAACGGCTTCGACAGCGACAGCTTGGGGCCGGATGCGGCGGCGGCCTTTTGCGCCATCGCGGGCGCTGAGCCCATGCCGGCGGCCACGACCAGGGCCAGCGCAGTGCGGGCCAGCAGCGTCTTGCGGATCATATGAAATCTCTCCTCGTAGCGCCCGGGGCAAAGGGGGAACCCTCGGGGGTATTGCGGCGGGTAACTGGCCGCAAAGGGCCAGTTTGGCAACAGGTTGGGTGCCGCTAGCTTTCGGCGGGTGAACGCGCTTTGAATGCCGCCGGTTCCGCGCGTTCAGGAAAGCGGCGCGAAGTGTGGAAAACCGGCCATAGCGGCGGCCTCGACGCGTCCACGGCGCTGGCTATCCCGGGCCTGCTGGCCTAGGGTTCCGGCCCTATAAGCCCTTCCCGTCAACAGCCGGCTGAACAGCTTCGTGAGCGACGACACCGAAATCCTCGATACCCCATCGCCGCTGGGCGAATTCCAGCGCGTCGACATCGTCGACGAGATGAAGACCAGCTATCTCGATTACGCGATGAGCGTGATCGTGGCGCGTGCCCTGCCCGACGTTCGCGACGGGCTGAAGCCGGTCCATCGCCGCATCCTTTTCGCAAGCCAGGAGGGCGGCTTCGTCGCCGGGCGGCCCTACCGCAAGAGCGCGAAGATCGTCGGCGACGTGATGGGTAACTACCACCCGCACGGCGACAGCGCGATCTACGACGCGCTGGCGCGCATGACCCAGGACTGGTCGATGCGGCTGCCGCTGATCGACGGCCAGGGGAATTTCGGGTCGATGGATCCCGATCCGCCGGCCTCGATGCGCTACACCGAGGCGCGACTGGCGCGGGTGGCCAACGCGTTGCTCGAGGACCTCGACAAGGACACGGTTGACTTCGCCGACAACTACGACGGCTCGCGCAGCGAGCCGACGGTGTTGCCCGCGCGCTTCCCCAACTTGCTGGTCAATGGTGCCGGCGGCATCGCGGTCGGCATGGCGACCAACATCCCGCCGCACAACCTGGGCGAAGTGATCGACGGCTGCCTGGCGATGATCGAGAATCCCGCGATCACCACCGAGCAGCTGATCGAGATCATCCCGGCGCCCGATTTTCCGACCGCGCCGCTGATCCTGGGCACGGCCGGCGCGCGCAGCGCCTATCACACCGGTCGCGGTTCGATCATCCAGCGCTGCCGCCACGTGGTCGAGGAAGGACGCGGCGATCGCCGGTCCATCGTCTTGACTTCGATGCCATACCAGGTGGGCAAGAACGGACTGGTCGAAAAGATCGCCGAGGCCGCCAAGGACAAGCGGATCGAGGGTATCTCCGACATTCGCGACGAATCGAGCCGCGAGGGCGTGCGCGTCGTCATCGACCTCAAGCGCGACGCCACGCCCGACGTCGTGCTCAACCAGTTGTGGCGCAACACCCCGGCGCAATCGTCCTTCCCGGCCAACATGCTCGCAATCCGGGGCGGACGGCCCGAAATCCTGGCCCTACGCGACATCATCGCCGCCTTCATCACCTTCCGTGAGGAGGTGATTACCCGCCGCACCAAGTACGAACTGAACAAGGCGCGCGACCGCGCGCACATCTTGCTCGGCCTGGTCATCGCGGTCACCAATATGGACGAGGTGGTCGCGCTTATCCGTTCCGCCCCCAACCCTGCCGCGGCGCGCGAAAAGCTGCTGACCCGGGACTGGCCGATCGGCGACATCGCCCAGTACATCCGGCTGGTCGAGGCGATCGAACCCGACGCCGAGCAGACGGGCGGCACTTATCGCCTGTCCGAAGCGCAGGTTCGCGCCATCCTCGAGCTGCGCCTGCATCGCCTCACCGCGCTGGGCCGCGACGAGATCGGCGGCGAACTCAAGGAGCTGGCCGTCGCGATCGCCGAGTACCTGTCGATCCTTGCCGACCGCGTGAAGCTCTACGGCGTGATGAAGGACGAGCTGACGGCAATCCGTGATGCCTATGCCACCCCGCGCAGAAGCGAGATCACAGCTGCCGCCGACGGTATCGACGACGAGGACCTGATCGAACGCGACGACATGGTCGTCACCGTGACGCTCGACGGGTACATCAAGCGGACCCCGCTCTCCACCTTCCGCGCCCAGAACAAGGGCGGCAAGGGCCGCGCCGGGATGGCGACCAAGGACGAGGACGCGGTCACGCACCTCTTCGTCACCTCAACCCACACGCCGGTGCTGTTCTTCTCGACAGAAGGAAAGGTCTACCGGATGAAAGTCTGGCGCCTGCCCGAAGGCGGCCCGGCGACGCGCGGGCGGCCGATGATCAACCTGCTGCCGCTGGCGGCAGGCGAAACGATCTCGACCGTGCTGCCACTGCCCGAAGACGAGGACGAGTGGGGCAAGCTCCACGTCATGTTCGCGACCGCGCGCGGATCGGTGCGACGCAATTCGATGGATGCCTTCACCAACATTCGCAGCAGCGGCAAGATTGCCATGCGCTTCGAGGACGGCTCGGAAGACCGCCTTATCGGCGTCTCGCTTCTGACCGAGGACGACGACGTGCTGCTTGCCACCCGCCAGGGCAAGGCGATCCGCTTCGCCGCCACCGATGTCCGGGAATTCCAGAGCCGCGATTCCACCGGCGTTCGCGGCGCACGCCTGGCCGACGGGGACGAGGTGATCTCGATGTCGGTGCTACGCGGCTTCGACGCGACCCCGCAGGAGCGCGAAGACTATCTCAAGGCCGCACCCTGGAAGGAGGGCGAGCGCGAGGTCACCCTTTCGCCCGAGCGCATGGCCGAGTTCGAGGCGGCCGAGGAGTTCATTCTAACGGTCACCGCCAACGGTTTCGGCAAGCGCACGTCGGCCTATGAATACCGCCGCACGAGCCGCGGCGGCCAGGGCATCACCAACATTGTCAGCTCGGAGCGCAATGGCGAAGTCGTGGCCAGCTTCCCGGCGCACGATGGCGAGCAGCTGATGCTGGTAACCGACCAGGCCAAGCTTATCCGCACGACGGTCGGCTCTGTCCGCGTCACCGGACGCAACACCCAGGGCGTGATCCTTTTCCGCGTCGCCGATAACGAAAAGGTCGTCTCCGCCGCTCGCATCGAAGAGAGCGAGGACGAGGCCGAGATCGATCTCGGCGACGGTCCCGCCGGCGGCGCTGCCACCGACGACGCCGTGGTCGGGCAGGACCTGGCGGAGGGCGGCGACGAACCCGGCGTCAGTGACGCGTGATGGCTGACCGCCCCGTCGTTGCTTACAAGGTGCTGACCTCGCCCGAGATGACGGCGCTTGAACACGGCGGCCTGTTCGCCGGCGCGCCCGTCGATCTTGCCGACGGCTACATCCACTTGTCGACGGCCGAGCAGCTCGAGGAGACGGTCAGCAAGCACTTCGCCGGACAGGACGACCTTCACGTCGTGACGGTCGACCTGCCTGTTCTTGGCGATGCCGTCCGGTGGGAACCGTCGCGCGGCGGCGCGCTGTTTCCGCACATCTACGCGCCGTTGCCGCTCAGCGCGGTGCTGGCCTATGGCCCGTTGCGGCGCGGCGAAGATGGACTGATCAGGCTCCCGATCGCGGGCTAGCCAGCGTCGAGGCAACGCCCAGCGCGATGAGCAGCTGGCCGGCATAATAGAGCGGCCAGATCAGGAGTGCCGGAAGCGAACTGGACGCCAGCGCACCGGTCTGCGCGAACAGAAGAAGGTCGGAACCGACGAACAGCACGGCGCCGATGCCGGTCCGGTAACGCGGAAAGCGGCTCAACCATGCCGCCGCGGCCATCGCGCCGACGATCGGTGCATAAATGCCCGCACCCATCCAGTCGGTCGGTTTGGGCAGGACCAGAACTGCAATCAACGGCGTCATAACAAGCAGCGTCAGCGCCAGCAGGCGCCGGCTCGCGCTGGGCGCGGCGCGGCGATTGCGGACGTAAAAGGAGATCGCAACGACGTGAGCGGCGACGAAGGCCGCCGCGCCGGCATAGATATTGGCCTCGATCAGCCCGTCACCCAGCGCCGCCAGCGCCAGCACGCCTGCAAACCGGCGGCTCTGCGGTAAAAGGTACAGCGCCAGGCAGCCGACCGCTGCCATCTTGATCGCCACGCGCAGCGCGCCGAGCTGGTGCCCGTCCTTGATGAACACGTACGCGATCCCTGCCAGCAGGCTGGCCACGAGCAAAGGCAGCGCGCGCGATCGCGAGTTCCAACCGATCATGCGCGCGGCTTGGCGTTTCCCTTTCGGGCGCGCAAGCGCTAGGCGCGGCGCGATGGGATACGACGTTCATGTAATCGGCGGCGGGCTCGCCGGGAGCGAGGCCGCGTGGCAGCTTGCTCGCGCCGGGTTGACGGTGCGGCTTTCGGAAATGCGCGGCGCCTCGCCGGATAAAGGCGGCGAACGGACGCCGGCGCACCAGGGTGACGGACTGGCCGAGCTGGTTTGCTCCAACTCGTTCCGGTCCGACGATGCCGACAACAACGCGGTCGGCCTCCTGCATCAGGAAATGCGCGAACTCGATTCGCTGATCATGGCGGCAGCCGAGGTTGCCAAGGTGCCTGCAGGGTCGGCGCTGGCGGTCGACCGCGACATGTTCTCCGGCGAGGTCGAACGGCGCCTGCGCGAGCAGGCAAACCTCACCATCGTGCGTGAGCGGATCGATCGCCTTCCCGAAGCCGGCCTCACCATCGTCGCGACCGGCCCGCTGACGGCCGCAGCACTGGCAGACAGCATCGGCGCCGCGACCGGCGCCGACAGCCTGGCCTTCTTCGACGCCATCGCGCCGATCGTACACCGCGATTCGGTGAACATGGACATCGCCTGGATGGCCGCGCGCTGGGACCGTGGCTCAGCGCTGGGCGACGGCAAGGACTACATCAACTGCCCGCTCGACAAGGCGCAGTACCTTGCTTTTCGCGAGGAGCTGCTCGCCGGAGAAAAGACCGAGTTCCGCGAATGGGAAGCCAGCACCCCCTATTTCGAGGGCTGTATGCCGGTCGAGGTGATGGCCGCACGCGGCGTCGAAACTCTGCGCTTCGGCCCGATGAAGCCGGTCGGCCTCGACAATCCGCACGCCGCCACGCCCGAACATCCCAATGGGCGTTGGCCTTACGCCGTCGTCCAGTTACGGCAGGACAACAAGCTGGGCACGCTGTGGAACATGGTTGGGTTCCAGACGAAGTTGAAGCATGCCGAGCAGGTTCGCGTCTTTCGCACCATCCCCGGCCTTGAAAACGCGGAGTTCGCGCGCCTGGGCGGCTTGCACCGCAATACCTTCATTCATTCGCCCGTGCTGCTTGATCGCCAGTTGCGGCTCAAGACCGCGCCGCATCTCCGCTTCGCGGGGCAGATGACCGGCTGCGAAGGCTATGTCGAAAGCGCTGCCGTCGGCTTGCTCGCCGGGCGCATGGCAGCAGCCGAACACGCGGCGCAGCCGTGGACCTCCCCGCCCCGCACCACCGCGCTGGGCGCGCTCCTGTCCCACATCACCGGCGATGCCGAGGCCGAGACGTACCAGCCGATGAATGTCAACTTCGGGCTGTTTCCGCCGGTCGACGATGCGGTGAAGAAGAAGCAGCGCAAGGGCGCTTACACCGCACGCGCCCGGGCCGACCTGGCGGACTGGATGGCGGGCGCGGGCTGACGCCCGTCAACACTTGCAGGCAGGCTTCTTGCGTTCCTTGGGCTTGGTGGTGGCGAATTCGTCGCGGCTGAGCGCGTTATCGCCGTTGGCATCGGCGCCCTTGAACTTGTTCGCGGTCACCACCGCCCACTCCTCGAAACTGAGCAGGTTGTTGTGGTCGGTGTCGAGCTTGCGGAACGCACCGACACGCGGCGCCAGCGCTTCGTTGCGGGTAATCCGACCGTCGCGGTCGCGGTCGAGCCGGTCGAAGCGTTTGCGCTCACGCGTGGCAGGATCAGCGCTCGGGAGCGGCGCGCCCTTCAGGCCGGCGCCGTCCTCGTCCGGGATCGCGATATCCTCTCCGCCGCTGGGGGGTGCCAGTTCGGCTGCGGGTAGAGCCGGCGCGGCGCGCTCGGTCTCGGCGCGGCCCTGCCACCAGAACAGGCCGGCGGCAGCCAGCAGCAGCGCGGAGACGGCGCCCAGCACGATCCGATTCATCGATCCTCCCGTTTCATCGCCCGGAACAATAACCTAGCGGCCGAGCAAGCCAAGCCGCAGCGCGCGTCCCGGACGAAAGGCGCCGTCGTCGCTGCGTGCCCCGGCGAGCACGACCAGGCCCCGCAGCGACCGTGTCAGCGGCAACAGAGCAGAGCGCGGCGTGCGCGCAACCAGCGCGCGCTCGCCAGGATCGCGGCAATGCGCGGCAAGGTCCGCCAGGGCCCAGCGCCGCCCCATCCGGGCGGCCGCCTCCCCGCCCAGCGCCGCCCACGGCGCGACGCGCCCGGCGGCGAACGCGGCGATACGTACCTCGTCCAGTGGCTCCTGGCCGAGGAGGTGTTCCCAGCCATCCACCAGAGCAGCCAGCGGGCTGCGATCCTCCTCCCAGCCGTGCAGGGCCGCCAGGACCGGGTCGCCACGGCGCCACGTTGCCGGATCGGCCGCGAGCGTGTCGCGCCACCACGCCAGTCGCATCTGCCCCAGCATCATTTCACGCGCGCCGCGCACCAGTTCCGCCATGCGGGCGTCCAGCGCGAGGATGGCCAGCGTGCGTGGGCGGAAGACGGAAGGGGTGTAAGCCAGCGCCAGGCGGGCTTCCGGGGCCAGGATCTCGCGTGCGTCGGTCACGCTTCACCCTGCGCACGGCGGGGCGCTCCAAGTCAATCCCGTCACAAATGCATCAGCGTAAAGAGACGTTAACCCCTTTGCTTGAAAGAAGAACAACCACGCGCGCCCTATGGGGTCTGCGCAAAGGGCCATTTGGGGGCAACGGAATGGGACGCATTGCACGCACATTGCGGCGGCTGCGCAAGGACAACAGCGGCAACGCGATGTTGCTGATGGCCATCAGCATGCCGGTCCTCGTCGGCGGCGCCGGGCTTGCCGTCGACATGTCGCAGTGGTTCACCTGGAAGCGCGAATTGCAGCTCGCCACCGACCAGGCCGCGCTGGCCGCCGCCTGGGCGCGAACGAATGCCGATACGCAGGACACCTGGCAGTCCCGCGGTCTCCAGGATTACAACTCCAATCTCTCGGTTGTGAAGGGCTTTGCCTCTGTCCCGACGTTCCGGCTTGCCGGCTATTCGAACGGCAACAACAACTCGGTCGTGGTCACGGCATCGGCCACCAAGGGCCTGACGTTCAGCAGCCTTTTCCTCACACGCGGCGTAACCGTTGCCGCCTATTCGCAAGCTAGCTTCTCGAAAGGCGCCAACTATTCGGCCTGCCTGATCTCGATCGGCAAGGAAGGCACGACCTTTACGGTGGGCGGCAACGCTACGATCGTGGCCCGGTGCGGCCTGGCGGCACTGTCCTGCTCGGACGATGCCCTGACGATCGACGGCAGCGCCAAGGTCACCACCGATTCGATCGCGGTCTGCGGCACAGCCAGCGTCCCCGACGATCTGGACGGGGTTCTTAACGAACATATCGACGGGCTACGCGACAGCTTTGCAGACCTCACCCCGCCGACCAGTCCCACCGCCCGGACATATACTTGCGCAGCCGGTTCGACGACCACGACCGCCACCACGCAGCGCGACACCACGACCGTTTACACGTACTGGAAAGGCTCGAACACGAACAGTCTGACCGCCACGACTTATTCGCCGGCAAAGAGCTCCACTTCGACGACTGGCACTCCAACCAGCGGTACGGTCGCCAACGGAACGACTGCCGGCACGACGACAGCCTATTCGGACACCTATCGGCAAGTCGGCGGCAGCGGCAACAACAAGGTCTACGAGCGCGCCCGCGTCACCACGACGACCACGACATCCAACGTCCAGGTGACCACAACCACCCAGGGTTCGATGCTGCCGGGCACCTACAGCGACATCACGGTCAAATGCAAAACCGTCTTCAGCAAGGGAATCTACGTCGTCGATGGTGGCACCCTCGACCTGACGGGCAACTACACCGTGACGGGCACGAACGTGATGTTCGTGCTCAAGAACGGCGCGACCATCAAGCTTGGCGGCAGCGGCAACGGCAACACGGTGTCGCTAACCCCGATGCAGGCGTCCGACTTCCTGCAGCTCGGCTACTCGGCGTCGCTGTCGAACCGTTATGCGAACATGCTGATCTTCGAGGATCGCAACAACAACCCCTCGCAGGATCACATCATCAACGGCAACTCGACCTCGCTGATCCAGGGGACCATCTACCTTCCTGCCGGCACGGCGCGCGTGAACGGCACGGCCAGCCTCGACTCGTCGTGTCTGCAAATCTCGGCCAACAAGATCAACATCCTCGGCAATGCCTACCTCGACACGCGCTGCCCGACTTCGCAGACGAACTCTGCGGGCGAGTCGGTCGCCAAAGTACGGCTCGTCGCGTGATCCGGCTTGCAAAGCATCTGGGTCGGCTCGTCCGCGACAGCACCGGCACGACCGTGATCGAAACCGCGATCGTTGCTCCAGTGCTGGCCCTGATGGCCTTGGGCAGCTT
Organism: Parablastomonas sp. CN1-191; assembly: GCF_049354825.1. Lineage (GTDB taxonomy): Bacteria > Pseudomonadota > Alphaproteobacteria > Sphingomonadales > Sphingomonadaceae > Novosphingobium. Next base: position 786,583 of record NZ_CP186480.1, on the reverse strand, counting down.
CGATATCAGCCGCATGGTCGCGCGCCAGCACGAGTTGCAGAACGGCGCCGGCGACATGGAATCGATCGTGCTCGCCTCTTCACAGGGTCAGGCTACGGACACGGCAACGATTAAGACGGTGCTTACGAACACGCTCGGCCTGCCTGCCAACAAGCTTGCCGTCGTCAAGAAGTACCGGTGCGGAACCGAAGCCGCGCTCTACGACTACATCGACGGGTCCTACGCCAGTTGCTCGATCGGGACGATGGTGTCGGTTTACGTCCAGGTTACCGTCAACGACACGTACACGCCGACCTGGACCAACTTCGGCGTCGGCGGCCCGATCAATTACAACGTGACCCGCATGGTGCAGGTCCTGAGCGCGATCAAGTGACCAGCGTTTGGGGCCGCCTTCGCCGCGATTCCGCCGGCGTTTCGGTAATCGAGTTTGCGCTGCTGGCGCCTGTCATTCTCGGTCTGATGCTGGGCGTGCTGCAGATCGGCGTGCAGATGCTCGGCTACAACGCGGTGCGCTCGGTCGCCGCTGACACGGTGCGGTACACGATGATCGAGTACCAGAAAGAAGACAAGCTCACGGCCGATCAGATCGAGACCAAGGCCAACGCGATCGCCGGGCTGCCGCCGTACAACCTGAGCGGAGACCGCTTCTCCGCCGCCGTGACCAACCCGGCCAGCGACATCGCCGGCATGAAGAAGTTCCAGCTGGTGCTGAACTACACGCCGCCGAATACCTTGGGAGTCCTCCGCATCGACGCCATGGTCATGACGTGGACGCGGGTGTTCTACGTTACTGCGAGTTAACGTGCAGCCCTAACGGTAGCACACCTTGCGGACCGCCTCGGCGATGCGGGGGGCATCGATCAGCGCAGCCTTTTCCAGGTTTGCCGCATAGGGCAGCGGAACATCCTCGTCACAGACGCGCAGGACCGGCGCGTCGAGGTGGTCGAAGCCGTCCTCCATGCAGATCGCCATGATTTCCGAAGCGATCGAGCAGGTCGGCCAGCCCTCCTCGGCGATGACGAGGCGATTGGTCTTGGCAAGCGATGTCAGCACTGCCTCGCGGTCAAGCGGGCGCAGCGTGCGCAGGTCGATGACTTCGGCGTCGATCCCCTCGCCCGCCAGCGTCTCGGCTGCTTCGAGCGCCATGCCGACCCCAATGGAGTACGATACGATCGTCACGTCCTTGCCCTCGCGCATGATCCGCGCCTTGCCGATCGGCAGGACATGATCGTCGAGCTCGGGAAGCTCGAACGTGCGGCCGTAGACCAGTTCGTTTTCCAGGAAGACGACCGGGTCCTCGCTGCGGATCGCGGCTTTGAGCAGCCCCTTGGCGTCCGACGCGTCGTAGGGGGCGATGACGACCAGTCCGGGTACGCTGGCGTACCAAGGGCCGTAGTTCTGGCTGTGCTGCGCGCCCACGCGGCTGGCGGCGCCATTGGGACCGCGGAACACCACCGGGCAGCGCATCTGTCCGCCCGACATGTAGTTGGTCTTGGCAGCCGAATTGATGATGTGGTCGATCGCTTGCATCGCAAAGTTGAAGGTCATGAACTCCACGATCGGGCGCAGTCCGCCCATCGCAGCGCCAGTGCCGATGCCCGCAAAGCCATATTCGGTGATCGGCGTGTCGATCACGCGCTTGGGCCCGAATTCCTCGAGCAGGCCTTGCGTGACCTTGTAGGCGCCCTGGTACTCCGCCACTTCCTCGCCCATCACGAAAACGCGTTCGTCGCGGCGCATTTCCTCGGCCATGGCATCGCGCAAGGCTTCGCGCACGGTCGACGTCTTCATGTTGGTGCCGTGCGGCACGACAGGGTCCGACACCTGCGGCTTCGGCGCCGGCACAGCGGACGGCGCAGCAACAGCGGGCGGCGCACTTTCGGCCGCATGTTCGGCCGTGGCAGGTGCCTGGTCGGCGGTGGTGGGGACGGCAGCGGGACCATCGTCTTCGCCCTCGCCCGCGATCGTGGCGATGACCGTCCCGACCTTCACGTTCTCGGTACCCTCGGCCACCAGGAGCTTGCCGATGGTGCCCTCGTCGACCGCTTCGAACTCCATCGTCGCCTTGTCGGTCTCGATCTCGGCCAGGATGTCGCCGGATTTCACCGTGTCGCCTTCCTTGACCAGCCACTTGGCAAGCGTGCCCTCCTCCATCGTCGGAGACAGCGCCGGCATCTTCAGGTCAATCGCCATCAGTACGACTCCACCAGCACGTCGGTGTAGAGTTCGGGCGCATCCGGTTCAGGCGAATTCTCGGCGAAATCGGCCGCTTCGGATACTTGCGCGCGGATCCGCTTGTCGATGTCCTTGATGGCATCTTCCGAAACCCCGCGCTTCAGAAGTTCGGCCTTGGCGCCTTCGATCGGGTCGTGCTTGTCACGCATTTCCTGGACTTCCTCGCGGCTGCGATACTTGGCCGGATCGCTCATCGAGTGGCCGCGATAACGGTAGGTGTTCAGTTCCATCAAGACGGGTCCATTGCCGGCGCGCACGAAGTCGAGCGCCTTTTCCGCCGCGCTGCGAACTTCCAGCACGTCCATCCCGTTCACGTCGATACCCGGAATGCGGAACGCGGTGCCGCGGCGATAGAACTCTGTCTCCGCGCTCGACCGCTTGACCGCGGTACCCATCGCGTAACCATTGTTCTCGATCACGAAGACGATCGGCAGCTTCCAAAGCGAGGCCATGTTGAAGGCCTCGTAGACCTGCCCCTGGTTGGCCGCGCCGTCGCCGAAATACGCCATGCAGACGCCGCCGTCCTCGCGGTACTTGTGCGCGAAGGCCAGGCCCGCGCCCAGGCTGACCTGCGCGCCGACGATGCCGTGTCCGCCATAGAACTTATGCTCGACGCTGAACATGTGCATCGAGCCGCCCTTGCCCTTCGAAATGCCGGCCTGGCGCCCGGTCAATTCGGCCATGATCACCTTGGGGTCGATGCCGTAGGCCAGCATGTGGCCGTGATCGCGGTAGCCGGTGATGACGCTGTCACGCGCGGGATCGAGCGCCGACTGCAGACCGACCGCGACCGCTTCCTGGCCGATGTAGAGATGGCAGAACCCGCCGATCAGACCCAGCCCGTAAAGCTGGCCCGCGCGCTCTTCAAAGCGGCGGATCAGGACCATCTGTTCATAAAATTGCAGCAGCTCGTCGTCCGACGCCTTGTGCACCGGATCGGCCTTGTGGGCGTCGTCGAGACTGCGAAGCGCGAAGTTCTCTTGGGGAGGAGCGGACTTGCGCGGGTTCTTGATGGTTGCGGCCTTGGCCAAACGGGGTCCCCTTCTGGGCGATTGGAGTGGGCCCTATAGAGGCATCGGGCCGCTACGGAAAAGGCCCCCGGCGCACAAAATGTTGCGGGCAGTATACGGCCGGCGGGCAACCGGCTTCAGCGGACCATCATCACCATTTCGTCGGGATGGACCACGTTGAGGTTCTTGCGCAGCAGTTCGCCGGCCAGGTCGGGATCGACATGGCGCGGATCGAGCAGGGCGACCCGATTCTTGAGCGCTGCGCGATCGGCGGTAAGTTGCTTCACCTCGTTGCGGCGTTCGACCAGCAAACGATTGTTTTCGCTCCACGCGACAAGACCGCTCGGTCCCGCGAGGGCAAGCCCGCCCATCAGCAAAAGCGCGGCCAGCGCCGCACCGTGCACAAGGCGTTCACGCCGGATTTTCCTGTCACCCCTCACGGGTGCTGAAGAATCACAGTTAAGCGCCCGGTTCAAGGGTTAATTCCGAACCGCACGCGTAAATTGCGACAAAACGAAGACCGCGAAGGGTGCCAGGTGTCCGGCGCTGTCCTTGACCCTCCGCCCCCGGCCGCTTAGTTTCGCGTGAAACCAGTTTTGCGGAGCCGCTCATGCCCGACCTTTTCGAAAATCCCCTCGGCCTCGACGGCTTCGAATTCATCGAGTTCTGCGCACCCGAAAAGGGCGTCCTCGAGCCGGTGTTCCAGGCCATGGGCTTCACGCTGGTCGCACGCCACCGCAGCAAGGACGTGCAGCTGTGGCGTCAGGGTGCGATCAACCTGGTCGCGAATTACGAACCGCGCAGCCCGGCCGCCTGGTTCGCTGCCGAGCACGGCCCATCCGCCTGCGGCATGGGCTGGCGCGTGCGCGACGCGGCCAAAGCCTATGACGAGGCGCTGGCCCGCGGGGCCGAGCCGGTCGAGGTTCGCACCGGTCCGATGGAACTGCGCCTGCCCGGCTTTCGCGGCATCGGGGGATCGGTGATCTATCTGCTGGACCGGTATGACGACGGCGATGATAAATCGCTTTCCATCTGGGACATCGACTTCATCTGGGAGGACGGGGCCGAGCGCCATCCGCAGGGGGCCGGCCTGCAGATCATCGATCACCTGACGCATAACGTCTATGGCGGGCGGATGGCGCACTGGGCGGCATTCTACGAGAAAATCGCCGGTTTCCGCGAGATCCGCTATTTCGATATCAAGGGCGAATACACCGGCCTCACCAGCAAGGCGATGACCGCGCCCGACGGCAAGATCCGCATCCCCCTCAACGAAGAAGCGGCTGCCGGCGGCGGCCAGATCGAGGAGTTCCTGCGCGCCTACAACGGCGAAGGCATTCAGCACATCGCCTTTGCCTGCGACGACCTGCTGGCGGTCTGGGATCGGTTGAAGCGAACCGGAACGCCGTTCGCGCCCGCCCCGCCGGCGACGTATTACGAGATGCTCGAGGACCGCCTGCCCGGCCACGGCGAGCCGGTCGATCAGCTCCAGACCCGCGGCATCCTCCTCGACGGATCGACCGAGGATGGTGATCCGCGTCTGCTGCTGCAAATCTTCAGTCAGACCATGATCGGGCCGGTGTTCTTCGAGTTCATCCAGCGCAAGAAGGACGAGGGATTTGGCGAAGGTAACTTCACCGCGCTCTTCAAATCGATGGAAGCCGATCAGATCCGCCGCGGCGCGCTGCAGGTCGACGAACAGGTCTGAAGATTGGTGCGCCCGGCGGGATTCGAACCCACGGCCCCCAGATTAGGAATCTGATGCTCTATCCGGCTGAGCTACGGGCGCGCCGCGGCTGCGTCTAGCGCCAGGCCAGGCCTTGCGCAATCAGTTGACCTTGTCGGGCGGCGCGACCGGAAACGGCAGGGGCATGACCGTCACGCCCTCTTCCAACAGGTCGCGCGCTTCGCGGGGCGTGGCTTCGCCGTGCACGACTTCGGCCTCGCGTTCGCCGTAGTGCATGGCGCGGCTGACATCGGCGAAGTCGCCGCCGACCCAACGCGAGCCCTTCAGAACCGAGGCCTGCATCGCGGCAAGCGCGCGAATCTCCTCTGCGCGCGGACCCGCCGCGGCACTGACCGCCGCCTTGGCAGCCGCAGTCACAGCCTTGTTGCCCTTGCGGCCGACGGCCGGTGCCATCGGTGCCTTGGCGACCTGGGTTGAGCCGCAGACCGGGCAGACGATGAGGTCGCCCTCGCTTTGCGATGCAAAGTCGGCAGAACTGGCAAACCAACCTTCGAAGCGGTGAAGGCCGTCCCGGCACTCGAGATCGAACACGATCATACCCCGATGGGCCGCTTGTTGGCGAGGCTGGGTACTTGTGCGCGAACCTCCCCGATGCGCGCCAGGTCGATCGCCGCAAAAGCCAGCGCCGCGCCCTCCCCCATGTCGAGCGCCACATCACCCCAAGGATCGACGACCAGGCTGTGGCCGAATGTCCGGCGGCCGTCGGCGTGCTCGCCGGACTGCGCGGCGGCGACGACGTAGGCGGTCGCCTCGATCGCGCGGGCGCGCTGCAGAACGTGCCAGTGGGCCCGGCCGGTGGGCACGGTGAACGAGGCGGGAACCGCAATTACGTCGCAGCGCGCTTGCCCGAGCGCCTCGAACAAGGCGGGAAAGCGCAGGTCGTAGCAGACGCTCAGCCCAAGGCGGCCGACAGGGGTGTCCGCCACCACGGCGATCTCATTCCCCGGCACGTAAGCGGCGCTTTCCCGCCACGATTCCCCGCTCGCCAGGTCGACGTCGAACATGTGAATCTTGTCATAACGGGCGGCAATCGCGCCGACCTCATCAATCACGAAGCTGCGGTTCGCATAGCGCCCGTCGGGGCGGCGGATCGCCAGACTGCCGAGCGCGACCCAGATCTTCGCCTCGGCAGCCGCCGCACGGACTGCGGCCAGCGTGGGATCATTGGATTCGGCCACGATATGCGGCGCGGCGCGTGCGCGGTCGCGGTCGAGCAGGCCGGACATCTCGGGGGTGAACAGCATCGCTGCGCCGCCGGCGCCGGCTTCTTGCACCGCACGGCGCAATGCGGCCGCGTTGGCCGCCGGCTCGATACCGGTGGTCGTCTGCAGGACGGCGATCGGGGTGCTCACGCGGCGAGCAGTTCGTCCAGCTTGCCGCGGGCGTCGAGCGCGAAAAGATCGTCGCAGCCGCCCAGTGCCCGGTCGTTTACCAGCACTTGCGGGACGGTGACGGCGCCGGGGACGCGGCTGACCATCTCGGCGCGCTTGGGCCCTCCCATGGTAATGTCGTACTCCTCGTAGGCAACGCCCTTGCGGTCGAGCAGCGCCTTGGCGCGAACGCAGTAGGGGCAGCCCCACTTGGTGTAGATCTCGACCTTCGGCGCTGACATCGCGGAACACTCCTGGTTGGCCTGGCGGCCCCTTGAAACCGCGCCGCGCTACCATATCTGTGGCTTCGTGTCGTGGCCCGCAAGGGCGCGCCGCACGGGAACGCCGGCCACCGGGTTCCCGCCAACCGTTTGATCGCTCAGAAAGAGGATTGCACGATGAATCGAGTTGATTTTACCCCCTATCGCCGCACGATGGTCGGTTTCGACCGCTTGTTCGACCTGCTGGAAAACAGCCGCGTCAACGCCGGCGACAATTACCCCCCCCTTCAATATCGAGCGCCGCGGTGAGGATGCCTATCGCATCACCCTGGCCGTCGCCGGTTTCAAGCCTGCCGATATCGAGATCACCGCGCAGCAGAACCTGCTGGTGGTCACGGGCAAGAAGGCGGACGACGGCTCGGCCGGACAATACCTGCACGTCGGCATCGCCCAGCGCGGGTTCGAGCGCCGCTTCGAACTGGCCGATTATGTCCGGGTCGACGCCGCCAACCTGGAGGATGGCTTGCTGGTCATCGACCTGGTGCGCGAAGTGCCGGAGGCTATGAAGCCCAAGACCATCCCGGTCGGCACGCAGAAGACCTTATCGGTCGTGCAGCCCGCGGGTGAAGCGAACGACAGCGCCGCCGCCTGACACGTCTGCGATGTATGAAGTTGGGGGCGGAGCGTTGCAGCTCCGCCCCCGCGACGTTTGCACGCCGCCCAGCCGGTGTCCTCATAGTCCGGGTCGCAAGAGACGACGAGGACCGGCAAGCTCATGATCAGGTCGGCAACCGCGCCAAGGCTATCCTTCGGGCGCTTTTTTGACGACCGTGCATCAGTTTCGGTTGCGACCCGGCTTTCTCCGGACCGTCGCCGATCTGGATAGACACCAGCTACATAACACGAAATGTTAGAATCAAGCTGTTTTGCGGCATTTTCGGTAAGTTTATCGGCAAGCCCCTGAACAGATGGGATAACTTACCTTCCGCCTGGATGTCGCAAATCAGGACATCCGAACTCAGACCAGCCGGGCCTGCTGCAGCGCCGCCCCGATGAACCCGGCGAACAACGGGTGCGGTTCGAACGGCCGGCTCTTAAGCTCGGGATGGAACTGCACGCCGACGAACCAGGGATGGTCGGGCCGCTCGACGATCTCGGGCAGGAGACCATCAGGCGACATACCCGAGAACACGAGACCGTCCTTTTCGAGCGATTCGCGGTATGCGGAGTTGACTTCGTAGCGGTGGCGATGGCGTTCGCTGATGGTCGTGGCACCGCCATAGATAGCGCTGACGTGGCTGTTGCCTGCCAGCTTGGCCTCATAGGCGCCGAGCCGCATCGTGCCCCCAAGGTCGCCTTCGACGCTGCGCTTCTCCAGGCCTTCCTTGCCCATCCACTCGGTAATTATGCCCACGACCGGTTCGGCGGTTTGACCGAACTCGGTCGAGCTGGCTTGCCCGTGACCCGCGGCGCGGGCGCCCTCGATGCAGGCCATCTGCATGCCCAGGCAAATGCCCAGGAACGGGACCTTGCGCTCCTTGGCGAAGCGAACGCTGGCGATCTTACCCTCGCTGCCGCGTTCGCCGAAGCCGCCGGGCACCAGGATGCCGTGCATAGGCTCAAGCCGGGCGGCGATCTCGTCGTCACCCTGTTCGAACAACTCGGCATCGATCCAGCGGATGTTGACCTTGACCCGGTTGGCCATGCCGCCGTGGACCAGCGCCTCGTTCAAGGACTTGTACGCGTCAGGGAGGCCGACATACTTGCCGACGACGCCGATCGTCACTTCGCCCTCGGGATGGGTGTAGCGATCGACGATGTCGTCCCAGCGCGACAAGTCCGGCAATGGGGCGGTCATGCCGAAGTGACGCAGCACCTCGCTGTCCAGACCATCGCGGTGGTACTGCAGCGGCACCGAATAAATGCTCGGCGCGTCAAGCGCGGGGATGACCGCGTCCTTGCGAACGTTGCAGAACAGCGCGATCTTTGCGCGGTCGCTGTCGGGCAACGGCTTCTCGCAGCGGCACAGCAGGATGTCGGGCTGAATCCCAAGCCCCGTCATCTCGCGGACCGAATGCTGGGTCGGCTTGGTTTTCAGTTCCCCCGCGGCCGCGATGTAGGGCACCAGCGTGACGTGAACGAAGCAGGTCTGATCGCGGCCCAGTTCGTTATGGAGCTGGCGCAGCGCCTCGATGAAGGGAAGCCCCTCGATATCGCCGACAGTGCCGCCGATCTCGCAAAGCACAAAATCGAGATCCTCGGTCTCGGTCTTCGCAAAGTCCTTGATGGCGTCGGTGACGTGGGGGATCACCTGCACCGTTGCGCCGAGGTAATCGCCGCGGCGCTCCTTGGCGATGATGTCGCGGTAGATCCTGCCCGAAGTGATGTTGTCCGCCTGGCGCGCCGAGACCCCGGTAAAGCGTTCGTAGTGACCAAGGTCGAGATCGGTCTCGGCACCGTCGTCGGTCACGTAGACCTCGCCATGCTGGTAGGGGCTCATCGTGCCCGGATCGACGTTCAAGTAAGGGTCGAATTTGCGAATCCGAACGCGAAATCCCCGCGCCTGCAGCAATGCTGCGAGCGATGCGGCCATCAGGCCCTTACCCAGCGAGGAGACCACGCCGCCGGTGATGAAAATATACCGCGCCATGGGAGCCGGGCCTTAAACGCATGAGTTGAGCGCGGGCAAGCGCCAAACGGCGCATGTCCACAAATCCGGGTCGAATCGCGCCGGTTGGGCGCGCGAGAGCGGTTACTTCTGCGCCGGGGCGAGCGGATCGGCCGGCGCGCTGCCGCTGGCCGACGGCGCCGGCACGGTAGCGCCGGGAAGCGCGGCCGGGGCAAGCGGATCGACCGGCGCGGCGGCCGGGGCGTTGACCGGATCGCCGCCACGCTGGAGCGAGGTATCGATACCGCGGCCCGATCCCTGCGCTGCTGCGAGCGCCGCCAAGACGATCGAGAGAACGACGAAAATCGTCGCCAGCACGGACGTCGCGCGGGTCAGGAAGTCCGCCGCTCCGCGCGCGCTCATCAGGCCGGCAGGGCTGCCGCCGACGCCCAGCCCGCCGCCTTCCGACTTCTGCATCAGGATGACGGCAATAAGCGACAGGCCGATGATGACCTGGACGACGGTGAAGAAGATGATCAGCGACATGGAAGAGTGTGTCCGCGAATAAGGCTTGCGCGCCATCTAGGCCGCGCGGCGCCGTGGCGCAAGCAGGGGACCGCCAGGGCGGCCGTTGGCGTCAGTCCTGGTCGGCCCCGGCAGCCAGGACGATGGCGAGGAAGCTGTCCGCGGTCAGGCTGGCGCCGCCGACCAGTGCCCCGCCCACTTCCGGCACCGCCAGAAGCTCGGCCGCGTTGGCTGCATTGACCGAGCCGCCATAGAGAATCGCAACGTCCGCGCCGGCTTCGCCGTAGCGCGTGACGAGTTCTTGCCGGATCCGTGCATGCATCGCCGAGACATCGGCAACCGCTGGCACGCGCCCGGTGCCGATCGCCCAGACCGGCTCGTAAGCGACGGTAAGCTCGCTGGCGCCTTCGGGCAGTGCCGCGGGCAACGATCCTTCAAGCTGCGCCGCGACAACGCCCTCGGCATCGCCGGCATCGCGCTGAGCCTCGGTCTCGCCGACGCAGACGATGATCGACAGGCCGGCCTCGATCGCGGCGTCCGCCTTGGCGCGAACCTGCTCATCGGTCTCGCCGTGATCGGCCCGGCGCTCGCTGTGTCCGAGTATCACGAACTGGGCGCCGGCATCGACGAGCATCGGAGCCGAGACGTCGCCCGTGTGGGCGCCGGACGGTGCGGCATGGCAGTCCTGCCCGCCGACGGCGACCTCGCCTAGCGCCTCTGCCATCGCCATCACGAGCGTGAATGGCGGTGCCAGGGCGACCCTGACGCCGCTACGCCGACCGGCGCCGCGATCGATCGCGCGGGCTTCGGCCAGCAACGGACGGGTGCCGTTCATTTTCCAATTGCCGACGATAAAGGGCTGCTGCGCCATCGCTTGTCTATTCCGCCTGGGTTGAGCCGGTCCGGGCGAAGATTCGCCCGCGATCCGTGTCGGATCACCGGTGCGGCGCGCTGCTAGGCGAGGTGCCCGACGCTGTCAAAGGCCATGCGCGCACCCCGCCGGCACGATCGCCAGACCGCCTGCTTGCGGCGGCGGCATCCCCGCCGTAAGGCGCCGAAACAAAGCGCCCGCCCAGGGCGACTAACACGCTTTGCGGGATTGCGCATGATCGAGACTATTCGCCGCTTGATGTTTTCCAAGCTTGGCGCCGCGGTGACACTGTTGTTCCTTGCGGTCATCGCGGTCGCGTTCGCTGCCGGCGATATATCCAATTTCGGCAGTGTTGCGGGCGGCGGCGACCGCGTCGCAACGATCGGTTCCAAGCGGATCACGCAGGCCGACTTGTCGACCGCGCTGTCCAACCGCATCGACAGCCTGCGCCAGGACCAGCCGGGCCTGACGGCCAAGCAGTTCGTTGCAGGAGGCGGCGTGGAACCGCTTTTGGCTGCACTGGTCGATCGGCTGGCAGTTCTGTCCTGGGGCGAAAGCCACGGCGTCCGCGCGTCCGACCGCCTGATTGACAGCGAGATCGCAAAGATTCCGGTGTTCCGCGGTGTCGACGGGCAATTCAACGAAGCGCTGTACCGCCAGACTATTCGTCAGCGCGGGCTGACCGATGCCCAGGTGCGCAGCGACATGGCGCAGGGTCTTGGCCAACGCCTGTTGCTGAGCGGCGCGGAAATGGGCGGGCGGATGCCGCAGTCGGCGGCGATGCGCTATGCCGCGGTGATCACCGAACGTCGCAAGGGCGCCATAGTACTGGTCCCGTCGAGCGCGTTCGCGCCGGCCAACGGTCCGGACGACGCGGCGCTGACCGCGTTCTATCGTTCCAACCTCGCGGATTACCAGCGGCCTGAAACGCGAACGATTCGCTATGCCGCGTTCACCGATGCGGCGCTTCCCGCCGTGCCGGCACCCACCGACGCCGAGCTTGCCGCGCGCTACCAGGCCAACAAGGCCGCCTACGCGCCGAGCGAAACGCGCCGCATGACGCAGCTTATCGTCCCGACCGAAGCGGCCGCCCGCGCGATCGCCGCCGAAGTGGCGGCCGGCAAGTCGCTCGAAGCTGCTGCCAGCGCCAAGGGCCTCACCACCGCAAAGATATCCGTGACCAGCAAAGGGCAGCTTTCAGGCCAAGCCTCCCCCGCGGTCGCCGACGCGGCCTATGCCACCGCCAAGGGTGGTCTCTCCGCACCGGCGCGGAGCCCGCTCGGCTGGCACCTGATTCGTATCGACGCGGTTGACGCCAAGCCCGGCAAGACGCTTGAGCAGGCGAAGCCCGAACTCGCCACGGCGCTGATGGCTGATAAGCGGCGCGCCGCGCTGTCCGACTTCACCGCCAAGATCGAGGAACGCTTCGATAACGGCTCCTCGCTCACCGATGTCGCCAAGTCCATGAACATGACGGTGCAGGAAACGCCGGCGCTGACGGCAGATGGCAAGGTTTTCGGCGGCGCCGGTGGTGCGCCGCCGGTGCTCGCGCGCGTGGTTCAAAGCGCCTTCGCGATGGAAAGCGAAGGCCAGCCCCAGATCGCCGAGATCGAGCCGGGGAAGGCGTTCATCATCTACGATGTCGGCCGCCTGACCGCAGCGGCACCAGCCCCACTGGCGCAGATCCGCGACCAGGTCGCCGCCGACTGGAAGCTGGCACAGGGTGCGACGAAGGCCCGGCAAGCCGCCCAGCGCGTCGAGGCTGCGCTCAAGCGCGGCGCTGACGTGGCATCAGCGGTTGCCGCGGCGGGCGTCGCCCTGCCCCCGGTCGAGCGCATCGACCTCGCCCGCGAGCAGCTTCAGGCGATGAAGCCGTCGCCGCCGCCGCCGGTGCAGGTCATGTTCGCGATGGCCAAGGGCAAGACCCGCATCATGGGAGCGCCGGGCGATCGGGGCTGGTTCGTGCTCAAGCTCGATGACGTCATTCCCGGACAAGTCGCGGCGAACGATCCGCGGCTCCTCGGCCTCGTCCAGCAGCTCGGGCAGGTTCATGGCAGCGAGCTTGCCGAGGAACTGGCAGGGGCAATGCGCAAGGATGTTGGCGTCAAGCGCAACGAGGCCGCGGTAAAAGCGGTCGTCGATCGCCTGACTGGCAACTGAGCGCCGTGGACGACGCCGCGGCGGAGCGCCGGGACGCCACTGCCGCACTGGCGGCCAGGCGCCCGGCAGCGCTGGTTCGCCGCCTGATCGCCGACACCGAGACCCCGGTCGGTGCCGCAGCACGGCTGATCGAGCCTGGCCGCGGTGATTTTCTGCTCGAATCGGTCGAGGGCGGCGAAGTACGCGGGCGCTACAGCCTGCTCGGCCTCGATCCCGATCTGGTCTTTCGCGCCGAGCACGGGAAGGCTGCGATCAATGCGCGCTGGCCGCATGACCGCCAGGCTTTCGCCCCCTGCGCGGACGAGCCGCTCCAGGCGCTCCGGCGCCTCGCCGCGGGTTGCCGCATCGACTTGCCTGCCGGCCTGCCGCCGCTCGCCTGCCTGGTAGGCTATTTCGGTTACGAGACCATCGGCCTGGTGGAGAATCTGCCCCGCGCCGCGCCCTCACCCCTCGGTCTGCCCGACATGCTGTTCGTGCGCCCCCGCCTGATCCTCGTGTTCGATCGCCTGGGCGACGAGCTGACCATCGTGGCCCCGCTGTGGCCCGATGGGGATGACCCCGAACGGGCAATCGCTGCCGCCGAAGATCGGGTGGACCGTGCGCTGCGCCGGCTTGCCGACCATGTCCCCCCCGCCGCGCGCGCGCCTGTCGGCGATCCGCCGGTGCTTGCGCCTGTGCTGGCGCCAGGCCGCTATCGGGAGATGGTGCTGGCGGCAAAGGACTACATCGCTGCTGGCGACGTGTTTCAGGTCGTTCTGGCACAGCGCTTTACCGCCCCTTTCGCCCTGCCGGCATTCCAGCTTTACCGCGCGCTGCGGCGGATCAACCCGTCGCCGTTTCTGTTCTTCCTCGACTTGCCGGGTTTCGCGCTAACCGGCTCCAGTCCCGAGATTCTTGTGCGTGTCCGCGATGGCGAGGTCACCATTCGCCCAATTGCAGGTACCCGTCCGCGCGGCCCCACGCCCGAAGCCGACCGAGCCGCAGAGGCCGAGCTGCTCGCCGACCCCAAGGAACGTGCCGAGCACCTGATGCTGCTCGACCTCGGCCGCAACGACGTCGGCCGCGTCGCCGAAGCGGGCAGCGTGTCCGTGACCGAAAGCTACACGATCGAGCGCTACAGCCATGTCATGCACATCGTCTCGAACGTCGTCGGCAAGCTGGCTGTCGGCCGCGACGCGCTGGACGCGGTGTTCGCGGGTTTTCCGGCCGGCACCGTCAGCGGGGCTCCCAAGGTCCGGGCTTGTCAGGTCATCGCCGAACTCGAGAGCGAAGCGCGCGGCGCCTATGGCGGCGGGGTCGGCTATTTCGCGCCCGACGGAAACCTCGATACTTGCATCGTCCTGCGCACCGGCGTGGTTAAGGATGGCATGCTGCACGTCCAGGCCGGCGCCGGCATCGTCGCCGATAGCCAGCCCGAATACGAGCAGCGGGAGTGCGAAGCCAAGGCCGGTGCCCTGATCGCCGCCGCGCGCGAGGCGCTGCGCATCGCAGCCGAGCCGGGCTTTGGGCAATGAGAGGCCACGGCGACATCGCGCCGTTCACCGTGACGCTAGTGCCCGAGGACATGCCCCATGTCCGCCGTGCTTATGTTCGCAACGGACGCCGGTGGCTGATCCCGGTGGTCGCGGTGGCCGCGGCCGGACTGGCCGCGGCACTGACGGCGCGGCTGGCCACCATTCACGAACGTCACCTGTTCGGTAGCGAGGCGACGACGAGCACGGCCCTGGCGGGCGTCGCCGCGCTCGTTATCGCCGGTCCCATCTGGCTGCATCGCCAGGTTCGCAGTCGGCACGGCTGGCGCAAGCTGACCGCGCTGGCCCCGGTGGGTGAAGCGGTGACGTACGCCTTCGACCGCGACGGCATGCACGTCACCGCGCGCGGGCGGTCCTCGCTTGTGCGCTGGCAAGAACTGCGCCGCTTTCGCGAAGGCCGCCGCTTGATCCTGGCCTGGGGGCCGCGCGGAAGTGTCTACGCGATCTCGACGCGGGTCCTTGACCGCGAGCTGTCGGGCCGCCTGCGCGAGGTGATGGAAGATCACGACGTTCCAGCTGGCTAGGCTTTTTCCATTGATGACGCGGCGCAGAAGCGCCGCTAAGGCGCGGCTGCGATGATCCTGGTCCTCGACAATTACGACAGTTTTACCTGGAACCTGGTCCATTACCTGATGGAACTGGGCGCTGAGGTCGAAGTCGTGCGCAACGACGCGCTCAGCGCCGCGCAGGCGCTCGATAGCGGCGCTTCCGGTTTCCTCATCTCGCCCGGTCCCTGCACCCCAAATGAGGCGGGGATCAGCCTCGATCTGGTCGCTGCGTGCGCGGACACCGGGCGGCCGCTCCTGGGCGTTTGCCTTGGGCATCAGGCGATCGGGCAGCATTTCGGTGGCCGGGTCGTGCGCGGCGGGCTTATGCACGGCAAGACCAGCCCGGTGCTCCACGACGGCAGCGGCGTATTTGCGGGCCTCCGCTCGCCTTTCACTGCGACCCGCTATCATTCTCTGGTCGTCGAGGGTACGCCGGAGACCCTAGTCGTCAATGCCACAAGCACGACGCCGGGGATTGAAGGCACCAGCGTAATGGGCTTTCGCCACGAGGCGCTACCGATCCACGGCGTGCAGTTCCACCCCGAATCGATCGCGACCGAGCAAGGTCACGCCTTGCTGGCAAACTTCCTGGCGATCTGCGGTCTATCGGTCGGGCCGCTGCCCGATCGCGCCGCGGCGTGACTCTTCCCGACACGTCTACTCCGCTTGATGAGAGGGAGGCAGAGGCCGCTTTCGGGGCCATTCTCGACGGCGACATGGAAGACCAGGCGGTGGCCGCGTTTCTGATCGCATTGTCGAACCGAGGCGAAACCGCCGCCGAGATCACCGGCGCCGCGCGGGCAATGCGGGCGCGGATGATACCGGTTACGGCGCCGGCCGGGGCGATCGACGTCTGCGGCACGGGCGGTGACGGCTTCCACACGCTCAACGTCTCAACCGCGGTCGCGCTGGTCATCGCGGCTGCCGGTTTCCCGGTGGCCAAGCACGGCAATCGTGCCGCCAGTTCCAAAGCAGGCGCTGCCGACACGCTGGAGGCACTCGGGCTCGACCTCGACCGCGCGGCAGATACTGCCGAGGCGACCCTTGCAGACCTCGGCATCGCCTTCCTGTTCGCGCAGAAACACCACCCGGCAATGGCGCGGATCATGCCGATTCGGCGCCGTATCGGGCAACGCACGATATTCAACCTGATGGGCCCGCTCGCCAATCCCGCATCGGTGCAGCACCAACTCGTCGGCATTGCCCGGCCCGACTACGTGCCAATCTATGCAGAGGCGCTGAGCCGGCTTGGCACCAGCTCGGCCATGGTCGTATCGGGTGAAGAAGGCCTGGACGAGCTAAGCCTCGCGGGCGGCAACGCGATTGCCCGGGTCGGTCCGGGTGGCGTCGCTTCCGGGTGGGTCGAACCGTCCGACGCAGACTTGCCGCGGGCGCCGATAGAGGCCCTTCGCGGCGCGGATGCGGCGCACAACGCCGCGGCGCTGCGCGCGCTGCTGATGGGTGAACCCGGCCCCTATCGCGACGCCGTCGTGTTCAACGCCGCCGCCGCGTTGATCGTGGCGGGCGCGTTCGAGGACTGGGTGGAGGCCGCGCAGGAGGCTGCCGAAACGATCGACAAGGGCCTTGCCAAGGCGCTGCTCGACTGCTGGATCGCATGGACATGAATGACAAGCTGGCTGAAATCTGTGCGACCAAGCGGCAGGAGGTCGATCTCCGGCAGCGCGAACGAACCGTGAGCGATCTCGACCGCGACGCGGCAGCGCAGTCGGCCCCGCGCGGATTTCGCCACGCGCTTGAAAGCGCGCAAGGCGCCGCCCTGATCGCCGAAATCAAGAAAGCTTCGCCATCCAAAGGTCTGATCCGGCATGATTTCCGGCCCGCGGAGCATGCCCGTGCCTACGAGCTTGGCGGTGCCGCCTGCCTTTCGGTGCTTACCGACGCGCCCTTCTTCCAGGGCCATGAAGATTACCTTGTCGCGGCGCGGGCCGCCTGCACCCTGCCGGTATTGCGCAAGGATTTCATGATCGATCCCTGGCAAGTCGCCGAAGCGCGCGCGATCGGGGCAGACGCGATCCTGATTATCGTCGCCGCGCTGGCAGGCGGCGCGATGGCTGAAATCGAGGCTGCCGCGATCGAACGGGGCATGGATGTCCTGGTCGAAGTCCATGACGAGGCCGAACTCGAGCGTGCCGCTCAGCTGTCCTCGCGGCTGATTGGGGTCAACAACCGGGACTTGCGCAGGTTCGTCACCGACCTGGCCATCACCGAGCGCCTCGCCCCGGCGATGCCGGCGGGTACGCTGCTGGTTGCCGAAAGCGGGATTGGCGGCCCGGCAGACATCGCCCGCCTGCAGGCGGCCGGGGCACGCGCGTTCCTGGTCGGCGAAAGCCTGATGCGCGTCGATGACGTCACGGCAGCAACGCGCGCCTTGCTGTGCGCATGAGCGGGCTCAACCACATTGACGCGCAGGGCAACGCCCGCATGATCGACGTCGGCGACAAGCCGGCAACGCGCCGCCGCGCGGTAGCGACCGGGCACATCACGATGAATGCCGCTGCGGTTGCGGCCATCCGTTCCGGCGACGTACCCAAGGGCGACGTGCTGGCAGCCGCGCGTATCGCGGGAATCATGGGCGCCAAGGCGACCTCGCAGCTTATACCGCTTTGCCACCCGCTGCCGCTCGATGCCGTCGACATCGACTGCCGCGTGGAAAGCAGCGGGGTTACCGTCACGGCGTCGGCGGCCACTAACGGGCGGACAGGGGTTGAAATGGAAGCCTTGACAGCGACTTCGATCGCGCTTCTCACGCTATATGACATGCTAAAGGCGATCGACAAGGCAATGGTGATCGGCGGCATTACGCTGGTCGAAAAGCGCGGTGGCCGCAGCGACATCGCACCATGACCCTGCCGCTGCCGCTTGAGGCAGCGCAGGCTCGCCTGCTGGGGTTGGCACGGCCGGTGGATGTCGTGACCGTTCCGGTTCGCGAAGCACTGGGCCACTGGCTCGCCCGGCCACTCTTGGCGCGGCAGAACCGTCCGGCCCTGCCGACCTCGTCGATGGACGGCTATGCCGTTGTGTCCACCGACATGGCCGGGCCGTGGACGGTTATCGGCGAATCCGCTGCCGGTCGGCCTTTTTCTGGGATCGTCGCCCCTGGACAAGCCGTTCGCATCGCGACCGGCGCCAGTATGCCTCAAGGCACCGATGCGGTTATCGTGCAGGAAGACGTCTCCCGCGATGTCGACACCCTCACGCTCCACGGCAGCGGACCAAGCCGCCCAGGATTTTACGTCCGCGTTCCCGGCACCGATTTCCGTGTCGACGACGTCCTCCTGCCGGCAGGAACGCGAATAGCCCCCACGGGGATCGCCCTTGCGTTGTCGGCCGGCCGCGGCGAGCTATCCGTCCACCGCCCGGTCCGCATCGCCGTGATCGATTGCGGCGCCGAGCTTGTCGCCAATCCGGCCAGTTGTGCTGGCGACCAGGTTCCTGCCAGCAATGGCGCAATGTTGGCAGCTATGCTGTCGGGCCTGCCGGTTCACGCGTCTACTTTTGGCCCGATCGCCGACCGGGTCGAAGCCTTCGTAGCCGCGCTGGATCGTTGCGAGGATGCCGACCTCATCGTGACGTCCGGCGGCGCCTCCGTGGGGGACCACGACGTGACCCGGCCGGCGCTTGAATGGTGGGGCGCGACTCTCGATTTCTGGCGTGTGGCGATCAAGCCGGGAAAACCACTCCTGGTCGCCGCGCGAGGTGAGCAGATCGTTCTTGGCCTGCCCGGCAACCCGGTGTCGGCCTACGTCACCGCATACCTGTTCCTGCTCCCGCTGGTTCGCGCAATGAGCGGATCGACCGCGCCCCTGCCCCACGCGGAACTCCATCCCCTAGCGGCCGCAATGGGACCGGGCGGCGATCGCCGTGAACTACTGCGCGGCGCCTTCACAGCTGACGGCGTTGCAGCTTTGCCGCGGCAGGATAGCGCCGATCTGCGAACCCTTGCCGGCGCCACGGTTTTGATCGATCGGCCGGCGCTGGCAGGCGCTCTGCCTGCCGGAACCTTCGTTCCGGTCTACCGGACCGAGAATGGCGGAATTGCTTGACGATCGATTCCAGGTTGCTTAATTGTTCTTCATTCGTTCACTGAACGGTGCGCGTTGCGCGACACCGGCGAAGGGAGTGCGACCGGATGCTGACCCGCAAGCAGCACGAGCTTATCCGTTTCATTCAGACCCGTCTTGAAGAGACGGGCGTTTCTCCCTCGTTCGAGGAGATGAAAGAGGCGCTCGACCTCAAGTCGAAGTCGGGCGTGCACCGGCTTATTTCGGCTTTGGAGGAGCGGGGATTTATTCGGCGCCTGCCCAATCGCGCCCGCGCGCTGGAAGTCGTGCGCCAGCCTGACGACATCGCCGGCAAGGCGCCGCAGCTTGCGGCATCGCCGCGCGCCGCTGCGAACGTCAACAGCGCATTGACGCCGCTGCGGCGCCCGGCGGCGCCGACTGCCGCCGCCAACGACGTGATCGAGCTGCCGCTCCACGGCCGCATTGCCGCGGGCGTTCCGATCGAGGCTATGGAAACGACGGCGACCTTACCGGTTCCCGCCGCGCTGCTCGGCGCCGGCGAGCACTACGCGCTTGAAGTTTCGGGCGATTCGATGGTCGAAGCCGGGATCCTGGATGGTGACTACGCACTGGTCCGCCGCACCGAGACCGCGCGCGATGGCGAAATCGTCGTCGCGCTTGTCCGTGGTGAGGAAGCGACCCTCAAATACATGCGTCACGAAGGTGGCCAGGTGCGGCTCGATCCGGCCAATGCCGCGTACGATCCGCAGTATTACAGACCGGATGAAGTTCAGGTCCAGGGCAAGCTGGCGGGCCTGCTGCGCCGCTATCACTGATCGCCGCGGGCGCGCCACCACGGGTGCGCGCCCTGATCGTCTGCAACGGTGCTCACCCGCCTCCGGCGCAAGTCGATCGATATGCCGCCGGTTCGTCCCAGCAAGGCACGATCGGCCTTTAGCCAGCGCGGGCGGCAGGCGCCGGGCAGCGTCCGGTCGGCAATGACGACGTCGGCAGCTGCGCAGGCCCGCTGAAGATCAGCCAGCGGCACCGCGTAGTCGCTGCGCGCGACCAGGATTGTCCAGGCGCGCGAATCGCTAACCGTTCGGATGGCGCAGAAATCGCTGCCGCAGCCGCTGCGGTTGTCACCCGACGGATCGTCGCCGACCGCGGCGCCAGCCTGGAACCCGGCCGCTTCGGCAAGGGCATCGCGGCCATAGCCACCGCTCGAACCGCCTATCACACGCAAGCGGCCATCATCGCCCACGACCGCGACATGGCGGCCGTCGCGGCCGATCATGATGCCGGGCGGACGCAGCAGAGCGAGGCCCGCTGCACCGACCAGCATCGGCGCCAGGCCCCACAAACGGGCGGGTCCGCGCTGGAGCGCGAGCCACAGCCCACCAGCTACGAAGAAGGCAAAGTGCCCTGCCCCCATCGCGGGAAGCATCGTCACCGCGCCAGGACGCGCTGCGACCCATCGGGCCAGCGCCAGCAGACCGTCGAGCGACAGGCCGGCAAGCCACCAGACCGGGCCGCCGAGACCGATTGAATCGAGGAGCAGCGCCAGTGCGATAAGGGGCATCGAAACAAAGGTCGTCAGCGGGATCGCGATGACGTTGGCCAGCGCGCCGTAGGCGCCGGCGCGGTGAAAGTGGAACAGCCCGATCGGCATCAGCGCCAGTTCGATGACCAGGCCGGTTATCAGCAGCACGCCAAGCGCGCGCGGCAGGCGCGCCCGCAGCGCCTCCTCGCGCCGAGCGGCGAAGGAGGCAATCGGTACGGCGCCGTGGAGTGCCATAATCGCCAGGACTGCCGCGAAGCTCATCTGGAAGCTGGGCCCGGCAACCGCTTCCGGCCACGCAATCATTACCAGAGTGGCCGCCAGGGCCAGCAGCCGTAGCGAAAGCGGCTCGCGCCCCGCCGCCAGTGCGGCCAGAACCAGCAACGCGCCGAGGCACGATCGCACCGTGGGCACTTCCGCGCCGGTCAGCAGCGTGTAACCGACACCTGCACCGGCCCCCACGCCGGCCGCCAGGATCGGGAGGCGCACGCGCAGTGCCAGCCACGGCCACAATGCCAGCAATCGCAGCGCCACCAGATACGCAGCAGCGACCACCGCGCTGACATGGAGACCGCTGATCGACAGCAGGTGCGTCAGTCCGGCGTCGCGCATGGCTTCCTCGTCAGCCTTTGCGATCCCACCGCGCTCGCCGCTGGCAAAGGCCGCGGCAATCCCCCCCGCCGAACCGGCGACGCGACTTTCGACATGGCGGGCGATGGCGTGCTGGAGATGCGCCAGCTCGCGGCCTTCCGCGGGTTCGGTTACCGTCACCGGCCCGAGCGCCGATCCGGTAGCGGCCAGACCCGCAAACCAGGCGGCCCGTGCAAAATCGTAAGCGCCCGGTACTAACGGCGCTGCCGGCGGCGCAAGGCGCGCGCGCAGGCGGACCCGCGCGCCCTCGTCGATGCCACCGGCCAGTGCTTCGCGCGGGAGGTTGATCCGCACTTTGACTGCACGGCCATCGCCAAGCCGCGTAGCGACGACGATGCGAGCACGATCCTGGGCAGGATCATCCTCGAGCGACAGCACGCGCCCGTCCACTTGCGCTATGGTCGCGCGCCCGATCGGCAAGGTTCCGGTCATCGAAGACTTGGCCCACGGCGCGATCAAACCCAAGGCCACCGCGAGCGCGACCGAGATCACCGCCTGGCGCAGCCGCGGATAGCGTTCGGCGGGTAAACCGGCGCCAGCGCAAACCAACCCGGCCAGGAGCGCCAGCGTGGCCAGCCAGTCGCTTTTCGCGGGCAGGCCGAACCATATCGCGATGCCCGCGGCGACCGCCACGGCAAGCCAGGGGGCCCGGCTTGCCCCCATCCGGTCAAGCGCGTCTTCGAGCCTTCCGGGCACGCTGGACAAGCGGGGTGTCATGCGCCAATGGCGATGTTGCAGTGCAGCGCCATGCGGCGGTTCGCTGCCCAGGATAGCATCCGGCACGGCGGTATCGGCCATGACCGGACCTGACAGGAAGGAACACGGGTTGGCAAGCGTTGCGGCAGGCGATGCGGCGGAGCGCAGCAGCGGCCGGCAGGTCGTAACGCGGTTTGCACCCTCACCAACCGGGTATCTCCACATCGGCGGCGCGCGTACGGCGTTGTTCAACTGGTTGTTCGCGCGCCATCACGGCGGCAAGTACCTGCTCCGTATCGAGGATACCGACCGCGCACGCTCGACCGAGCCGGCGATCGAGGCGATCTTCGACGGACTGCGCTGGCTCGGCCTTGACGGCGACGAGCCGGCGACGTTCCAGTTCGCGCGCACGCCGCGTCATTCCGAGGTCGTCGACGCGCTGTTGGCGAGCGGCAATGCCTACCGTTGTTACCTGACCAGCGACGAGCTTGCCGCACGACGTCAGGCTGCACAGGCGGAGAGGCGTACTTTTCGGGTATCGAGCGAGTGGCGCGATGCCGATCCTGCGACCTGGCCTGCGGGCGAACCGTACGTAATCCGGATCAAGGCGCCGAAAGACGGCGAGACGATCATAGACGACCTTGTCCAAGGCACGGTGACGGTCAGCAACGCCGAACTCGACGATTTCGTGCTCCTGCGTTCCGACGGTACGCCGACTTATATGCTGGCAGTTGTCGTGGACGATCACGACATGGGCGTGACCCACGTGATCCGCGGCGATGACCACCTCAACAACGCGTTCCGGCAACTGGCGATCATCCGCGCGATGGGCTGGGCGGAGCCGACTTACGCGCACGTGCCGCTGATTCACGGCGCCGACGGAGCGAAGCTTTCCAAGCGCCACGGCGCGCTGGGCGTCGACGCCTATCGCGACGAGATGGGCGTCCTGCCGGAAGCGCTTTTCAACTACTTGCTGCGCCTGGGCTGGGGCCACGGCGATAACGAGATTATCAGCCGTCAGCAGGCGACCGAGTGGTTCGATATCGCCCACGTCGGCAAGAGCCCGTCGCGTTTCGACCTCGCCAAGCTGATGAACCTCAACGGCCATTACTTGCGCGAGGCAGACGATGCGCGGCTGGCTGGCCTGGTCGCCGAAGCGCTGCCGGGCGCCGACCTCGACCTGCTCGCCCGCGCCATGCCGGTCGTGAAAGTACGCGCCAAGGACGTGAACGAACTGGCTGCCGGTGCCGCTTTCCTGTTCGCGCAGCGCCCGCTGACGCTCGATCCCAAGGCCGAGGCGCTCCTCACCGGCGAAGCGCGGGGCCTTTTGAGCCGGGTCGTCGAGCGCCTGTCGGTTACAAACGACTGGACTTTGACGGGGCTCGAAGCCACGCTGAAAGCGATGGCGGAGGAGCTGGGGTTGGGGCTCGGCAAGCTCGCTCAACCCTTGCGAGCGGCCCTGACCGGGCAAGCGACCTCGCCGGGGATTTTCGATGTGCTGGTTCTGCTGGGACGGGACGAAAGCCTGGCGCGGATTTCCGCGCAAGCAGTCGCCGACCAGGATACGGCCAAGGTTTGAGGAGAACACAACGTGGCAGATGCGGTCAAACTCGGCACCCCGACCGGTGATTTCGACTATCCCGTGATATCGGGCAGCGTCGGACCCGACGTGGTCGATATCCGCAAGTTCTACGGCCAGACCGGGATGTTCACATTCGATCCCGGCTTCACCTCGACCGCGTCGTGCGAAAGCGCGCTGACCTACATCGACGGCGACGAAGGAATTCTGCTTCATCGCGGTTACCCGATCGGCCAGTTGGCCGAACAATCGAGCTTCATGGAAGTCAGCTATCTGCTGCTCAACGGCGAATTGCCGAACAAGGACGAGCTCGACAATTTCACCTACACGATCACGCGCCACACGATGCTGCATGAACAGCTGTCGACCTTCTACCGCGGGTTCCGCCGCGACGCGCACCCGATGGCGATCATGTGCGGCGTGGTCGGCGCGCTCAGCGCCTTCTATCATGACAGCACGGACATAGCCGATCCCGAGCAGCGCAAGATTGCCAGTCACCGCCTGATTGCCAAGATGCCGACGATTGCAGCGATGGCGTACAAGTATTCGGTGGGGCAGCCCTTCCTCTACCCCGACAATAACCTGTCCTACACCGGCAACTTCCTGCGCATGACCTTCGGCGTTCCGGCCGAGGAATACGAAGTGGTGCCGGCGGTCGAAAAGGCGATGGACCGGATATTCATTCTCCACGCCGATCACGAACAGAATGCATCAACCAGCACGGTACGCCTTGCGGGTTCGTCGGGCGCCAATCCGTTCGCGTGCATCGCGGCCGGCATCGCCTGCCTGTGGGGCCCGGCGCATGGCGGCGCTAATGAGGCGGCGCTCAACATGCTCCACGAGATCGGCACGCCCGACAAGATTCCGCATTATATCGAGCGCGCGAAGGACAAGAACGACCCCTTCCGCCTGATGGGCTTTGGCCACCGCGTCTACAAGAACTATGACCCGCGCGCGACGGTCATGCAAAAAACGGTGCGCGAGGTCTTTGACGCCCTCAAGGTGACCGATCCGGTTTTCGAAGTCGCTCTGCGGCTCGAGGAGATGGCTCTCAACGACGACTATTTCATCGAGAAGAAGCTGTTCCCCAACGTAGACTTCTACTCGGGCGTGATCCTTTCCGCGATCGGCTTTCCCACCACGATGTTTACCGCGCTGTTCGCGCTTGCGCGCACGGTCGGATGGGTGGCCCAGTGGAATGAAATGATCTCCGATCCCGCGCAGAAGATCGGCCGCCCCCGGCAGCTCTATACCGGCCCCACGCAGCGCGACTACGTTCCGGTCGAGCAGCGCTGATGCGCGCGGCCCGCGCCATCCTGGCGGTCTTCGGCGTGCTGGCGATCCTGATGGGACTGCTTTGGATCGGCCAGGGGACCGGCATCGTCATGTGGCCGGCGTCGAGTTTCATGCTGGCTGATCGGCAATGGGCGGTAAACGGCGCGGTGTTGGCCGTCATCGGCGCCGCCGCCCTGTGGTTTGCCCGCCGCTAAGCTAGACGGCGGCTATCGGTCCCGCCGGTAGCTCGAGTATGAAGCGCGCGCCCTGCCCCGGTGCGCTTTCCACCGTCAAGTCTCCGCCCATCGCCCGCGCCAGGCGGCGCGAGATGTAGAGGCCGAGGCCAGTTCCGCCCTCGTCGCTGCGGCCCAGGCGCTCGAACTTATCGAACACGCGGGCCTGCTGATCGGGCGAGAGCCCCGTCCCCTGGTCTGCGACGACGACCCGCGCGCCGCGCTCATTGCCTTCGGTACGGATCCAGACCGACGAGCCCTCCGGCGTGTAGCGCACCGCGTTGCCCACCAGGTTGAGCAGGATTTGAAGCACGCGGCGGAACTCGCCAATCGCAGCAAGGTGTTCGCCTTCGTGTGGGGCATCGATGGAAATTGCGCGCTCGGCGGCGCGCGCGGCGAGAATCTGCGCGGCGCTGCGCGCAGCCTCGGCAAGATCGATGCGGTCATGAGCCGTGACGAAAGCATCATCCTCGACCGTTTCAAGGTCGGCAAGGTCCTCGATAAGCGTACGCAGATGCTCGCCCGCGGCCTCGATATCGCTGGCATAGCGCGCGTATTCGTTCGTCAACGGCCCGGCGCTGCGGGTGCGGATCGCGGCGGCATTGGCAATGATGCGTCCGATAGGTTCGCGCAGAACGGGCGCTACGTCGCGGCCCAGCACCCCCGCCGAATGTCTAGGCGCAGCCGGGATGGCGCGCGGCGGCGGCGGCGGTAGCGGCGTTTCGGCGAGCAGACACAGTTCGAAGCCGACCGGTTCGCGGCCCGGAATCTCGACCGGATGAAGCGCGGCACGCCAGTGACGGTCGGAGCCTGGCACTTCGACTGCGGCGCCGTCGAGCAGGCGCCAATGCAGCGGCTGGCGATGGACGTTGCCGGCAATCGTGATCGCCTCGGTCCACGGGCGTCCGATCGTCCGGGCGAGCGTTTCGGCAACCAGCACTAGGTCGGGCGCGTCGGTCTCGAACGACAGCAGGTTTTGCGCGGCGTCGAGACGCGCGGTCAGTTCGGCAACGGCACGCTCGATGGCGACGCGCCGCTCGGCCGCCTCGGCGATGTCCTCGGGCGCAAGCGGACCCACCTGCCAGCTGCGCAGCACGATGTGGGTCCCGTAATCTTCGTCAGGACGCACTTCCACCCAGGCAGTAACTGCCTCCTGGCCGTCATTGGCGGCGATTGCGCGCGCCATTGGCAGGCCGTAGCGACGCGCCTTGCGCACGAGCGCAAGCAGCGCCGGCACCGCGATCATGCCCGGCAGCTCTCCGCCGCAGCGGCGTTGCAACCCGGCCAACGGTTCGCCCGCAGCCACGAGATGGTCGTCGCGGTCTGTCCTTGCCTCCGCCAGGACGGCTTCGACGGCAGTCATCCCCCGGCTCCGCTTCGACGAGCCAGCAAGGTCGCCGCACGGTCCTGCCCCAGCGCATCGAACCCGGTGGGCAAGGCGGCTTCGGGGTAGAGCGACGCAAACTGTTCGTGCACCCCGGCATTGCGGATCCCGGCGGCGCGCAGGCCCAGCGCGAGGCGGGCCGCCTGTGCCTCGTTCGTGACCAGGACCGCCGCATCGCGGCCGATGGCCAGGGCTTGTGCCAACGCTGTCAGGAACAGGCCGGCTCCGGCGTGATGTACGCTCAGCGCGGCGCTGTAAGCCGGCCCCATCCCCGCGATGAGCCGCGCCGCCAGCGCCAGGCGGCCGCGGCTTTCATCGTGGGCAGCGCGAATGACCTGGCTGGCGGCCAGGGCATGGCCATCGTCTTCGGGGGCGACAACTGCGCGCAGGGCAGCAAGCGCCGCTGCCAATACTTCGGCGGGAAGTTCGCCGATCGGTAATTCCATGCGCCGCTGCGATTGTCCGAAGCGCGCTTGCGCCGCCAGGAACGCCATCGCGGTCGATGCCATTACCGCGTCTTCGCTGCCGATTACTGCCTGCAGCAGCGGCGACACAACCGGGTCGAGCGCCAGGCGGGCCTGGAGCCGCTCGGTCAGCTGCCATTCGAGGGCCAGGGCATGAACATGGGCCAACAGCGCCGGCTGGGCGAGAAAGGCGGAACCAAGCGTTTGCAGTGCCGGTTCAAGGTCGTCGGGCGCGATTGCTTCGCCCTCGGCAGCAGCAAGGGTCTCGAGCAGTTGCCGCGCCAGGTCTGCCAGCATCGCGCGTATCCGCGCCAGGATATCCTCTCCGAACAGGCCGGGTGCGTCGTGCGCAATCAGATAGCGGAGAACGGGCGCAAGGCCGCCGACCAGCGCGTCGCCCCGCGCCAGCCCATCTTGCAGCACCGCCTCGACCTCGAGACCGCCCGCCCCGGTTTCCCGCAGCTGCATCGTCTCCGGCCCTAGCTGCGTTTGGTTAAGGCCCCGTTAGCCGCGCCTTGCGGCCCGCCATGGCGAGTCCGAGCACGACCAGAAGCAGCGCCAGCAGCGCGATCGCTGGGGCAAGGTTCCCGCTTACGTCGGCGATCAGCAGGACCACCGCCAGGAGGGCGCGGTCGATAAGCCAGCCCGTCCAGCGCGTCGGCACGATGACGCGCGCAAGGCGCAGCAAGCCGATCAGCATGACCGGCGCGAACAGCCGCTGCCACAGCGGCACGCCCACAGGCACCGGCAGCGCCCAGACCATGAGCGCAACCAGCACGATGTCGAGGACGATTGCACTTCCTTCGGCAAGCCAGCCATCGTCGCTTGGTCGGTCGCTCTCGACCCGGCCCAGCAGTGCAAAGGCTTGCTGAGCCAGCCACGCCAGCGCCGCGCAGACAAAGCCGATGCGCGGAGCGCCCAGGCCGCCGGCGCCGGCGGCCATCAGCAGCAGCGCAGCGGCGCCCAGCCCGACGCTCCATGCCCCGCCCCCGTGCAGCAGCGCCGCGCCAAAGCGGCGAACGCCCGCAAGCGCCAGCGCGTGACCCGGCCCCTTCATCACTTCGCTGCGCGTACGCTGGCGTATCCACTGTGGCTCGAGCGCGTGCGCCTCGTCCTCGGAACGAACGAGCGTCCAGAACAGGCCATTGCTGCCCGGTGTGGGAATCGGATGCTGCGGCACCCCCGCCTGCAGCGCGATGCGCTGCAGTGCGCTTGTCACGTCGCAATCGGCGGGCAGCTCGGCCAGGCGCTCGACCAGACGGCCGGGGATGCGCATGGCGCCGGCAGCCGCGTTGTTGAGATCGATCCTCTCGAACCCGGCGGCCAGGCCCTGCTCGATCGGCTGGGTCAGCACGACTGCACCGCCGCCCAGCATCTGAGCGGCCTCGCCAGTGGAGGCGAACAAGCCATCGGCCAGCACGATGACCTCGTCGGCCGCGGTCACGCCGCCGACCACGCCATGCGCGCCGCTGACAGGGGAGAGCTTCGCTCCGCCGCGCACCGCGGCCTGCTCAAGCGCGTCGATGCCCGGCAAGCCTGGAGCCGCGAGGACGAGGATCCGCTCACAACCAAGCGCGAGCGCGAGCGCGACTTGCTGGCGGGCAACGCTGGCGCCGGCGATGCCAAGGGTCGCACGCGGGGCCGGATCGGCCGGACCGGCCACGTCCAGCATCGTCAGCACGGCAATGCGCATCGCGTTACAGTCCCCCTTGTGCGCCCGGCGGGACCTGCGTCCCCTGCTTCAAGGGTCTAGAGCAGCGCCCGGCCAGTGCCAAGGCGCGTGAACGCGCTCACTGCGCCGAAAAGGCTTCGGCGCGTTGCTTCAAACGGCGGATTACGCCCGGTTCACCCGGCGCCCCGGCGAGGGCCTCGTCGGCAAGTTCGACCAGTTCGCCGACATGAAAACTCGCCGCCAGGCCGCGCAGGCGCAAGGCCGCGACCTGCCAGTTGCCGTCGCAGCGCGAACGGCCCAGCAAATCGACCTGGCGCTCAAGGCTTTCGGCAAAGACGGCGCGAAGCTCGGCCAGCAAAGCAGGGTCTTCCCCGGCAGCGGCGGCAAGCGTCGAATCGAAGGTACCGGCGTCATAGTCCATCGCAGGACGGTGGGGGGTAAGTGGTTAAAGGTGGGTTTAACATCGCGACTGCCGTGGTATCACCGCGCCATGACCGGGGGACGACATATCGTTGCCGTCGGCGACGCGCCGCAGGCGCCCGCCGAGGAGGAGCTGGTGCTGGCCGACGAGGCCGCAGCGGAGGATATCATCTACGCTGGCGATGACGCTCCCCTGCCTTCGCCGTGGCGCGGGCGGATCGCCCCGGCACTGGCCTGGCTGGCGGTCGCCGCCTGGACCGGTTTTTTTGCCTGGGCCATTTACGCGGCCGGATCGCCCGCACTGCAGCCGCAAGCAGCCGTCGGCCTGCTGCGCGACTGGGCCTTGCCGGTGGCCCTGATCGGGGTCGCGTGGTTGATATTCCAGCGCAACGGCCAGCGCGAAGCAGCGCGCTTCGGCGCGGCGGCCCGGCTTCTCAGCGATGAATCCGCTCGTCTCGAGAGCCGCCTCATCACCATCAACCGCGAACTCAGCCTGGCGCGCGAGTTCATCGGCGCACAGGCCCGCGACCTGGAATCGCTTGGCCGCGTCTCGGCCGAACGGCTGTCCGAACATGCCGATCGCATTGCCGGCCTTATCCACGACAACGGCGCTCGCGTGGAAACCATCGGCACGGTCAGCGCTACCGCGCTCGACAACATGGAGAGGCTGCGCGGGCAGCTTCCGGTCATTGCCAGCAGCGCCAAGGACGTCACCAACAACATCGCCGCCGCGGGGCGCGCCGCGCATAGCCAGCTCGATGACATGATCGAGGGGTTCAACCGCCTCAACCAGTTCGGCCAGGCCAGCGAGCGGCAAGTCGAATCGCTGCGCGGACTTGTCGATGCGGCGATGGGGCAGTTCGTACGTCATGCCGAGCAGCTTGAAACGGTCGCCGCGGCGCGTTTCACTGCGCTCAACCAGGGTGGCGAGGAATTTCGCCAGCGCCTTGATCGTGACGAGGTCGCGGCGCTCGCAGCGATCCGTACCCGTGCTGCCGCACTCGCCGCCGAGCTTGAAGACCAGCGCCGGGCGCTGGCCGCCCAGGAGGCCCAGAGCTTGGGCGCGCTGCGCGAACGCCTCGCCGCGGTGCGGGCCGACGGCGACGGCCTGGTCCGCGACCTGCGTGCCGGTGAAGACGCCGCGCTCGAGGCGTGGCGCGCTGCCGTGACCCGGCTTGAGAGCGACCTGGCCGGCGCTGTCGACCATGTCGCCGCGATCGACGAACGCGTCATGGCGACCGCGCGCGAGCGTCTGGCCGCGCTCGATGCGGAAGCGGCCGAAGTCGACGCCCGGTTTGCCGAGCGCAGCGCCGGATTTGCTGCCGCCGCCGATGAGCGTGCCGCCGCTGCTGGGGCACGGGATAGCCAGGCGCTTGCCGACATGCGCGAGCGCCTCGCCGCCTTCGATGCCGAGCTTGCTGCCCGCCACGACGCGCAGCGCGCGCACGTGGCCGACCTCGCCGAGCATGCCGAGGCAATTTCGCGCCAGCTCGATGGGTATGCCGGCCGCATGGGCGAGGTCGCCGGCCACGGCGAACAGGCGCGCACCGCCATTGCCGCCAGCCTGAACGAGCTCGCCGACAACCTGCTCGCGAGCCGCGAAGCATTGGCCGGAACCGGGACTGAAATCGCAGGGCTGACCGATCACAGTGTCCGCTTGCTCGAACTGCTGCAGGCCAGCGCGCGCCAGACCGGTACCGAACTACCGAATGCGATGGCGGCAGGCGAAGCCCGGCTCGCCGTGCTGGAGGAGCGCGCCCGCGCCTTGGCGGGCGAAGTCGCAACCGCCGAAGAGGGCGGCGCGGCGCTATCCGGCCATATCGAGGAAACGCGCGCCACCCTGGTGCAGCTGGCGACTGAGTTGGATCTGGTGCACGGCTCCCTCGGCACTCGCGCGACCGCGCACCAGGCCGCCCTCGCCGATTTGCGCGAGGCGCTTGCCGCGACCGATGCCCAGGCGACCGCACTGAGTGGCAAGGCGCAGGACGAACTGCGCGCAGCGATCGAGGCGCTGGCGACCGCCGCGCGCGATGCGGTGCACGGGATCGAGACCATGAGCGCGGACGCGGTCCAGGCACTCGCCGCGCGGATCGGGGCCGAAAGCGGCGCCGCCATCGACGGCGCGCTGAAAGAAAGAGCGGCTGCAGCGATAGCCGGTCTCGACGTCGCGGCCGAAAAGGCTGCTGCCAGCGGCCGCGAGACCGCGATGCAGCTGCGCGACCAGCTTGCCAAGGTGAGCGAACTTGCCGGCCACCTCGAGCAACGGGTTGCGCAGGCACGCGCCCGCGCCACCGAACAGGTCGACGGGGATTTCGCTCGCCGCGCGGCGCTTATCACCGAAGCGCTCAATTCCAACGCCATCGATATCGCGCGCGCCATGGACGCCGAGGTCAGCGACACCGAATGGGCAGCTTATCTGAAGGGCGATCGCGGCATCTTCACGCGCCGCGCCATGCGCCTGCTCGGCAAGGGCGAGGCGCGCGACGTTCACGCGCTGTACGAGCAGGATGCCGACTTCCGCGAACACGTCGTCCGCTACATTCACGATTTCGAGGCGATGCTGCGCCAGCTGCTGGCCACGCGCGACGGCAATGCGCTCAGCGTCACGCTGCTGTCGTCGGACATGGGCAAGCTTTACGTCGCGCTGGCGCAGGCGATCGAGCGGATCCGCCGCTAGGTCAGTTCCCGCCCGGTGCGTAACGATCCGCGAAGTCGATATCGTGGATGGTGATCCAGCCCTCGACGTAATTGAGGTAGAACAGCCCGAACAGGACCAGCGAAACCACGGTTGCGCGCTTTACGATGCGCTTGGCTGAAAAGTTTGCCGGCGCGCTTTCGGCCTGCCCAGGGACCATGTCGATGCCTTGTTCCTCGTGGGTTCGTACCCCGAACGGCAGCACGATGAATGCGCCCATGACCCAGAACAGCGAATAGATCGCGATGATGGATGTCCACTTCACGCGTGGTCGCTCATCAGCATGACACGCACTTGCGGTTTCTTGCCCGACCAGCGCTGCGCGGCGCGGCGCACGGCCAGGCGCACCGCCTCGATCACGGCTTCACGGTCGCGCCCGCGCGCCCCCTTGAGCTTGGCCAGCGCGGTCACCGCGTCAGCCTCGGCCTCGCGAACGAAATCGGCGTAGTCCTCTTCGAGCGGCAGGCCGATGCCCTCGACCATGACCTTACCCGGCGCCGCGACGACCGCGAAGATCATCCCTTGCGAGGAAAGGCGGCGGCGCATGGCCATGGCTTCGCCGTCGGCAGGGGCGATGATGTCGCCATCAAGGATCAGGCGGCCGGCGCGAACCTCGCCAAACTTGCCGGGCTTGCCCGGTGCCAGACGGACAAGGTCGCCGTTCTTTTGCACGACGGTCGCCTTGATGCCGCTGGCGCGGCCGACCCGCGCCTGCTCAACCATGTGCCGCATCTCGCCGTGGACCGGCACCAGTATATCCGGCCGCATCCAGCCATAGAGCGCCTCCAGTTCCGGCCGACCCGGGTGACCCGAAACGTGGATCAGCGCCTGGCGATCGGTGACGATCGTGATGCCGCGTTCGGCCAGGCGATTCTGGATGCGGCCAATCGCAATCTCGTTGCCCGGGATCTGGCGGCTTGAGAACAGCACCACGTCACCGCGCTCAAGCGAGATCGGGTGGTTCTCTTCCGCCACGCGCGACAGCGCCGCGCGCGGTTCACCCTGGCCGCCAGTGGCCAGGATCAGCACTTCGCCGCGTGGTAGGTCCATCGCCCGATCGGTATCGACGACTTCAGGCAGGTCCTTAAGGTAGCCGCTTGCCTTGGCGGCGCCGATGATCCTGTCGAGCGAACGTCCCGCAACCACGAGCCGGCGCCCGGTCGCCGTCGCGACCGCGCCAAGCGTGCCGAGCCGCGCGACATTGCTGGCGAACGTCGTCACCATCACGCGCTTGCCGGCATGGCGCTCGACCTCGGCCATCAGGCCGCGGAACACTTCGCCTTCCGATCCCGAAGGCTCGGGATTGAAGACGTTCGTGGAATCGCACACCAGCGCCAGAACGCCTTCGTCACCGATCGCGGTCAACTCGGCGGCGGTCGCCGGCAGGCCAACCTGCGGCTCTTCGTCGAGCTTCCAGTCGCCGGTGTGAAAGATGCGGCCAAGCGGCGTGTCGATAAGCAGCGCGTTGCCCTCTGCGATCGAGTGCGCAAGCGGGACATAGCGAATGCCGAACGGGCCGAGCTCGAAGCGATCAAGGTGGTCGACGACCTTGAGATCGACGCGGCCCACCAGCCCCGCTTCTTCCAGCTTGGAATTGACGAGTCGCGCGGTGAATGGCGTGGCGTAAAGCGGCACGCCAAGCTCTTCCGCGAAGTAGGGCACCGCGCCGATGTGGTCCTCGTGACCGTGCGTCAAGACAACGCCCAGCAGGTTATCGCGCTCGCGCTCGATAAAATCGAGATCGGCAAAAACGAGGTCGACTCCTGGATACTCACCGCCAGAAAACGTCATCCCCAGGTCGACCATCAGCCATTTGCCGCGGCAACCGTACAAGTTGACGTTCATGCCGATCTCGCCCGAGCCGCCGAGCGCGCAGAAAACGAGTTCCTCGCCAGGGATCATGACAGGTTCGCCCGCTCTGCAAGGAGCGCCAGGCCATCGAGTGTCAAGTCGGTGTCGACGTGGTCGAACACGCTGGTGTGCCGCTGGAACAGCACCGCCAAGCCGCCTGTCGCCACCACCTTTGCCGGGCGTCCTATCTCGGCTTTCATTTTCGCCACCAGTCCTTCGATCATCGCGACGTAGCCCCAGAATACCCCGATTAGCATCTGGTCCTCGGTATTGCGGCCGATCACGCTGCCGGATCGCGGACTCTCGATCGCGATCCGCGGCAGCTTCGCGGTGTTGCCCACCAGTGCGTCGAGGCTGAGGTTGATTCCCGGCGCGATGATCCCGCCCTTGTAAGCGCCGTTAAAGTCGATCGCGTCAAGCGTGGTGGCCGTTCCGAAATCGACCACGATCAGGTCGCCCGGGTAACGCGCGTGCGCCGCGATGGCGTTGACCGCGCGGTCGGCGCCCAGCGTGCGCGGTTCGTCCACGTCGACTGCGATCCCCCATTGGGCGGCGCCCTGCCCCGCGATCGCTGGCGTAACCTTGAAATACTTCTCGGCCAGGACTTCCAGGTTATGAAGCGCGCGCGGGACGACGGTGGAAACGATGATCCCGGTCACATCGGAGCGTTCGAAGCCTTCCAGTTCGAGCAACTGCGTCAACCAGGTCGCGTATTCGTCGCCGGTGCGGCGCGGGTCGGTGGCGATGCGCCAGCGAGCCTTGATATCGCGGCCGGAAAAGAGCGCGAAGACGACGTTGGTATTCCCGACATCGACGGCCAGCAGCATTGCGTTCTCCAAAAATCCGCGCCGGATCAGGCGAGATTGACGTCGCCGGCATGGATGAGGTGCGTCGTGCCGTCCGCGAGCCGCAGTTGCAAGGCGCCATCGCCGGCAAGCCCGGCAAATGTGCCCGCAACGGACGTCCCGCCGGGCTCGCCAACGGCGAGAGGCGTGCCGACGGGGTGCGCGAGCAATATCCACCGGCGGACGATGGGGTCCAGCCCGTAGTTGCGCCAGCGTTCGCACTCGGTGGCGAAGGATTCTGCCAGTGCTTCGGCGAACAGATCGCGGTCCGGCGGCGGGCCGAAGGCAGACAGCGCCGCAGTCACACGCCCTTCGACAGAAGGTGCCTGCGCCAGGTTCACGCCGATGCCGACAATGACGGCTTCACCGATCCGTTCAAGCAGGATGCCTGCCAGCTTCGCATCGCCGACCAGGACGTCGTTCGGCCATTTGAGCATCAGGCGCCGCGGCGGCGGGATCAGCGGCGAAAGCGCCTCGGCCAGCGCCAGCGCGGCAACCAGCGCGAGCGTGCCAGGCGGCGGATCGGTCGGACCGAGTTGCACGGCGGTGCTGCCCATGAAGTTGCCGGCGCCATCGTTCCAGGGTCGGCCCAGGCGCCCCTTCCCGGCAAGCTGGCGGTCCGCGATCAGCCAGTCTCCCTCGGACACGTGCTCTCGCGCGCCAAACCGGGCGACGAGGTCGGCATTGGTCGAACCGGTGCTGGCAACGCGCTCTATCAAGCGATCAGCGCGCTCGCTGCAGTAGCGGCAAGTGATCCGAGCCAGCGCGTCAACAGGTAACCGAGCGGCGATATCGCCAGGGCCGCGATAATCAGCAGCGCGCCGTGGGCGGCGTCGCCCTTGCCGGCGATGCGGCCCGCAGGCTCATCGAAATACATGATCTTGACGACCTTCAGGTAATAGAACGCACCGATCACGCTGGCGGCGATCCCGACAGCGGCGAGGATCACCAGGTTAGCCTCGACCGCCGCCTGGAAGACGACGAACTTACCCCAGAACCCGAACAGCGGAGGGATACCCGCAAGACTGAACATCACCATCGCCATCGCTGCGGCAAGGCCGGGGCGCGAACGCGACAGGCCCGCAAGCGCGGCGATATCCTCGACCGGTTCGCCGTCCGCATCCTTCAGCATCAGCACGACGACGAAGCCGCCGATCGTCATTGCAACGTAGATCGCGAGGTAGACAAGCATGGCCGCCGCACCGCGCGGGGTAGCGGCGGCAAGGCCGATCAGCATGAAGCCGACGTTGTTGATCGACGAATAGGCCAGCAGGCGCTTGATATTCCTCTGCCCGATCGCGCCCAGCGCACCGACGACAATGGACGCCAGCGAGACCGCGATCACGATCTGCTGCCAGGCCGCCGCCTGGTTTCCGAACGCGTCGAGAGCGACACGCATGGTAAGCGCCAGCGCCGCAACCTTGGGCGCGGAGGCGAAGAACATGGTGACGGGCGTGGGCGCGCCTTC
Organism: Parablastomonas sp. CN1-191; assembly: GCF_049354825.1. GTDB lineage: Bacteria > Pseudomonadota > Alphaproteobacteria > Sphingomonadales > Sphingomonadaceae > Novosphingobium. Next base: position 750,940 of record NZ_CP186480.1, on the reverse strand, counting down.
GTAGACGTCCGGCGTCCACATGTGGAACGGCACGGCGCTAATCTTGAAGGCCAGCCCTGCGAGCACGAAGACCACCCCGAACAGCGCACCCTTGCTGATCTCGCCCGTCAGCACAGCATTGATACCGGCGAACGACACCGTTCCCGTAAACCCGTAAACTAGGCTCATTCCAAACAGCAGGATGCCGCTGGCAAGCGCGCCGAGCACGAAATACTTGAGCCCCGCCTCGGCCGAGCGGCCATCGCTGCGTGCGAACGAGGCCAGGACGTAAGCGGCCAGCGAATTCAGCTCGAGCCCGATGTAAAGCGTCATCAGGCTGGTGGCCGAAACCATCATCCCCATCCCCAGCACTGCGAACAGGACTAGGATCGGGAACTCGGCCCGCATGCTGCGGGTTCGATCGAAGAACGCCGGCGCCACGATCAGGGTGGCGCCCGCGGCGGAGTAGATCAGCAGCTTGGCAAAGGACGAGAACGCGTCACCGGCGTACTGGCCGGCAAAGGCAGAGACGGGGCCTCCCGCAAGCCCGTGCCACAGCGCCGGAGCGGCAAAGGCAGCACCGGCAGCAAGCACCGCCACGGTCGCGATCGAGATCGCGCGCGCCGCCTTGTCGCCAACCCAGGCCGCGATCAGCAGCAGGATCAGCCCGGCGACGCTGAACAGCTCTTCGGCGCCGACAAGGCGCAGGGACTGGCCCCAATCCATCAGCGGGCCTCCTCGGTATGAGCTTCGGCGGCAGATTCAGCTTTGGGGGGCCTGCCGGCAGTCACTTGCGCGTCACCCTTGGGCCGGGCCTGAGCCAGTCGAGCGTCGAGCGCGGCGATATCGGCGCGCATCGGCGCCAGGAACGATTGCGGATAAACGCCCATCCAAAGTGTGACCGCGCTCAGCGCCGCCATCATGACGAGTTCCGGCCGGGTCAGGTCGGGCATGGCGGCGGCATCGGCGTTCTTCTGTTCGCCGAAGACGACGCGTCGGTAGAGATAGAGCATGTAGGCGGCGCCAAGAATAATGCCGGTTGTGCAGATAAGCGCGACCCAGCTCGACATCTGGTAGATGCCCATCAGCGCCAGGAATTCGCCGACGAAACCGCTGGTGCCCGGCAAGCCGATGCTGGCCATGGTGAACAGCAGGAAGAACGTGGCGTAGCGCGGCATATTGATGGCAAGCCCGCCGTAACGGTCGATCTCGCGCGTGTGCAAGCGGTCGTAGATGACGCCGACGCAGAAGAACAACGCGCCCGAAACCAGGCCGTGGCTCAACATGACGATCATCGCCCCGTCCAGGCCCTGGCTGTTGAAGGCGAAGAGGCCGACCGTGACGATCGCCATGTGCGCGACCGAGGAGTAGGCTATCAACTTCTTCATGTCGTGCTGCACCAGCGCGACCAGGCTGGTGTAGACAACCGCCACCATCGACAGCGCGAAGATCAGCGGCGCGAACGTGGCCGACGCTTCGGGGAACATCGGCAGCGAGAAGCGGATGAAGCCGTAGCCACCCATTTTCAGCAACACACCGGCCAGGATAATCGAGCCCGCGGTCGGCGCCTGAACGTGCGCGTCGGGCAGCCAGGTGTGTACCGGCCACATCGGCATCTTGACCGCGAAAGAGGCGAAGAATGCCAGCCACAGCCACTTCTGCGCCTCGAGCGGAAAGTTCGTCTCCATCAGAGTGGGGATGTCGGTCGTCCCAGCCTGGTTCACCATCCACAGCATCGCGATCAGCATCAGTACTGAGCCGAGCAGCGTGTAGAGGAAGAACTTGTAGCTGGCGTAAATGCGGTCCGCACCGCCCCATATGCCGATGATGAGGTACATCGGGATCAGCCCGGCCTCGAAGAAAATGTAAAACAGGAAGAGGTCCTGCGCGGCGAACACGCCGATGATCAGCACTTCGACCATCAGGAACGCGGCCATGTATTCGCCTACGCGCTTCTCGATGCTGGCGGATGCGGCGATGCAGATCGGCATCAAGAACACCGACAGCTCGATCAACATCAGCGCGATGCCGTCGATACCCAGCTTCCACGAAAAGCCAGCGAACAACGCAACGTTTTCGGTAAACTGCCAACGCGCGCCCCCGACGTCGAACTGCGCCCACAGCACCACGCCCAGCACGAAATCCACGAGCGTCGCCACCAGCGCGATCGTTCGTGCCAGTCTGGCGTCGACAAACAGGCAGGCGATGGCCCCGACCAGCGGCACCAGCAGCATCAGCGAAAGGATCGGAAAGGCCCCCATGTCAGCGCGCCCATACCCAGGTCGCAGCGGCAACCAGTCCGAGCAACATGATCAGCGCGTAATTCGTCAGATAACCCGACTGGACACGGCCGGCCAGGCGGCTGCCTTGCACGGTTATCCAAGCCGCGCCGTTGGGCCCGAACCGGTCGATGATGCCGACATCTCCCAGCTTCCAGAACTGGCGGCCGAGCCAGAACGCGGGGCGCACGAACACCGCGTTGTACAGCTCGTCGAAATACCACTTGTTGTAGACGAACCGGTGCAGGACGCCGAACTGCCCGACGAACTGGGCCGGGAAGCGCGTGTTGCGGATGTAGGCGTACCAGGCGATGACGAACCCGATCGCCATGACGGTGAACGGCGCCCACTTCACCCACAGCGGCACGGCGTGCATCGCGTGGATCAGGTGTTCGTTGAACACCAGGCTGCCCTTCCAGAATTCGCCGGTGCCTTCGCTGACGAACGCATGTGCAAACACGAACCCGGCAAAGATTGCGCCCAGCGACAACAGGCCCAGCGGGACCAGCATCGACAGGGGGCTTTCGTGCGGATGATACCCGCCGGTGCCTTCATGGGCGTCGGCGCCGTGGCTATGCGCGACGTCATGGCCGGCGTCTTCCTGCGCGGGAGCGTTAGCCCCCTCAGCGCCGTGGCCGTCAGTCGCCTGGTCATCGTGCCCATGGTCATCGTGCCCGTGGGCGTCGTGCATGGCATGCTGGATGTGCTCGGACGCTGCCCAGCGCGGCTTGCCGTAGAAGGTCAGGAACACGAGCCGCCACGAGTAGAAGCTGGTCATCAGCGCGGCGAGGATGCCCGAGACGAACGCCAGCCCGCCCGCCGGTGAGCCCGAGGCGAACGCCGCTTCGAGGATGGAATCCTTCGAATAGAACCCGGCAAACCCGAAGACGTCGGCGATACCCACGCCGGTGATCGCCAGCGTGCCTGCCATCATCGCCCAGAAGGTGAAGGGGATCTTCTTACGCAGCGCGCCGTAGTACCGCATGTCCTGCTCGTGGTGCATCGCATGGATCACGCTGCCCGCGCCCAGGAACAGCAGCGCCTTGAAAAAGGCGTGCGTGAACAGGTGGAACATCGCCGAACCGAATGCACCCACGCCAGCGGCGAAGAACATGTAGCCGAGCTGCGAACAGGTCGAATAGGCGATGACGCGCTTAATGTCCCACTGCGTGGTGCCGACGGTCGCGGCGAAGAAGCAGGTCGCAGCGCCGACGTAAGTCACCACGGTCATCGCCGTTTCGCTGGTCACGAACATCGGTGACAGGCGGCAGACCATGAAAACGCCCGCCGTCACCATCGTGGCGGCGTGGATCAGAGCCGAAACCGGCGTCGGGCCTTCCATCGCGTCGGGCAGCCAGGTGTGAAGGCCAAGCTGCGCCGACTTGCCCATGGCGCCGATGAACAGCAGGATGCACAGCACCGTCATCGTATCGAAACGGTGGCCCAGGAAACCGATAGTCGACCCGGCCATCGTCGGTGCGGCGTGCAGGATTTCCGGGATCGAGACCGTGCCGAACACCAGGTAGGTACCGAAGATGCCCAGCATGAAGCCGAGGTCGCCAACGCGGTTGACCACGAAAGCCTTGATCGCGGCGGCGCAGGCGCTGGGCTTTCGGAACCAGAATCCGATCAGCAGGTAGGATGCCAGGCCCACGCCTTCCCAGCCGAAGAACATCTGGACCAGATTGTCCGCCGTTACCAGCATCAGCATCGCGAAGGTGAACAACGACAGGTAAGCGAAGAACCGCGCCTGATCCGGGTCCTCGTCCATGTAACCCCACGAATAGAGATGGACGAGCGCCGATACGCTGGTGATGACAACCAGCATGACCGCGGTCAGCGTATCGACCCGCAGCGCCCAGTCGAAGCTGAGGTCGCCGCTGGTCAGCCAGTGCAGCACCGGGGCGACATGGGCTTCGGCATTGCCGGACAGGAACGAGAAGAAGATCGGCCACGACAGCGCGCACGAAAGGAACAGCGCCCCTGTCGTCACGGCCTTGGCAGCGACAGCGGGGATGGCACGATTGCCTAGCCCGGCGACGACGGCCGCGATGAGCGGCGCGAAGACGATGATCTGGATCACGCCTTTAGCCCTTCATCCGGTTGACGTCGTCGACCGCGATTGTCCCGCGGTCGCGGAAATAGATGACTAGAATGGCTAGGCCGATGGCCGCCTCCCCCGCCGCGACGGTCAGCACGAACATTGCGAATATCTGCCCGGTCAGGTCGTGCAGGAACGCGCTGAAGGCCACCAGGTTGATGTTCACCGCGAGCAAGATCAGCTCGATCGCCATCAGCAGCACGATCACGTTCTTGCGGTTGAGGAAGATGCCAAGCACGCCGAGCACGAACAGGATCGAGCTGACGACGACATAGTGTTCGATGCCGATCACAGCTGCACCCCCTCGCCGACCGGCGGATTGACGTTTCGCGTGGCGTCCTGCGGGCGGCGGGCAACCTGGTGGGCAATATTCTGCGGCCGCGTGTCCTTGCGGCCGCGATGCGTCAGCACGATCGCGCCGATCATCGCCACCAGCAGGATGATGCCCGAGGCTTCGAAAAGGAACAGGTACTGGCCATAGAGCATCGCGCCGATCGCGGCGATATTGCTGGCCTCGGCCGCGGCGGCGACAGGCGCTGCGCCAAGGTACATTGCGCCAGCGCGATATGCGCCCACGCTCAGCACCAGTTCGGCCAGCAGCACCAGTGCCACCGCGATCCCGAGCGGGAAGTTGCGGATGAAGCCGGCGCGCAGCGTGGCAAAATCGATGTCGAGCATCATCACAACGAACAGGAACAGCACCGCGACGGCGCCGACATAGACGATCACGAGCAGCATCGCGATGAATTCCGCACCGACCAGCACCATCAGGCCAGCGGCGTTGAAGAACGCCACGATCAGCCACAGCACGGCGTGGACGGGGTTGCGCGAGAGGATCACCAGCACGGCGCTGGCAATCATCAGGACCGCGAACAGGTAAAAGGCAAGGACGTGGATCATGGGTTTGCGCGCCGCCTAGCGATAGGGCGCATCGGCTTCAAGGTTCGCGGCGATGGCCCGCTCCCACTTGTCCCCGTTGGCCAGCAGTTTCGCCTTGTCGTAAAGCAGTTCTTCACGCGTCTCGGTCGCGTATTCGAAGTTCGGCCCCTCGACCACGGCATCGACCGGGCAAGCTTCCTGGCAGAAGCCGCAGTAGATGCACTTTGTCATGTCGATGTCGTAACGCGTGGTGCGGCGGCTGCCGTCTTCGCGCGGTTCGGCTTCGATCGTGATCGCCTGCGCCGGGCAGACCGCCTCGCACAGCTTGCACGCGATGCAGCGTTCCTCGCCGTTAGGATAACGGCGCAGCGCATGCTCGCCGCGAAAACGCGGCGACAGCGGGTTCTTCTCGAAGGGGTAGTTGATCGTCGCCTTGGGCTTGAAGAAGTACTTCAAGGTCAACCAGTGGGCCTTCACGAACTCCCAGAGCGTGAACGCCTTGACGTATTGCCCAACGCTCATGCCCCGAACCTCGTAACCATCAGATAGCCGCTGATCACGACCACGAAACCCAGCGAAACCGGCAAAAACACCTTCCAGCCCAGTCGCATCAACTGGTCATATCGGTAGCGCGGCACCGTCGCCTTCACCCAGCTGAAGATGAAGAAGAAAAAGAAGATCTTGGCGAACAGCCACAGCCATCCCGGGATCCAGTACAGCGGCGCCCATTCGATCGGCGGCAGCCACCCGCCGAAGAACAGCGTGGCGTTGAGCGCGCACATCAGCAAGACGTTGGCATATTCGCCCAGCCAGTAGAGCGCGAAGCTCATCGACGAATATTCGGTCTGGTAGCCAGCGACGAGCTCGCTTTCCGCCTCGGTCAAGTCAAACGGCGCGCGCTGGGTTTCTGCCATGCCAGAGATCAGGAACATGACCCACATCGGGAACAGCAGCGGGTTGAAGACGAATCCGTTGAGGATGCCGAAAACGTGGCCCTTCTGCGCCAGCACGATGCCGTTCATGTTGAACGTGCCGGCCCACAGCACCACGCAGATCAGGATGAACCCGATCGAGACTTCGTAGGAAATCATCTGTGCCGAGGCGCGCATCGCCGAGAAGAACGGATACTTCGAGTTGGACGACCAACCGGCGATTACCGTGCCGTAAACGCCCAGCGACGAGATCGCGAGGACGTAGAGCAGCCCGACATTGATGTTGGCCAGGATCGCGCCCGAATTGAACGGGATCACCGCCCAGGCCATCAGCGCGACCGTGAAGGTTATGATCGGCGCGATCAGGAACAGCCCCTTGTTCGCCGCCGAGGGGACGATGGTTTCCTGAAGGAAGACCTTCAATCCGTCGGCGAAGCTCTGCAGCAGCCCGAACGGCCCGACTACGTTGGGCCCGCGCCGCAGCGCCATCGCTGCCCAGATCTTGCGATCGGCGTAGATAATCATCGCCACCGCCAGCATCAGCGGCAGCGCGATCAGGAGTATCCCCGCGATCGTGGCAAGGAACCACGCCCAGTCATAGGACAGGCCCCAGTGCTGGAAGGTCTCGGTCATTCCGCGGCCTCCGCGAAATCTTCGCCGTGGAGCAGTTCGGCCGAGCAGCGCTGCATTACCACCGATGCGCGCGCAATCGGGTTGGTGAGATAGTAGTCCTTGACGGGGTATGCGTCGATCGTTCCGGTGGCCTTGGTCTTCTTTGCTTTTGCAAGCGCACCGTAATTTGCCAGGCCTTCTTGCCCAAGCGAAGGCACGGCTGCGATCATCGCGGCGCGCAGCTGCGCGAAGCTGTCGAAGCCGACCGAGACGCCCAGGCTGTCTGCCAGCGCGCGCAGGATCGTCCAGTCCTCACGCGCATCACCCGGCGCGAAGACGGCCTTGTCGGCGAACTGCACGCGGCCCTCCGTGTTGACGTACGTACCGGCCTTTTCGCTGTAAGCGGCGGCGGGCAGGATGATGTCGGCGGCGTGCGCGCCCTTGTCGCCGTGATGGCCGATATAGATAATGGTCGAGCCCGCGAACCTGGTGAAATCCACCTCGTCGGCGCCCAGCGCGAAGACGAGCTTCGGCTTGGCCTCGACGAGGTCGGCAATTCCGCCGGACTGCGCGTAGCCCAGCATCAGCCCGCCCATGCGGCTGGCCGCCATGTGGAGGACGTTGAAGCCGTTCCACCCGTCCCTGACCAGCCCGAACTCGGCCGCGAACGCCAGGCCCGCGCCCAAGGCGCCTTGGCCCAATGCCGCGCCGCCAAGGATGATCGCGGGATGCGCGGCGCCCTGGAACGCATCGACCGCCGCCTTGGGCAGGTCGTCCATGATGGCCAGGTCGTTGCCGAGAAACTCGGCGGGGTAGGTCGTTTCCCATTCGGGCCCGACCACGAACGCCTTGGCCCCCTTCTTGACCGCCTTGCGGATCCGCGCGTTGACCAGCGCAGCTTCCCAGCGGACGTGGCTGCCCACGATCAGGATCGCGTCGGCGTCCTCGATTCCGGAAACGGTAGAATTGAACGCCACCGAAGCCAGGTTCGACGTGTCGTAGGCCAGGCCCGTCTGGCGGCCTTCGAGCAGAGTCGAGCCCATCGCGGCGAGCAGCGCCTTGGCCGCGAACATGGTCTCGCAATCGACCAGATCGCCCGCGACCGCTGCGACGCTGGCGCCCGGCTTGACCTTGGCGACAGCGGCGAAGGCTTCTTCCCAGCTCGCCGCGACGAGCTTGTCGCCCTTGCGTATCCACGGCCGGTCGAGCCGGCGCGCGGTCAGTCCGTCGACCTGGTATCGCGCCTTGTCGGACAGCCATTCCTCGTTGACGTCGTCGTTCACGCGCGGCAGCGCCCGCAGGACTTCGCGACCCCGACTGTCGAGCCGTATGTTGGCGCCGACCGCGTCGGACACGTCGATCGATAGCGTCTTCTTCAACTCCCACGGGCGCGCTTCGAACGCATAAGGACGGCTCGTCAGCGCACCGACGGGGCAGAGATCGATCACGTTGGCAGACAGCTCATGCTTCGCCGCCTGCTCCAGATACGTGGTGATCTGCATGTTCTCGCCGCGATAGAGCGCGCCGATCTCGTCCACGCCGGCCACTTCCTCGCTGAAGCGGACGCAGCGCGTGCAGTGGATGCAGCGGGTCATCGCGGTCTTGATCAGCGGGCCCATGTACTTTTCGGTCACCGCGCGCTTGTGCTCGTGGTAGCGGCTGGCTCCGCGGCCATAGGACACCGACTGGTCCTGCAGATCGCACTCGCCGCCCTGGTCACAGATCGGACAATCGAGCGGGTGGTTGATGAGCAGGAACTCCATCACCCCTTCGCGCGCCTTTTGCACCATCGCGCTGTCGGTGCGGATTTCCTGGCCATCGGCAGCCGGCAGCGCGCAGGACGCCTGCGGCTTGGGCGGGCCCGGCTTCACTTCGACCAGGCACATCCGGCAGTTGCCGGCGATCGACAGCCGCTCGTGATAGCAGAAGCGCGGAATTTCCTTCCCGGCAAGCTCGCAGGCCTGGAGCACGGTAGCCCCGGCCGGAACCTCGATCTCGGTGCCGTCGACAGTAACTTTGGGCATCAGCCGGCGCTCCCGGACACGGCCGTGGCAAGGCGGTAGTAAGCCAGCGCCAGCGCGCCGCGCAGGGTTACGCGGTCGAAGGCGACCGTCTGCCCGGTTGGAACGCAGGTGGACAGTTGCGGGGTCAGCGCTTTCAGCGCGTCGAGCTCCGCCGAGGTCGCAGCTGCACTCGTCAGTACCGCACGCGAACCGGCGGCGTTTGCGCGCACCACGCATTCGCCCATGCGAGCGAGCTGGATTTCAGCCGACTTGCTGGATACGGCCCGCGTCTGCGCCTCGATCGCGGCCTGCGGCAACGGCTTTCCGTCCTTGCCGGTGGTCGCAACCGCGCTCGGCTCGTCCCAGTAAAGCGCGGGCGCGGCGGCAAAATCCGTCGCTGTCAGGACAGCCTGGTCACGGTCGAACAAAGCCTGGGCGAGCGATCCGCGCATCATGATCCCGCCAGCACGCAGCATCGCGGTTTTCTGCACGTCTATACATTCGCGCTGCGAAAGCTTGCCAAGCGCGCTGTCACCGCGCGACAGAAACTTGCCCGAAAGAACCCAGGCCTTGGCCACGGCCGGCTCGCGCCGCACGATGCACGAGGCGTAGTCGCTCAGAACCTTACGCGCAGCGACCGGATCGGTCCCGGCGCTGGCAGGAACCGGCAGCGCGGCGACAAGCGCCGCCGCAATGGCGATCAAGCGGTTCATTCGGCGGCTTCCCTGACGTTTTCGGCGATGCGGCGTTCAAGTTCGGGACGGAAATGGCGGATCAGGCCCTGGATCGGCCACGCCGCGGCGTCGCCCAGCGCACAGATCGTGTGGCCTTCGACCTGCTTGGTCACTTCCTGTAGCATGTCGATTTCGCGCACGTCGGCGTCGCCGGTACGCAGGCGCTCCATCACGCGCCACATCCAGCCGGTCCCTTCGCGGCATGGCGTGCACTGACCGCAGGATTCGTGCTTGTAGAAATAACTGATGCGGCTGATCGCGCGGACGATGTCGGTCGACTTGTCCATTACGATGACCGCCGCGGTGCCAAGGCCGGAGCCGACCTCCTTGAGTCCGTCGAAGTCCATCGGCGCGTCCATGATATCCTTGGCCGGGACCAGCGGAACCGACGATCCGCCAGGAATGACCGCCAGCAGGTTGTCCCAGCCGCCGGTGATCCCACCGCAATGCTTCTCGATCAGTTCGCGGAAGGGGATGCTCATCGCTTCCTCGACCACGCAGGGCTTCTCGACGTGGCCGCTGATCTGGAAGAGCTTGGTCCCCTTGTTGTTCTCGCGCCCGAAGGATGAGAACCAGGAGGCGCCGCGGCGCAGGATCGTAGGCGCGACCGCGATCGATTCGACGTTGTTGACCGTGGTCGGGCAGCCATAGAGCCCGGCACCCGCCGGGAACGGCGGCTTGAGGCGCGGCTGGCCCTTCTTGCCCTCGAGGCTTTCGATCATCGCGGTTTCTTCACCGCAGATGTAAGCGCCCGCGCCGCGATGGACGAAGACGTCAAAATCGTAGCCCGAACCGCAGGCATTCCGGCCGATCAGCCCGGCGTCGTAAGCCTCTTGTACGGCGGCAAACAGAATCTCGGCCTCGCGGATGTATTCGCCGCGAATGTAGATATATGCGGCGCGCGCACGGATCGCATAACCGGCGATCAAGGCGCCCTCGATCAGCTTGTGCGGATCGTGACGGATAATCTCGCGGTCCTTGCACGAGCCGGGCTCGGACTCGTCGGCGTTGATGACAAGAAAGCTGGGGCGGCCATCTTTCGATTCCTTGGGCATGAAGGACCACTTCATGCCGGTGGGGAAGCCGGCACCGCCGCGACCGCGCAGGCCAGACGCTTTCATCTCGTCGATGATGGCGTCCTGACCGCGGCCGAGAAGCGCCTTGGTATCGTCCCAGTCGCCGCGTGATTGCGCGGCCTTCAGGTTCCAAGGCTGGTAGCCGTAGAGGTTAGTGAAGATGCGGTCCTTGTCAGCAAGCACGAGCGAGCGTCCCACAAAAGATGTTCCGAAGGCTCATCACCACTCACCCCGGTAATCATGATTTTCCTGAGCCATCGCGCTCAGGCTGGACAATGCGCCGACCGGCTCGACAGTGTGGCGAGCGGGATCCTGGGTACCTTCCTTGGGGCTCTGGCCAGCGGCCAGCGCGTCGAGAACGGCATCGAGCCTTTCGGGCGTCAGGTCTTCGTAATTGCCGTCGTTGATCTGGACCATCGGGGCGGACGCGCAGTTGCCCATGCATTCGACCTCGGTCAGCGTCCACATCCCGTCATCGGTCGTGTGGCCCTTGGCCATCCCCCGCTTCTTGCAGGCATCCAGGATCGCATCGCTGCCACGCAGCATGCAAGGCGTGGTGCCGCAAACCTGGACGTGAAAGCGGCCCACCGGGGCGATGTTGTACATCGTGTAGAAGGTGGCAACCTCGAGCACGCGGATCACCGGCATGTCGAGTTCGCGAGCGACGAATTCCATCACAGGCAGCGGCAACCAGCCCTGCGTATTCGTTGCCGCGCCGACCTGACGTTGCGCAAGGTCGAGAAGCGGCATCACCGCGGACTTCTGGCGTCCCTCGGGATAGCGCGCAATGATGACCTTGGCCTGTGCCGCATTCTGCTCAGTCCAGGCGAAACTCGCCCAACGCGCGCGCAATTCAGGGGTGTCGGGATGAGGAGCGCGATCAGCCATCGATCTTTGCCTGCTTGCGGCCCAGCGACCACATATAGAACATGAAGGCGGCCAGGATCGCGGGCATGACCATCTCGGTCCAGCTCTTGCCCTTGACCTGCCAGGCGTAGAATTCCAGCCCTAGCGCCACCAGCGAAAGCACGCCGGCGAGCAGGTACAGCGGGGCAAAGCGCGGGTTCACGCCGAAGGAGCTGTCTTTAGCCACGCAGCCGCTTCTCCGCGAGATCGCGGCCCAGCAGGGCCATCTCGAAACCGGCGATCGAAGCGATCACCATCGGGACGAAGTCGCTGGTCCGGATCCCGAGCCACCCCATGGCGAAGAACCCGGCCGACAGCGAAACCCCGGTCACCAGCGCCCACTGGCGCACCTGCATGAAGGTTTCACGGCTCATCACCGGTCGCACTCCCCGAAGACCACATCGATCGCGCCCAGGATCGCGGTCGCGTCCGGGAGCATGTGGCCCTTGCACATGAAATCCATCGCCTGGAGGTGCGAAAACGCGGTCGGGCGGATCTTGCAACGGTATGGCTTGTTGCTGCCGTCGCTGACCAGATAGACGCCGAATTCGCCCTTCGGGCTTTCAGTTGCGACGTACACCTCGCCCGCGGGCACGTGAAAGCCCTCGGTATAGAGCTTGAAGTGATGGATCAGCGCTTCCATCGACTGCTTCATCTCGGCGCGCTTGGGCGGGACGATCTTGCGGTCTTCGCTGGCGACCGGGCCGCTCGGCATGTCGGCCAGGCACTGCTTCATGATCCGCGCCGACTGGCGCACTTCCTCGACCCGCACCATGAAACGGTCATAGCAATCGCCGCGCGTGCCGACCGGGATTTCGAAGTCCATCCTGGCATAGACATCGTAGGGCTGCGACTTGCGCAGGTCCCATGCGATCCCGCTGCCGCGGATCATCGGCCCGGAGAAGCCCCAGGCAACTGCATCGTCCTTCGAAACGACCGCGATATCCACGTTGCGCTGCTTGAAGATACGGTTGTCGACCACCAGGCTCATAGCGTCTTCGAACAAGGTCGGCAGGCGCCCGTCGAGCCACTCTCCGATATCGACCAGCAGTTTTTCCGGCACGTCCTGGTGGACGCCGCCGGGCCGGAACCACGCGCTGTGCATTCGTGCGCCCGAGGCGCGCTCGAAGAAATTGAGGCAATCCTCGCGAATCTCGAACAGCCACAGGTTCGGCGTCATCGCCCCGACGTCCATGACATGGCTGCCGAGGTTGAGCATGTGGTTGCAGATGCGCGTGAGTTCGGCGAACAGCACTCGCAAGTACTGCGCGCGGATCGGCACTTCGACATTGAGCAGCTTCTCGATGGCGAGCACGTAGGAGTGCTCCATCGCCAGCGGCGAGCAATAGTCGAGCCGGTCGAAGTACGGCAGCGCCTGCAGGTATGTCTTGTGCTCGATCAGCTTCTCGGTGCCGCGGTGAAGCAACCCGATGTGCGGGTCCACCCGCTCGATGATCTCGCCGTCGAGCTCGAGAACCAGGCGCAGCACGCCGTGCGCGGCCGGATGCTGCGGGCCGAAGTTGATCGTATAGTTGCTGATGACTTCATCACCGGTCGTCGGCGAGGTCTCGAGGGCGAAACCGGACATTGTCAGCTACCCAGCGGCGCGGGGCCCGAGCCTCCGCTGCCGTCCTTCTTCTTGCGCGGCTTGCGCGCCGGGCGATCCTCGGTCGGATCTGGTGCGCCCGGGGCCGGAATCGCCGTTTCTACCGGTTGCGGCTGAGCGGTGCCCTGCGCGGACTTGGCGCGGCTCTTGCGCGCCGGTGCGACTTTGGCCGCGGCCTTGTCGTCAGCCGGCCTCCCGGCGCCGGTATCGGCCTTGGTTTCGGTGGTCTTGGGCACGTCAGCCGTCGGGGGGCCCTTGGTTTCGGGCTTAGTCGCAACGGCGGCGGGCGCCGGCGGCGGGGTCGCTGCCTTCTCGTCACCCGGCAGGACGTAATCGGCACCTTCCCAAGGGCTCATGAAATCGAATGTGCGCAAGTCCTGCGCCAGTTTGACAGGCTCGTAGACCACACGCTTGGCCTCTTCCGAATAACGCAGCTCGTGGTAGCCGGTCAGCGGGAAGTCCTTGCGGAACGGGTGTCCTTCGAAGCCGTAGTCGGTGAGGATGCGGCGCAGGTCGGCGTTGCCGTCGAAGATCACGCCGTACAAGTCGAACACCTCGCGCTCGAGCCAGCCAGCATTGGTCCAAAGGCCCGTGACGCTTGGCACCGGATCCGTTTCGGACGCGGTGGCCTTGACGATGATGCGGTGGTTCTTCGTCAGACTGAGCAGCATGTAAACGACTTCAAACCGCTCGGCGCGGCTCGGGAAGTCGACTCCGGCGATCTCCATTAGCTGCTGGTAGCCGTGATCGTCGCGCAGCGAACGCAGCGCCTCGACCAAGGATGCTCGTGCGACGGTCAGTACGATTTCACCGTACTCTTCCTTGTGCGCTACGACCGCGGCGCCGAGCGCCCCGGCCAATGCCTCGCGCACACCGTCGTTCGCCGCGATTTTCGGCGCCGAATGCAGAACCGTGCTCACCGCGTGATCGTCCCCACGCGGCGGATCTTCCGCTGCAACTGCATCACGCCGTAAAGCAGCGCTTCGGCGGTCGGCGGGCAACCGGGCACATAGATGTCGACCGGCACGATCCGGTCACACCCGCGCACGACGCTGTAACTGTAATGATAATAGCCGCCGCCGTTGGCGCAGCTGCCCATGCTGATGACGTACTTGGGATCCGACATCTGGTCATAGACCTTGCGCAGTGCCGGGGCCATCTTGTTGCACAGCGTGCCGGCAACGATCATCACGTCGCTCTGGCGCGGAGAGGCACGCGGGGCGACGCCAAAACGCTCCATGTCATAGCGCGGCATGTTGACGTGAATCATCTCCACCGCGCAGCATGCCAGGCCGAAGGTCATCCACCACAGCGACCCGGTGCGCGCCCACTGGAAAAGCTCTTCGGTCGACGTGACGAGGAAGCCCTTGTCGTGGACCTCCGCATTGAGATCAGTGAAAAAGGCCTGATCGGGGTGCGTGATCACCGCATCTTCGGTGACGTGCCCCGCGGCGCGCGTGTTCGAAAGGTCGGTCATTCCCAGTCCAACGCCCCCTTTTTCCAGGCGTAGGCAAGCCCGATCGCGAGTTCGCCCAAGAACACCATCATCGTGATCCAGCCCGGCCAGCCGGTCACGTCCAGGCTGACCGCCCAGGGAAACAGGAACGCCGCTTCCAGATCGAAGATGATGAACAGGATGGCCACCAGATAGAAGCGCACGTCGAACTGGCTGCGGGAATCTTCGAACGCGGGAAAGCCGCACTCGTATTCGCTGAGCTTGTCGGCGGTGGGGTTATGCGTGCCGGTCAGCCGCGCCACGCCCATCGGCAGCAGCACGAAAGCAGTCGACAGCCCCAGCGCGATGGCCAGGAAAATCAGGATCGGCAGGTATTGCGACAGGTCTAGCACGTTTGCGCCCTGAATCGGGTTGGTTTGGAGCCTTGCGGCGCCGGGACACGCTGCCACTAGTCCCGCCGCCAAGGCCGCGCAAGGGTATCGGCGCAGGTTTTGCCGCGCCGCAGCGCGGGCTACTTCAGGCCGCGCGCCAGCGTTGCCCGAGTCGCCTTGCCATAGGGCGGCTTCAGACCCGCCAGTGCGGCTATGTCCCAGCGCGGTTGGTGATAGACCGCACGGGCATGGCTGAAAGTCCGGAAACCTTCCGGTCCGTGATAAGCCCCCATGCCCGATGGACCAATGCCGCCGAATGGAAGGTCTTCCATGGCAATGTGCATGACCACGTCGTTCACCGTGACCCCGCCGGAGATCGTGCGTCCAAGCACCCGCTCACGCTCGTCCGCGTCGTTGCCGAAATAATAGAGCCCCAGCGGCCGGTCGTGCGCGTTGACGTAGTCGATGGCCTCGTCGATGCGGCGATAGGTCAAGACCGGCAGGACCGGCCCGAAGATTTCCTCCTGCATCACCGCCATCGTATCATCGACGCCGGTCAGGATCGTCAGCGGCAGCTTGTGGCCGTTCGAGGCGGCAAAGTCCTCGTGTCCCGGGTTCACCACCGTTGCGGCCGCGCCCTTGCCCACGGCGTCGTCGATCAGCCCCTGCAGGCGGTCGCGGTGACGCGCGTTGACGATTGAGGTGTAGTCGTCGTTATCGAGGACGCGCGGATAAAGCAGCGCCGCCGCAGCCGCCACCGCGCCGACGATGGCGTCCTGTCTGTCGGCCGGGACGAGCAGGTAATCGGGGGCCAGGCAGATCTGGCCAGCGTTCATCATCTTGCCGATCGCAATCCGCTCCGCAGCGCGCGCGACATCCGCGCCCTTGCCGACGATCGTGGGCGACTTGCCGCCCAGTTCCAGCGTAACCGGCACCAGGTTCTCGGCAGCGGCGCGCGCGACGTGGCGGCCGATCGCGGTCGCGCCTGTGAACAGCAGGTGATCGAACGGGAGGGCGCAGAATACCTGCCCGATTTCGGCCCCGCCGGTGACGATTGCGAGCTCTTCGGGTGCGAAACGGCTGGCGACCGCGCGGGCGAGAAGCGCGCTGGTCTCGGGGGTGAATTCGCTGGGCTTGAGCATCGCCCGGTTACCCGCCGCCAGCGCCTGCGCCAGCGGACCGATCGCCAGCACGACGGGGAAGTTCCACGGACTGACGATGCCGACCACGCCCTTGGGCTCATGGCGAACTTCGGCCCTCCCCCCGATCAGCCCGAGCGGGAAAGTCGCGCGGCGCCGCTCGGGCCGGGTAAGCCGCCTCAGGTGCTTGAGCGCGTAATTGAGGGCGCTGTTCGCCGGCATGATGTCGGTCAACAAGCTCTGCTCGTGGCTCCGGTGGCCGAAATCATGGCTCATCGCACGGGCCAGCGCGTCGCCCTCGTCCTTCAGCAAGGCTTTCAGACGCAGGAGCCGGTCCCGGCGGACCGACACGTCTTCGGGGCGCGCGGCCATGAAGGCGGACCGCTGCGCGTCGAGCAATGCTGTCATTGAGGCGGAGATCATCGCTGCAAGGTCCGCTATCGCCGCGCCGAGGGCAAGCCCGATTGCCATTGTGCACGTGCAGCATTATCTCGCCCGTTCCCGAACAGAAGGTTTTTCCGTCATGGCCCAGCTTTCCGCCTCCGACCCGGTCGTCATCCTGTCCTACGCGCGTACGCCGATGGGCGGCATGCAGGGCGCGCTGGCGGACGTCTCGGCCACCGATCTTGGCGCCACGGCGATCAAGGCCGCGGTCGAGCGCGCGGGCGTGAACGGCGCCGATGTCGAGCGCGTCTACATGGGCTGTGTGCTGCCCGCCGGCCTCGGCCAGGCCCCGGCCCGCCAGGCGATGATCAAGGCCGGCCTGCCCAAGTCGGTCCAGGCCACCACGGTCAACAAGGTATGCGGCTCGGGCATGCAGACCGTCATCATGGGCGCCGAGGCGCTGGCCGCCGGCTCGATCGACATGGTCGTCGCCGGCGGGATGGAATCGATGACCAACGCGCCGTACCTGCTCAAGAAGCATCGTTCGGGCGCGCGCATCGGGCACGACACGGCCTACGACCACATGTTTCTGGACGGCCTCGAGGACGCTTACGAGGCCGGCCGCGCGATGGGCACCTTCGCGCAGGATACCGCCAACGCCTATCAGCTCACGCGCGAGGCGCAGGATGTCTACTCGATCGAATCGCTGCGCCGCGCCCAGGCCGCGATCGCCGGCGGCGACTTCGCCGAGGAGATTGCCCCTGTCACCGTGGTCAGCCGCGCCGGCGAAAGCGTGGTCGATACCGACGAGCAGCCCGGCAAGGGCCGTCCCGACAAGATCCCTGCGCTGCGGCCCGCTTTCGCCAAGGACGGCACGATTACCGCGGCGACCTCGTCGTCGATTTCGGACGGTGCCGCTGCGCTGGTCCTCACCCGCGCAAGCGTTGCCAGGGACAAAGGCCTCACCCCCGCGGCCACCATCGTTGCGGTGGCTGCGCACGCGCAGGAGCCGAAGGATTTCACCACTGCCCCGGTCGGCGCCATCAATTCGGTCCTGGCCAAGGCCGGCTGGCAGCTGGACGATGTCGACCTGTTCGAAATCAACGAGGCGTTTGCCTGCGTCGCCATGTTCGCAATGCACGATCTCGGCATTCCGCATGACAAGATCAACGTCAACGGCGGCGCCACCGCGCTGGGCCACCCGATCGGCGCGTCGGGCGCGCGTATCCTGACCACGCTGATCGCGGCCTTGAAAAAGCGCGGTGCCAAGCGCGGGGTTGCCAGCCTTTGCATCGGCGGCGGCGAGGCGACCGCGGTCGCGGTCGAACTGGCCTGAGGGTAAGCGCCGCGGCGGGCTTGATCGCCGGCCGCGGCGCCGCCATGGATCGGGCCTCCCCGCCCTGCGCCAAGCGAGTGTCCCGATGCCCAGCATGCTGAGCCAGTTCAAGGGCTCGATCCTGTTTACGCTGGCCTGCCTGGTCGGCGCGGCGTGGTACGGGCTTCACGAAAGCGGTTCGGCGGCCGGGATGGCCAGCGTGCTGTGGATCGTCCTGGTCCTGGCCGTGCTCGAAGTGTCGCTGTCGTTCGACAACGCGGTGGTGAACGCCACCGTGCTGAAGGACATGGACGCGGTCTGGCAGCAGCGCTTCCTGACCTGGGGCATGGTCATCGCGGTGTTCGGAATGCGGATCGTGTTCCCGCTGGCCATTGTCGCCGTCGCCGCGGGGCTCGGGCCGGTCGAAGCGGTACGCCTGTCGCTAAACAACCCGTCTGCTTACGAGAAGATCGTCAGCAGCGCGCATGTCGGCATCGCCGGGTTCGGCGGCGCGTTCCTGGCGCTTGTGGGCCTCAATTTCTTTTTCGATGGCGAGAAGGACGTCCACTGGATCCGCTGGGTTGAAGAAAAGCTGGCGCTGTTCTCGCATATCCGCGCGGCCGGGATCGCCGTCCTGCTTATCGCACTTTACGCCATCACCCTGATGCTGCCGGCGGAAGAAGCACTGACCTTCCTGATCGCGGGGACGCTGGGCATCGTTGCCTTTGTCGCGGTCGAAGCGGTGGGCGCGGTGCTGGAGCTGCGCGAGGCGGCGCGCGGCAGTGCGGTACGTTCGGGGCTTGCGGGATTCTTGTACCTCAACGTCCTCGACGCCTCGTTCAGTTTCGACGGCGTGATCGGCGCCTTCGCCTTGTCGAACAACATGGTAGTGATCGCGCTCGGCCTGTCGATCGGCGCGATGTTCGTCCGGTCCATAACGATCATGCTGGTTCGCAAGGGTACGCTGGGCGAATACCGCTACCTCGAACACGGCGCTTTTTGGGCGATCCTGGCGCTGGCCGTGATCATGCTACTGTCGGCGCGGTGGCACATTCCGGAGAGCGTGACCGGGCTGATCGGCGCGGCCATGATCGGGGCGTCGCTGGTCTGGTCGGTTCGTCACAACCGCAAGGTCGAACACCGCCAGCGTTCGCAAGCCGCGAAGAAGGCCGCCGCGACCCGCGCGGCGCCGGTGCGGAAAAAAGCCCCGGCCAAGGCGCGTAAGAAAGCCTAGCTGTCCCGGGCCAGCCGCGCTGCCAGCGGCGCCGCGATCACCATCTGGGCAAGGTGATAGAGCAGGATCGGCAGCAGCACGATCCCCGCCGCGTTGGGCCGGAAGAGGATCGTTGCCAGCGGCGCCCCCATGGCGATCGATTTCTGCGCGCCGGCAAACAGGATCGTGATCCGTTCGGGCCGCGGTCGCCGCATCAACGTGCCCAGCAGCCACGCACCGCCGTGCGCGAGGGCCAGGAGCAGCGCCACGCCCGCAATCAGGCCGGCCCAGCCCATGCCATCGACACGGGTCCAGAACCGCTCAGCCACCGCGCCGGAGAACGCCACGTAGACGGCGGTTGCGATCGATACGCGGTCGACCCTGGCGATCAGGAGGCGATGATTGGCCACCCAGCCGCCGAAGCGCCGCTGCAACGCCTGGCCCAAGGCAAAGGGCAGCAACAGGATTGCAATAACCTTGAACAGCCCCTGCAAGCCCATTGCAGCGCCCGCCGCTCCGCCCAGCAGCGCAAAGATCGGCGCGCTGGCGAAAACGCCGACAATATTGAGCAGGGCCGCGGCTACGACCGACAGCGCGACGCTGCCGCCTGCCAGCGACGCATAGGCCGTTGCCGACTGGACCGTCGAAGGCAGGACCGCGCAATAGAGAAACCCCAGCGCCAGCAGCGGCGGCAGGACGAGCCCGGCGGCGTGCCACAGCCCCCAGCCCAGCAGCGGCATGGCGCCGAAGCACCACAGCGCCAGCGCGCCGAGCACGCGCCAGTTGCCGAGCCCTGCCAGCACGTCACCGCGCGGCAGGCGCAGGCCGTTGAGAAAAAACAGCAGAAAAACCGCCGCGTTTGCGATCCACTGCGCCGCATCGTGATAGCGCCCGGACGCCGGCAGGACGATCGCCAGGGCAATCGCGGCGACCAGCAGCCGTACCATCGGATCGATCCGCCCCAGCATCGCGCGCGCCCTGCCCGCGCCGGTGCAGCCGCGCAACCCTCAGGCGCTCAGGTCATACTGCCTGATCAGGTCGTAAAGCGTCGGCCGACTGATCCCCAGCATCTTGGCGGTCGAGGAAATGTTGCCCTCGCTGCGCGCCAGGGCATGGCGGATCAGCTTGCGATCGGTCTGTTCGCGCGCAGACTTCAGGTTGAGTGCCGCCTCGCCCTCGCCCGTCGCGCCCCCGAGGTCGAGGTCGGCGGCGGTAACGAGCTTGCCCTCAGCCATGATCGTCGCGCGCTTGACGCGGTTTTCCAGTTCGCGGACATTGCCCGGCCACGGCCAGGCATCGATGGCCGCCAGCGCGTCGGGCGCGAATCCCTTGACCGCGGGATTCATTTCGGCCGCGAAGCGCGCCAGGAACGCCTTGGCCAGCAGCGGCGCGTCGCCCGGGCGTTCGGCCAGCGACGGGATGCGCACCACGATCTCGGCCAGGCGGTAGAACAGGTCCTCGCGAAAGCGCCCTTCGGCGATCATCGCCTCCAGGTTCTGGTGCGTGGCGCAGACGATCCTGGTATCGACCGGGATCGAGGCGCGTGATCCCACCCGCTCGATCACGCGTTCCTGCAGGAACCGCAGCAGCTTGACCTGGAGGTGGAGCGGGATGTCGCCCACTTCGTCGAGGAACAGGGTGCCGCCGGCGGCCTGCTCGATCTTGCCCTCGGTGGTCTTGACCGCGCCGGTGAAAGCCCCCTTCTCGTGCCCGAACAGCTCACTTTCCAGGAGGTTTTCGGGGATCGCCGCGCAGTTGATCGCCACAAACGCGCCGCCCGCGCGGTCGCTTGCCTCGTGCAGGCCGCGCGCGAGCAGTTCCTTGCCCGTCCCGCTGGCCCCCAGCAGCATGACCGATACGCGGGTGTTGGCCACACGCTCGATCGTGCGGGCGACGCGGACCATCTCGGGCGCCGCGGTGATCATGCTGCCCAGCACGCGGTTTTCCTTGCCGACGCGCGCGGCCAGCGCACGGTTCTCGGCCTCGATCGCGTGAAGACGCAATGCGCGCCCGACGATCAGGCCGAGCGCCTCGATATCGACCGGCTTGGCATAGAAATCATAAGCGCCGCGTGCGATCGCGTGGAGCGCGCTTTCGCGCGCGCCATGTCCGCTGGCGACGACCACCTTGGTGTCGGGCTTCAGTTCCATGATCGCGTCGAGCACGGCCATACCCTCGCTCACACCGTCGGGATCGGGCGGCAGCCCGAGGTCGAGAGTGACGACGGCCGGCTCATCGGCGCGCAACGCGGCGATGGCCGAGGCGCGATCGCCCACGATTGTAACGTCGTAATCCGACCACGCCCACTTGAGCTGCGCCTGCAGGCCGGGGTCGTCCTCGACGACGAGAAGCTTCGGGCGCAGGTCGGCGCTCATGCGGATATCCTTTCGGGTACTGGGTGCACCGCGGCGGCGCGGGGCAGGCGAATGGTGAAACGGGTGCCGACGCCTTCGCGCGATTCGACGTCGAGCGAACCGCCCATCGCGCGGACGAGCTCGCGCGCTTCGTAGGCGCCGAGGCCGAAGCCGCCCGGCTTGGACGAGACGAACGGTTTGAACAGACCGTGGCGGACGAAATCGGCGCTCATCCCGATGCCACCGTCGATCACGTCGATCGCGGCGTGGAGCGGCTCGGCCGCCACCGACACGAACACCGGCGTGCCGGCGGTCGAGGCGTCGATGGCGTTGCGGACCAGGTGGGCAAGCGCCTGCTCGAGCGGGTCGGGCAGCGCCATCACGGCGACGTCGTCGGCGCGCACCAGTTCGACCGGGTGAAGCGCACGGACATCCTCGACGACGGCGGCGGCGAGGCGATCGACACGGACTTCGCGCGCGGTCCCCTCGTTCTCCGGCCGGTACTGCGACAAGCGACGCAGCAGCGCGTTGAGCTTGTCGGCCGAGTTGCGCAGCGTCAGTAGCATGTCGGCCCGGAAATCGGGGTTTTCGGCGTGACGCTCGGCGTTACGGGCCAGCAAGCCGAGCTGGCTGGCCAGGTTCTTGATATCGTGCATGACGAAGGCGATGCGGCGGTGGAAATCATCGAACCGCGCCGCCTCGGCAAGCGCCTGCTGGCCTGACCGTTCGGCCAGGTAGCTGGCAAGCTGTTGGCCGGCGACGCGCAGAAGGTCGAAATCCTCCCAGTCGAGCAGACGGCGGTGGGCCGGGCTGGCCAGCACGATCACGCCGATCAGGCGGTCATAGTGAATCAGCGGCACCATCGCCCAGGCGCGCGCGGTTTCGAGCGCCCAGGCTGGAATGACCGCGTCCTCGATCGTGCCGCCGCCGTGACGTATCGCGTCGATGTCGACCACGTGGCCGCTGCGCTCGAACCAGGCCGCGGTGTGGTTGTCTAGCGCCATGCCGGGCACGTCGGCGGTCGGCCACTGCCACCGCGCCGCCAGCGCGAACCGGCCGCTGTCGTCGGGCGACAGCAGCAATCCGGCGGGACTGTCGACGATGTCGGCGACCGCCTTGACCGCGCGTTCCTCAAGGGGGATTCCGCCGCCGACCCCGCTTTGCGCGACCGTGCGGGTGAATCGCAGCCATTCGGCGCGGTAGTCGTAGCGGTGCTGGAACAAGTGCTTGGTCACCGTCACGCGCAGCCATCCGCGCAGCCGGCGCGACGGCAGCACCGTCAGCGCCGCGAGCGACGCCGCCACGGTGAACCCGACCTGCAGCGCGGTGGCGAGCGTGGTGCCGCGTTCGGCGAGCGCGCGCGCGACCGCGACCATCGTCAGCAGGTAGCCGCCGATCAGCAGCAGCGACGCCGACTGGAACGCAACCGCGCGCGACGGCGCCAGGCGCAGCGCCTCGTTGCCCCGGCGCACGCCGAAAGCCGGCAGCGCCGCCAGCGGCAGCGCGGTCAGCCCGCGCAGTCCGCCAAGCGTTTCGGGCACCGCGCCGTCGAGGTAGGCGATCGCGAAATAATTAAGATCGAAGCACCAGGCCAGCGCCAGTCCGATCGCCGGCCAGCGCAGGATCGGCCGTGACGTGGCCGAGGCGCCGCTGTAGAGATTGTGGAGGAGGACCAGCGCACCGACATCGAACAGCAGGCGGAACAGGGCGCTGAGGCCGAAGATATCGTCGCGCACGGCGGCGGCCACTTCGTCGCTGACCAGCAGGCCCAGCAGCATCGGCTGCGCCAGCGCGACGCCGGCGATGACCGCAAACAGCGTCCGTAGCGGCTTGACCGCGTCGATCCGGCCGTCTTCCGCGAACAGGGCATAGACCGCGCCCAGCCAGGCGACGTCGCGCAGCACTCCGAACAGCGCCGTCAGAGCCGCGCCGGGCCCGCTTGCCAGCACGGCCAGCGCCCAGGCCGCCGTCATCACGATCGCCAGGACGATGACGACGCCGGCAGCGCCGAAGCGCACCCGGCGTGGCAACAACCAGGCAGCCGAGCTGGCCGCGGTGAGGACCCCGGCGGCATGCGGCAGGAAGACCACCAATCCGGCCGTCATCGCGCGCTGCCATCCTGTTCGGCCTTACCCATTCCCCCGCCCTAGCGCGCAGGGGTTAAGTGTAAGTAAAACCGACACCGCGGGCCGAACTGCTAGAAGGGCGCGAAACCGCGGTTTCCGCCGCCTCGCGCCCTTCTTACTGTCGCCCGGATTTACACCGGGACGCCGTATTCGGATTTAGTTCTTCTTGACGTTGTCAGCCGCGTTCTGCGCGGCGTCGCCGACGTTCTGCGCGGCGTTGCCGACGTCCTTGGCCGCCGCGGCGACCGCGTTGTCCTTGTTCGCCTGCGACGCGTTCGACTGCGTGACGAAGTAGATGCCGGCGACCAGCGCCAGGATCAGCACGATCGCGATCAGCCAGCCGGCACCGCCACCGCTGCGACCGCCGTCGTCAACGACAGTGGTGTGGGTGTGCGTATCGCCGCTGGGCGTCTCGACGGTGGTGTAGCGTTCTTCAGCCATGATCAATCCCCTGGTTCGGCGGCATTTTCAGCGCCGCGATGGCAAACGAAACGCGGTGCACCGGCACTGGTTCCGCGCCCCCTATCCAACGATGGTAAACGGGGTCAGCCCGCGCGATCGGTCCTCCATCGCCAGCAGGGCGCCGCGCGGTGGCAGCGCGCGCTGGAGGCAGTCCATCCGCGGACAGGCGGCGCAGCCCGGCCCGGTCTCGACCGCCAGGGCACCGTCGTCGAGCGCGAGCCCGCGCGACGCGGCCATCGGCGCGGCCAGCCGGGCCTCGACCCCGACGACGACGACGAAGGCCGCACCTTCGCCCGCCGCGGCGCCGCTGCGCTCGACCGTGCGCGCCAGACACAGCCAGCGCGTCTTCGTGCCGACCGGATCGGCAAACTCGATCAGCTGGGCCTGCTCCCGACCGGGATCGGCAAACGCGGTATGCGCCAACCACTTCGGGCAGCCGACGCGGCCGTCGAACAGCGGCGTCGCGCTGGCGCCTGCGTAACGCTTGGAAAACTGTCCGGCGCGGTCGACGCGCGCCATGAACAGCGGCAAGCCGCGCTCGCCGACGCGCTGCAGCGTGGTCAGGCGGTGGGCGAGCTGCTCGAAACCGACGCCGAAGCGGCGTTGCAGCAGCCCCAGGTCGTACCCGGTGGCGTCGCAGGCGCGCAGGAAGCGGCCGTAAGGCATCAGCACCGCCGCGGCGACGTAATTGACCAAGTGGCGGCGCAGCAGCAATCGCGCGGTCCGATCGGCAAACTGGGCGCCGGCGGCTAGCGTGTCGATCGCCTCGCGCTGTTCGAGAAGCGCGATCTGCACCGCCAGCTGGAAATTGCGCGCCGCCCCGTCGAGCAGTTCGCTGAGCTGGATCTGCCGGGCATGGAAATCGACCCGTCGCAGCGCATCGGGCATGACGTCGCGGGGGAGTATCCGGACGCCGAGCTGGTGACGCTGGCGCAGCCGCTCGGTCAGCGCGGTGCCCACATCGCCGTTGGTCAGCCGCAAGTCGTCGGCCAGGGCTTCGGCGGCGCTGTCGAGGTCGGCGAAATGGTTGCGCCAGCGCTCGATCTCGCGGCGGGCAAGTTCTACCGAATCGTTGCCGGTGTCGGGTGCGCCCGCGCCGGCGCCATCGAACAGCCGCGCGAACGCCAGCGCGCCTTGAGGCGCCGCCGCCAGCCATTCGGCAATCTCGTCGCGGTCGATGGCGAGATCGGCGAAGCGCTGATCGGCAAGACGGCGACGCATCCCCTCCACCCCGCCGACTTCCTCGTCGCGGCGCAGGCTGCGGGGGTCGAAATCGAACTGTTCGGCGAGCTGGACCAGCAGGCGGGCGGTAAGCGGTCGTTGGTTGCGCTCGAGGAGGTTCAAATAGCTGGGAGAGATCCCGATGCGCGCCGCCATCGCGGCCTGGGTCAACCCATCCCGTCGGCGCAGACGGCGCAGCGAGGGACCGGCGAGGACTGCAACCTTGCTCACTCGCGTCGCTTGTCATGAAATTTACAGCCTTGCAAGCTGGGAGCGCCAATGCAGCGCTTACAGACACATTTTGTTGTAACTTTGCCTACCGCGAAGGTCCGTCGCGGCGGTATCGAAGGGTCAGCCATTACGGGGACCTACCCATGACATACGCCGAGACTATCGCCCGCGCCGCCGACTCCATCCTGCCCCACCAAGGGATAGACCCTGAATCGGTCGCCCGCATGCGCCTTCAGAACCGGTTTCGGACTGGGCTCGACATCGCGCGCTACACCGCGAAGATCATGCGCGAGGACATGGCCACGTATGATGCCGACCCGGCTGCGTATACGCAGTCGCTCGGTTGCTGGCACGGCTTCATCGGCCAGCAGAAGGTCATCGCGATTAAGAAGCACTTCGGCTCGACCCGCGGCAGGTATCTGTACTTGTCAGGCTGGATGGTCGCGGCGCTACGCAGTCAGTTCGGCCCACTGCCCGACCAATCGATGCACGAAAAGACCAGCGTGTCGGACCTGATCGAGGAACTCTACACGTTCCTGAAGCAGGCTGACGCCCGCGAACTGGGCCTCCTGTTCCGCGATCTCGACGCGGCGCGCGGTGCCGGCAACGCGGTAGAGGCCGCGCGCATCGGTCACGCCATCGACAACTTCGAAACGCACGTCGTTCCGATCATCGCCGATATCGACGCGGGCTTCGGCAATGCCGAGGCGACCTATCTGCTCGCCAGGCGGTTCATCGAGGCGGGCGCCTGCTGCATCCAGATCGAGAACCAGGTCTCGGACGAAAAGCAGTGCGGCCACCAGGACGGCAAGGTGACCGTCCCGCACGAGGACTTCCTCGCGAAAATCCGCGCGGTTCGCTATGCCTTCATGGAGCTCGGCGTCGACGACGGCGTCATCGTGGCGCGCACCGACAGCCTGGGCGCGGGCCTGACCAAGCAGATCGCCTACAGCACCGTGCCAGGCGACATCGGCGACCAGTACAACGGCTTTCTCGACTGCGAGGAGGTCACCGCCGTGGGCCACGGCGAGGTACTCATCAGCCGCAGCGGCAAGGTGATGCGCCCCAGGCGCTTGCCGTCGAACCTGTTCCAGTTCCGGCCGGGCACCGGCGAAGACCGCTGCGTGCTCGACTGCATTACCAGCCTGCAGAACGGTGCCGACCTGTTGTGGATCGAAACCGAGAAGCCGCACATCGCCCAGATCGCGGGAATGGTGGACCGGGTTCGGGCGGTAATTCCCAACGCCAAGCTGGTCTATAACAATTCGCCCAGCTTCAACTGGACTCTGAACTTCCGCCAGCAAGTGTTTGACGCCTGGCAGGAAGATGGCAAGGACCTGTCGGCCTACGACCGGGCGCGGCTGATGAGCGTCGACTACGATGCGACCGAGCTGGCGGCGGAGGCCGACGAGCGTATCCGCACCTTCCAGAAGGACACGGCGGCGCGGGCAGGCATCTTCCACCACCTGATCACCTTGCCGACTTATCACACCGCGGCGCTCAGCACCGACAACCTGGCGCGCGATTATTTCGGCGAACAGGGGATGCTCGGCTACGTCAAAGGGGTGCAGCGCGAGGAGATCCGCCAAGGGATCGCCTGCGTGAGGCATCAGAACATGAGCGGCAGCGACATCGGTGACGACCACAAGGAATACTTTGCCGGCGAAGCCGCGCTCAAGGCCGGCGGCGCCGCAAACACCATGAACCAGTTCGCGGCCTGACGCCTGAAGACCTGACCGAACGCGCTGATAAAGAGGAGCAACAGATGGACACTGCCACGATATCGCCAGAGCCCGCGCGCGCCCGCGCATTGCTCTCCACCGCCGACTTCCACCTGCTAAAGGCCGCGCTGGCCAGCCATGCCAAGGCGACCGAGGACGAAAAGGAGCTGGCGGCGATCAATGCGCTCTATCACCGGCTCGGCGCCTACGACTGAGCCTCACGATCTCCTGGGGAGGAGAAACGACGGCCGTCGAAGCGCCCCTTTCGCTTCGGCGGCCGTCAATTCGTCAGAAGCATTCGCGGCCCAGAAACGCCCGGCTGTCGGCGCCGATCAGCGCGGCGTGCCCGTAGTTGGGGTGATCGATGACCACCATCGCGCTGCCCTCGCCCGATTGCCAGGCGGCGATCTGGTCCGGCGTGAAGCCGAAATGGAGGAAGTGCACCGCGCTCGCCTTGCCGTCGCTCTCGCGGGTGCGGGCGATGTCCCCTTCGGGCCTGGCGCGAACCGTTTCGCCGCCGACCTGGATCGCGACGTGATCCTCGACCCCGCCGATCGTACGCAGGAACGCGTCGCGTCGCGCCGGATCGCCGATTTCGAACAGCAGCGTCGCGGTCAGCTCCGCGCCCTTGGGGATCATCGGATCGTAGGCGCGCAGTTCGTCCTCGAGTTGCTCTGCCCCGCCCTTCTCGATCCGGAGCATTTCCTGGATCTGCAGCCACATCGAATCCCAGTTCTCGAACAGGATCGTGGCGTGCGGGCCGACCGACAGCCGCGTCAGTGCCTTGCGCGCGATGGCTTCCTGTTTCTTCTCGGCGCGGATCAGGTCGTACTGTTCCAGCGAGAGGATGTCATCGGCGGTGATCGTGCGGGTGTCGCGGGGCATGGGTTGATCCTTCAGAATCCGTAGGCCTTGGCCAGCACTTCGATCGGATGGCCGATGCGGGCGGGCGGTTCCTTGCCGTTGGCGGCGATGACTTGCCGCAAATGCGGTCCCGCCAGCGGGCATTCGCTGACGATCAGGTCGGGATCGCCCTTCACGAGGTTGCGCGCGGCGGGCTTGCCAACCTTTACCGCGCGGTCGAAATTGTCCCTGAACACGCCCCACTTGCCGCCGTGGCCCGAGCACCGCTCGGTCAGGGCGGGCTTGGCCTCGGGAATCAGGCGCAGCATTTCCATGGCCTTGGGGCCCATGTTCTGCGCCCGGGCGTGGCAGGCGAAGTGGACGCCGATGCTGGCCGGAAGCGCCGGGATTTCGGCCAGCGCGCCGGCCTTGGCCAATGCCACGACGTATTCGGAAACGTCGAAAGTGTGCTTCGCGAGCGTCTGGACACCTTCGTTTTCCGGCTCGATCAAGGGCCACTCGAATTTCAGCATCAGCGCGCACGAGGTGGTGAGCGGAACGATGTCCCAGCCGTCCGCCACAAGCGGCGCGAAGGCGGCCGAAACACGCTCCGCGGCGCTCGCCACGGCTTTCATGTCGCCGTTCTCGAGCTTGGGCATCGCGCAGCAATCGGGATGCTCGATCCGAACCTGCACGCCCGAGTGGGCCAGCACCTTGATCAGGGCCAGGCCTGGCGTGCCGTCGTTGAAGTTGTCGTGGCAGCCGGCGTAGATCGCCGCCTTGCGCCCGAACGCGGGACCGTCAGCATTGGGCGCCGGCACGATCGCAGGCGCCTGGTTGGTCAGGGGCACGTCCATGAACGGCGGCAGGTGCGCGCGACGATCGATCCCGAGCGCGCCCTCGAGCACGGGCCGGGTCAGGCCATTCCCCTGCTTCGTCGCCCAGTTGGCGAGCCCGGCGCCCAGCGTGCCGAGCTTGCCGTTGCGATCCATCTTGGCGAGCTCGCGGTCGGCCAGGCTGGTTTTCCCCTTGCGGTGGCCGACGGCGCGGTGGCGCAGCATCAAGTGGGGGAAATCGAGATCGAAGGGATGCGGCGGAACGTAAGGGCACTTCGTCATGAAGCACATGTCGCACAGCGTGCAGGCATCGACGACGCTGGCCATCTGCGGGGTGGTCAGGTCGCCCACCTCCTCGTTCGGGCTCTCGTCAATCGCGTCGAACAAGATCGGAAAAGCGTCGCACAAGTTGAAGCAACGGCGACAGCCGTGGCAGATATCGAAGACGCGGCGCAGCTCGGCGTCGAGCGCGGCCTCGTCGTACCAGGCTTCGTCCTGCCACGGGATCGGGTGGCGAACCGGCGCTTCGAGACTGCCTTCCATCGTTCCCCCTTCAGCAAAGAGGCGCGCGCCATCGGCCCGCCCTGGCGGACGTCAGGCGCGCGCCCTTGGTGCGATCAAGCCTCGGCGAGGAGTCCGTCGAGCGTCTTCTGGAACTTGCCGGCGTGGCTCTTCTCGGCCTTGGCGAGCGTCTCGAACCAGTCGGCGATCTCGTCGAAGCCTTCGTCGCGGGCGGTCTTGGCCATGCCCGGATACATGTCTGTGTATTCGTGCGTTTCGCCGGCGATCGAAGCCTTGAGGTTGGCGACCGTATCGCCGATCGGCTCGCCCGTGGCGGGATCGCCGCATTCCTCGAGGTACTCGAGATGGCCGTGGGCGTGGCCGGTCTCACCCTCGGCGGTCGAGCGGAACACCGAGGCGACGTCGTTGTGCCCTTCAATGTCGGCCTTCTGTGCGAAGTACAGGTAACGACGGTTGGCCTGGCTCTCTCCGGCGAACGCCGCCTTGAGATTTTCTTCGGTCTGTGAACCCTTGAGTTCCATGTCGCATTCCTCGCAGTTGGTGTGAGTCTGCCCGTTCGATAGCCCCGTCGCGCGCGCGAAGGCTATCGGTATTTTCCCTGCCGGCTGATCGGAACAGGCGATTATGAAGCCGCCGGCCGCGTCAGATTTTATAGCGGACCACCAGCAGAACCGACAGCGTCACGACCATGATGCCGATCAGCGGCAGCCCCGAGCGCAGATAATCGCGGAAGCGATAGCCGCCTTCCGCCATAATAAGCATGTTCGTCTGATAGGCGACCGGCGTGGCATAGCACAGGTTGCAGCCGAACAGCACCGCCAGCACCAACGGTTCGGGCGGCATGGCAAGCTGCTGAGCGACACTGAACGCGATCGGCGTGCCGACGGCGGCCGCTGTGGCGTTGGAAGCCAGGTTGGTCAGGACGGTGACGAACAGCATGATGGCGGCCAGCACCCCCGCCGCAGGCAGGTATTGCAGGCCCAGGACGAGCACCTGCGCCAGCCATTCCGCCGCGCCCGTTTCCAGCACGAACCGCCCCAGTGCGATGCTGGCGGCCACCAGCACGATCACGTGGGCCGACAATGCGCGCCCTACCCGGTCGAACCGAACGCAGCCGGTGGCGAACATCACGATAGCGCCGCCAAGAGCCGCGATGGCGATCGGCAACAGGCCCAGGCTGGCGCAGCCAACGGCGGCGGCCATGATGCCCAGCGCGAGGGTCGCCTTGGCACGCCGCGGCACTTCCTTCACGCCTTCAAGCAAAAGCAGGGCATCGCGGGCGGCGAGTTCGCGGATGCGCGGGGCCGTTCCCATCACCAGCAGCAGATCGCCCTCTCCCAGGACCACGCTCGCCATGTCGCCGGGCCCTACAGGCCCGCGCGGAGCGGGCGCCAGTCCTATGATTGCGACCGCGTCCGCCTCTGTGAAGCCGGCCTCGGCGATGGTCAGGCCCACCAGCCTGCTTTCGGCAGTGATTGCGCATTCCGCCACGGCAAGGTCTTCGCGGCTAACGACAGCATCTATGCGGGCTGCGTTAAGCAGGTCAGCCGGGGCCAGGCGCGCGGCCGCGCGGCGGGTCGCTTCCTCCAGAGCGTCGTGGGGCCCGGAAATGACAAGCCGGGCCGGCGCGCGCAGGATCGCAGGTGGCGGACGCTCGAAAACGATCCCCTCGGGCAAGCGGGCTTTCAGCTCCGCGATCGGGCGGTCCGCATAATCGCTGCCTTCGTCGATCCGCAGTGTAGTGACGAAGCGGCGCTCTGCCTTCACGTTCGTGATCCGGTTGTCGGGCAGGAGGCGCGGCATGACCAACCACAGGTATGGCAGGGCGATCAGCCCCGCGATCAGGACGAGCGGGGTAAAGTGAAAGACCGTCATGTGCGGTAGGCCGAGATCCTCGGCAATCGAGACAACCAGCAAGTTCGTCGACGTGCCGATCGTCGTCCCCATCCCGCCGATGAGGATCGCAGCATTGAGCGGCATGAGCGTTCGGGACGACGGCATCGCGCCGCGCGTAGCGAGCTGGACCAGCACCGGCAGCAGCAGGACGAGCACGGGCGTATCGTTGACCATCATCGATAACGCAAAGGCCATCAGCAAGGTCAGCAGCAGCCCGAGCCATTGCGAGAGCTTCCACACCCGCGACAATCCCGTCACGAGCGGATCGAGCGCGCCGGTCACGACCAGACCGCGGCCCATCACCATGAGGGCGCAAATGGTGACCAGCGCATGGTGCCCAAAGCCCGAGAAGGCGAGCTTGAGGCCGTCTTCGCCGCGTTGGCCCGGCAAGGGAAAGACATAGAGGCCCAGAGCGATCGCGGCGATGACAAGCAGCGAGACCAGCTCAACCGGCATCCTCTGCCGCGCGAAAGCCACGAACATGGCAATGGCGAGGACAAGCGCGCCAACGGCATGAAACGAAGGGATAAGCGACACCCGGCCCCTGCTAGCAGGCGGTGCCGGGGGTGGCTAGGCGCGGTTGGTGCCCCTGGCCCGACTCGAACGGGCACGTCTTGCGACAAACGATTTTGAGTCGTTCGCGTCTACCATTCCGCCACAGGGGCAGCACCACTCCGCGCGTTAGCTTCCCTTTATCGCGCCCGCCACAATCTTGTGCAGGCGGGAATGAAGGCCGTCATTGCCGGCCAGGACCTCTGCATCGCAGATCGCCTGGCTGCGGCCGCGAAAATCTGTGACGAAACCGCCCGCCTCGCGCACCAGCAGGCAGCCCGCGGCAGTATCCCAGGGCGCCAGGCCTTCTTCCCAGAAACCCTCGTAGCGCCCTGCCGCAACCCAGGCGAGATCGAGCGAGGCAGCACCAAAACGCCGGATCCCCGCGACCTGCGGCACAATCGCGGCAGCAATGCGGCTCCACTCGCCGTAATTGCCGTGGCCTTGGAACGGGGTGCCGGTGGCGATCAGGCTTTCGTCGAGGTGGCGGCGACCGGAAACCCGCAGCCTACCGTCGTGCAGCCACGCACCGCGCGATTTCTCGGCCCAGAAAGTCTGGTCGAGGATCGGCTGATAAACCACCGCAGCAGTCACCTCGCCCCAACCCGAACCGTCGAGTTTGGGCTCCTGCACAGCGATCGAAATCGCGAAGTGAGGAATACCGTGAAGGAAGTTGCTGGTGCCGTCGAGCGGGTCGACGATGAAGCGCGGTTTGCCGTCTGCACCAGGGATCTCGCCGCCTTCCTCCATCAGGAAGCCCCAGTCCGGGCGGGCGAGACGCAGCTCGTCCCACAGCGTGCGTTCGGCGGCGCGATCGGCCTTGGAGACGAAGTCCGCCGGGCCCTTCTTGCTGACCTGCAGGTGTTCGACCTCGCCGAAGTCGCGGCGCAGGCGGCTACCCGCCTTGCGGGCAGCCTTTTCCATGACGCGGATGAGGCCAGAGAGAACTGCCATCCCCTCAGCCGACCTTGCCGACGTATTCGCGGTCGTAGACGTTGACGACGATCCGGGTGCCGGCGCCGATGTGCGGCGGCACCATGACCTTCACGCCGTTGTCGAGCAGCGCGGGCTTGAAGCTGGACGAGGCGGTCTGCCCCTTCACCACGGCATCGGCCTCGACGATCGTGGCTTCGACCTGTTCGGGCAGCTCGACCGAGATCGGGCGTTCTTCCCACAGCTCTAGCTTCACTTCCATGCCGTCCTGCAGGAAGGCGGCAGCGTCGCCCAGAAGGTCGGAGGGGAGCTGGATCTGCTCGTAATTCTCGGTGTCCATGAACACCAGATCGTCGCCGTCGGCGTAGAGGAACTGGTAGTCCTTGGTGTCGAGACGGACCTTCTCGACCGTGTCGGCGCTGCGGAAGCGGACGTTGGTCTTTCGGCCGTCGATCAGGTTCTTCATCTCGACCTGCATGAACGCGCCGCCCTTGCCCGGCTGGGTGTGCTGGGTCTTGGCAACCTTCCAGATGCCTTTTTCGTACTCGAGGATGTTGCCGGGACGGATGTCCACGCCGCTGATCTTCATGGGTGAAGCGCCTTCAGACTTGAGAAAGAGCCCGGCTGTGCCGGAAGGTTCGCGCCCTTAGCCGCTGGCGCGGCGCGGGGCAACCCGGGCGGCATGGAACGCCCGGGCGGGTTTTCAAAGCCATTCACCCGGTGGTAAAGGCGGATTCGTCAATCGCCGAGACCAGCCTGTCATGAACCGCCTTGCCGCCATTCCCCTTGCCCTGCTGCTGTCCGCTCCCGCGCTGGCCGCGCCGGGCGGGCCGATCGGCACGCTGCCTCAAGGCGACTACGCCTGCGAAGCTCCGGGCGATGCGGCCGGCCCGGCGGGGATTCGCGCACCGGAGCGGGATTTCACCGTCACCTCGGCGTCGAGCTATGCGGTCGGCCTGCGGACGGGCAGCTACCTTTACACCGGGGGGCTGGTGCGGATGACCAGCGGCCCCCGCCAGGGTGAAACCTATCGCCGCGTCGGCGCCGG
Source organism: Parablastomonas sp. CN1-191 (assembly GCF_049354825.1). Lineage (GTDB taxonomy): Bacteria > Pseudomonadota > Alphaproteobacteria > Sphingomonadales > Sphingomonadaceae > Novosphingobium. The sequence goes on along the minus strand of NZ_CP186480.1, from coordinate 717,210 downwards.
AATGCTTCGCCAGATCGGCCCGGGCGGCGAGCCGTTGCCGCTGCGCTGCGTGCGCGTCGTCGCCAATAACCGCCGCTAGATCGTCCGGGTCGCGGCGCTGCGCATGCGGGCGTAAGCCATCCAGATCAGAGCCGCGAACAGCACCAGGCCCAGCGTCTGCGCCCAGGCGTTTTCGGGGATCACCGCCAGTATGTCGGGGTTGTTGGTGGCACCGACGATGGCGGCGTAAACGACGTTGAACAGGCTGTCGCCGACGATCAGCCCGGTCGCGGTCAGCACGCCGATCCGCTCGGCAAACTCCGGGTTATCGCGCCGCGCGGCCCAGCCGTTGTAGAGGTGGCCCAGCACCGCGCCGACGATCACCGGCAGCGTCACGTCCATCGGCAGGTACATGCCCATCCCGACCGCAAGCGGCGGCAGCGATCCGCGTTTGGTCGCGCGCAGCACTTCGTCGACAATCACCGCGCCAACGCCCACCGCCGCGCCGACCGCGATCAGGTTCCACTGCAAGGTGCCGCCCAGCACGCCTTGCGCGATCGCCGAGATGAGTGCGGCTTGCGGCGCGGCCAGCGCGGTTGCGCCGGCGCCCGGCGCGCCCTGGAAGCCGAAGGTATCGTTCAGCAAGGTGAGCACCGGCGGAATGATCAGCGCGCCGAACAGGACGCCGATCACCAGCGCGACCTGCTGGCGCCACGGCGTGGCGCCGACCAGCTGGCCGGTCTTGAGGTCCTGGAGGTTGTCGTTCGAAATCGTCGCCACGCCGAAAACGATCGCGGTGACGAACAGCGCGAAGGCGACCAGCGCCTTGGTATCGTCCGCCCCCGTGCCGCGCCCGAACAGCGCCAGCAGGAGGAGTGAAATTCCCAGCGACGCCAGGATGCCGACGCCCGAGATCGGACTGTTCGACGCCCCGATCAGCCCCGCCATGTAGCCGCAGACCGACGCGATCAGCACGCCGGCGACGAGGACGTAAAGCACCGAGGCGACCAGCGTGATCCCCAGCTTCCCGGCGACCGGGCCGCCCATCGCGAAATCGCCCAGCAGCAGCGCGATCGGCACCATCAACGCCAGGATCGAGCCGCCGACAATGCCGATCGGCAGATCGCGCTCGGTAATGTCGAGCGCGGCGTTGCCATCGGCGCGGCGGGTGCGGCTGGCAGCCAGCGCAGCCGTTATTCCTCGCACGATCGGGCCGATGACCTTCAACAGCGTCCAGATCGCGGCGATGCCGATCGTGCCGGCGCCGATGAAGCGGACCTGGCTGCGGAACGTGCCCGCGACGAAATCGGCGAGCTCCGTGCCCGCGGGCGCGCCGCCGGAGGTCAGGAACGGCAGGATGAACCCATAGCTGAGCACGATGCCGACCAGCATCGAGATGCCCACGGCCAGCCCGACCAGGTGCCCAACGCCGATCAGCGCGAGGCTGAGGGAACCCGAAATGCTGGTTCCCCCGGCGCCGACCGCGATCGTGCGCGCGGCGCCTTCGGCAACCAGCTTCATCTTGGCGAGCAGCGGGTAAAGCGCGGACAGCAACGTGCCGAGCACCACCGCGGCGAGCCCGCGCTTGTTTTCCTCCGCGCCGCCGACACCGGCACCGACCTTGAGCACTTCGGCAGCGGCGACCCCCTCGGGGTACGGCAGGTCCGACCCGGTCACCAGCGCGCGCCGCAGCGGTACCGAATACATCACGCCGAGAACGCCGCCGATGGCGATGACCGCGACGGATTCCCAATAGGGAAAGCCAGTCCACCATCCGACCATGATCAGACCCGGCAGGACGAAGACGATCGCCGACAGCGTGCCGGCCGAACTGGCGATGGTCTGGACGATGTTGTTTTCCTGGATCGTGGCGCCGGAAAACGCGCGCAGCACCGCCATCGAGATCACCGCGGCAGGAATCGACGTGGCGAAGGTCAGTCCGACCCTCAGCCCGAGGTATACGTTGGCAGCCGTAAACACCGCGGTCAGCAGACCGCCCAGGATAACCGACCGCAGCGTCAGTTCGCGCGGCATTAACGGGCTGCTCGCCATCTTCAATTCCCCCTGCTTGACACAGTTGACACCGTCCTGAGCGAAACCGTGCCCGCCGCGTCATCCGGCCGTTTGGCGGTGCGGTGCTGGTCGCGGTGAACGGTCATCATCGCGGCGGGGTCTGCCAGCAAAGCCGCGGGTAGGAAAGCGCCCATCAGCGCCTGAGCAGGGGATAAGGATCGACCGGCTGGCCCTGCCACCAGCCCTCCTGCGGCTGCATCACGTTGACAGCGAAGTGCAAGTGCGGCGCGTCGGGGCTGGCGTCTCCGGTCGAGCCGACGAAGCCGATCAGTTGGCCCTGGCGCACGGTCTGCCGTTCCGCCAGGCCCGGCGCGTAGCGATCGAGATGAGCGTAATAGTACATCGTCCGCCGGTCGGGAGAGCGCACGTAGATCGTGATGCCGCCGTTCTTGGACAGGAACAGCTTTTCGACCAGGCCGCCGGTCGCCGCCAGCACCGGCGTGCCGCGCGGCGCCATGATGTCGATGGCATTGTGAACCCGCATGCCGCCGCCGCGCGACTGCGTGTAAGTATCGACCAACTGATCGGCGCGGACGCCCTGAACCGGAATGATCAAGGCGCCGGCGGGCGCGGGGATCGGGCGAAACTCGCTGGCGTCTCCCTCGGCCGCCGCGCGCGCCGCCGTGCCGACCGGCGCCGCGACGGCCTGCGCCGCCGGGGTCTGCCGGGCGTCGGACTTGACCGCCATGTCGACGCTGGGCGTGCCCTGGAACCACACGAAACCGATGGCCAGCCAGGCCAGCGACGTGACCACGGCGGTCGAGAAAATCGTCTGCAAACGCTGGCGCAGCGTCAACCCGATCGTCGGCCCCATACGCCCCGGGCCCTCCTCAGGCCTCGAACAGCACTTGCGTGCCGGCTTTCACCATTTGCGCCAGGCGCGCCGCGTCCCAGTTGGTGAGACGCACGCAGCCGTGGCTTTCCGCCCGCCCGATGGTTTCGGGACTGGGCGTGCCATGGATACCGTAATGCTCCTTGCTAAGGTCGATCCAGACGACACCCACCGGACCGTTCGGCCCCGGCGGCAGCTTGGCTTCCTTGTCGCCCGGCTTGGCATCCCAGAACAGCGCCGGGTTGTAATTGAACGGCGTATTGCGGGCGATGCCGTTCACCTTCCACGTTCCCAAAGGCAGCGGATCGTGGGTCGACCCCATCGTCGCCGTGTACATCGCCACCAGCTTGCCACTGGCGTCATAGCCCTTCAGCCAGCCCTTCGACTTGCTGACCACGATCTTGTCGACCTTTGGCTGGTCGCTGCCCACGCCCAGCATGGTCAGCGTCGCCGCCCACTGCGCGTCGTCGACCGAGCCGGCCGCCATCTGGTCGGCACCCACGTTGGGCACGCGGATCTGCTGACCGGCGCGGAAATAGGACGGCGGACCCGGCTGCGGCACGAAATCGCCGCTGCTGGCCACTGCACTCGGCGTCGGCGTTGGCGCAGGCGTGGTGGACGCGGACGGGCTGGCCGTCGCCGGCCCCGATGCGCCTGCCGGCATGCCGTTGGGGTTCAGTGCCTTGAGCGTTGCGATCGTGGTATGGAAGCGTTCGGCGAGCTTCTCGTCGAGCGAACTGTAGCCCAGCGCCTGCATCTTGGCCTGGTCCTCGGCCTTGGCCGGAACGGCGTAGAACGGGCCGGCGGCGAAGGCATCGGGGATGGTCACGACGCGGGTCGCGGGAATGTTCTGCCACTGGGCCAGCTTGGCCTTGGTGGCGTCATCCATCTCGCCGCTCTGGTCGATGCCGTTGGCTTCCTGGAAGCCGAGAATGGCGTTCTTGGTCGACAGGCCCGCCTTGCCGTCCACCACGCCAGGCGTAAATCCGAGGCGGTCGAGCACGACCTGTGCCTGCATGACCGGGCGCGCCTCGGGATCAGGAATGTCTTGCGCGGCCTGCTGCCCGGGTGCCGGATCGCGGGCGCCCAGCTGATCGGCGGTGGGCGTCGCGGCCTGCGACGGTTGCTGGCCCTGCGGCTGCTGCTGGTCCTGTGAGGTGCCGCCGACATTGCAGCCGCCGAGCGCGAGGAGAACGGCCAGGACGCCGATAGCGGCCCCAGGTGCGATGCGGCTGCGACCCCGCGATGGTGATGAGATGATCATGAACGGGCGAACGCTCGGCGCGCCCGTTTGCTCCGCCGGCAAATCAGGAAGCGGCGTGCGTCACGTTGGCGGGCGCATCGATGTTCGAGGCGACATTGCAGCCGGCAACCATGCACACGGGAATGAGGACGAGGAGCGCGTAATCGCGGGCGGTTCGCTTGTGGCCCTTGACGGGCACGATCTTGGTAAATTTGGAAGCCATGCCGCGCAAACGCGAGCTACGGCGAAATGGTTTCAGATTGCGACGAAGCGTTAGCGATTTCTTTTGCGAAGGCGGCCACCGCGGCAGCCTCGTCACCGTTCCACACTGCACTGCTTACTGCGATGAAGTCAGCCCCGGCCCGGACCAGCGGAGCGGAGTTGCCCGGCGTTATACCGCCGATCGCGACACAGGGCAGTTCGACGAACGATTGCCACCATTCCAGCAGTTCCAGCCCGGCAACGTGCGAGGTTTCCTTGGTCGTCGTCGGGTAGAAGGCGCCGAACGCAACGTAGTCCGCCCCGGCGTCTCCCGCTTCAAGGGCCAGGTGGCGGCTGTCATGGCAGGTGACGCCGACTTGCGCGTCCTTGCCCAGCCGGTCGCGCGCTTCCGCGACCGAACCGTCGCCTTGGCCCAGGTGAACCCCGTCGGCCTTCAGGCGCTGGGCCAGGGCGATCGAATCGTTGACGATGAAGGCCACGTCGTGCGCGGCACAGATCGCCTGCAGCGGTTCGGCCAGGCGAGCGGCGGCGTGCTCGTCAACGTCCTTGACGCGAAACTGGAACGCCGCGACGGGACCGGCGGCCAGCGCCCGTTCGAGGCGATCCGGAAAATCGCCGCCGACGTCGAGCGGAGAAATCAGGTAGAGCTGGCAAGCGGGGGTCTTGGTCTGGGCCATGAGAGCTGCCCTAGCCCGGCGGGCGCGGCGCGCCAAGCGGGCGCTTTGGAACCCGCGGCGAGCTCGTGCTATGTAAGCGGCATGAAGCGCTTTCTCGCCCCGCTCGTCCTGGCTGCCGCCCTCCCCTTCGTGCTGGGGGGCTGCATCCGCTACAACATCGGCAACGACGGAACCACGCGGCTTCGCATCGGCGAGACCGGCACGGCGGCAACCGGCGTCTCGGTGACGCCGCTCACGATCCTCGAAGACAGCCGCTGCGCCGCGGGGGTGCAGTGCGTCTGGGCCGGTCAAGTGCGGGTTTCGGTTCGGCTGACAACCAACGGGGCAAGCGAGACGCGCGAATTCGTGAGCGCCAAGGCGCAGCAGGTCGCGGGCGGCACGCTGACCTTGTCGGACGTCTATCCGCCCAAGCAGAAAGGCGTGACGATCTTCCCCGACGAATACCGCTTCGGGTTCACGTTTCAACACTGACGCCGGCGGCGGCGAGCGCGGCATCGAACGCGGCCGCATCGTCGATGCGGATGGCGTAGCGCCCGGCAGGCCGCCGACCGGCAGTTGGCGCGGCGAGCACGATCATCCGGTTGGGGTAGGCGATCGGCACCAGGTTGCGAGTGCCCGGCGCGCGCAAGTCCGCCATCGACGGGGTAACCGCGGCAATGCGGGACAGCGGCAGCCTCACCAACCGCAGTGAGCCCATGTGAAACGTAAGGACATCGTCCTCAAGCTCGTGGGGGAGCCGCCGCCAGGACCGGATCCACAAGACCAGCCAGCCGACCGACAGCGCCGACAGCGCGGTCAGCGGCCAGCCGATCCACGGCCATTTCAAGGCCACGAACAAGTGCATGACGATCATCTCGATCACCGCCAGGGCGGAGAACACCCACAACATCGGCGTCACCCCGCGATCGTTCGCGAAGGTGACGCGCGCCATGCTCTCAGGCCTTGTTGACCGACCCGTCGTAGATCGCGTCAATGGCCTCGCCCAGCGCGGCATCGAACTCGGCGTCGGTCATGCCGGCGCGCAAGTCTCCGAGCAGCGCCCGGCTGAAGCTGGCGATGATGCCGCGGTTCCGGGCCAGCTCCGCGCAGGCCTCGGGGCGGGCGTAGCCGCCCGACAGGGCCACCACCTTGAGCACCCTTGGATGGTCGACCAGCGCGTCGAACGTGCCCGGGACGACCGGCAGCGACAGCTTGAGCATGACCGGCGCGCTGACCGTTTCGAGCCCCTTGAGCAGCGCATCGCGCAACAGCGTGTCGCATTCGGCGCGTGTGTCGCTCTTGATGTTGACCTCGGGCTCCAGGATCGGGACTAGTCCGGCGGCCAGGACCTGCTCGCCGATCTCGAACTGCTGCGCGGCGATCGCTTCGACGCCTTGCGCGGTGGCCGCGTTGATCACCGACCGTTCCTTGGTTCCGAACACGCCAAGCCCCTTGGCGCGTTCGAGAAGCGCGCCGAGGCCGGGCATCGGCTTCATCATCTGAACGCCATTGGACTCGTCCTCGAGCCCCTTGTCGATCTTCAGGAACGGAACGACGCCCTTGTCGATCAACGCCTGGGGGGTCGGCTTGCCGTCAACGGCCCCGTCCATCGTCCGCTCGAACAGGATCGCGCCGATGACCTTGTCGCCGGTGAACGCGGGCGAGGAGACGATCCGCGCGCGCATCTGGTGGATCAGGCCGAACATCTCCTCGTCGCTCGACCAGGCACCCTCCTCGATTCCATAGCCCTTGAGCGCCTTGGGCGTCGACCCGCCCGACTGGTCGAGCGCGGCGATGAAGCCTTTTCCGGCAGCAATCTTGGCGGTCATCTCGGCTTTGGTCATCATCTCTCGCTGCTCTTCTTCTGGTTGAAAGGCGCGCCTAACGACAATTGCCGCGACGCGCAAAGGCGGGGATTCATCCCGGCACCGCCTGTGTGCGGCGGCGGGCGATGCGGCGCCTGACCAGCGGATCGAACCAGCGCGTCAGGACGTCGGCCAGGAACAGGACGATGACCAGGTAGCACGCCAGCTCGAGCCAGGCGGGCAGCCCCAGCCGCTGGGCCTGCTTGGCGACCAGGCTGGTGAGAATCCAGTGCACCATGTAAAGTGCGAACGACACGTCGCCCGCCCAGCGCGCCACCTTTCCCGCCAGCGAAGGCAATTCGAAACGGCTTCCCATGAAGACAAGCCCGGGCAGAACGGCGATGATCGCGACGGCGTTGAAGGCGAACTCCCAGCCATGCGGCGCGCGCGAAAGCATGATGGCGGCCAGGATGGCAAGCGGTACGAAGGCGATCGCCGATGTCCGGCGCGGCGCCCCTCGCAGGAGTTCGGAGGCCAGCATGCCCATCGGGAAAGCAAACAGCGCGCGCAGCACGCCAAGGTGGATTCCGTCCCACATCCAGCCCCCGTCGAAAGGCTCGCTTCTGATCCCGTGGGCCTGCGCGTAAGCCCAGGTCAGCCAGGCGGTGATGGTCAGTATTGCGCCCGCCGCCGCCACGAAGATCGCCAGGCCGCGCCTGTCGAGCCGCAGGTAGAGGGGTATCATCAGCGCGTTGATCAGCAGTTCGCAAAACAGCGACCAGGCCTGGCCGCTCAATGGGAAGAGCACCGGGTTCACGAACGAGGGCAGCAGGACCAGGTTGCTGGCGATCGACAGGTAGAAGTCCGACGCCGAGATCCCCGCGATGTCGTGGCGCGAGAGGATTTCCCCATAGCGCGCGATCCCGAGCGCAAGCGCGACGAAGTAGAGCGGATAAAGGCGCAGCCAGCGCGCTTTGAGGAAGGGCCCGGTTCGCAAGCCGCCATCGACGCGGCCGCGATAGGCCTCGAGCAGGACGAAGCCCGAAAGGCAGAAGAAGAAATCGACCGCGATGTAGCCGTGCGGCGTCAGCGTGCCCCTGAAGTGATAAATGGCGACCGCGATCGCGGCGATGCCGCGCATCCCGTCTAGGGTCCCGTAGCGCGCGGGCCGCGTCGGTCTGAGGCGCGGCGCCTCGGCCATCAGCGCTGGAGCGCCTTGACCCCAGGCAATTCGCGACCTTCCATCCATTCGAGGAAGGCCCCGCCAGCGGTTGAAATATAACTGAAATCTCCCGCCGCGCCTGCCTGATTCAACGCCGCGACCGTGTCCCCGCCGCCCGCGACGGAAACCAGCGCGCCCTCGCGGGTCAGCGCGGCGGCGCTTTGCGCCAGCGCCACCGTGGCGGCGTCGAAGGGCGGGGTTTCGAACGCTCCGAGCGGGCCGTTCCAGACCAGCGTCCGGCAGGTCTTGAGCACGTCGGCAAGCGCCTCGACCGCCTGCGGACCGACATCGAGGATCATCTCGTCGGCAGCCACCTCGTGCACGTTGCAGGTGCGCAAGCCGGCCGGATTGGCGGCGAATTCCTTCGCGACCACGACGTCATAGGGCAAGTGCACCGTGCAGCCGGCCTTGTCCGCGGCGGCGAGGATCTGGTCCGCCGTGGCGGCAAGGTCGTGTTCGCACAGCGACTTGCCCACGTCGACGCCGCGCGCGGCCAGGAAGGTATTGGCCATACCGCCGCCAATGATCAGGTGATCGACCTGGCCGACAAGGTGCGTCAGCACGTCGAGCTTGGAGGAGACCTTTGCCCCGCCGACGACCGCGGCGACCGGCCGTTCGGGGTTGCCGAGCGCCTTTTGCAGCGCGGTCAGTTCCGCTTCCATCGCGCGGCCGGCAAATGCGGGAAGAACGTGCGCCAGCCCCTCGGTCGTCGCGTGGGCGCGGTGCGCGGCCGAAAAGGCGTCGTTCACAAAAAGGTCGGCGTTGGCGGCAATGGCCTTGGCGAGTTCGGGATCGTTGGCCTCCTCGCCCGGCCAGAAGCGGGTGTTCTCCAGCACCGCGATGCCGCCGGGCGGCAGGATACCGACGGTCTGTTCGACCACCGGGCCGTAGATCTCGGGCACGAACATGACCTCGCGGCCGAGCACGTCCTGGACCGCGTCGATCACCATCGACAGCGACATGACCGACGAACGCGCCCCCTTGGGGCGGCCGAAGTGCGCCAGCAGCAGGACCTTGGCACCGCCGTCCGCAAGCTCCAGGATCGTCGGCGCCGATGCCTTGATGCGGGTATCGTCGGTAACGGCGCCGTCCTGCATCGGCAGGTTGAGGTCGACGCGAACCAGCGCGACCTTGCCATGGACGTCGCCGACAGCGTCCAGCGTCCGGAAATCGGTCATTCCTCGATCCTCACTTCGTCGCCCGCGGCAATCTCGCCTTCGGCAATCACCCGGCCCAGCACGCCGCCGCGCCAGTCGGGCGTCAGGACGGCCTTGAGACCCGGCGCGATTTCTTCCATTCGGCTGCACGGATCGCATTCGACCGTCGTCTCGATCCGCACCGCCGCGCCGATCGCGATGACCCTGCCCGCTTCGCGCGGCAGGCGCAGCCCGCCGACCAGCAGGTTGGCGCGGCGCTCCTGCCAGGGAATCGCGACGCCAAGCTCGCCGGTGGCGGCCGCCCACGAGGCCTCTTCCATCAGCGAGATCTGGCGCTTGCCGGTTTTGCGCATCGCGCCGCGGAAATCGCCCTGGATGCCGCCTTCGCGCGTCACGCGGACGCGCTCGAGCACTTCCATGCCCCCGCGCGGCCGCGCGTGGCGGGCGATTCCCAGCAGCGTCCCGGTCACACTCAGAGCAGGCCGCCCATCACCCCGGCGGTGTCGACCATGCGATTGGAGAAGCCCCATTCGTTGTCGTACCACGACAGGACGCGCACCAGCTTGCCGTCGATCACGGCCGTCTCGAGGCTGTCGATGGTCGAGGAATGGGCATCGTGGTTGAGGTCGATCGAGACCAGCGGTTCGTCGGTCCAGCCCAGCACGCCCTTCATCGCCCCTTCCGAGGCGTCCCTGAGCAGCTTGTTGACCTCTTCCACCGTGGTGTCGCGACCAGGCTGGAACGTCAGGTCGACGACCGAGACATTCGGCGTCGGCACGCGGATGGCGCTGCCGTCCAGTTTGCCCTTCAGTTCGGGCAGAACCTCGCCCACCGCGCGGGCCGCGCCGGTGGTGGTGGGGATCATGCTCATCCCCGCGGCGCGCGCACGGCGCATGTCGGAGTGGATCTGGTCGAGGATCTTCTGGTCGTTGGTGTAGGCGTGGATCGTCGTCATCAGCCCGCGCTCGATGCCGATGGCATCGTTGAGGACCTTGGCGAAGGGCGCCAGGCAGTTGGTGGTGCACGACGCGTTCGAGACGATCGTGTGGCCGGCGGTCAGCTTGTCATGGTTGACACCGTAAACAACCGTCAGGTCGACGTCCTTGGCGGGGGCGGAGATGAGGACCTTTCGGGCGCCGGCGTCGATGTGCGCCTGGCCGCCCTTGCGATCGGTGAAAAAGCCGGTGCACTCCAGCGCGATGTCGACGCCGTGGTCCTTGTGCGGGAGCTTGGCCGGGTCGCGCTCGGCAGTGACGGCGATCCGCTTGCCGTTGATCACCAGGTCGTTTCCGTCGACCTCGACCGTGCCCTGGAACGGGCCGTGGACGCTGTCGCGCTTGAACAGCATCGCGTTCGACTTCGCATCGGCAAGGTCGTTGATCGCGACCAGTTCCAGCCCGCAGTCGGGACGCTCGATGATGGCGCGGGCCACGTTGCGCCCGATGCGCCCGAAACCGTTGATCGCAACCTTGGTCGCCATGAAAAATCGTCTCCCTGTTGGGGCCCTCAGAGGCCCAGCCTGCGCTTGATCTGCGGCACGATGGCCGATGAAGTGAACCCGAAGTACGGAAACAGGTCTTCGGCCGGAGCCGAAAGCCCGAAATGGTCCAGCCCGATGGTGAGGCCGTCGCGGCCGACATACTTGTGCCAGCCCATCGTGCTGCCCGCCTCGATCGAGACGGCCAACGCGCCTTCAGGGATAAGCGACGATTTGTAGGTTTCGTCCTGGCTGTCGTAGAGCTCCCAGCACGGCATCGAAACCACGTCGGCCCCGATGCCGTCCGCTTCCAGCGCCTGTGCGCATTCGACCGCGAGGTGCACCTCGCTGCCGGTGGCGAGCAGCACGACCCGGCGATCGGCGGCCGCGGATACCAGCTTGTACGCGCCCTTTGCGCAGAGGTTGGCGTCGGCCTGGTTGCGCAGCGCCGGCAGGTTCTGGCGGCTCAGCGCCAGCAGGCTCGGTCCGTCCTTGCGTTCCAGCGCCAGTTCCCAGCACTCCGCGGTTTCGAGCGCATCGGCCGGGCGATAGACCTTGAGGCCGGGGATCGCCCGCAGCGCGGCGAGATGCTCGATCGGCTGGTGCGTCGGCCCGTCCTCGCCCAGCCCGATCGAATCGTGCGTGAACACGAAGGTGGTGTGCGCCTGCTGCAGCGCCGCCAGGCGAATGGCGTTGCGGCAGTAATCGCTGAACACCAGGAAGGTGCCGCCATAGGGGATAATCCCGCCGTGCAGCGCCATGCCGTTCATCGCCGCGGCCATGCCGAATTCGCGGATGCCGTAGTGAAGATAGCGGCCCGAATAGTCCTCGGCGGTCATCGGCCCGGTCGACGGTGTCATCGTGTTGTTCGACGGGGTCAGGTCGGCCGATCCGCCGATCAGCGCCGGAACAGCCTTCGTCAGCACCGTCAGCGCGTTCTCGCTCGCCTTGCGGGTGGCGACGTTGGGCATTTTTTCGGTCAGTTCGGCCTTGTAGGCGTGCCAGCCGTCCAGCAGGGGCAGATCGCCCGCCATACGCGCTGCATAGGCGTCGCCCTGCGCGTTCTTGCGGGCCCGTTCGGCCCAGGCTTCGTGGGCCAGCGCGCCGCGCTCACCCAGGCTGCGCCAGTCGGCCAGGATGCCGTCCGGTATCGCGAACGGCTCGGCGGTCCAGAGCAGCTCCTTGCGCGCCGCGGCGACCTCGTCGGCGCCCAGCGCGCTGCCGTGGACCTTTTCGCTTCCCTGCTTGTTGGGCGCGCCTTTGCCGATGATCGTGTGGCAGGCGACGATGGCGGGCTTGGCCGACCTGGCAGCCTTGCCCAGCGCGCGATCGATGTCGGCATAGTCGTGGCCGTCGCACTCGAACGTGTCCCAGCCCGAGGCGCGATAGCGCGCCAGCACGTCCTCGCAGGTCGACAGGCTGGTCGCGCCGTCGATCGTAATTTTATTGGAATCCCACAGAACCTTGAGCTTGTTCAGGGCCAGGTGGCCGGCCAGCCCGACTGCTTCGTGGTTGATGCCTTCCATCAGGCAACCATCGCCGGCGACCGTCCAGGTGTTGTGATCGACCAGGTCGTCGCCGAATTCGGCGTTGAGATGCCGTTCCGCGATCGCCATGCCGACTGCCATTGCCAGCCCCTGGCCGAGCGGCCCGGTGGTGCATTCCACGCCGTCGATCTCGATATTCTCGGGGTGGCCGGCGCAGGGGCTGTGGAGCTGGCGGAAGGTGCGGATGTCGTCGATCGTCGGCGCGTCGTAACCGGTCAGGTAGAGCAGCGCGTACAGCAGCATCGAGCCATGCCCGGCCGACAGGATGAAGCGGTCGCGGTCCGGCCAGCCGGGGGCTGCCGGATCGAACTTCAGGTACTTGTCGAACAGGACGGTGGCGACATCGGCCATGCCCATCGGCATGCCCGGATGGCCGGAATTCGCCGCTTGCACGGCGTCCATCGCCAACGCGCGGATGGCATTGGCCATGGGCGCGAGGCGGGCGGGATCGAGGCTCATCGGTGGGCTGCTCCGGCTTGGAAACGGGCGCGATTCGGTGCCGGGTCTCCCTTGCGCACGGGCCGCGCCCCGTCAAGGCGAGCGGGCGACGACGCCCGCGCTTCAAACCTGTGGGACAATCCGCCTGCAAGACTTTGCCGGCGCGTGCTTTTGGAGTAGCGCACCGGCGATGGACGCGGATCGCTGCACTTCGGCGTTAGCCCGCATTTCCGCCGCCGCCGCGCGGATGGAAGCCGCCGTTGCGCGCGCTCCGCACGCCTCCGATCCCGATCTTGAGCAGCGCCACGCCGCGCTAAAGGACGCTGTCGCCGCCACGCTGGGCGATCTCGACGCGCTGATTGGGGACCCCGCGTGAGCAACGTCGAGCTGACGATCGGCGGTCGCACATACACCGTCGCCACGTCGCCGGGGGACGAGGAGCGGATCCGTAACCTCGGCGCGCTCGTGGACGACAAGGTCCGTGCTCTTGGTCCGATGGCCGGGCAGAGCGAGACGCGGCAATTGCTGTTCGCGGCGCTGTTCCTGGCCGACGAGCTGGAACAGCAGCGCTTCAACTCCCCGCCTTCCGCAGCTGCAGCGGCGCCGGCGGCCGACGCCGAAATGGCCGGCGCGCTCGAATCCCTGGCGGCACGGTTGGAGAGCCTGGCCGCGGCCCTTGAGGATCGGGCCTGACGCGCCTACATGGAGGGCGACGGGAACTGCCCGGTGCGAACCGATCGAACATCCCTGAGGCTATAAGCAATCCTTGGGGGCTGTCCCTAGCTGGACCCTGGTCCGGCATATATGGTCCCCACCTGACGTCGAGGCGTCAGAGGATTTCCCCGGTCCGGCCCATGGTGGTCCCGTCACCCATCTTCGCGAAAGCCCAACCTTGACCGACAAGCCTGCCTTGCGCCGCGCGATGCGAGACCAGCGGCGCGCCCACGTTGCCGCGCTTTCACCCGCGACGTCGGCGCTGATCCTGTCCCGCCCACCGGGCCCGGTCGCGGCGCTGGTCCCGCCCGGCGCCACTGTCGGGCTCTATCGCAATACCGCAGACGAGGCGCCAACGGGCGGTTACACGCGCTTTTTTGCCGAGCGCGGCCACCCGGTGGCCCTTCCCTGGTTTGCCGAGCGCCACGCCGCGATGCAGTTTCGCCAGTGGGCCGATCCCTTCGACCAGGCTCCGCTCGAGCGGGGTCCGTACGGCGCCGACCAGCCGCCTGCGACCGCGCGCATCGTCGTGCCATCGGTCGTCTTCGTGCCCCTGATCGCCTTCACCGCGCGGGGCGAACGCCTGGGCCAGGGCGGCGGTCATTACGACCGCTGGCTGGCGCAGCATCCCGAGGCGATTCCGATCGGCCTTGCCTGGGACGTCCAGGAGCTGCCCGAAATGCCTTGCGAAGCGCACGACCGGATGCTGTCCGCGATTGTCACCCCGACCCGGCTGGTGGTGCCATGAACGAGGTGCCGAAACCGCCTCGAACCGAGCCGACCTGGCGGATCCCGGTGGGCATACTACTGCTGCTGGCAGGCTTGCTGGCCTACGGCGGGCTGATCGCGCGATACCTTGGCCCGTGGCTGTCGGCCTGGCCTGTATGGGTGCAGACGATAGCCTACATCGCGCTTGGCGTCGTGTGGCTGCTGCCCCTGCGGCGCTTCCTGATCTGGATGGAGACCGGCCGCTTCGGCTAGGTTCGGAAAGGCGGAAAATGTCCCAAGTGGCGCGAGTGACGGGGCTCGAACCCGCGACCTTCGGCGTGACAGGCCGACACTCTAACCAACTGAGCTACACCCGCCCACAAACAAGCGGTGCCACTTGGGAGAGGCGCCACTAGGGCAGCCTCGAATGGCTGTCAACCGCTATCCGGGCGAGTTTCAGGGCCCACTGAAATCGGCAGCAATGCGAGCTTTGCAGCATGGTTTTTGCCGCGTTAACCATTCTTTCGCGCCTCCCCGTCAAACTCTGCGCCGAAGCTGCAATGGCGCGGCGATCGGGGTCAATCGGCGATGCGTATTGCTAATGGTATTTTGGTTGCCGTGGGCGCCAGCCTCGGCGCTCCGGCATTGGCTGCGCCGCTTGTCGATACCGGTGCCGCCGTTTTCGTGGAACGCGCAATCGGCGGCACGCGGACGCTTGCGCCCGCCGACCGCCTGAGCCCCGGTGACCGGGTCGTCTATATCGTCAACTGGCAACGCAAGGCCGGCGCCGGCAGCTTCATCGTGACCAATCCCCTGCCCCGCGCGGTCAATTATCAGGCGAGCGCCGATGGCACCGAAGAAGTCTCGGTCGATGGCGGGCGGACCTGGGGCAAGCTCGATGCCCTGCGCGTCGGCAGCCGCCGCGCCCTGCCCGAGGACGTCACGCATGTCCGCTGGCGGATTGCCGCGCCGGCGCGCAGCGGCAGCCTGGCCTTCAGCGGCATCGTGCGCTGACTGCTATCTCTCGTACTTCCACATCCGCGTCTTGCCTTCGGCCAGCCACTCGACGGCTTCGGCGATACGTTTGTCGCGCGTCTCGGGACGCTTGGCCCCGGTAATCCATTCCAGATAGTCGTGACGGTGCGTCTTGCCGAAGCCATCGAGTGTCGCTTTGGCCTTCGGACTTCCCTCCAGCGCGGCCGCGAACTCGGGCGGGATCGGGATTTCGGGCCTCGGCTTGACCGGCGCCTTGCGCTTCACCGCCGATCCTTGGGTATCGATGCGCCGGCAGGCGTCGGCCAGCGCCGTTGCCAGGTCGGCATCGCTGGGCAAGTCGGCGAGCGAGGTGAGCTTGCCGCCTTCCTCGCCCTCGCCCTGGCGGCCGGTGCCGTGAATGGCCAGCATCGCGTGCTGCTTGAAAGCCGCAAACGTGGCGACGTTCTTCCCCTTGTAGGCGAAGGTAGGCTTGCCCCACTTGAGCGTCTCGGCGCCATCGGGCATCGCCGCGTGCACCACTTTGCGGATATGCGCGAACAGCGGCTGAGCGAAGGCGCCAACCGTTGCCATGTAGGCATCGACGCGCGGGTCCTTTTCCATCGGCCGGTCTCCTGGTCCCGGCGCGATGCTAACGCGGCCTTAATCGGCCAGCAACAGCACCGGGGTTTCGATGAGTTTCCTGAGTGCCTGGACGAAGCTTGCCGCGTCCCACCCGTCGACCACGCGGTGATCGCAGGAGATCGACAGGTTCATCAGCTTGCGCTTCTCGATCCGCTCTCCGCCCATGCCATCGGTCACGAACATCGGACGCTCGACGATCCGGTTGGGGCCGATGATCGCCACTTCGGGGCGGTTGATGACGGGGGTGGTCGCCACGCCGCCAAGCGGGCCGAGGCTGGTGACGGTCAGCGTCGAGCCGGATAGTTCCTCGCTCTTGGCGGTGCCACTGCGGGCCGCCTCGGCCAGCCGCACGATCTCGCGCGCGAGCTGCCAGATATTGCGGTCCTGCGCGTCGCGGATCACCGGGACCATAAGGCCGCCGGGGGTTTGCGTCGCCATGCCGAGGTGAACGTCGCCGTGCCGGGTCACCACCCCCGCCTCGTCGTCGTACCGCGCGTTGAGCATCGGGAACGCCGGCAACGTTTTCGTGATCGCGGCGATCAGCAAAGGCAGCATCGTCAGCTTTGGCTTGTCGCCGCGTCCGGCATTGAGCTGAGCGCGCATATCTTCGAGCGCGGTCACGTCGATCTCCTCGACATACGTGAAGTGCGGGATATTGCGTTTGGCCGCGGCCATGTTCTCGGCGATCCGGCGGCGCAGGCCGATGACCTTGACCTGCTCGTCGGCGCGCTTGCCGCCCGCCGGACGGTACCCACCCGAGCTGTTGTATGACAGGAACGCGTCGAGATCGGCGTGGCGGACGCGGCCCTCCTCCGACGGCGCGACCTGGCCCAGGTCGATGCCCAGATCTGCGGCCCGGGCGCGAACGGCCGGGCTGGCGAGTACCTTGGCGGGCGCAGGCGCTACGGCCGGAGCAGGCTTGGGTGCGGGCGACGAGACCGGCTCGGCGGGAGGGGGCGCAGCAGGCTCGGGCGCCGCTTCGCCCGCGCGTTCCTCGTTGACGGCCTGCGGGGTCTCGTTCTCGATCCGCTCGACGACCTCCTCGGCACGCGTCGCCGGAGCCTCGGCGGCCGCGTCCCCTTCGGTCTCGATCACGACCAACGTGGAGCCGATCGCGATCACGTCGCCGACCTCGCCCGCGACCGAGACGACCTTGCCCGACACCGGGCTCTCCATTTCGACCGTGGCCTTGTCGGTCATCATGTCGGCAAGGCGGCCGTCTTCCTCGACAGTGTCGCCCACGGCAACGTGCCAGGCGACAATCTCGGCCTCGGCTATGCCTTCGCCGATGTCGGGGAGGCGAAACGTGTAGGTGCCCATTGCGATCAGTCCTTAATGAGACGGTCTAGCGCCTCGCCGATGCGAACCGGGCCGGGGAAATAGGCCCATTCGAGGCTGTGGGGATACGGGGTGTCAAAACCGGTGACGCGCTCGATCGGCGCCTCGAGATGATGGAAACAGCGTTCCTGCACCAGCGCGGACAGCTCGGCGCCGAAGCCGCCGGTGCGTGTCGCTTCGTGAACGATCATGCATTTGCCGGTTTTCTTCACCGAAGTTTCGATCGCCTCGATGTCGAGGGGGACCAGCGTGCGCAGATCGATGATTTCGGCATCGATGCCTTTTTCGGCGATCACCGCGGCGGCAACGTGCACCATCGTGCCGTAGGCCAGCACGGTCATCGCCTCGCCGGCGCGCACGGTGCGCGCCTTGCCGAGGGGAATCCTGTAATGGCCTTCGGGTACCGCGCTGTCGGGATGCGCTTTCCACGGTTCGACCGGCTTGTCGTAATAGCCCGAGAACGGCCCGTTGTAGATGCGCTTCGGCTCGAAGAAGATGACCGGATCGTCGTCCTCGATCGCGGCGATGAGCAGGCCTTTGGCATCGTGCGGCGTGCTGGGGATCACTGTCTTCAAGCCGGCGACGTGGGTGAAGATCGCCTCAGGGCTCTGGCTGTGGGTCTGGCCGCCGAAGATGCCACCGCCGAAAGGGCTGCGCACGGTGATCTGGGCGGTGAACTCGCCGGCCGAGCGATAGCGCAGGCGCGCGGCCTCGGAGATCAACTGGTCGAGGCCCGGGTAAATGTAATCGGCAAACTGGATCTCGGGCACCGGGCGCAGGCCATAGGCCGCCATGCCAACCGCCGCCCCGATGATGCCGCACTCGTTGATCGGCGTGTCGAAGACGCGGCTCTTGCCGAACTTTTCCTGCAGGCCGGCAGTGGCGCGAAAGACGCCGCCGAAATAGCCGGCATCTTCACCGAATATGACCACGGCGGGATCGTGCGCCATCATCACGCCAAGCGCGTCGTTGATCGCCTCGATCATGTTGAGGCGGCGGGTCGGCGCGCCATTTGGCTCCTGCGCGGTCAAGCTCACCGTGGCGTCCTCGATCATCGGCCTGCCTCCCGTCCGGCGCCATCGCCGTCAAGCGAACCCGGCCACTTGACCTGGCGCTCACGAATGGCCTGCGCGGCCTGCTCCTCGAGGTGCCAGGGCAATTCCTCGTAAACGTCCTCGAACATCGTGTGGAAGGGATGGTGCAGGCCATGACCCAGGATGCCGTTCTTTTCCGCCTCCTTGGTAGCCGCCTTGACCGCCTCTACGTGCTCGCGATCCATCGCCTCGTGCTGCTCGTCGCTCCACTCACCCAGTTCGATCAGGTGATTCTTCAGGCGCATGATCGGATCGCCCAGCGGCCACTCCTCGCGCTCCTGAGCGCTGCGATAGGCGCTGGGGTCGTCGGAGGTGGAGTGGCCTTCGGCGCGGTAGCTGAAGTGCTCGATCAGCGTCGGGCCCTTGTTGGCGCGGGCGCGGTTGGCAGCCCACCGCTCGGCCGCATAGACCGCCAGCGGGTCGTTGCCATCGACCCTCAGGCCGGCGATGCCGTACCCGATCGCGCGCGCGGCGAACGTCGTGCGCTCAGCCCCGGCGAAGCCCGAGAAGCTGGAAATGGCCCACTGGTTGTTGACCACGTTGAAGATTACCGGCGCGTTGTAGACCGCGGCGAACGTCAGGGCGGCGTGATAGTCGCCCTCGGCCGTACTGCCCTCACCCACCCACGCGGCGGCAAGGCGGGTATCGCCCTTGATCGCGCTTGCCATCGCCCAGCCGGCCGCCTGCGGCAGCTGCGTTGCAAGGTTGCCGCTGATGGTGAAGAAATTGTGCGCCCGACTCGAATACATGATCGGCAGCTGACGGCCTTTCAGCTTGTCGCCGCGGTTCGAGTAGATCTGGTTGATCATCTCGACCATCGGGTAGCCGCGGGCGAGCAGTATCCCCTGCTGGCGATAGCTGGGGAACACCATGTCGTCGCTGGCCAGCGCATAAGCGGCGGCGACGCTGGTCGCCTCCTCCCCGGTGCACTTCATGTAGAAGCTGGTCTTGCCCTGGCGCTGGCCGCGATACATCCGGTCATCGAACGCGCGCACCAGCGCCATCGTGCTGAGGATCTTGCGCAGCGTGTCTGGATCGAGCTTCGGATCCCAGGCGCCATGGGCGCGATTGTCCTCGCCAAGCACGCGCACCATGTCGAGGCAGAGCGGGTGGGTTTCCTTCGCCTCGCAAGCCTCGTCCGGACGCGGTGCCTGGCCGACCGGCGGGATGTCGAGGAACGAGTAGTCGACCGGGTCACCGGGGCGAAAGTGCGGCTCGGGAACGTGCAGGCTTAGCGGCGAGAGATTGCCGCGCCCGGCATGAGGACTGTCGGCCCTGTCGGCCATCCGCTTGCACTCCCGAACTGAACCGGTCCGCTGCGCACAAGTCGCGCAATGGCCGGAATGATGTTTTATTCAGGCGACATAATATTTCGTCGCCGCACAGGCGTCAAGGAGGGAGCGCGCGACCGGGGTCAAGGTTCCGTCACACCGCGACGGGCGCGGCGATCGGCGGCTGGGGGGCGTAATCGCGCACGGTGAAATCGTCGATCGCGTAAGCGAAGATCGTTTCCGCCCGCGCCGCCAGATCGAGCCGGGGATCGCCTGACGGGACCCGCGCCAGCTGCGTTTCGACAAGGTGCGCGTGGTTGAGGTACAGGTGCGTATCGCCGCCCGACCACACCAGTTCGCCCGGCTCCAGGCCGGTCTGCTGCGCCAGCATCCGCGTCAGCACCGTTGCGCCGACAAGGTTGAACGGCAGCCCCAGCGCGACGTCGCAGGACCGCTGCGTCAGCAGGCACGACAAGCGCCCGCCGCTGACGTGGAACTGGTAGGTCTTGTGACAGGGCGGCAACGCCATCCGGTCGAGCTCGGCAACGTTCCAGCCCTCGACGATGTGGCGCCGGCTGGCCGGGTTCGTTCGCAGCGACGCGACCACCTGGCTGACCTGATCTATCCCCGGTCCGCGGCGGAACAGGCCGTCTCCGGCGGGTTCGTAGGTCGGCCAATCGACCCATTGCTTGCCGTAGACCGGACCCAGGTCGCCCCAGCGCGCAGCGAAGGCATCGTCGGCCACGATGCGCGCCTCGAAAGCCTCCTGCGTGATGTCATCGCCAGTGTCACGGCGGTATTTGGCCAGCGGCCAGTCGCTCCAGATCGTTACCCCCTGCTCCAGCAGCGGGCGGATCGAGGTGCTGCCGGTCAGGAACCACAGCATCTCGCGCGTGGCGGCTTTCCAGTAGACCCGCTTGGTGGTCAGCAGCGGAATCCGCCCCTCCGACAAGTCGAAGCGCAACTGCACCCCGAACAGCGACCGGGTGCCCACGCCGGTTCGATCGATGCGCTCCTCACCATCATCCCAGATGCGCCGCATCAGGTCGAGATACTGCCATTCCCAGTGCTGCCGGGGGGGAGAATCGGGGACTGGGCTGGGGCTTGGCATCAATCGACGCTAGCGGCACCAATCGCGGCTTGCCACCCGAGATAACGCTGCTTATAGGCGCGCTCCTGCCTCGGGCCCGGCAACGGGCTCGGCATCGGTCGGGGAATAGCTCAGCCTGGTAGAGCACTGTCTTCGGGAGGCAGGGGCCGGAGGTTCGAATCCTCTTTCCCCGACCATTTTCCTTATATCGCGATATCCTCCCCTTCGGGGGAACAGGCGCGCCGGCGGGCCATTGTCCCGGGTGACATATCATCCAGGAGCAATTGACGTGGCCGATTCCTACACCGACGCGATCGCCAAGCTGAAAGCCGATCACGACAAGACCGAAGCGTTGTTCGCCAAGGCGGAAGACGCTTCGCCCCAGGACGTGCGCAAGATCGGCGTGCAGGTATGCAACCTCGTCAAAATTCACATGACGCTGGAAGAAGAGTATTTCTATCCGGCGCTGCGCGGCAAGGCCGAAGCGGACGACGACAAGCTGACCGAGGGCCTGGTCGAACACGATTCGGGCAAGGTCCTGATCAACGACCTGCTTTCGGGCGACAACGACGACGATACGTTCGGGCCAAAGCTCCAGGTCCTTGGCGAACAGATGGAGCATCATCACAAGGAAGAGGAAGAGCCCGGCAAGGGCGTCTTCTGGCAAGCGCGCGAGGCCGGCCTCGACCTGGTCGCGATGCTTGACCAGATGCTGGCACGCGAAGCCGAACTTAAGGCCGAGCTCAAGGCCGGCGATTTGCCCGACGCCGAGCTGCTTTACGTCGACGCCGGCAAGACCAGCTAGCCGCCGCGCAGCAGCTGAACGCCCCAGTCGCGTTCGAACAGATACAGCAGCAGCCGCGCGGCCTCGCCGCGCGGCCCTGACAGCCCGCCATCACGCTCCAGCAGGAGCCGCGCATCATCGTGCGCGATCGGCAGCAGGCGCTGGGTCTGCTCCAGTTCGGCGACGCGGAACGGCGTATCGCCCGACTGTCGCGTGCCTAGCAGTTCGCCGCCCCCGCGCAGGTTCAGATCCTCCTCGGCCAGGCGAAAGCCGTCCTGCGTCTCACGCATGAGGGCCAGGCGGGCGCGGCCCGTGTCGCTCAACGTGTCGCCGCGCAGAAGCAGGCAGCTGCTGGCCTGGCTTCCGCGCCCCACCCGGCCGCGCAACTGGTGCAACTGCGCCAGGCCGAACCGTTCGGCCTGCTCGATCACCATCAGCGTCGCCGCCGGCACGTCGACGCCGACTTCAATCACCGTTGTTGCAACCAGCAACTGCGCGTCTCCGCGGGCGAACCGGTCCATCGCAGCGTCCTTGGCCTCGGGCCGCATTTGCCCATGAACGAGGACCGCCGTGTCGCCAAAGCGCGCATGGAGCGCGGCATGGCGCGCCTCGGCGGCGGCGAGATCCTCGTTCTCGTTCTCGCGCACCATCGGGCAGACCCAGTAGGCCTGGCGGCCTGCCGCCAGGTGGCGCGCCAGCGCCTCGACCACGTCGGGCAGCCGTTCGGCGGCGACGACCCGGGTGTCGATCGCCTGACGTCCTGGTGGCATTTCGTCGAGCCGGCTCACGTCCATCTCGCCATATTGCGCCAGGGTCAGCGTCCGGGGGATGGGAGTGGCGGTCATCGCCAGGCAGTGCGGGGTTTGCCTTCCCTTCTGGCTCAGCAAGAGGCGCTGTCCGACGCCGAAGCGGTGCTGCTCGTCGATCACCACCAGCCCCAGGTTGCGATAGGCCACGGCGTCCTGGAACAGCGCATGCGTGCCGACGACGATGTCGATACTGCCGTCGAGCAGCCCCATCAGGATCGATTCGCGCGCTCTTCCCTTGTCGCGACCGGTCAGGATCGCGATGCTCGCCCCGGTGGGCGCCAGCATCGCGCGCAAGGTTTCGAAATGCTGGCGGGCGAGGATTTCGGTTGGCGCCAGCAGCGCCGCCTGCGCACCCGCCTCGACCGCGATCAGCATGGATTCCAGCGCCACGACCGTCTTGCCCGAACCGACGTCGCCCTGCAGCAGCCGCAACATCGGCGCGGCTTGCGCCAGATCGCCCTCGATCTCGGCGATCGAGCGTCGCTGCGCTCCGGTGAGCGGGAACGGCAACGCCAGCTTGCCGCGCAGCCGCCCGTCACCCTGCAGCGATTGGCCGCGCCGCGCCCGGTTGGCATCGCGTACCAGCAGCAGGGCCAGGCTGTTGGCGAGCAATTCATCGTAGGCGAGACGGTCGCGCGCGGCGCCGTGTTCGCCGCGGTGCGCCAGGACGAGCGAATCGCGCCAGGACGGCCAGTGCATCTTCATCAGCAATTCGGGCTCGATCCATTCGGGCAGGTCTTCCGCGTGTTCGAGCGCCTGTTCGACCAGCGCGGCCAAGCGGCCTTGGGTAACCCCTTCGGACAAGCCGTAAACCGGTTCGCAAAGGGTCCCCAGGCTTGCCTCGCCCTCGTCGGCGACGTGGTCGGGATGCACGATCTGCAGCATCTGGCCGAACTGGTCGAGCCGGCCGGCGATCCACTTGCGCGTGCCGAGCGGCAATTGCTTCTTCGCCCAGCCGCCCCCGCCGCCAAAAAAGCTGATCGCGCATATGTTGCCGGCAGCGTCGGCCGCCAGCACGCGAAAGGGTCCACGCCCGGCGCTGGCGCGATATTCGCGCGGCGTCAGCGCCACCACGATGTTCTCGCCGACGTTCGCGTCGTCCAGCGTCTCGATCACCCGCCGGGTCACGAACCTGTCCGGCAGGTGATAGGCAAAGTCGCGCACGCGCGTCAGTCCCAGGCGCTCGAGCGGGCGGGCCAGCCCCGGTCCCACGCCTTTCAGCGTGGCGGCGGCGGCGAACAGGGGATTGAGGCGTTCGGGGCGCATGGTCGCAGCGCCTTTAGCCGCTTCCCCACGCTTCGCGAAAGGGCTAGGGGCGCGGAGGAGCAAAAGGGTGCTGCCGGCCAGCCGGTCGGTCGTGCTCAGCTTGGGTTAAGCCGTCCGGGACCACCGCGCCGGATAGACGAGTGCCGCCGCCGGCGGCCGAAAAGACGAAGGTTTTGAGACACGTGAACCAGACCGCCTCTTACGGTTCCACCCCCTTCCGCCGCTTTGCTCGCCTGGCGCTTGGCACGGCCTGCGCCGCCATGGTCGCCGCCCCGGTGCTGGCGCAGACCGCCCCCACCTCGCCCGCAGCGCCGCAGGCGCGCGCCGGTGTGCAACCCGCGCCTGCACCGGCCGCCGCCGCGCCAGGCGCCATCACGATGCCCGAGAATGCGACGCTGTACGGCAAGATGGACCCTAACCTGCGCAAGGCGACGGTTATCATCAACGGCGAAGTCATCACCGGCACCGATGTCGACCAGCGCGTCGCGCTGATCGTCGCGGCCAGCCAGGGCCAGATCGGCGCCGAAGAACTCGAGCGCCTGCGCCTGCAGGTGCTGCGCAACCTGATGGACGAGACCCTCCAGATCCAGGAAGCCAAGGCCCAGAAGATCGAGGTCGAGAATTCCGAGGTCGAGAGCACGTACGCCCGCGTCGCACAGCAGAACTTCGGCCAGAACACCAAGGCGATGGACGCCTATCTGGTCAAGATCGGGTCTTCGCCCGCCTCGCTCAAGCGCCAGATCCGCGGCGAGCTGTCGTGGCAGCGGCTGCTGGGCCGAAACGTCGAGCCGTTCGTGAACGTCTCGAACGAGGAAGTGAAGGAAGTGCTCGACCGGCTCCAGGCCGCCAAGGGCACCGAGGAATACCGCGTCGGCGAGATTTTCCTTGCCGCCAATCCCGAGAACAAGCCCGCGGTGTTCGCGCGTGCCAAGTCGATCGTCGACGAGCTCAAGAAGGGTGGCAGCTTCGTCGGTTATGCGCGCCAGTACTCACAGGCCTCGACCGCGGCCGTCGGCGGCGACCTTGGCTGGATTCGCGCCGGGCAGCTGCCGGATGAGCTCAATACGCCGATCACGCAGATGGCGCCCGGCCAGCTCGTCGGCCCCATCGAGACCCAGGGCGGATTCTCGATCGTGGCCCTCATCGATCGGCGCAAGGTGCTGACCGCCGATCCGCGCGACGCGATCCTTAGCCTCAAGCAGATATCAATCGCCTTCCCGCCCGGCACCAGCGACGCCGATGCCGCGCGGCGCGCCCAGGCGTTGGCCACCGCAGTCAAGACTTCGCGCGGGTGCTCGACCATCGACGGGATCGTCAAGCCGCTTGGCGCCGAAGTGGTCGCGAATGACCAGATGAAGGCGCGCGACCTGCCCGACCAGCTGCAGAACCTGCTGCTCAAGCTGTCCCCGGGCGAAGCGACTCCGCCGTTCGGCACGCTCAAGGATGGTATCCGCATCCTGATGCTGTGCGGCCGCGACGACGCGCAGATCAGCGCCGGGCCCAACTTCGACGAGCTGCAGAACCAGATCGAGCAAGAACGCGTCAACAAGCGCGCCCAGATGTACCTGCGCGACCTTCGCCGCGACGCGGTGATCGATTACAGCACCTAGTCCGGCGATGATGCTGCCGCTGGTCGTCGCCCCGGGCGATCCCGCCGGTGTCGGCCCCGAACTGATCGCCGCAGCCTGGGCCGCGCGCACCCTGCCCCCGTTCGCGGTGGCGGGTGGCGCACGGTTGATCGCGGCGGCAGCGGCGCAGCGCGGTATCGACTGCCCGGTCGCCGAGATCGATGACCTGACCGAGGCGATCGCCGTGTTCGCGCAGGCCCTGCCGGTGCTGCGCGGGCTGGAGTGCGACTACCGCCCGGGGATGCCCGAGCGCGACGGTGCGGCCTTCGCGCTGGCCGGGCTGACGCTGGCGACCGGGCTGGCCGTTCGGCAAGAAGCCGCCGGTCTCATCACCGCACCGGTATCGAAGGCACTGCTTGCAGAGGTCGGGTTCACGCACCCTGGTCAGACGGAGTTCGTGGCGGCCGCATGCGGCACCGCGAGCCAAGACGCGGTCATGCTGCTCGCCGGGCCGCGCCTCAAGGTCGTGCCGGTCACCGTGCATATCGCGCTGGCAGAGGTCCCGCGCCGCCTGACGACCGACGCCATCATCCGCAAAGGGCGCATCCTGGAGGCGGCGCTCAGGCGCGACTTCGGTATCGCCAACCCGCGCATCGCGGTGGCCGGTCTCAACCCGCACGCTGGTGAGCGCGGCCGCATGGGCGGCGAGGAGCACGCGGTGATCGCGCCTGCGATTGCCGCGCTTCAGGCCGGCGGCATCGCCGCGACCGGCCCGGTGCCGCCCGACGCGCTGTTCACGCCGCGCGCCCGCGAAGGCTATGACGCGGCGCTGTGCATGTATCACGACCAGGCGCTGATCCCGCTCAAGGCGCTGGATTTCGACCAGGGCGTCAACTGCACGCTCGGCCTGTCCATCGTGCGCACCTCGCCTGATCACGGCACCGCCTTCGATATCGCCGGCAAGGGGCTGGCCGAGCCCGGCGCGACGATTGCGGCGATCCACATGGCCGCGGCCATCGCGGCGCGGCGCGCGTCATGACGCTGCCGCCCCTGCGCGAGGTGATCGCGCGCCACGGCCTGATGGCGACCAAGGCGCTGGGACAGAATTTCCTGTTCGACGAGCAACTTCTCGATCGCATCGCCGCGATCCCCGGCTCGCTGGAAGGAGCCCGGGTGCTCGAGGTCGGTCCCGGCCCCGGCGGGCTGACCCGGGCGCTCCTGCGCGCGGGGGCGCGAGTGACTGCGATCGAGATGGACCGGCGCTGCCTGCCGGCGCTGGCCGAACTCGAGGACGCCTTTCCGGGGCAATTGCGCGTGCTCGAAGGTGATGCGACCAAGATCGATCCGGGGATCGACGGCCCGTATCACGTGGTGGCCAACCTGCCTTACAACGTCGGCACCGCGCTGCTGGTGCGCTGGCTGGGCGGGCAACACTGGCCACCGCAGTGGCGTTCGCTGACGCTGATGTTCCAGCAGGAAGTTGCCCAGCGCATCGTCGCCGAGGCCGGCAGCGACGCTTACGGTCGGCTTGCCGTGCTGGCGCAATGGCGCGCGCACGCGAAGCTGGCGATGAAAGTGCACCGCAGCGCCTTCACGCCTCCGCCCAAGGTCATGAGCGCCGTGGTCCACATCGTCGCCCAAGCGATGCCGGACGGCGTCGGCGCGCGCATGCTCGAACGCGTGACCGAGGCCGCTTTCGGTCAGCGCCGCAAGATGCTGCGCCAATCACTCAAGGGATTACCGGGCGCGCTGGCCGCGCTCGAAACGCTCGGCATCGACGCGCAGCGCCGCGCCGAGACGCTGAGCGTGGACGAGTTCGTCTCGATCGCGCGCGCGCTGTCCTAGGCCGCAGTGGCGAACGCCTCGACCGGCAGCTCCATCATGGCGGCGGCGCCGCCCTCGATCTTGCGGCGCAGCGCACCTGCATCGGGGGCATAACGCTCGGCATAATAGCGTGCGGTCACCAGCTTGGCCTCGTAGAACGCCGTGTCGTCGCTGCCGGCGTTGAGCGCGGCCGCGGCGGCAGTCCCCATGCGCACCCACATCAGCCCCAGCGCAACGATCCCCATGATGTGCATGTAATGGTGCGCGCCGGCGGCAGCGTTGTTCGGGTCCTTCATGGCGTTCTGCATCAACCACATCGTCGCGGCCTTCAGTTCGCCGTTGGCCTTTTCGACCTTCTCGGCCACGCCGGCCAGGCGCTCGTCACCCTTGGCGGCGGCGCATTCCTCGTCGACCATGGCGAAAAAGCGCTGGATCGCCTTGCCACCGTTCAGCGCCAGCTTGCGGCCGACCAGGTCCATCGCCTGGATGCCGTTGGTGCCTTCGTAGATCTGGGCAATGCGGGCGTCGCGCACGAACTGGCTCATGCCCCATTCCTCGATATAGCCGTGGCCGCCGAAGACCTGCTGCATGTTCACCGCGATATCGAAGCCCTTGTCGGTGCCGTAGCCCTTGATGACCGGGGTCAGCAGGCCGATCATCTCGTCGGCGGCGGCGCGTTCCTCTTCCCTGGCCGCCTTGTGGCTGAGATCGACTTGCAGCGCTCCCCACAGGCACAGCGCCCGCATCGCCTCGGTGAAGGCCTTGGCATCCATCAACATGCGCCGCACGTCCGGGTGGACGAACAGCGTGTCGGCCTTTTCCTGCGGCTCGGCGGGGCCGGTCAGGGCGCGGCCCTGGCGGCGGTCCTGCGCGTAAATCACCGCGTTCTGGTACGACACCTCGGCCTGGGCGAGGCCCTGCATGCCGACGCCGAGTCGCGCCGCGTTCATCATGATGAACATGGCAGCCAGGCCCCTGTTTTCCTCGCCGACGAGCCAGCCCTTGGCGCCGTCGTAATTGAGTAGGCAGGTGGCGTTGCCGTGAATGCCCATCTTGTGCTCGATCGACCCGCACGAGACCGCGTTGCGCTCCCCCAGCGAACCGTCTTCGTTCACAAGGAACTTGGGCACCACGAATAGCGAGATGCCCTTGCTGCTTTCGGGCGCGCCCGGCAACTTGGCGAGAACAAGGTGGATGATGTTGTCGGCCAGGTCGTGCTCGCCCGCCGAAATGAAGATCTTTGTTCCGCTGATGGCATAGGACCCGTCGGCCTGGGGTTCGGCGCGCGTGCGGATCAGTCCCAAGTCGGTGCCGCACTGCGGCTCGGTCAGGTTCATCGTTCCCGTCCACTCGAGCGAGATCATCTTGGGCAGGTACTTGGCCTGCTGCTCGGGCGAACCCTTGGCGATAAGCGCGCTGATCGCGCCGTTGGTAAGGCCGGCATACATCGCAAAGGCGTGGTTGGCGGTCGACATGAACTCCTCGACCACGAAAGCCAGGACGTGCGGCAGGCCCTGCCCGCCGAATTCCGCGGGGTGCGAAAGCGACGACCAGCCGGCCTCGCGCAGCGCGTCGAAGGCGGCCTTGAAGCCTTTCGGCGTCGTGACCGAGGCATCGGCATTGCGGGTGCATCCCTCGCTGTCGCCGACCTGGTTGATCGGGGCCAGCACCTGGGCGCTGAACTTGCCGGCCTCATCGATCACCGTCGTGACGAAATCGGGACTGACGTCGGCAAAGCCGGGCAGATTCCCGTAACCGTCGAGCTTGAGCAGTTCATTGACGATGAAACGCGCATCGCGCGTCGGGGCCACGTAGCTGGGCATGATATCGTCCTCAGTTCTGTTTTGCGGCCCGGTCGACGGCTTCGACGTGGGCAATGAAGGCGGTGAGTTCGGTCAGGGCGGCGTCAATGTCGGCGCGCTGGCGTTCCAGCCGCGCAACCTGTTCGCGGCACCGCGCGATCGTGACCCGGCGCTGCTCGGCACGGCCGTCACCAAGGTCGTAGAGATCGATCATCTCCTTGATCTCGGCCAAGCTGAAGCCCGAGCTTTTGGCACGCATGATCCAGGCCAGGCGCGCGCGATCGCGCTTTGAATATATCCGCATCAAACCCTGGCGAGCCGGCGATATCAGGCCTTCATCCTCGTAAAAGCGCAGCGCGCGCGCGGTCACGTCGAATTCGGCGGTCAGATCGGAAATCGTGAAGCTTTCGCGCTCGAGCGCGTCTGGCCGATCGATGTGGGCACCGGAATGGGCGATGACAGGCGCGGTCGTCATGGCCGCAGCTTGTAACTTCCCTTTACGTAAACGTCAATCGGCGATGGGTATCAGCTCGTCGCCGTCGAGGCTGCGAAAAAAGCAGCTTCGTGCGCCGGTGTGGCACGCCGGGCCCGCCGCTTGGCAAACCAGAACCAGCGCATCCTGGTCGCAATCGACACGGATTTCCTTGACGCGCAGGATGTTGCCGGAGGTTTCTCCCTTTTGCCATAGACGTCCACGGGACCGCGAATGGAAGTGGGCCAGCCCGGTCCGGCGGGTCGCCTCGAGCGCCTCCTGGTCCATGAACGCCACCATCAGCACGTCGCGCGTGCCGGCGTCGATGACGACCGCCGTCATGAGCCCCGCCTGGTCGTAGCGCGGGGCAAATGCGCCCGTGCCGTCCGTGTCCGAATTGTCGCTCATGGCCAACCTTTGTTGCACGATAACCACATATGTCGACCAAAAACTGCGCGCTAGGGGGATGCCGCTTCCCTCGCCGTCCCGAATTGCGGATATCGGCAGCGCGGATGCGGCAGGCGAAAGACCCGCCGCAAGCTAGCCACGGTTCAGGGACCGGGCTGCGCCTAACCGGCGCCCCGCATGAGGGATCGGGTGAGGCGGTCAAAGGGGGACCGTCTAACTGCTCCGGCAGCACCTTTTGAGTTTCGTCACGCGAACGCCCGGAACTTCGGTTCCGGGCGTTTCCGTTATAACGCCTCGTCGAGGACCCGGGCGAAGCATGCGACCGTGACGGCCGACGCGCCGCCACGCAACAGGGCCGCGACGCAAGCATCGCTGGTCGCGCCGCTCGTCAGCACGTCGTCGACCAGCAGCACACGCCGCCCGGCGATGCGATCGCGGCGCCGCGGATCGAGCGCGATCGCCCCGCGCAAGGCGCGCGATCGGGCCGTCTTGCCCAGCCCGCCAAGGCTCGGCGTCGGCCTTGTGCGTTTGAGCCCATCTACCACCAGCGCGGCCCCTGTCGTTCGCGCCAGTTCCTGCGCCAGCAGCGCCGCCTGGTTATAACCCCGCTTCCACAGTCGCCAGCGGTGCAGCGGTACCGGCACGAGCGTCCAGTCCGGACCTGGCTCCGCCCCGGTCGACGGGATCCGCGCGGCGATCAGTCGCGCCATCAGCGCCGCTAAAGCCAGCTTGCGCCCGTGCTTGAAGGACAGCACCAGCTGTCTCGAAGGCGCATTGTAAAGCGTGCCGGCGGCAATTCCGGCGTGACGCGGGGGATCGGCAAGACAGGGCGCGCAGATCAGGCCTTCTTCCTGCGAATCGGGGAACGGGCGCTGGCAGGTCTTGCAGCAAGGCGTGCCGGGAATCGCCAGCGTCGCCCAGCAAGCGGCGCACAAGCTGCCGTGCTCCGCCAGGTCCGCGCCGCATAACGGGCAGCGTGGCGGAAACACGAAATCGATCAGCGGCGCGAGGCCGGCGGGAAGACCCATCCCGCCTTTCTAACCGCCACGGCGGTGCCAGCAAGCTTGCCTGGCGGCACCCCAGGCGGCAGGGGGCGTCCGATGGTTGCCCGCGTCCCCGAAATCTTCTCGCCGTCGCGCCGCGAACGCCTGCGCACCCGCGCAGCGCGGCGCGGCCGCGATGCGGCCGGGTTCCTGGCCGAGGACGTTGCCGAAGATGTCGCCGAACGCGTTGCCTTCCTGCGCCATCAGCCGCGGCACGCGCTGGTCAGCGGCGACCACACCGGCGCGGTCGCCCGTGCCTTGCCCGGCATTGCCCTGACCGACGGGAGCGAGTGGGACGACGAATCGCCCTATCCCGAGGCCGGGTTCGACCTTGCCGTCAGCTTGTTCCGCCTCGATTCCGCCAACGACTTGCCCGGCGCACTGATCCACCTGCACAGCGCACTGGCGCCCGGCGGCTTGGCGATCGCCGCGCTGGTCGGCGCCGGCAGCCTGCCGGTACTGCGAGCGATGATGCTGGCGGCCGATGCCGATCGTCCGGCGGCGCGGATGCATCCACTCGTCGACGTGCGCGGCGGTGGGCCGTTGCTGCAGCGCGCCGGCTGGACCGACCCGGTGATCGACACCCGGACCCTGTCGGTCAGCTACGCGAGCCCCGAACGCCTGATCGCCGATCTGCGCGACCAGGGCCTGACGAGCCGACTGGCCAGCCCGGCCCCGCCGATCGGCAAGGCCGGATGGGAACGTGCGCGTGCAGCCTTCCGCGACCTCGCCGACGACGATGGCCGCGTCACCGAGACTTTCGAGATCCTGACGCTCAGCGGCTGGAAGCGCTGAGCGCGGCCTGCGCCGCCGCCAGGCGGGCGATCGGTACCCGGAACGGACTGGCGCTGACGTAGTCGAGCCCGACTTTCTCGCAGAACGCGATGCTCGCCGGATCGCCGCCGTGCTCGCCGCAAATACCGAGCTTGATCGCGGCACGTGTGGCCCGCCCCCGGTCCGCGCCCATTTGGACGAGCTGCCCGACGCCCTCGATGTCGAGGCTGACGAACGGGTCACGCGGATAGATCCCCTGCTCGACATACGGGCCGAGGAAGCGGGCCGCATCATCCCTCGACACGCCGAGAGTTGTTTGCGTCAAATCGTTGGTTCCAAACGAAAAGAACGCTGCGTCCTCGGCTATCTCGCCGGCCATCAGCGCAGCGCGCGGCAGTTCGATCATCGTTCCGACCAGGTATTCAAGCGTGCGGCCCTTGTCCGCGAACACCTCTGCCGCGGTCTTGTCGATCAGCGCCTTGAGGATCGACAGCTCCTTTCGGGTGGCGACCAGCGGGATCATCACCTCGGGCACCGGGGCCGCGCCGGACGATTCGGCCACGTCGCATGCCGCCTCGAAAATCGCGCGCGCCTGCATCGCGTAGATTTCGGGGAAGGTGATGCCGAGGCGGCAGCCGCGATGCCCCAACATCGGGTTGAATTCGTGCAGTTCGTCGGCGCGTCGCTTCAATGTTTCGGCGCCGATGCCGATCGTCTCGGACAGTTCGGCAAACTCTGCATCGCCGTGCGGCAGAAACTCGTGGAGGGGCGGGTCGAGCAGGCGGATCGTCACCGGCAGGCCGGACATCACTTCGAAGATGGCGCGGAAATCGGCGCGCTGCTCGGGCAGCAGCTTGGCCAGGGCCTTGGCCCGGCCGGCGATGTCCTCCGCCAGGATCATCTGGCGCACCGCGGAAATGCGGCCCGCGTCGAAAAACATGTGTTCGGTGCGGCAAAGCCCGACCCCTTCGGCGCCGAACTGGCGCGCGGTGTGGCAATCGGCGGGCGTCTCGGCGTTGGCACGCACCTTCATGCGGCGTTCGGCATCGGCCCATGCGATCAGCGTGCCGAAATCACCGACCAGCTCGGGCTCGATAGTCGGCACTTCGCCGGCCATGATCTGGCCGGTCGCGCCATCGAGAGTGATCACGTCGCCCTCGGCCAGCTGGCGCGCGCCGATGCGCAGGGTGCGCGCCTGCATGTCGATCGAGATACTGCTGGCGCCGGACACGCAGGGCCGCCCCATGCCGCGCGCAACCACCGCGGCGTGGCTGGTCATGCCTCCTCGCGCGGTAAGGATGCCGCGCGCGGCGTGCATGCCGTGAATGTCCTCCGGGCTGGTCTCGACGCGGACAAGGACGACCGCCTCACCCAGGGCGGCGCGGCGCTCGGCAGTATCGGCGTCGAGCACGATCGCGCCCGAAGCCGCCCCGGGACTCGCCGGCAAGCCGCTGCCCAGCACCTCGCGCGGCGCCTCCGGATCGAGCGTGGGGTGCAGCAACTGGTCGAGCGCCATTGGATCGACGCGCAGAATGGCAGCCTTGCGGTCGATCAGGCCTTCCTCGACCATCTCGACGGCCATGCGCAGCGCCGCCCTGGCGGTGCGCTTGCCGCTGCGGGTCTGAAGCATCCACAGCTTGCCGCGTTCCACGGTGAACTCGATGTCCTGCATGTCGCGGTAATGCCGCTCAAGAAGGTCGAAGACGCGCGCCAGCTCGGCGTAAGCCTCGGGCATCGCCTCTTCCATGCTGAGCGGCTTTGCCCCGGCCGCCTCGCGCGCGGTCCTCGTCAGGTACTGCGGCGTGCGGATGCCGGCGACCACGTCCTCGCCCTGGGCATTGACCAGCCATTCGCCGTAATAGGCGCGCTCACCGGTGGCGGGATCGCGGGTGAAGGCAACGCCGGTGGCACTGGTATCGCCCATGTTGCCGAACACCATCGCCTGGACGTTGACCGCGGTGCCCCAGTCGCCCGGAATGTCGTTGAGCCGGCGATAGACCTTGGCGCGGTCGGAATCCCAGCTGTCGAAGACGGCCCGGATCGCGCCCCACAGCTGCTCGTGGACATCCTGTGGGAACGGGCGGCCGAGTTCCTCGGCAACGATCGTCTTGTATTCGCCGACCAGCTGGCGCCAATGCTCGGCATCAAGGTCAACATCGGCGTAAAAGCCGTTGTCTTCCTTGACGATTTCGAGTGCGTCCTCGAACTTGTGATGATCCAGGCCAAGGACGACGTCGGCGTACATCTGGATGAAACGCCGGTAGGAATCCCAGGCAAAGCGCGCGTCGCCGCTGACGCTGGCCAGGCCTTCGACGGTCGCGTCGTTGAGGCCGAGGTTGAGGACGGTGTCCATCATTCCGGGCATGGAAACGCGCGCGCCGGAGCGAACCGAGACCAGCAGCGGATCGGCGGCATCGCCGAAGCGCTTGCCCACCGCCTGCTCGATGTGCGCCAGCGCGGCCGCGACGTCGGCCTGAAGCTCGGCCGCGAATTCGCCGCCTTCGGCAAGGTAGCGCACGCACTCCTCGGTCGTGATGGTGAAGCCGGGCGGCACCGGCAGGCCGATCCCGGCCATCTCGGCCAGGTTGGCCCCCTTGCCGCCGACGATGGTCTTGTCCTTCGCGCGGGGCTCGTCAGAGGTTGCCGAACCGCCGAAATGGTAGACCTGCTTGCTCATCGTGGTGCCGGCTTTCGTTGAAAGTCACAGTTGCTTGACACAATTGACACCGTCCTGGGGCGTAAGCGGCTAGCCCTCGATCCTGCTGAAATCGGCCACCGCGTGGACTGCCTTGCGGAACCGCCCGAGCAGGGCGAGACGGGCTTCGCGCTTTGCCGGGTCGGCATCGTTGACGGTCACCTCGGTAAAAAAGGCATCGATCGGCGCGCGCAACGACGCGAGCGCCGCCATTGCGCCGGCGAAATCCTCCGCCTCGACCGCCGCCTGGGCCTTCGGCCCGGCTGCGTCGAGCGCGTCTATCAGCGCCTTTTCCGCAGGCTCGGGTGTGTAGGACAGCGTTTTCTTGATCGCCATCCGCGCGCGCATGGCCGCCGCGACGTCGGGATCGTCGACCATCGCGAAAGGATCTTCCTCGCCGTCGTGCGGGGCTGCGTCCTGCCAGTCTTCCTTCTTGAGGATGTTGGCGGCGCGCTTGTACCCGGCGAGCAGGTTCTTGCCGTCCTCGGTGCTCAAGAACTGGCCCAATGCGCGAGCTCTCGCCTCAACGCGATCCACGCGGCCGTCCGTATCACTGCCTTGGCTCCAGGCGCGCGAGGCCTGGATATAATCGTGCCTCACGCCTTGGTCCTTGAGCTGCACTCCAAGGCGATCGAAAAGAAAGTCCGCCACCTTCAGTCCTAGGCCGCCATCGAAGGGCTTACCGGACCAAGCGGCGGCCATCGTTGAGAATTCGACTTTCACGGCGTTGGCTTGTGCAAGTTGGAGGTAACCCAAAGCTGCACGCCTGAGCGCAAATGGATCTTTCGATCCGGTCGGCAAAAGATCGACACTGAAAAAGCTGAACAAGTTGTCCAGCTTGTCCGCCAGGCTCACCGCCACCGTCACCGGCGCCGTCGGCACGTCATCGCCCTGCCCGACCGGCTTGTAGTGATCGCGGATGGCGTCGGCGACGGCATCGGGCAGGCCCTCGGCGCGGGCGTAATAGCCGCCCATCAGGCCTTGCAGTTCGGGAAATTCGCCGACCATTTCGGTGACGAGGTCGGCCTTGGCGAGGCGGGCGGCTTGTTCGGCCTGATCGGGATCGGCACCCTTGACGATCCCCTCTTCCACCAGCCAGCGCGCCAGTCTGGCGACGCGCTCGACCTTGTCGGCGACGGTGCCGAGCTTTTCGTGGAAGGTGATCCGTTCAAGCTTTTTCGCGTGCTCGGCCAGCGGAGTCTTGCGGTCCTGGTCCCAGAAGAAGCGCGCGTCGGAAAGCCGCGCGGCGAGGACCTTGCGGTTGCCGTCGACGATCGCGGCGCCGCCGTCGCTGGCGGCGATGTTGGCGGTGCAGACGAAGGCGTTGGCCAGTTTTGGGGCGAGCTTTCCATCGCCATCCTGGCAGACGAAATACTTCTGGTTTACCCGCGCCGTGAGCTGGATGACCTCGGGCGGGACGCTGAGGAAATCGGCGTCGAAGCGGCCGAGATGCGGGACCGGCCATTCGGTCAGCCCGGCGTTCTCCACCACCAGCCCTTCGTCTTCCACCAGGGTCAGCCCCGCAGCCAGTGCAGCGGCGCGGGCCATTTCGCGCACGGTGCCTTCGCGCTCGGCATGGTCGACGATGACGTGGCAGGCGCGCAGCTTGTCCTGGTAATCGGCGGCGCTGCCGATCGTGATCATGCCGGGATGGTGGAACCGGTGCCCCAGCGTGACCGCGCCCGACTGCACGCCGCCCACCTCGAATTCGACCACGTCATCGCCCAGCAGCGCGACGATGCCCGACAGCGGGCGTACCCAGCGCAGCGAGGCGGTGTCGATCGAGGCGGCGCCCCAGCGCATCGACTTGGGCCACGGAAACTGGCGGACGATCGCCGCGACCGCCCAGGCCAGCACGTCGCGGGTGGCGCGGCCCGGCCGCTCGATGACCGCGAACCAGGTATCGCCGCGTGCCTCGAGCTGGTCCTGGCACAAGCCGGTCTTGCGCAGAAAGCCTTCGAGCGCCTGCGGCGGTGCCGAGGTGCGCGGGCCCTTCAATTCCTCGCGCACGGCGTCGGTCGCCAGCGGGAGGCCGTGCACGATCGCGGCGAGGC
Organism: Parablastomonas sp. CN1-191; assembly: GCF_049354825.1. GTDB lineage: Bacteria > Pseudomonadota > Alphaproteobacteria > Sphingomonadales > Sphingomonadaceae > Novosphingobium. Next base: position 681,228 of record NZ_CP186480.1, on the reverse strand, counting down.
GGCGCGGGGTCGACCACACGGTCACCGCGCCGTGGCCGACACCCGCGGCCTTGAGGTTGTCGCGCAGCAGGCGTTCGAGATCGGCTCGCGCGCCGGCCTGCATCCGCGCAGGGATCTCCTCGCAACGCAGTTCGAGAAGGAAATCGGCCGTCACGGCGTCCACCCCGGGAAATCGCGGCTCCAGCGCTCGCTCTCCTTGGCCATGTGCGCTTCGCAACTCGACCGCGCGAGGTCGCGCACGCGGCCCATGTAGCTGGCACGCTCCTGCACCGAGATCACGCCGCGCGCCTGCAGCAGGTTGAACAAGTGGCTGGCCTCGATCGCCTGTTCATAAGCGGCGATGGGCACGCCGGCGGCCAGCGCATTGCGGCATTCAGCCTCGGCGGCCTTGAAGCCGGCAAACAGCCCGTCGGTATCGGCGACCTCGAAGTTCCACTTCGACATCTGCTTCTCATTTTCCAGGAAGATATCGCCGTAAGTAACGCCAGTATCGTTGAATTTCAGGTCGTAGACGCTGTCGACGCCCTGGATGTACATGGCCAGCCGCTCAAGCCCGTACGTCAGTTCGCCGGCGACCGGCTTGCAGTCAAAGCCGCCCATCTGCTGGAAATAGGTGAACTGGGTCACCTCCATCCCGTCGCACCAGACTTCCCAGCCTAGCCCCCAGGCGCCCAGCGTGGGGCTTTCCCAGTCATCCTCGACGAAGCGGATGTCGTGAAGGAGCGGATCGACGCCGATCTGTGCCAGCGATTGCAGGTAGAGGTCCTGCAGGTTGGCCGGCGATGGCTTCAGGATCACCTGGTACTGGTAATAGTGCTGCAGGCGGTTCGGATTTTCGCCATACCGCCCGTCGGTCGGGCGGCGGCAGGGCTGGACGAACGCGGCGTTCCACGGCTCCGGCCCCAGCGCGCGCAGCGTGGTGGCGGTGTGGAACGTGCCCGCGCCCATGCGCATGTCGTAGGGTTGAAGGATGACGCAGCCCTGTTTCGCCCAGAAGGCGTGCAGGGTCAGGATCATGTCCTGGAAAGAGGTTGCGCGGGCGGTTTCGGCCATCATCCGGGCCTTTGGCCGATGGCGCGGTGCAAATCAACACGTCCGGTCGGCGCGTTTCGTTCAGGCAATCGCACACAAGGCATCCTATGTAGATACCATGCGATTCCCCCTCCTTCGCCGCGCCCTGCGCGCGTTCGCGCTGCTGCTGGCCCCGCTGGCCCCTGCCGCGCAGGCCCAGCAGACCTTTCCCACGCCCCGGCCCAACGTCACGGTGCCGCTGGAGCGTATCGAGGCGCGCACCCTTCGCCCGGCGCTGTGGAAGGTGTCGGACGCCGACACCACTATCTGGCTGTTCGGTACCATTCACGCGCTGCCCAAGGGGCTGGACTGGCTGAACGGCCCGGTGGCGGCCGCGTTCGACCATTCCGCGGAGCTTGTCACCGAACTGCCGGACGTCGATCCCGCCGCGGTGCAGGCGCTGGTGCTGGAAAAAGGCACGCTGCCGCAGGGACAGACGCTGCGCGGTGCGATCGGGCCGGCGGATGCCGCCAGGGTCGAGGCGGCGCTGGCGCGGCTCAAGCTGCCGCCCGCCGCTCTCGACCGGCTGAAGCCGTGGTACGCGGCGATCGTGCTGGGATCGGTGCCGCTGTCACGATCCGGCATTACCGGGCAGCAGGGCGTCGAGGACGCGCTGGCCGCGCGCGCCAAGGCGCAGGGCAAGCCGCGCGCCGGGCTGGAGACGATGGCGCAGCAGCTCGACATGTTCGACCGCCTGCCGCTGGCAAAGCAGAAGGACCTGCTGCGCGAAGCCGTGGACGGCGGCGACACTGTCAAGGCGCTGGGCGAGATGGTCGACGACTGGGGCCGCGGCGACGTCCCCGCCCTGGCCGCGGCGTTGGCGGACAGCGAGCTGGAGGGCGTCTTTGCCAAGGCGCTGGTCGCGGACCGCAACCGTGCCTGGGCAGACTGGGTGGCGGCGCGGCTGGACAAGCCGGGCGAGGTCTTCGTGGCCGTGGGCGCGGGGCACCTGGCCGGGACCGACAGCCTGATCGAAGCCTTGCCCAGGCGCGGAATTGCCGTCACCCGCGTGCAATGACGCGCCGTTTCGCCGTTGCCGCCGCCCTGGCCGCGCTGCTGGCGCTGGCCGCCTGCAAGCCTGCGTCGCCCCCGCCCGCACCGGCACGCCCGGCGCTGTGGGAAGTAAGCGGGCCGGACGGGCAGAAAGGCTGGCTGTTCGGCACGATCCACGCGCTCGACAAGCCGCGTGCGTGGCGCACCCCGGCCTTCGGCGCGGCGCTGGCGGCCTCGGACCGGGTCGTGGTCGAGGTGGCCGACGTTGCTCACCCCGAACGGATCGCGCCGGTGTTCACAGCGCTGGCGACCAGCCCCGGCCACCCACCGCTCGACCAGCGTGTGCCCCCTGCGCTGCGCCCGGCGCTGGCCGATACGCTGACCCGTGCCGGCGCGACCGGGACTGATTTCTCGCGCGTGGAGACCTGGGGAGCCGCGCTGATGCTTGCCCGCGCGGCCACGCCGAACGATGCCGTCGACGCCGGGATCGACCGCGCGGTGCTGGCCGCGGCGGGAACGAAGACCGTTACCGAGCTGGAAGGCGCCGAACGGCAACTGGCGATTTTCGACAGCCTGCCCGAGGACGCGCAGCGCGCGCTGCTGGCCGCGACGCTGGAGGGCGGCGACGACGATGCGCGCCTGGCCGAGGCGTGGGCGCGCGGCGACATGGACGCGATCGCGCGCGAAACGACCACCGGACTGATGGCCAACCCGGCGCTGCGCGATGCCCTGCTGACGCGCCGCAACGCGGCATGGAGCGGCGCGATCGCGGCGCTGATGCGCGCCGGGCGCCATCCCTTCGTCGCCGTGGGCGGCGCGCACATGGCCGGGCCCGGTGGGCTGCCGGCGCGGCTGGCGGCGGCCGGGTTCACGGTGCGGCGGGTGCAGTAACGCTTGCTTTCGCGGCCCTTGGCCTATAGGGGCGCGCGCTTCCGCGAGCGTGGTCATCCCTGGAGGCGTGCCGCGGAAGGTACGACAACTTTTCACGCAATTCGAAAGGCACGAACATGAGCGATTCGCTTACACTGCCGGCCGAGACGCGCGAGCGGGCCGGCAAGGGAGCCTCCCGCACGCTACGTCGCGAAGGCCGCGTCCCCGCCGTCGTCTACGGCGGCAAGGAAGAACCCCTCGCAATCCACGTCGAGGAGAAGGAACTGGTCCGCCAGCTGGGCACCGGACACTTCTTCAACAGCCTCGTGGAAGTGACCGTCGGGGGCAAGACTCACCGGACGCTGCCCAAGGACGTGGCCTTCCACCCCGTCACCAGCCGCCCGCTGCACGTGGACTTCCTGCGCATCGCCAAGGGCGCGCAGGTCCACGTCAACGTGCCGGTGGTCTTCGTCAACGAAGAAGCCAGCCCGGGCCTGAAGCGCGGCGGCGTGCTCAACGTCGTGCGCCACGAGCTTGACCTCGTCTGCGCGCCGGATTCGATCCCGAGCGAGATCGAGATCGACGTCACCGGCAAGGATGTTGGCGATTCGATCCACATCAGCGACGTGAAGCTGCCCAAGGGTGCCGAAAGCGGCATTACCGACCGCGACTTCACCATCGCCACGATCGTCGCCCCGTCGGCGCTCAAGAGCGAGACCGGCGACACCGAGACCGACGCAGCCGCTTCGGCCGAAGGCGATGCCGAGGGTGGCAGCGCCGAATAAGGCGCGGCCCGCGACCCAATGCGAAGGCCGCCCCGGGGATTGCCCGGGGCGGCCTTTTGCTGTCAGGAACCGGTGAAGTTCTGGAGACGTCGATGCAGATCTGGGCCGGCCTCGGCAATCCGGGCACCCAATACGCGCTCAATCGCCACAACGTCGGTTTCATGGCGCTCGACACGGTGGCCGAAGTGCACGGTTTCGGACCGCCGCAGAAGAAGTTTTCCGGCTGGGTCCAGGAAGGGCGCCTCGGCGGCGCCAAGGTGCTGCTGCTCAAGCCCGCGACGTTCATGAACGAAAGCGGCCGTTCGGTGGCCGAGGCGCTGCGGTTCTACAAGCTGGGGATCGAGGCACTGACCGTCTTCCACGACGAGCTCGACCTGGCGGCGATGAAGGTCAAGGTCCGCGTCGGCGGCGGGCTGGCGGGGCACAACGGGCTGCGCAGCATCGACAGCCATCTCGGTCCCGAATTCCGCCGCGTGCGCATCGGCATCGGCCATCCCGGGCACAAGGACCGCGTGACCGGCCATGTTCTGGGCAATTATGCCAGGAGCGAGATGGACGACCTGGCGGGCATGCTGGGCGCGATCGCCGCCGAAGCAGAGTGGCTGGCGCGCGGCGATGACGCCCGCTTCATGAACGACGTGGCGCTGCGCCAGCAGGACTGAGCCGGGGGCTTTACCGATGCCGCGACTTGCGGTTTACTGCCGCTCTATCGTCCGGGGGGAACGACCATGAAAACCACGCTTGCACTCGCCGCGCTGCTTGCCGCCGCACCGGCCTACGCCCAGACCGCGTCCACGGGAGCGGCCCAGCCGCAGTACGACCAGGCCCAGGCCAAGAAGTGCGCCGCCTCGCGCAGCAGCGGTTACGACGAGGGGATCGCCGCCTGCACCGCGCTGCTGGCGACCAAGGGGATCACCCCCGGCGCGGTCGCGGAAGTGCTCAGCTACCGGGCCGGGCTCACTTACGATGCGGCGATCGCCAATCCCAAGGGGTCGGCGAAGCGCAAGGCCCTGATGGCGACCGCGGACGCGGATATCGCGGCCATCCTGGCCTCCGCCGGCGCCGACAAGTATCGCCGCGCCGATGCGTACACCGCGCGCGCCTTCAGCCGCATGATCGACGGCACCGGATCGCCCGACGTTGACCTCGACCGGGCGCTGGCGCTGGTGCCCACCGCCTATTTCGCGCTGTCGCTGCGCGCTGAGCGCCGCGAGGCGGCCAGGAACTACACCGGCGCCGTCGCCGACCTCGACGCGGCGCTGGCGACGATCGACAGAATCGATCCCGACAAGATCAGCGAAGACCAGGCGGACAGCATCGAACTGAAGCAGGCCGAGTTGCTCAATTCGCGCTGCTGGATCAAGGCCGCCTGGCAGAACGCCGACCTTGCTGCGGCGCGGAAGGATTGCAACGCGTCGCTGGACATCGACCCAGCCGCCAACACGTACGACAGCCTGGGCATGGTCGGTTTGCGGACGCGCGACTGGCAAGGTGCCGAGAGCGCTTACACGTACGCGATCAAGGCCGCCGACACTTACGCCAGTCCCTATTTCGGTCGCGCCATCGCGCGAATGCGGCTGGGCCGCAGCACCGATGCCAATGCCGATCTCGCCAGGGCCATCCAGCTCGATCCCGCCGTGGCGACCAAGTACGCGGAAAAAGGACTCAAACCCTGAGGCGGGCACCGCGCTGAACGAATGCCCGCTCGACGCGCCCGGGCAAGGCGCATAGGCCGTCGCCAGCAAGGGGGCGATCAGGCATGGCGCGCAAGCAGACATCGGCACCCGCGCCCGGCTGGACGCTGGCAGCCTCGATCCTGGCCTCGAGCCTGGCGTTCGTCGACGGCTCGGTCACCAATGTCGCCCTGCCCGCGATCAAGGCGGACCTGTCGGCCAGCGCCGAGGCGCTGCAGTGGGTGGTCAACGCCTATCTCCTGCCGCTGTCGGCGCTGCTGCTGCTGGGCGGCGCGGCGGGCGACCGGTTCGGACGCCGGCAGGTGTTCCTGGCCGGCCTGGTCGCCTTCGCTTTCGCCTCGCTCGGGTGCGCATTGGCGCCCGGTCTGGAATGGCTGCTGGCGGCCCGCGTCGTCCAGGGCGCCAGCGCGGCGTTTCTCATGCCCAACTCGCTGGCGCTTCTGGGTACGGCCTACAGCGGCGCGGCGCGCGGCAAGGCGGTGGGCACCTGGGCGGCGGTGGGTTCGGTCGCGCCCGCGCTGGGGCCGCTGTTGGGTGGCTGGCTGATCGGCGCGGTCGGTTGGCGGGCGATCTTCCTCATCAACTTGCCGCTGGCCGCCGGCGCGATCGCGCTGGGCTGGCTGAAGGTTCGCGAAGCCGGCGGCGAAGGCAAGGCCCGGCTCGACCTGGCCGGGGTGGCCGCGGCCACCGCCGCGCTCGCTGCGCTGACCTGGGGCCTGACCGTGCTTGGCGCGGCGCAGCCGCAAGTTACGCAGGGCTTGGTCGCGGTCGCGGCCGGGGCGGCACTTCTGGCGCTGTTCTTGGTGACCGAGTGGAAGCGCGGCAGCCACGCCGCGATGCCGCTTGCGCTGTTCGCGACCCGCAGCTTCGGCGGCCTGACCCTGCTGACCTTCCTGCTTTACGGGGCGCTGGCGGCGAACTTCGTGCTGGTTCCCTACGTGCTGATCGAAAACCACGGCTATTCGCCATTGCAGGCCGGCGCGGCGCTGCTGCCGATCCCGCTCGTGCTCGCCGGCTCGAGCCGGTTCATGGGCGGGTTGGCGGCGCGGATCGGACCGCGCTGGCCACTCACCATCGGGCCGCTGGTGGTGGCCGCCGGGTTCGCGTTGTCGGCGAGGTTGAGCAGCGATGCGCCTTACCTCACCACGCTGCTGCCGGCGCTGTGCGTGATCGCGGCGGGGATGGCGCTGGCGGTGGCGCCGCTGACCGGCGCGGTGATGGCATCGGTCGACAGCGCGCATGTCGGCACCGCCAACGGCTTCAACAGCGCGATCGCCCGCACCGGCGGCCTGATTGCCACCGCGCTGCTGGGCGCGGTGCTGGCGGCGCAGGGCGATGCCCTCGACCGCGCTTATGCCCATGCGGCGCTGGCGGCCGCGCTGGCGGCGGCGCTGGCGGGCATCGCGGCGCTGGTCATGCTCAAGCCGTCGGAAGTTACCGGCGCCAAATGACGCAGCGCGGTTGAGCGCGCGGCCCTAAGCCGCTAGGCGCCCGGCGCAAAGGAGCATTCCATGGGTTTCAAATGCGGCATCGTCGGGCTGCCCAACGTCGGCAAGTCGACCTTGTTCAACGCGCTGACCGAGACGCAGGCGGCGCAGGCGGCGAACTATCCGTTCTGCACGATCGAGCCGAACGTCGGTAACGTCGGCGTGCCCGATCCGCGGCTGGACAAGCTGGCCGCTATCGCCGGCAGCGCCAAGATCATCCCGACGCAGCTGTCGTTCGTCGACATCGCCGGGCTGGTGCGCGGCGCCAGCAAGGGCGAAGGGCTCGGCAACCAGTTCCTCGGCAATATCCGCGAGGTCGACGCGGTCGTCCACGTGCTGCGTTGCTTCGAGGATGACGACATCCAGCACGTCGAGAACAAGGTCGACCCGATCGCGGATGCCGAAACGGTCGAGACCGAACTGATGCTCGCCGACCTGGAAAGCCTGGAAAAGCGCGTTCCCGCCGCGCAGAAGAAGGCCGCGCAGGGCGACAAGGAAGCCAAGGTAACCGCCGCCGTGCTCGGCCGCGCGCTCGACCTGCTGCGTGAGGGCAAGCCCGCCCGCCTCGTCACCCCCGATGGCGACGACGAAGTCAGGATTTTCGAGCAGGCGCAGCTGCTGACCTCGAAGCCGGTCCTCTACGTCTGCAACGTCGAGGAAGCGGCCGCCACGGAAGGCAACGCCCATTCTGCGCGCGTGTTCGAAAAGGCCAAGGCCGAGGGCGCCAACGCGGTTGTCGTCTCCGCCGCCATCGAAGCGGACATCGTGACCATGCCGCCCGAGGACCGCGGCGAATTCCTGGCCGAGCTGGGCCTCGCGGAGGCCGGCCTCGCCCGGATCATCCGCTCGGGCTACGACCTGCTGCACCTGATCACCTTTTTCACCGTCGGTCCCAAGGAAGCGCGTGCCTGGACGGTCGAAAAGGGTGCCCGCGCGCCGCAGGCGGCCGGCGCCATCCACTCGGACTTCGAACGCGGCTTCATCCGCGCCGAAACCATCGCCTACGAAGACTACGTCGCGCTGGGCGGCGAAGGCCCGGCCAAGGAAGCGGGCAAGCTGCGGCAGGAAGGCAAGGACTACGTCGTGCAGGACGGCGACGTGCTGCACTTCAGGTTCAACGTCTGAGCGGGAGCATTTACCGGGAACGGACGCGTGCCTGGCGGCTTGTGCTGGCATGACCGACACCGCCAAGCACGCCGTCCTGACCCGCATGGTCCTGCCCGACCACGTCTGCCCTTATGGCAAGGCGGCGCTGGAGCTTTTGAATGAGCAAGGCTTCGAGGTCGAAGATCGCCAGCTTACCACGCGGGCGGAAACAGACGCGTTCATGGCCGAAAAGGGCCTGGAAACGACCCCGCTGATCGAGATCGATGGCAAGCCGATCGGCGGTTACAGTGAGCTGTGCGACCTGCTGGGCGCGCCAAACGCGATGGCAATGTAGCGGAACGTTTCGCCGCGCCTGCCCGTTGTACTTTCATAGCCATGACCAGATCCGATCCCAAGACGGCCGTGCTGTATCGCATGGTCATGCCCGGCCACACCTGCCCCTATGGCCTGAAGTCTCGCCATTTGCTGCGCGCCCGGGGCTATGCGGTCGATGACCGCTGGCTGGAAACGCGCGCGGCCACCGATGCGTTCAAGTCCGAACATGACGTCACGACGACTCCGCAGACCTTCATCGGCGGCAAGCGGATTGGCGGCTACGACGACTTGCGGCGGTTCTTCGGCCAGCCGGTAGCGGACCCCAACGCGACCAGTTATCGCCCCGTGTTGGCGGTGTTCGCGGCGGCTCTGGCGCTCGCGCTGGCGGCAAGCTGGGCGGCTTTCGGCAGGATCGCGCCGCTGCAAAGCGCGGTGTGGTTCGTCAGCTTCGCCATGGTGCTGCTGGCCATGCTCAAGCTCCAGGATGTCGAGACGTTCTCGACCATGTTCCTCAACTATGACCTGCTGGCCCGCCGCTGGGTGCCATACGGCAAAGTTTATCCTTACGCCGAGTTTGCCGCTGGCACCCTGATGGCGGCGGGCGCCTTGCCGTGGCTATCGATCCCGCTGGCCCTGACGATCGGGGGGATCGGCGCGGTCTCGGTGATCAAGGCCGTCTACGTCGACAAGCGCGAACTGAAATGCGCCTGCGTTGGCGGATCGGGCAAAGTGCCGCTCGGATTCGTGTCGCTGAGCGAGAATCTGGCGATGGTGGCAATGGCGCTGTGGATGCTGGCGCGGTGATGAAGGGACGGACAATGCCGAAAATGAGCTACGGACGCTTTCTGGCGATGATCGCCACCTCGACGGTGGTGATGTTCTGCCTGACCTACCTCAATTCGTGGCAGGCCGATCACGTGTTCTTCAGCCAGACCCGGATGTGGATGGCGCTGCTGATGGGTGCGGTGATGGCGGTGATCATGCTGGCATTCATGTGGGCGATGTACCCGGACAAGGGGCGCAACACCGCCATCATTGCCGGCGCATTGGCGGTCTTCGCGGCGTCGCTGTTCCTTGTCCGCAGCCAGGAGACGGTCGGCGATGTCGCCTACATGAAGGCAATGATCCCGCACCATTCCATCGCCATCCTGACCAGTCGGCGCGCGCAGATTCGCGATCCCGAAGTACGCAAGCTGGCCGACGGCATCATCACCGCCCAGGAGCGCGAGATCGGCGAAATGAAAGCGATGATCGCGCGGCTCGAAAATCGACCCGCTTCGCGCTGAATGGCCGGGAACGGCGCGGCGCGGTGCGCATTTGCACTGCGCCGATGAATTCGCCCGCCCCCGCCCTCACCCGCACCGACCGGATCGCGCGCCTGGGCTATGGCGCGCGCGGGGTCGTCTTCCTGTTGCTTGGCTGGTTTGCGCTAGGAACCCGGCTGCGCGGCGATGCAGGCGGCCAGATCGGCGTTTTCGATCGAATGGCGGACATGCGGTTCGGCGCGATCCTGCTGATCGCACTGGTGATCGGACTGGCCGCTTATGGCTTGTGGAAGCTCGCCGCCGCGATTCTCGACCTCGAACACAAGGGCCGCGATGCCAAGCACCTGGCGGTGCGCGTGGGCATGGCCGGCGGCGGGCTGGTCTATCTCGGGCTGGCCTGGGCCGCGCTGGGGTTTGCAGCCGGGCTGCGCGCCCATGCGTCGAACGGCGAGGAAGCCGAAGTAGCGCGCACGGTGCTGGACCTGCCTGCCGGCTGGGTCGTCATCGCCGGCGCCGGCCTGGTCTTCATCGGCATCGCGGCCGCCCAGTTCGTGCAGATTGTCACCAAGAAGTTCATGCGCTCGATTTCGCCGGCCTGCCCGCCCTTCACGTGCACCGCCGGACGTATCGGGTTCGCTGCTCGCGGGCTTGTGTTCACGCTGATCGGCGTGTCGCTGGTACGGTCGGGCTGGCATGAGCGCAGCGGAGAGGTCCGCAACCTGGGCGGGGTGCTAGCCGACTTGCAGGATCATCACCTCCCCTACCTGCTGGTTGTGCTGGGTCTTGTGGTCTTCGGCATCTATTCGTTGCTGCTGGCACGCTGGAAGATCGTGCCGCGCGTCGACCTGGTCGATGCCGCGGCGGCGAAGGTCGCCGAGGTCAAGGCGTGACCGCCGACGGCGCGCTTGACCACCTTACCCGGCTCGACGTCATAGCCAAGACCGGGATGGCGGCGCGCGGCATCGTCTACCTGCTGTTCGGGCTGCTGATGTTCCAGGCCGGCGGCCATGTCATCGAAGGGCAGATCGGCGCCTTTGCCGCGCTGGCGGCAGTGCCGCTGGGCCAATTGCTGCTGTTCGTGATCGCCGCGGGGCTGCTGGCCTACGCGGTGTTCCGGCTGTGCGCGGCGCTGTTCGACGTCGAGAAGAACGGCACCTCTCTGATCGGCATCATCGACCGGATTGGCCACCTGGGCGTGTTCGTAACGTACCTGGTCCTCGCCATCGCCGCCACCGAAGTCGCCGCAGGTCTGCGCAAGGTCGATGCCAGCTACGGCTACCGCTCGAACCGCTTCCTGGCCGAGCGCCTGCTGGACGCGCCCCTGGGCTCGTTCCTGCTCGGCCTGGTGGGCACGGGGTTCCTGGTCGCCGCCGTGCTCAACATCAAGAACACGCTGAAGGGCAGCCACATGCGCTTCACCCGCCGCCGCAGCCCGCGCTGGGTGCGGATCATGGGGCAGGCCGGGATGGTTTCGCAGGCCTGGATCGGGGCGCTGATCGGCTGGTCGATCCTTCGTGCCGCGTGGTTCGACGATGAGACCCAGGCCAAGGCGCTGGGCGCCGCACTCGGCGCGCTGCGCCCTCATGGTTTCACTTACAACGCGCTCGCCGCCGGGATGCTGGCGTTTGGCGCTTTCAGCCTGCTGCTGGCGCACTACCGCTGCGTGCCCAAGCTCGATGTGGTCGACGCCGCCAAAGCGCACGCGCGGCTGGCGCGGCTGCGGACCCGCCGCGTGCGAGCGAAACTGGCCGGCTAGCTCAGCTGCCGCAGATAAGCGAGCCGTCCTCGGCATGGACGACGCGGTCGAACCGGTCCTTGACGGTGAAGCGGGCCGGGCCCGCCTTGGGCAACGCGTTCGCCGGCGCAATCTGCTCGATCTCGAGCGTCAGGTCCTTGCCCACGTAGTGCGTCCACGCCCCCATCGGCAGCGACTTGGCGCCGGGATCGGAAGCGAAGGTCCGCATCCGCCCTTCCAGCTTCACGGTCGCGCGGGTCGGCCCGACGACGATGATCGGATCGCCGTCGCGCCGTGAGCCCGGCACGAACGCGCAGCCGATGCCCAGCAGCCCGAAGCGTTCCATGTCGCCGGCGCTGATTGCCTCGGGAGTGACCGGCTGGATCGGCGGATGGGTATCCTGCACCGCCTCGACCGCGGCGATCGCGCGGGCATCGGCGGCGTCCTGTTCGGCCTTGGTGGGTTCGCGCTTGCAGGCGCCAGCCAGCAGCATTGCTGCAATCAGCGCCGGCCGAACAGCTTCTCGATATCGGAATGCGCGAGCTTGACCCACGTCGGTCTCCCATGATTGCACTGCCCCGACCGGGGCGTGACTTCCATTTCGCGCAGCAGCGCATTCATTTCCGTCACGCTCAACGCGCGGCCGGCGCGGACGCTCCCGTGGCAGGCCATCGTCGCCAGAACCAGGTCGATGCGCTCCTCCAGCAGCAGCGCTGCGCCGTTGGCGGCAAGATCGTCGGCGACGTCGCGAACCAGGGCCTGGACGTCGCCGCCCCTGAGGCTGGCAGGAACAGCGCGGACCAGGACCGCACCGGGCCCGAACCGCTCGATGGCAAGGCCGAAGCCGGCCAGCGTCGGCGCCGCTTCCTCAAGCCGGTCGCACTGCACCTCGTCGAGTTCGACCACCTCGGGGAGCAGCAGGGCCTGCGATCCGGCGAGCGCCTGTTGCGCGCCGGCAGCCCTCAGGCGCTCCATGACCAGACGTTCGTGCGCGGCGTGCTGATCGACGATGACCAGCCCGTCCTCGGCCTCGGCGACGATATAGGTCTGCGCGACCTGTCCGCGCGCGACGCCGAGAGGATGGGTGACAGCCGGCGCGACCGGCTCCGCCGCGATTTCGGCGCGCGCTGCCGGGGCGAAATCGGGCCCGCGCCACGGCCGCGCCGCTTCGTTCAGGGCATATTCGCGGCTGAACAGCGCGCCCAGGGAAGGCCTAGCCGGCGCGGCAATCGGCTCGCTCTGCCAGCGCTCCATCGCCCCCGCCGCGGGCCCTTGCGCGCTCCGCCCGCCCGCCCCCTCGATCGCGTGGCGCAGCCCCGAGACAATGAAGCCGCGCACGAAGGCCGGATCACGAAAGCGCACCTCGGTCTTGGCGGGGTGGACATTGACGTCGACTTCGCCAGGCGGAAGTTCCAGGAACAGGGCCAGCACGGCGTGGCGATCGCGCGCCAGCATGTCGGAATAGGCGCCGCGCACCGCGCCGGTCAGCAGCCGGTCCTTTACCGGGCGGCCGTTGACGAACAGGTACTGGTGATCGGCGATGCCGCGGTTGAAGGTCGGCAGCCCAGCCACCCCGGTAAGGCGTGCCTCCCCGCGCTGCATGTCGATGCCGACGCCGTCGGCGGCAAGCTCGCGGGCGATCACTTGCGCCACCCGCTCGGGCGCGGATTGCCCGCCCTGCAGCGCCAGCGTTCGGCGGCCGTCGTGCTCCAGCGTGAAGGCGACTTCGGGCCGCGCCATCGCCAGGCGGCGGATGACATCGATGGCGGCCGCGTATTCGCTGCGCGGGCTGCGCAGGAACTTGCGCCGCGCGGGCACGCGCGCGAACAGGTCCTCGACCCGGATGCGCGTGCCCGGCGGCAGGGCGGCGGGACCTTCCTCGGCCACCGCGCCGTTGTCGATCACGCGGCGCCAGCCCTCGTCGCTGCCACGCACGCGGCTTTCGATGGTCAGCCGCGCGACGCTGGCGATCGATGGTAGCGCCTCGCCCCGGAAGCCCAGCGTCGACACCGCCTCGATATCCTCATCGGGCAATTTCGAGGTGGCATGGCGTTCGAGCGCCAGCGCGATTTCGGCCGGGTTCATGCCGCATCCGTCGTCGGTGACCTCGATCAGGTCGATCCCGCCGGCCGCCAGCCGCACCGACACCTGGCCCGCGCCGGCATCGAGCGCGTTCTCGACCAGTTCCTTGAGCGCCGCGGCCGGACGCTCGACCACCTCGCCGGCGGCGATGCGATTGACCAGCGTTTCAGGCAGGCGCCGGATGGTTCGGGGGGCGGTCGGCATGGCCGGCCGTTGTAGCGACGAAGCGAAGCTTTATCGAGACGGGTGCGGCGTCATCCCCACCCTAATTAACCGAAATTTTTGGCGATTTATCGTACCACTTGCTAAGGGGCCTTCTCCCGCAAACGGTCAGGCTTGCGCAGCTTGCGGCATACCTGCCGTAAAGTGCTCTAATTACGGAACTTTCAATGGCTTCCTTGATGTCGCGATTCTTGAAATTCGGTTCGCAGAACATGGCGATCGATCTGGGTACGGCCAACACCCTTGTCTATGTCCAGGACCGCGGCATCGTTCTGAACGAGCCCTCGGTGGTGGCGATCGAGACGATCAACGGCATCAAGCGGGTCAAGGCCGTGGGCGACGATGCCAAGATGATGATGGGCAAGACCCCCGACAACATCGAGGCGATCCGCCCCTTGCGCGACGGCGTCATCGCCGACATCGAGATCGCGGAAGAGATGATCAAGCACTTCATCCGCAAGGTCCACGGCAAGAAAAGCCTGTTCCGTTATCCGGAAATCGTGATCTGCGTCCCCTCGGGCTCGACCAGCGTGGAAAAGCGCGCCATCCGTGACGCCGCCAGCAATGCCGGTGCCAGCCAGGTCTACCTTATCCTGGAACCGATGGCCGCCGCGATCGGCGCCGACATGCCAGTGACGGAGCCGGTCGGTTCGATGGTGGTCGATATTGGCGGTGGCACGACGGAAGTCGCGGTGCTGTCGCTGCGCGGCCTGGCCTACACCACCAGCGTGCGCGTTGGCGGCGACAAGATGGACGAAGCCATCGTCTCCTACGTGCGCCGCCACCACAACCTGCTGATCGGCGAAGGCACGGCTGAGCGAATCAAGAAGGATTACGGCATCGCCATGGTTCCGGCCGACGGCGTGGGCGAAACGATCCACATCAAGGGCCGCGACCTGGTCAACGGCGTGCCCAAGGAAATCACCATCACCCAGGCCAATATCGCCGAGGCACTGTCCGAACCGATCGGCGCGATCATCGAGGGCGTGCGCATCGCGCTGGAGAACACGGCGCCGGAACTTGCCGCCGATATCGTCGACCAGGGTATCGTCCTGACCGGCGGCGGCGCACTGATCCGCGGGCTTGACGATTATCTTCGCGAGGAGACCGGGCTGCCGGTTTCGGTCGCGGAAGATCCGCTGTCATGCGTGGCGCTCGGCACCGGCCGTGCCATGGAAGACCCCGTCTATCGCGGCGTGTTGATGACCGCCTGAGTTTTGCCGTCGGTGGGGGCGCCGACGTAAGGGAGATACGGTGATGGCGCCGCCGTCCACCCGGCGCTCGGGTCATTCGCGCCGGGCGCAATACACCAATTTCTTCGGCTACGTGCTGGCCTTCGGCGGCGCGCTGGTCGGCGTGGTGTTCCTGCTGTTCAGCCGGGTCGACAGCGGCACCGGGGCCGGCCTGCGGGGTGCCGCTGGCGACGTTGCCGCCCCCGCCGCCACGGCCGGCGCGGCCGCGCGCAGCGGCTCGCAGTCTTTTTTCGACGTCGTGGCCGGCTATTTCACCAAGGGCTCGGACGTCGCCCGCCTCAAGCGCGAAGTCGACCTGGCACGCGTGCGCCTGGCCGAAGCCGACGCCGTGCGCGAGGAGAACGGGCGCCTCAAGGCGGTGATGGGCCTTGCCGAAGGCGAGCCGCGCGCGGTTGCGGTGACGCGGTTGATCGGTTCCTCGGGCGGGTCGACGCGGCGGTTCGGAACGATCGGCGCTGGCAGCGGCCAGGGCGTCGGGGTGGGTATGCCGGTGCGCGCGCCTCTCGGCCTGGTCGGGCGGGTCCTGGAAGTCGGCAGCCACTCGGCACGGATCCTGCTCGTCACCGACCAGCAAAGCGTCGTGCCGGTGCGCCGTGCCCGTGACGGTATCCCCGCCTTCGCCACCGGGCGCGGCGACGGCACGATCCAGCTTCGCCTGATAAGCCTCGGGATCAACCCGCTCCACGTCGGCGACGCATTCGTCACGTCGGGCGCGGGCGGGCTCTATCATCCCGATATCGGCTTCGCGGTTGTCGTCCGGCTGCTTCCCGACGGCGCGATCGCTCGCCCGCTCGCCGACCCGGGCACAACCGAATTCGTCACTGTCGAGCCAATCTGGGAAGCGGCGACGCGCGGTAACGAGCTGCCCCCGCCCCCGGCAGACGGCAAGTGATGCGCGCACCGCTAGGCCTCGGGGCGAACCGCCGCTCGATCAATCGTGCGCCCTCGCCCGTGGTCGCGCTGACCATGCCCTGGATCATGGTGATTGTGGCCAGCACGTTGCCGCTGTGGCCGCTGTTTACCGAGGCGCCGCTGCTGCCGCCGCTTGGCTTCATGACGCTCGTCGCGTGGGCCCAGTACCGGCCGGGACTGTTCCCGGTCTGGGCAGGGCTGCCGTTGGGCTTGGTCGACGACCTGTACAGCGGCCAGCCGCTTGGCAGCGCGGTGCTGCTGTGGGGCTTGGCGATGATCGCCGTCGATTTTGCCGAAGCGCGGTTTCCGTGGCGCGGTTTCGTGCAGGACTGGGCGGGCGCGGCGATACTGATCGCGTTGTACCTCGTGCTGGCGGCGCTGATTGCCGGGACTGCGCCCTCGGCGCTGGCCTTGATCGCGCCGCAGGCGGTGATCGCGGCGCTGCTGTTTCCCCTCGTTGGCCGCGCTGTCGCGGTGGTCGACCGCTGGCGCCTGCTGCGGATCAAGGCGCTGTGAAGCGGCGCCGCGCCCGCCAGCCCAAGCTGACCAGTTCGGGGACGCTGCGGAACAGTTTCGAGCGGCGCACCGTCCTGCTCGCCGGGCTGCAGGGTTCGGTGGCGACGCTGCTGGCGGTGCGGATGGGCTGGATCGGCCTGGCGGAGAACGAGAAGTACAAGACGCTGTCGGAATCGAACCGCGTCAACCTGACGCTGATCCCGCCGCGGCGCGGCTGGGTGCTTGACCGGCACGGCGCGCCGCTGGCGTCGAACCGCGCCGACTTCCGGGTCGACATGATTCCCGAGCGGGTCGGCGACGTGGACGATACGATCGGCCGACTGGCGACCCTGCTCGCGCTCACTCCCGTCCAGCAGCAGGACCTGAAGGACAAGGTCGACAAGGCCCACGGGTTCGCGCCGGTAGAGGTCAAGGCCAAGCTCAGCGAGGAAGAGTACGCGGCCGTCAGCGTCCGCCTGCCCGAGTTGAAGGGCGTGGTCGCGCAGCGCGGGTTTTCACGCTTCTATCCCACCGGTCCGGCGGTCGGCCACCTGGTCGGCTATGTCGGCCCGGCCTCTGCCGACGAGTACGAGCGTGAGAAGAACCCGCTGCTGATCCTGCCCGGCTTTCGCATCGGCAAGGACGGCATGGAAAAGGCCTTCGACAAGGAACTGCGCGGCGTTCCCGGCGCCCGCCGTGCCGAAGTGACCGCAGGTGGGCGCATCGTGCGCGACCTCGACATGCGCGAAGACGTGCCCGGCGCTCCGATCAAGCTCACCATCGACGCCCCGTTGCAGGACTATGCGGCGCGGCGCATCGGCCTGGAATCTGCTGCCGTCACCGTGATCGACTGCGATACGGGCGAGATCCTGGCGATGACATCGATGCCCAGCTTCGATCCCAACTCGTTCGCCGACGGGATCGGCCGTATCGAGTGGAAGATGCTCAACGAGGACGATCACATCCCGCTCCTCAACAAGACGGTACGCGGTCTCTACCCGCCTGGTTCGACGATGAAACCGATGGCCACGCTGGCGCTGCAGTTGCACGGTATTTCACCGTCCGAGCGGGTCAGTTGCCCCGGCGGTTACCGCCTTGGCAGCCGGTTCTTCCGCTGCGACGCCGTTCACGGTTCGGTAGATATGCGCGGCGCGATCGAGCACAGCTGCAACACCTATTTCTGGTCGATGGCGCACCGCGTCGGCTATGAAACGATCGCCCCGGTCGCCAAGTTGCTGGGGCTGGGGCAGGAGTTCGATCTGCCCGGCACCAACCAGCGTTACGGCACGATCCCCGATCCCGAGTGGAAGATGCGGCGCTACAAACAGGAATGGAGCGCGGCGGATTCGCTCAATGCCTCGATCGGCCAGGGCTACGTCTCGGTCTCTCCCCTGCAGCTGGCGGTGATGACCGCGCGAATCGCCAGCGGCAAGAACCTCACGCCCCAGATCATGTTCGGCGCCAACCGCCCGCCCGGGCCCGATTTGCCGTTCACGCCCGAACAGCTTGCCGTCACGCACGAAGGGATGTTCCGCGTCGTCAACGGATCGGGCACCGGCGTTGGCAGCAAGCTTCAGGTTCCCGGCATCCAGATGGCCGGCAAGACCGGCACCGCGCAGGTCCGCGCGCTGACCAGCCGCGGCGCGGTGGGCGACTGGAAGAGCCGCGACCATTCGCTGTTCATCTGCTACGCCCCGGTCGACAAGCCCAAGTACGCGATGTCCGTCATCGTCGAGCATGGGACCTTCGGCGCGCGCGCGGCCGCACCGATCGCGCGCGACGTGATGACCTACCTCTTTGATCCCAAGCAGGCCTACGCGACCCTGCTGGAGATGGAAAAGACCTGGGGCGGCACGCCGAGCGAACGCATGGCCGCCAAGTACGCCGCGTTCTCGCGCGCTTACGGCACCTCCGCGCCCAAGGTCGGCAACGACGCCACGGTCAACGCGGCGATGACGAAGGCAACCAATAGCGAAGCGCCGATCGAGACCAACGATCTCAATTCCACGGCGGAACGCGGCGAGGCTGCCGCCGTCGGCGCGCCGGTGCCGACACCCTCGGCCGGCCCGGCGACGCCGGCACCAACCGCCACACCCACGCCCCCGGCCCAGCCTTGATGGCCCGCGCGCTTGTCCCCGAACCGATCGCCCGCCAGCCGTGGGGGGTGATCCTGCCGCTGGTTGCGCTCAACACCTTCGGCTCGGCGGTGCTCTACTCGGCTGCGGGCGGAAGCTTCAGCCCGTGGGCGACGATCCACATGATCCATTTCGCGGTCTTCCTGGCGATGGCGGTGATTATCGCCCGGATGCCGAAGGACCTGTTCAAGTTTGCCGCCTACCCGGTCTACGTCGGGATCGTCGTGCTGCTGGTGCTGGTCGAACTCCTCGGCAAAGTCGGCGGCGGCAGCCAGCGGTGGCTCAACCTGGGTTTCATGACCCTGCAGCCTTCGGAGCTGATGAAACCGGGTATCGTGCTGGTGTTGGCGCGCTTCTACGATGCGCTGCCGCCGGCGATGACGCAGTCGTGGCGCGGGCTGATCCCGGCCGGCGCCCTGGTGGGCGTACCGGCGCTTCTGGTGATGCTTCAGCCTGACCTCGGCACCGGCCTGGCGATCTGTTTCGGTGCCGGCATCGTCATCTTCCTGGCCGGGCTGCCGATGTGGTGGTTCATCGCTGCGGGCAGCGCCGCCGTCGTCGCCGCGCCGATCGCGTTCTTCACGTTGCTTCACGATTACCAGCGCAACCGCGTGCTGGTGTTCCTCGATCCCGAAAGCGATCCGCTGGGCACCGGCTATCACATTACCCAGTCGAAGATCGCGATCGGTTCGGGCGGACTGTTCGGCAAGGGGTTCGGCAACGGCAGCCAGAGCCACCTCGACTACCTGCCCGAGGCGCATACCGATTTCGTCTTTGCCACGATGGCGGAGGAATGGGGCCTGATGGGCGGCCTGTTCGTGCTGGCCATGTTCGCAATCGTGCTGCGCTGGGGCCTGCACGTTGCCCGCAATGCGCCTGACCGCTTTTCGAGCCTGATGGCCGCGGGCATGACCGCGACGATATTCTTCTACATGATGATCAACCTGATGATGGTCATGGGGTTGGCGCCGGTCGTAGGCATCCCGCTCCCGTTCATGAGCCACGGCGGCTCGGCGATCATGACCAACATGATCTGCATCGGCACGCTGATGGCGATCGATCGCTGGAACGCCCGCAGCCGCAGCCCACTGTCCTGAAAAAAGGCCGCGAAACCCCCTTCCCTCATCGTTCGATGCGGTTATAGGGAGCGCTCCCGATTCGGGGCGGCGCTTCCAGCGCCAGCGCGAAACGGTGTGGACGCATAGCTCAGTTGGTAGAGCAGCTGACTCTTAATCAGCGGGTCCTAGGTTCGAGCCCTAGTGCGTCCACCACTTCTTTCCATGCAAATCCGCCAGTTCCACCGGCCGCAAGGCCGCGCCGCCGGACCATTGCCGGGTCGGCGGGCCCTGCGCAGCGCCTACAGGCGCTCGACGATGGTCGCGTTGGCGATGCCGCCGCCTTCGCACATCGTCTGCAGGCCGTAACGGCCGCCGCGGGCGCGCAGGGCGTGGACGAGCGTCGCCATCAGCTTGGTGCCCGAGGCCCCGAGCGGATGGCCCAGCGCGATCGCGCCGCCGTTGACGTTCAGTTTTTCAGGGTCTGCGCGAAGCGCCTGCTGCCAGGCCATCGGCACCGAAGCGAACGCCTCGTTCACTTCGAACAAGTCGATGTCGGCAAGTGACAGGCCGGCGCGCTCAAGCACCTTGCGCGTGGCAGGAATGGGTTCCTCCAGCATGACGACCGGGTCGCCCGCGGTCACCGACAGCGCGACGACACGCGCGATCGGCGTCAGTCCGAAGCGCTTGAGCGCTGCCGCCCCGACGACGAGCACGCCCGAAGCGCCGTCGGTCATCTGGCTGGCGTTGCCCGCGGTGATCGTCCCGCCTTCCGCCAGCGGCTTCAAATCGGCCAGGCCTGCTGCCGACGCATCCATCCGCACGCCGTCGTCCTGATCGAAGACGCCGGAGGCAGTCTCGACCGGCACGATCTCGTCCCGGAATGCGCCCGAAGCAATCGCCGCGGCGGCCTTGCGGTGGCTGACAAGCGCGAAGGCGTCCATCGCCTCGCGCGTCAGGCCGTACTTGTCGGCGATTGCCTGGGCGCCGTGAAACTGGCTGAACTCGGCCACGCCGTAGCGGTTGCGGATGCTGTCCGGCCACGGCCCGACACCGATTCCGGCATCGCGATGCAGAGTGAAGTTGGATCCCATTGGCGCGCGCGTCATGCTTTCCGCACCCGCCGCGATGACGATGTCCTGCGTGCCGGACATTACCGCCTGCGCCGCGAAATGCAGAGCCTGCTGCGAGGAGCCGCACTGCCGGTCGATCGTCACCGCGGGCACGCTGTCAGGCAGGCGCGAGGCGAGGACGAGGTTGCGCCCGAAGGCAAAGCTCTGTTCGCCCGCCTGCGTGACGCAGCCCACGATCACGTCGTCCACCGCTGCCGCATCGATGCCGCTGCGATCCACCAGCGCGTTCAGGACGGCGGCGCCAAGATCGGCGGGGTGCACCGAGACGAGGCCGCCCTTGCGCGCCCGGCCACCAGCGGTGCGGACCGCTTCCACGATGTATGCTTCGCCCATCAATTGCCTCCTGAATTTGTCGTCATCGC
Organism: Parablastomonas sp. CN1-191; assembly: GCF_049354825.1. GTDB lineage: Bacteria > Pseudomonadota > Alphaproteobacteria > Sphingomonadales > Sphingomonadaceae > Novosphingobium. The sequence goes on along the minus strand of NZ_CP186480.1, from coordinate 660,257 downwards.
GGCCCGGCCCGCGCGCACTCGGCTGCAAGATGCCGTCATTCGCTGCCGATCGATGCCAGCAGCGCCTGCGCGCGCGACAAGTGCGGCCGATCGAGCATGGCACCTCCGAAGCCGATCGTACCCGCGCCCGGGCTTGCCGCGAACAGGTCGACGACTTCCCGCGCCTGGGCAATCTCTTCCGCGGTGGGCTCAAAGGCCGCGTTGATGATGTCGACCTGCGCCGGGTGAATGGCCAGCATCCCGCGGTAGCCATCGCGGCGGACTTTCTCGGCTCGCGCCTTCAGCCCTGCGGAATCGCGAAAATCGGCCTGGATCGTCTCGATCGCTGCTACCCCCGCGCTCGCTGCGCCGAGCAGGCAGAGGCTGCGGGCGAGTTCGTAAGTGAACGCGTAGCTACCGTCCACCTCGCGGTTGCTGCTGGCGCCGATCGAATCGGCAAGGTCTTCGGCCCCCCATGTTAGCGCGATCACGCGCGGTGCATCCTTGTAGTCGCCGGTGGTAAACATCGCGGCGGCGGTCTCGGTGATGAGGACGATCAGCTTGGTCGACCCGGATTCGATCCCGTGCGCGGCCTCGAAGGCGGAGAGGTAGTTGTCGGCGGTCTCGACATCGGCGCGGCCCGAGACTTTGGGCAGCATGATCCCGCCCGGCCGCGCCGGCATCACGGCGGCCAGGTCCGCCAGCGCGTGCGGCCCGTCGAGCGGGTTGATCCGCACCCACAAGCGACGCCGGCCCTCGCCCTGGCGCGCCAGCATGTCATGAACGAGCCGGCGCGCGGCGGGCTTGCCTTCGGGCGCGACAGCGTCCTCAAGGTCGAAGAGGACGACGTCGGCGTTGCCGCCGGCCGCCTTCTCCATCTTCTTCTCGCTGTCGCCCGGTGCGAACAGCCATGAGCGCATCCGCAGCGGCGCAAGGTGTTTATCAGCCATGCCCTTTGGCTAGCCGCGATCCGGCTTTTGGGCAATTGCACCAGCGCCGCAGGGAAAGTGCTTCAACGCAGGTAGTAGCACCGGTAGCGAAACTATGTGGCTCAAGCGGACAATCCCCGATACCAGCGCCGAAAGTCTGGCGCTGGACGGATGGGCCGCGCTGGTGCCGCACGGGAACGAACGATGACGCGAACCTTGACCCATCTCGACCGGCTCGAGGCCGAGAGCATTCATATCCTTCGCGAGGTCGTGGCCGAGGCAGAGCGGCCGGTCATGCTCTATTCGGTCGGCAAGGACAGCGCAGTCATGCTGCACCTGGCGAAGAAGGCCTTCTACCCGGCGCCTCCGCCTTTCCCGTTGCTTCACGTCGACACGACCTGGAAGTTTCGCGCCATGTACGACCTGCGCGACAAGGCCGCGGCCGACGCCGGCATGGAACTGCTGGTCTATCAGAACCCTGAGGCCAGGGAACGGGGGATCAACCCGTTCGATCACGGCGCGCTGCATACCGACATGTGGAAGACCGAGGGGCTGAAGCAGGCGCTCGACAAGTACGGCTTTGACGTCGCCTTTGGCGGGGCGCGCCGCGACGAGGAAAAGAGCCGCGCCAAGGAGCGCGTATTCTCGTTCCGCAACGCCCGCCACGGCTGGGACCCGAAGAACCAGCGGCCCGAACTGTGGAACATTTACAACGCCCGCAAGGCCAAGGGCGAGAGCATCCGCGTCTTCCCGATCAGTAACTGGACCGAACTGGACGTCTGGCAATACATCCAGCTCAACGACATCGCGATCGTGCCGCTCTATTTCGGCGCCCCGCGCCCGACTGTCGAACGGGACGGCATGCTGCTGATGGTCGACGACGACCGCTTCCCCCTGGCGCCGGGCGAGGTCCCGGTCGAGCGTTCGATCCGTTTCCGCACGCTCGGCTGCTATCCGCTGACCGGCGCGGTCGAAAGCACGGCGGCGACGCTGAGCGAAGTGATCCAGGAAACGCTGCTGACGACAACGTCGGAGCGCCAGGGCCGTGCCATCGACAAGGACGCGGGCGGCGCCGGCATGGAAAAGAAGAAGCAGGAAGGGTACTTCTGATGCGCGCCGAAGACAGCGAGCCCGTCTACGTCAGCGACGCCCTGATCGCCGAGGACATCGACGCCTACCTTGAAACGCACCAGCACAAGACGCTGCTGCGCTTCATCACCTGCGGCAGCGTGGACGACGGCAAGTCGACGCTGATCGGGCGGCTGCTCTACGATTCCAAGATGATCTTCGAAGACCAGCTCGAGGCGCTCGCCGCCGACAGCAAGCGGGTCGGCACGCAGGGTCAGGACATCGATTTCGCCCTGCTGGTCGATGGGCTTGCCGCCGAGCGCGAACAGGGCATCACCATCGACGTCGCCTACCGCTTCTTCTCCACGGAAAAGCGCAAGTTCATCGTCGCCGATTGTCCGGGGCACGAACAGTACACCCGCAACATGGTGACCGGCGCCAGCACCGCGGACCTCGCCGTGATCCTGGTCGACGCGCGCAAGGGCGTGCTGACGCAGACGCGCCGCCACAGCTACCTAGCCCACTTGCTGGGCATTCGCCACATCGTCCTGGCGGTGAACAAGATGGACCTGGTCGGCTACGACCAGGCCACTTTCGATGCAATCGTGGCCGATTACCGAGCTTTTGCCGACAGCATCGGCATCGCGGCCTTCACCGCGATCCCGATCTCGGGCTTCAGGGGCGATAACATCACCGGGCCGAGCCAACGCACGCCGTGGTACGACGGCCCCAGCCTGATCGCACATCTCGAGGCGGTCGACCTCGACACCGCGCGCGACGCCGCGCGCCCGTTCCGTATGCCGGTCCAGTGGGTCAATCGCCCCAACCTCGACTTCCGCGGCTTTGCCGGACTGATTGCGTCGGGACGGGTGCGCCCGGGCGACGCGATACGGGTGCTGCCGTCGGGAAAAAGCAGCACCGTGGCTCGCATCGTCACGCTCGACGGCGACCTTGAACAGGCGGTCGCAGGCCAATCGGTAACGCTGACCTTTGCCGATGAGATCGATTGTTCGCGCGGCGACGTCGTTGCGCGGGCGGACGCCCCGCCCCAATCCGCCGACCAGTTCGAAGCTACGCTGGTCTGGCTCGACGAAGCGCCGCTTCAGGTCGGCCGCGCCTATTGGCTCAAGCTTGGCACGCAAACCGTTTCCGCGGTCGTGCGCGAACCCAAGTACGCGGTCAACGTCAACACGATGGAACACGTCGCCGCCAAGACGCTGGACCTCAATGCCATCGGCGTTGCCGAGGTATCGAGCGACCGTGCGATCGTGTTCGAGCCTTACGCGGACAATCGCACGCTGGGCGGTTTCATCCTCATCGACAAGATGACCAACGCCACGGTCGCGGCGGGGATGCTCAACTTCAGCCTTCGCCGCGCTCAGAACGTCCATTGGCAGCCTACCGATATCGATCGCGAGGAGCATGCCCGCCTCAAGAACCAGAAACCGCGCGTGCTGTGGTTCACGGGGCTGTCGGGTGCGGGCAAGTCGACCATAGCCAACGAGGTCGAGAAGCTGCTCAACCTGATGAACCGGCATACGTTCCTGCTCGACGGCGACAACGTTCGTCACGGGCTCAACAAGGACCTGGGCTTCACCGACGCCGACCGGATCGAGAACATCCGCCGCGTGGGCGAAGTCGCCAAGCTGATGGCGGATGCAGGGCTGATCGTGCTGACCGCGTTCATCTCGCCGTTCCGGGCCGAACGGCAGCTGGTGCGCGACATGCTGCCCGAAGGCGAGTTCATCGAGATCTTCGTCGACACCCCGCTCGGCGTGGCCGAGCAGCGCGATGTCAAGGGCCTCTACCGCAAGGCGCGATCCGGCGAGCTCAAGAATTTCACCGGGATCGACAGTCCGTACGAGGCGCCCGAAGCCCCCGAGATCGCGGTCAACACCGTCGATATGACGGCTGCCGAGGCAGCCGAATTCATCGTCCGCCGGATCATGCCACTCAAATGATCGGGCCCGCGGACATGAGTGACGTCGCCCTGGCGGCGCACCTGGCGCAGACCGCCGGCAAGCTGCTGTTGACGGTACGCGGCTCGGGCGTGTTCTCGCGAAAGGCGCTGGGCAAGGCCGGCGACCAGATCGCCAACCAGTTCCTGGTCCATGCGCTGCGCGAGATGCGGCCGGACGACGGCCTGCTGTCCGAGGAAATGCAATGCGACGGCAGCCGCATGGCGCAATCGCGCGTGTGGATCGTCGACCCGCTCGACGGAACGCGCGAGTACAGCGAAGGTCGGCCCGACTGGGCGGTCCACGTCGCGCTGGCTATCGATGGCGCGGCGTGTGTGGGCGCGGTGGCGCTGCCCGAGCTGGGTCTGACGCTCGATTCACAAACGTCGCTCCGACCGGTCGCATCGGGCGGCGCCTTGCGTATGCTGGTCAGCCGCACGCGGCCTGCCCCCCAGGCCGTCGCGGTGGCCGAAGCGATGGGGGCGGAGCTGGTGGCGATGGGCTCGGCAGGCGCCAAGGCGATGGCGGTGGTGCGCGGAGAGGCCGAGATCTATCTCCACACCGGCGGCCAGTATGAGTGGGACAATTGTGCCCCTGCCGCCGTCGCGCAAGCCGCCGGGCTGCACGTCAGCCGCGCGGACGGATCGCCGCTGTCCTACAACAACGCCGATCCCTATCTTCCCGACCTGCTCATATGCCGTCCCGAACTGGCCGAGACGGTCCTGCGCCACTACAATTCGCTTGCCGCATAAGCAGCCCGACCGGCAGCTTGCGCGCGACTGCGCGTGTGATAGGCGACGGTGATGGCCGGCACCCCATTTCGCGACCTTTTCCGCGAGCAGGAGTGGACTTACGCTCCGCACGAAACGCCGATGCTGCCCGGTTCGCCCGGATCGCCGGCGCACCCGCGTCGTCTGAAAATCGCGTATGGCCTGATCGGCGTTTTGCTGGCCATGACCGGCGGGTTCGGCAACGCGCTGATCACCGCCAACACCTCGACCCTGCAGGGGGCGCTCGGGCTCGACCCGGTGCAGATCGCCTGGCTGCCGACGATCTACGTGATGACAAACGTGTCGATCAACCTTTTGCTGATCAAGTTTCGCCAGCAGTTCGGCCTGAGGCCGTTCGCGATGATCTTCCTTGGCATCTACGTGGTGCTGACGTTCGCGCACCTGTTCGTGCTCGATTTTCGCTCGGTGCTGCTGGTCCGTGCGGTCGGCGGGATGGCGGGCGCGGCGCTGAGCAGCCTGGGCCTCTATTACCTGATGCAGGCGCTGAAGGCGGAGTGGCGGCTGAAGGCGCTGGTGATCGGGATCGGCCTGCCGCAATGCGCGACGCCGCTTGCACGGCTGTTCTCGCCCGAACTGCTGGCGATGTCGCAGTGGCGCACGCTCTACTTGTTTGAGCTGGGCCTGGCGATGATGTCGCTGGCGGCCGTGACCTGGCTGCGGCTCCCGCCGGCCACCCGCCAGAAGGCGTTCGAGCCGCTCGATTTCCTGACCTTCCTGCTCTTCGCCGGATCGATGGGGCTGTTCGCGGCGGTGCTCGGGCTGGGCCGTATCGTCTGGTGGACGCAGGCCGAATGGATCGCCTGGGCGCTGGTCGCGGCGATCCCGATGTTCGGCGCCGCGCTCGCGATCGAGCATAACCGGGCCAACCCGCTTATCAACACGCGCTGGCTGGCAAGTGCGGACATCCTGCGCTTCGCCGTCGTCACCATCATGGCGCGCGTCGTCCTGTCGGAGCAGAACGTCGCCGCCGTAGGATTGCTGACGGTGCTGGGCCAGAACAACGACCAGTTGTTCACGTTTTTCGTGGTCATCTTCGCGGCATCGCTGGCGGGCGTGCTCGCCAGCGCCGCCACGATCAATCCCACCAAGCTGAGCCAGCCGGTCATGCTCGCGATCGGGCTGGTGGCCATAGCCGCCTTTTTCGATTCCCATTCGACCAGCCTGACCCGCGCACCGCAGCTTTACTGGACGCAGGCCCTGATCGCCTTTGCGGCAACGTTCTTCCTCGGACCGGCGCTGCTGTTCGGAATGTCGCGCGCGCTCCAGCAGGGCACCGGGCACGTGATCAGTTTCATCGCCCTGTTCGGCATCATCAACTCGATCGGCGGACTTGGCGGGTCGGCGCTTCTGGGCACCTACCAGGTCGTGCGCGAGAAGGCGATTAGCAGCGAACTGGTGCAGTCGATCCATCCGACTGACCCGATCGTGCAGCAGCGTATCCAGGCGGGCGGCGGCGCATTGGCCAGGACCGTCAGCGACCCGGCTTTGCGCCAGGCGGAAGGCGGCGCGCTGCTGTCGCAATCGGTGACGCGCGAGGCCAATGTCCTGGCCTATGACGACGTGTTCCGCCTGATCGCTCTGCTGGCGGCCTTGACCTTTGCCTACCTGCTGTTTCTTTTCGCGCGTCGCATCCATCGCGAGCGGCGCGCCCTGCTCGCCACTCAGACCGGGACCAACACCCCATGACCGATGCCGCCACCCCCGTCGCCAGCACGCCCGTAACGGATGAGCGCGCAGCGCAGCAACAGGCCGGCGCCGCCCCGCCCGCCTCGGGGTGGAGCCCGCCGACCAACAGCGCGTCGGTCGTCGCGGCGATCTTCGCCGTGGCTGCTCTGGGCGTGCTCGCCGTCCTGGCGGCCTGGAAACTCCCGCCCTTCACCACGTCGATCGAGGCGACCGACAATGCTTACGTGCGCGGCCGCACCACGGTCATCAGCCCGCAGGTTTCCGGGTATGTCACGCAAGTGCTCGTGCGCGATTTCCAGGACGTCACGGCCGGCCAGCCGCTGGTGCGGATCGACGACCGGATCTACCGCCAGCGCGTCGCCCAGTCGCAGGCGCAAGTCGCCGGGCAGGAGGCCACGCTTGCCAACAGCGCGCAGGCGCGTGCCAGCCGGTCGGCGGCGCTCGCCGCGCAGGACGCCGCGGTTGCCAATGCCGAAGCGCAGTTGCAGCGCGCGCGTGCCGATATGGCCCGCGTGAACGACCTTATCACCGACGGCTCGGTGTCGCTGCGCGAACGCGACCAGACCCGCGCCGCGCTGCGCCAGGCCGAGGCCGGCGTACTTCAGGCCCGCGCCGCGCGCGAGATCGCACGCCAGGACATCCGCACGGTCGAAGTCGGCCGCGGCGGCCAGCAGGCGGCAGTCTCCGGCGCCGAGGCGGCGATGCGGCTGAGCCAGATCGACTTGTCCAACACCGTCATCCGCGCGCCCGAAGCCGGGCGTCTGAGCGAAGTCGGCGTCCGCAACGGCCAGTACGTGACCGCCGGCACCCAGCTGATGTTCCTGGTTCCGCCCGAAACCTGGGTGATCGCCAACTTCAAGGAAGCCCAGACCGCGCGAATCCGTGTCGGCCAATCCGCCACTTTCACCGTCGACGGGCTCGGCAACGCGCGGCTCAAGGGGCATGTCGAACAGGTCTCTCCCGCCGCGGGAAGCGAGTTCGCGGTGCTCAAGGCCGACAACGCCACCGGCAATTTCATCAAGGTGCCGCAGCGCATCGCCGTGCGCATCCGCATCGATCCCGGCCAGGCGCTGGCGGCCCGGTTGCGCCCCGGTATGTCGGTCCAGGCGCGGATCGACACCAGCACCGCGGGATCTGCCAAGTGAGTGCTCGGCCGGGCACAGCAGTCCTTGCATTGGCGGCGGCGCTTGCAGGTTGCGCCGGACCGCGAGCCGATGCCCCGATTGCAGCGGCGGTCGCACCCCCTCCCGGATGGCGCACGGCGCTGGGCCCGGGCGAACCGATCCAGGCCGACTGGTGGTCTGCATTCGGCGATCCGCAGCTGACCGCCCTCGTCGAGCGCGCTCTGACGAGCAACACCGACATCGCGATTGCCGCCGCGCGCGTAGAGGAAGCGCGCAGCCAGCTCGATCTTGCCCGCGCGCAGCTGGCACCGCAGATCGGTGGGACGGTGCCGGTCAGCGGCGGGCGTTCGCTGTCGCCGTTCGGCACGGCCTCGACCGCTATCGGAGCGCAGCCGGGCGTCCAGGCCAGCTACGATCTCGACTTGTTCGGGCGCCTCAAGGCGGCCAGCAGCGCGGCACGCGCGCAGCTGCTGTCGAGCGAGGGCGCGCGCGACACGGTGCGCCTGGGCGTGGCCGCAGCAGCCGCTACCGGCTACATCACGCTGCGCGGGCTGGACGCGCGATTGCTGGTGGTGAACGCAACGCTGGCCGCACGCACCGAGGGGTTGCGCATCGCCCGCCGCCGTGCCGAGACGGGCTATACCTCGGCGCTGGAGCTGCACCAGGCGGAGGCCGAATACCACGCCACCCAGCAGCTCGTCCCGCAGGTCCAGCTCGCCATCGCGCGGGCCGAGAACGCGCTCTCGCTGCTCGAAGGGCAGGCCCCGGGCGCGGTGCCCCGCGGGCTGCGGCTCGACCAGTTGCAGACTCCGCGGGTACCGGACGGACTTCCGGCCGACCTTTTGCGGCGGCGGCCCGACCTTTTCCAGGCCGAACAGGCGCTGGTCGCCGCAGATCGCAGCCTCGATTCCGCGCGTGCCGCCTTCCTGCCCGACCTGACGCTGACTGGAACCGCGGGCTTGGTGCTGTCGAGCGCGCTGTCGAACCCGGTCGGCATCTTCGCGCTTGGCGGAAGCTTGCTTGCGCCGCTGTTCAGCGGCGGCCGGCTCGAGGCGCAGCAAGGCGCTGCCGTGGCCCGCCGCGACCAGGCCGCATTCGCCTACCGAAAGGTCGCGCTGACCGCGTTTCGCGAGGTCGACGACAGCCTGGCGGGCGTCGCCGGCAGCGCCGAGCAATACCGCGACCTGGCCGGCCAGCGCGACGCCCTGGCCGCCGCGCTCAACAACGCGCGCAACCGCTACCGTGCCGGCTATACCTCGTACATCGAGCAACTCGACGCACAACGCGGCCTGCTGGGCGCCGAACTTGCGTTGATCCAGGCGCGCGCCGACCGGCTCAACGCCTACGTCGCGCTATACCAGGCGATGGGCGGCGGCTGGGACCCAGCGGCAGTCGCGGCCAGCCGCCGGCCCTAGCGCCGGGTCAGCGGTCGTCGGGACGCCACAGCCACGCCAGCATCTCTGGCAGGCGGCGGTTCCAGTAAATCTCGTCGTGCTCGGCGCCCGGGTATGTCCTGGCGGTGAAGTCGCGGCCTTCCCGCCATCCGAGTTCCGACAGGTCCTGCGCGATCGCGTCCTGCCAGGGCCCGTAATAGGCGTCGAGCTTGGCGGTGCCATGATCGAGCCATAGGCGCCGTCCCCGCGGGGCACCGAGGTCGCGCGCCAGCCATTCGCGCCAGCTCGCCATGATTTCGGGACGGTGGCGGTCGGCCAGGTCGGGATCGGCGACCGGCCAGTGTGCGCTGACGCAGCCGGCGCGGCCGAATACGTCGGGACGAGCGATGGCGGCGTAGCAGGCCATGACCCCGCCCATGCTTGAGCCGATGACCGTGGTGTCGCGCGGACCGCGGCGCGTGCTGAACGCGCGGTCGACCCGCGGCTTGAGCTGGTCGGTCACCCAGGCAAGTTCGCGTTCCGAGGCGACCGGGCCGCCCGCCATGCGCGCAACATCAGCCGCGACCTCTCCGCGGGCCGCATCGGCGGCGGGTTGCGGCAAGTAAAGCCGATAGCGGTCCAGGCCGTCTGGCGACCAGATGCCGACCACGATATGCGGCTCTGCCGCGCCCTTCGCGACCATGTCGGTCAGCACCCGATCGACCATCCACGCCTTACCGTAGTGCGTCTTGGCGGGGTCGAACAGGTTCTGCCCGTCCCACATGTAAAGGACCGGGTAGCGGTGCGAAGCCGTGTAGCCGGGAGGAAGCCAGATGGTGACGTGATGCTCGGGCAGATCGGCGGCGGCGAGGTGTTCCCATTCGATCGTCTGCGCCGCGCGCGGAGCGGCAGGCACGGTCGTGCAAGCGGCGGTCAATGCCAGCGCGAGCGCTGCTGCGAACCGGCGCGCTTTCACTTTGCCGGCACCAGGGCCACCGCGTAGCCGCCGGCCGCCGCCATCGGGATCGCCAGCGTGTCGCGGCTGGTCAGCTTGCGCGTCTCGATGACGATGCGGTGCTTCGCTGACTGGTCGCCCAGTCCGTCCGCGCCGTCGCCGTCCCGCCAGATCGTCGCTGTATATGAGCGTCCCTTGTCGAGGAAATCGAGCGCGACCGAGGGCGCACGCGGCTTGTCGTCGGTTACGCCGCCGATGTACCAGGCGGCGGATTTGCGGTCTTTACGCGCGATCACCGCGTATTCGCCGATGCTGGCATCGAGCATCAGGCTTTCCGCCCAATCGGCCGGGACCTGTTCGATGAAGGCCAGTTCACGCGGGTACTTGGCAAGGTTGGCAGGCAGGTCTGCCGCCATCTGGATCGGCGAGTAGATCGCAATGTAATAGGCGAGCTGGCGCGCCAGGGTCGACGGGATCGGCGTACCACCCCGCCCTTCGAGCGACAGGACGCCCGGCGTGTAGTCCATCGGGCCAGACAGCAGGCGCGTGAAAATCAGCGTCGGGACGTGGCTCGGCGGGTTCTTGGGCACGCCCCAGGCATCGTACTCGGCCCCGCGGGCCCCTTCGCGCGAGACCCAGTTGGGATAAGTGCGCCGAAGGCCCGTGTCCTTGACCGGCTCGTGCGGGTTGACCGCGATGTGATGCTTTGCGGCGACTTCCACCACGTGCATGTGGTGCTGCACCTGCCGCTGGCCATCATGCCATTCGAGCACCTCCTTGCCGCAAGGATCGGCGATGTCGGCATTGCACGAGATGATCCCGCCGGCATCGGCGACATTGCCGCCCTTGACCACGTGAACGCCCATCTTTTCGTAGAGCGCCATCGCGGGCTCGAGCTGGGCTTCGTAATTGGCGGTGTTACCGCCGGTCTCGTGGTGGCCGATCAGCTGGACGCCCTTCCGGCGCGCATATGCGCTGACCGCGGCCAGATCGAAATCGGGATAGGCCTGGGTGAAGCTGAAGTCGCGGCCGTTGCCGAACCAGTTGCCGTCCCAGCCCTTGTTCCACCCTTCCACAAGCACGCCGCCGAAGTGATGCTGCGCGGCGAAATCGATGTAGGCCTTGGTATTGGCGGTGGTCGCGCCGTGTTTGGGTCCGCTGGCCCAGCTGGAATTTTCCAGGTGCATTTCCCACCACACGCCGATGTACTTCATCGGCTTGAACCAGCTGACGTCGCCCAGCTTGTTGGGCTCGTTGAGATTGAGTTCGATATTGCTTTCGAACAGGCCCTTCGGCGCGTCGGCAATCAGGACTGTGCGCCACGGGGTATCGAAGGCGCCGCTGCGCACGACCTTGGCTCCACGCGAGGACGGTGCCAGCAGCGTCCGGAAACGAAGGCCATCGACCCGCTTGATCCACATGCTGGAGTAATCGACCAGCGCGGCCTCGTGAAACGACAGGTAGGTGCCGCCCGCGGTACGCATCGTCACCGGGGTGTGCACCGTGCTCAGCGATGAGATCGGGGTCCTGGAATAGATATACTCGTAGCGGTTCCAGTCGCCCGCCGGGATCGACCAGGCCTCGCCGTCCTGCGAAAGGTTGAATTCGGTCAGTTCCTCGGCGATGCGCGCGGTCGGCAGGCCGGCCTGTTGCGGGAATTCGTAGCGAAAGCCGATACCGTCATCGAAGACGCGCATCCGCACGGTGACGGTGCGCCGAGCAGCGCCATCCTGGCGGAACGTGACCGCAAGTTCGTTATGGCGATCGGCGATGAAGCGCCGCTCGCCCCAGGGTTGTTCCCACCGGGTGTCGGCCTTGTCGGTCGTCGTGCCGACCACCTTGAAGCCGCGCCGCATGGGGTCGGCGTCGGTAAAGGTGAAGCCCAGCGCGGACTTGACGATCAGCGGCTTGCCGTCGCGCACAACCTCGTAAAACGCCACCCCTTCCCCGTCAGCGTCCAGCGTCACCGCGGTGCGCCCATCTGGCGAGGTGACGGTCGCCGCCTGCGCCGGTGCGGCCAGGAACATTGCCGCAATCAGGACCGGCATCAGGCGGAAAACGTTCATGTCAGGATCACCAGCGCAGCAAAGGGAGGAAGGACTTCGGTCGATGCGCCGTTGACGGATGCCAGCAGCGTGCCCGAAGCGACGTCCGCACCCAGCGACACGATACCGCTTCCCAGGTTGGCGATGAGGCGGACCCGCTCGCCGTCGCCCTCACGGTCGAGCACAAGCAGGTCGCCGTCGGCGCGGCAGCCGCGCACCGCACCGTGGTGCAGCGCCGGGTGTGCCTTGCGCAGCGCCAGGACGCCGCGCGTGTGATTGAGAAGGGAATTCGGATCGGCTGCCTGGATATCGGCTGCCCTGGCCGCGTTCTCGGGGCCAACCGGCAACCACGGCGCACCGGAGCCAAATCCGGCGTCGGCGGCCGCGCCGTCCCACGGCATCGGCGTGCGGGCGCCGTCGCGGCTCAGTGTCAGCGGCCAGTTGGCGATCGCCTCGGGATCGTGGAGCTGGTCGAACGGAATCTCGACTTGCGTCAGCCCGAGTTCCTCGCCCTGGTAAATGATGGCATTGCCGCGCAGCGCCATCAGCAGCAGGATCTTCAGGCGGGCGAACGCCGGGCGATCGGCCTCGGCGCACCAGCGGCTCAGCGCGCGGGGCGCGTCGTGGTTTTCGAATGCCCAGCTCGGCCAGCCCGTTCCGGCCCGGTCCGGCCATTCCGCCAGCGCCGCGCAGACGAGCCCCGGCGTCAGCCGTTCGGCGTAAAGGAAATTGAACCCGTAAGCCGAATTGAGGTGGCTTTCACCGGCGGTAAAGGCCTTCATCTCACGCTCGGCTTCGTCTCCGCCGACTTCGGCGACGGTGAAGATGCCTTCGTACGTGTCGGTCAGCGCGCGGATTCGCTCGATGAAAGCGGGAATGTCGGGATGCGACTGGTTGTGAACGCGCAGCTGGAAGTCGAACGGGCGCGTGCGCGCCCGATCGGTCGCGGGTGCGGGCGGATTATCGCGCAGCCCCGGATCGTGCATCGCGAAGTTGAGTGCGTCGATGCGAAATCCATCGACGCCGCGGTCCAGCCAGAACCGCATCACGTCCAGCACCGCATCCTGCACCGCCGGGTTATGGAGGTTGAGCTGTGGCTGGCTGGAAAGAAAATTGTGCAGGTAATACTGCCCCCGCCGGGCGTCCCACGTCCACGCCGGGCCGCCGAATACGGACTGCCAGTTAGACGGGGGCGAACCGTCGGGCTTGGCATCGGCCCAGACGTACCAGTCGCTGTGCGCGCCCGACTTTGCTGCGCGGCTTGCAGCGAACCATGGGTGTTCGTCGGAGGTATGCGAATAGACCTGGTCGATCAGCACCTTGAGCCCAAGCTCATGGGCCCGCGCCACCAGGGCGTCGAAATCGGCAAGCGTCCCGAAGATCGGATCGACATCGCAATAGTCCGCAACGTCGTACCCGAAGTCTTTCATTGGGCTGGTGAAGAACGGGCTGATCCAGATCGCGTCGACGCCAAGATCGGCGACGTGATCGAGCCGGCTGGCGATACCCGGCAAGTCGCCGATCCCGTCGCCGTTGGAGTCCATGAAACTGCGCGGGTAGATCTGGTAGATCGTCGCCCCCTTCCACCACGGGCGCGGCGCGGTGGACGCTTGAGTGGTAGCTATGCTCTCGGGCCGGTTCATGGCGCCTTGCTACTCACGCGGCAGACAGCCCAGCCGAAAGCCGGCAGCTCGAAATGCGCCGATCCGGGCGCGGCGACCTGCGCGGGACAAGTGCCCGACAGCGTTTCGAACGCGCGCCCGTCGTAGCCGACGACCACGTTGGCACTGTGGGCGGTGGCGGCGGTATTGAAGGCCAGGACGATTTCAGCCCCGCTCGCGGGATCGAAGCGGCTGACCGCGAAAACACCGGGCCCCTGCTCGTAATGGCGCACGACCTGGCGCCCGTGCATCAGCGCGGGGTGCGCGCGCCGGACCGCAGAAAGCTCGGAAATCAGGCGGAAGAGCGGGTGGTTTTCGTCGAAGTTGTCGCTGGCAGTGGTGGCGGCGGTGCCGATCAGTTGCGAAGCGTTGTAGGCTGCGACCTTGCTGGGCATCATGTCCTCGCGCGCCAACTGGTCGCCGCCGGTGCCGACGAAGCCCTGCTCGTCGCCGTAGTAGATCACCGGTGCGCCGCGCAGCGTCATCAGCATCGCGTGGCCCAGCATTACGCGCTTGAGAAGTTCGTCCGGCGAAATCCCGGGCATGTCCGCCTTCAGGAGCATCGCGAAACGGCCCATGTCGTGGTTGCCTAGGAACGTCGGCAGGTTGAGCGCCGCGGCTTCGCCGCCCTCGTAAAGGACATCGCCGGCATAGAGCTCATTGAGCACCACGGTGCCCTTCCCGCGTCCCAGCACCTCGCGCATCGCAGACTGGAATGCGAAGTCGAGCACCGCCGGCAAGTGGTCGCGGCGGGTGTACTGGGCGATGTAGCCGTTGTCGGGCACGTCCTTGAAGACTTCACCGAACATCGTGAAGTTGGGGATGCCGCGGGCATGGGCAGTGTCCAGGATCGCGGGCACGAAAGCCTGCCAGAAACCGGGATCGACGTGGCGCGCGGTATCGATGCGGTAGCCGTCGATGCCGTAACGCTTGATCCAGTCGGCATAGATGGCGACCATGCCCTGGCGCACGCGCGGGTTCTCGGTGAACAGGTCGTCAAGACCGGAGAAATCACCGAACCGGCTGTCCTCGCCGGTAAAGGTCGAGTTGCCCCGGTTGTGATAATAGTCCGGGTCGTTCAGCCAGGCGGGGACCTTTACGTGCTCCTCGCCCTTGGGAACGTAGGGGGTGTAGGCGTAGTCGGGGTTCGTCAGGCGCGCGAAGTTTGCCTCGCTGCTGTCCTCATCGCCCTTGAAGCCGGCATTGATCGCAGGCCCGCTTGTCCCGCCCTGGCGGGAGTAGGGATAGTCGCCGCGGCTGCGATAGGCATAGTTCGCCGCGTCGCCCTCGCGGTAGCGGATGACGTCGGCGGTGTGGTTGGTGATGATGTCCATGTAGACTTTCATCCCCATGCCATGCGCGGCAGCGACAAAGGCTCGGAATTCGTCCGCGGTGCCGAAGTGCGGATCGGGCCGGGTGAAGTCGGTGATCCAGTAGCCGTGATAGCCGGCGCTCTCATCGCCCTTGGGCCCCTGCACGGCCTTGTTCTTGAATATCGGCGCGACCCAGATCGCGGTGATTCCCAGCTTCTGCAGGTAGGGGAGCTTTTCAGACAGGCCCTTGAGGTCGCCGCCGTGGTAGAAGCCCTTGGCGGCGGGGTCGAAGCCCGACTGCAGGCGATCGCCCTTGATGCCGCCGCGATCGTTCTTCGGATCGCCGTTCTCGAACCGATCGGGAAGGACGAAATAGACCACCTCGTCGCTCGGCGCGCGGGCGCGGAAGCTGTCGGCCGAAGGTGCCGCCGCGTCCTGCGCAATGGCAGGCGTGACAAGCGACAACGCCAGGACGGCGGCCAGGGTCAATTTGATCATGTGCTTCCCACTGCTTCGCCTGTCGCCCGGGCGACGAAGTCGCGATGCCTGGGCATGGCCTCCGCCCGAACGCGGTTGGCCCGCGCCAGACTGTCCAGGAACGGGCCGATGTCGTCCCCCGGCACCGCATCGGCGAGCGGCGAATGACCGCGCGGCACAAGGCCCTGCCCGATCATCACCTGCCCCCAGCTATCGTCGAGAAACAGTTCGTCCTCCTCGCGCACGAACAAGCCGGCTTCGGCGAACAGCGCGATCTTATCGGCCAGCGTCGCTGGCAGTTCCATCGTCCGGCAATAGTCCCAGAACGGTTCGCCCACCCGTTCGTTAAGGACATAGTGCAGCACGATGAAGTCGCGCACGCGTTCCCATTCCGTCGCCGACAGGCGATTGAACAGCGCCCGCGCCGGGGCCACTTCGGCCAGATTGCCCGGCAGCACGTTGAGCAGCCGCGCCATGCCTGACTGGACAAGGTGGATCGAGGTCGATTCCAGCGGCTCCATGAACCCGGCGGCCAGGCCAAGCGCCACGACATTGTGCGACCAGAATTCGCGCCGGTGCCCTGTGGCAAATCGCAGCGGACGCGGATCGGCGAGCGGCTTGCCCTCGAGGTTGGCCAGAAGGAGCTCGGCCGCCTTGCGCTCGTCCATGAAGGCCGAGCAGAAGACGTGGCCGTTGCCGGTGCGATGCTGCAGCGGGATGCGCCATTGCCAACCGGCCGGGCGCGCGGTCGACTGGGTGAACGGGCGCATCGCGTCGGTATTCTCGCAGGGGACGGCCAGCGCCGTATCGCAGGGCAGCCAGTGGCTCCAGTCGACGAAAGGAACATCAAGTTCCTGGCCCAGCAGCAGGCTGCGAAAACCCGTGCAGTCGATGAAAAGGTCGCCGCCGATGCGGCGTTCGCCGTCGAGGGCCAAGGCGGCGATATTGCCACTGGCGCCGTCGCGCTCGATCCCGGCGATCTGGCCCTCCACCCGGGTGACGCCGCGTTCTTCCGCATAGGCACGCAGCATACGGGCGAACAGCGACGCGTCGAAATGATAGGCATAAGCCATTTCGGGCGCATTGCCCGGACCGGCACCGAGGGCAAACCGGCCGGACCGGGCGGCGGCAACGTTGGCGCTGTAGAGCCCGAAATCGCCCGCAACGCCCAGTTCGCGCCCGCGCAGCCACAGCTGGCGAAACGGGATCAGGCCGACGCCGCGGCCGACTTGTCCGAAACTGTGGATGTAGCTTTCGCCGGCGCGGCGCCAGTCGACAAATTCCACGCCCAGCTTGAAGGTGGCGTTGGTGGCGCACAGGAATTCGCGCTGATCGATGCCAAGCCCGATCAGCAGGTTGTGAATTTGCGGGATCGTTGCCTCGCCCACGCCGACCGTTCCGATGGCATCGGATTCGATCAGGGTGATGGCAGCGCGCGGTCCCAGGAAACGGGCCAGGGTCGCGGCTGCGATCCAGCCGGCCGAGCCGCCTCCGGCGACGACGATCGATAGTTTTGCGGGTTCGCTCATGGGATCAGGTCCATGGCCTGCCGGGTCCGACCGGGCAATCCGGCCGGACCCGCCAGCACCGCATCAGAACTTGTAGGTGAAGCCAGCGACGTAGCGACGACCGTAAGTCTGATACTTCAGCCAGGCGCCGGGGAACGGCGCATTGTTGACGTTGGCTACCGTGGCCGAACGCTCGTCGGTCAGGTTCTGGCCCTGGACGTAGATCGACAGGCCGTGCAGCGCGCTGTTCTCGGCGAAGTCATAGCCGACCTGCGCGTCGAACACCGTCTCGGGCAGGACCTGCTGGCGATCGAGTCCGCCGCTGAACAGCGAGAAGTCACCCAGGAACGACGAGCGGTAGCGCATCGAACCACGGACGCTGAAGCCGGCCTTGTCGTAGTACGCGGTCAGGTTGCCGACGTACTTCGAATAACCCGGGATCGGGGTCGGCTGGCCGGCATAGTTCATCGCCTTGGTGTACGTCAGGCCGAAACCGCCGGTCAGGCCGAAACCGTCGAGCGAGGGGCTGATGACCTCGAACGGCAGGGTGCCGGCGAGCTCGAAGCCCATGATGTAACCGCCCTTGGTGTTCACCGGACCGCTGAAGCGGCCGACCGGCGTGCTCGGCACCTGGCCCGGCGGGACCGGATAGGCCGAGAAGTCATAGGCGAAATCGATGCCGCTGGGATCAATGTAAGTGTCGAGGTGCTTCCAGAACATCTGCGCCGCGACATAACCGGTGCGGGCGAAGTACTTCTCGACGTTAAGGTCCAGCGCCAGCGCCTTGTAGGGGCGCAGCAGCGGATTGCCGCCGCTGCCGACGTAGATCTTCTGCTGCTGGTCGTAACCGAAGCTGACGATGTTGTTGAGCTGATCCATGCGCGGACGCATCATCTGCTCCGACGCGGCCAGGCGAACCACCAGGTTGTCCGGGGTACGGACGGTCAGGTTCATGCTGGGCAGCACCATCCAGTAGCTGTCCTTGATCGTCGGGTTGACCGCGCCGGTCGACGTCAGGTCGGTGTGCACGCCCTGGACGCCGATGTTGCCGGTCAGCTGGTTGCCGCCGCCAAGATCAGCCTCGAGCTTCGCCATCACGTAAGGCGTGAAGACGTTCTCGGTAATGTTGAACGCCTGCGACGCACCATACGGATTGGGCAGGTAGGTCAGCACGCCGGCGCCTACCAGCTTGCGCGGATCGTACGTGACGATCGGGCCAAGGCCGCGATCGAGCGTGACCGGGGTCAGTAGCAGGTTGGCCGGGATCGCCGCGGTGGCGGCACCGCCCGGAGGCGACAGGAACGCTTCGTCCTGCGTCAGGTGCTTGGTGCGGTAGGTGTGATCGACACCCAGCTCGATCGACTTGACGAAGCCGCCGACGTCCTTCTCGAGCTCGGCGCGGACTTCCTTGAGATCGTCGACGCTGCGGCGAATTTTGTCGTAACCGGCCTGGATGGGCGAGCCCGACCAGCCTTCCACGTCGGTCAGCACCAGCGCCGAACTGGCACCGTTGTAGTTGCTGACAAAGGTCGGACCCTTGTCGGTCAGGTTGTAGGTCAGCTGCGCGGTCGCATAAGGCAGCGCGCGGCCGAGGCCGGCGGTCGTTTCCAGCCGGTCATCGGTGCGCTTGGTGTGCGACCAGTTGACGTCGACCATGGCGCGCAGGCCGTCGTCGTTGTTCCACGCCAGGTTGCCGCCGAACGAGTACTGGTCTGCCTTGCGGTCGCTGGCGTAGTTCTCGATCACCGGCGTGCCCTTGACGGTCGCCGTGGTGACCAGGCCGCGCGGATCGGCAGTGTAGCTGACGATCTGGTCGTGGCCGCAGCCGCCGCCGCAGTTGAGCGGCATTTCGAAGCCGCGCTGGTCGATGTTGTCGACGAAATGCGAATAGAGGCCGTCGATCGTCAGGATCAGGTTCTCGCTCGGCTTGAACTGAAGCGTGCCGTTGAGTCCGAGACGCTTCAGCTTGTCAGATTCCACCCACGTCTTGATGCCGTTCATGCCGTAGGCGTTGGGGCCGTAGCCGCCGTAACCCCAGGCGTTGAAGTCGCGCGTCTGGTAAGGCTCGTTGGTATAGGCCGCGGCCAAGGCCACGCCGACCGTGTCGTTGGCGAACTGGTCGACATAGGTGCCGTAGACCCGGTAGCCCTTGTCGGCACTGTCGGGCTGCAGCTTCTGGTCGACGTAAGTACCGCGCGCGCCGATCGCGACGATGCGCTTGCCGGCCTCGAGCGGACGGATCGTCTTGAGGTTGATGCTGCCGACGAGGCCACCGGCGGTGTGATCGGCCGAGGTGGTCTTGTAGACGTCGACGCCCGAGAGGATTTCCGACGGGAACTGGTCGAATTCGACCGCACGGCTGTCATTGGTGGTGGTCTGCTCGCGGCCGTTCAGCGTGGTCGTCGAAA
Source organism: Parablastomonas sp. CN1-191 (assembly GCF_049354825.1). Classification (GTDB taxonomy): domain Bacteria; phylum Pseudomonadota; class Alphaproteobacteria; order Sphingomonadales; family Sphingomonadaceae; genus Novosphingobium. The sequence continues at coordinate 640,982 of NZ_CP186480.1, read as the reverse complement.
AGTCCGGACCGAAACCGCGGATCGAGATGATGTTGGCGCGGCCGGCGTTACGCTGGGCCGAGATGCCCGGAAGGCGGGCAATCGATTCGCCGATGCCGTTATCGGGCAGCTTGCCGATGTCTTCCGCCTTGACCGATTCCACGACGACGTCGGCGCGGCGCTTGGTTGCCGCGGCGCTCTGCAGCGAGGCGCGGAAGCCAGTGACGACGATGGCGCTGCTATCGGCGTCGGTGGCGGGGGCGTCGGCGGCGGGGCTGGCCGAAGCGCCGGTGGTCTGGGCGAGCGCGGGGGCGGTCGAACCGGCGACCAGCGCCAGCGCGATCGCCGAGCCGCTGGCGCTGCGCGCGAAGAAATTGCGAATAGCCAAGATGGGTCTCCCTCACAGACGCTGTTGTCGCGCCTACGAGCGGCGCTTAGGAGCGCGATGGCGGGCGCGGAAAGCCAGCATACGTATGCTTGTGCAGCGCAGCAGCAACGGTGTTGCTTCGCTGCATCACGCCGGATGGTGCGCCGGGTTTGAATTTACGCCGTGCTGCGCGTAGTCTCCGGCGCACAGGGAGAACCCATGGGTCGCTCACCCACCGGCAGGCCGACCAGTTTCGACATCGCCTACCTGGCGGGGGTTTCGCAGCCGACCGTCAGCCGCGCCTTGCGCGGCGACCGCTCTGTCAGCCAGGCGACGCGCGACAAGGTCGAACGGATCGCGCGCGAGCTCAACTACACGGTCGACAAGAACGCCAGCTCGCTGCGCAGCCAGCGCTCCAACACCATCGCGCTGCTGTTCTTCGAGGATCCGACCCCCGACGAATCGATGATCAACCCGTTCTTTCTGGCGATGCTCGGCTCGATCACGCGCGCGGCCGCCAACCGAGGATTGGACCTGCTGATCTCGTTCCAGCGGCTCGAGGACGACTGGCACGTCCGTTACCAGGACAGCCACCGGGCCGACGGACTGATCCTGCTGGGATACGGAGATTGGGCAATCTACGCCGACCGGCTTGAGCAATTGCGCCGCCAGGGCACCCATTTCGCGCGCTGGGGCTCGGTTACCGGCGAGGCCGAGGGCACTGTCGGCTCCGACAACTTCGAGGCCGGGCGGATGGCCTGCGAGCACCTGATTGCCCGCCGCCGCCGCCGCCGCATAGCCTTCCTCGGCCATGCCGATCGCCACTATCCCGAGTTTGCGAGCCGCTACGAAGGCATGTGCGCCGCGCTGCGCTATGCCGGGTTCGAACCCGACCCAGCGCTGCAGCATGATGCCTTCACCAGCGAGGAGGCCGGCTACCGCGCCGCGCAGGCGCTGCTTGCCGGCGGCGCGGAATTCGACGCGATCTTCGCGGCGTCCGACCTCATCGCCATCGGGGCACTGCGCGCACTGGCCGAAGCTGGACGCAGCGTGCCCGAGGATGTCGCCGTGGTCGGTTTCGACGATATACCGGCCGCCAGCCTGGCGCGGCCACCGCTGACCACCATCCAGCAGGACATCCGCGGCGCCGGCGAACGGCTGGTCGAAACCCTGCTGGCCGACATCGCCGGGCGCACGCGCCCTGACCCGCTGCTGCCGACCCGACTGGTGGTACGGGGCAGCACCGGAACCGGCTGACCGCGTTGCACAACATTCGTATGCGGCTTGCCGGGGGCGCCGCTTTGCGCCAGCCATCGCGCTGAAAGGCGGCGAAAGTTCGCCACGTCAAATGGGAAGGACAGCTCCGCAATGGAGAAACCGCGCCAGGGCTTTGCGGGCCTTTGGAACATCAGCTTCGGCTTTTTCGGCATCCAGATCGGCTTCGCTCTGCAGAACGGCAACATGAGCCGCGTCTTTCAGACCCTGGGCGCCAGCATGGACGATCTGCCGGCGCTATGGGTGGCGGCGCCGCTGACCGGCCTGATCGTCCAGCCGATCATCGGGCACTTGTCCGACCGCACCTGGAACCGCCTGGGGCGGCGGCGCCCCTATTTCCTGACCGGCGCCGTGCTAGCGGCGCTGGCCCTGTTCCTGATGCCGATGGCTCCGACACTTGGCGCGCCGCTGCTGTTTGCGGCAGCGCTGCTGTGGCTGCTCGACGCAAGCCTCAACATCTCGATGGAGCCGTTCCGGGCCTTTGTCGGCGACATGCTGCGGACCGATCAGCACGCCGCCGGCTATGCGGTGCAGACCGCCTTCATTGGCGCCGGTGCGGTCGTAGGCTCGATCTTTCCCTACCTGCTGGAACGGCTGGGCGTCGCCAACGTGGCTCCCGAAGGGATGCTGCCCGCCACCGTGCGGTGGAGCTTCTGGGCCGGCGGAGCGGCGCTGTTCGCGGCGGTTTTGTGGACCGTGCTGACGACCCGCGAATATTCGCCGGAGGAGCAGGCTGCATTCGCCGATGGCCATGCGATCGGCCCCGCCCCGGTAGAGGCGCTGGCCGCGCGCGGCTACGGCTCTGCGCTTGGCTGGGCGATCCTCGGCGCGGGCGTGGCGCTGATCACGCGGGCGTTCGATCTCGAAAAGGAAGTTTACCTGCTGGCCGCACTGCTGGCGATTTACGGCCTGCTCAGCGCGCTGGCGGTGTCGCTGGCGAAGCAGGGCCGGGTCAACGGGATGCTGACGCAGATCGTCGGCGATTTCGCCGGCATGCCGGCGGTGATGAAGCGGCTGGCGCTGGTGCAATTCTTCAGCTGGAGCGCGCTTTTCATCATGTGGATCAACACCACCCCGGTGGTGACGCAGTACGTCTTCGGGTCGATCGACACGGCCAGTGCCGCCTACAACGAAGGCGCAAACTGGGTGAACGTGCTGTTCACCGTCTACAACGGGGTCGCCGCGGTGGCGGCGCTGGCTTTGCTGCCGTGGATGAGCCGCCGCTTCGGGCAAGTGACCACGCACTCGATCTGCCTGGTGCTGGGCGCGATCGGGTTCGCGATGTTTTTCCTGGTGCGCGACGCTTACCTGCTGCTGTCGGCCGAAGTGGGTATCGGTATTGCCTGGGCCAGCATCCTGGCGATGCCCTACGCGATCCTGGCCAGTAACCTGCCGCAGGCCAAACTCGGCATATACATGGGCCTTTTCAACGTTTTCGTAGTCCTGCCGCAATTGCTGGTCGCGACGGTAATGGGAACGATCATGAAACACCTGTTCCCCGGCCAGCCGGTGTGGACGATGTTGTTCGCCGCCGCCAGCTGGCTGGTCGCCGCCGCGGCGATGACCCGGGTTGCCGCCGCTGTTCCCGCGCGCGGGGAAGCCGCATGATCCGTTCGCTCGCGCTCAGCGCAGCGCTTGCGCTCGCCCCGGTAGCCGCTTCTGCGCAGGACGCGGTGTGGCAGCCTGCACCTTATTCGACGATCCACCACCCCGCGTGGTCGCGGCAAATGGTGCTCTACCAGATCAACACGCGCCAGTTTACGCCCGAGGGAACTTTCGCCGCGGCCGAGGCGCAGCTGCCGCGGCTCAAGGCACTGGGCGTCGACGTGCTGTGGCTGATGCCGATTCACCCGATCGGGGCCATGAATCGCAAGGGTACGCTCGGCAGCCCCTATTCGGTCCGCGATTATTACGACGTCAACCCGGAGTTCGGGACCAAGGCGGACTTTCGCCACTTCGTGAACGCCGCCCATGCGCAAGGCTTCAAGGTCATCCTCGACTGGGTCGCCAATCACACCGCCTGGGACAACCGGCTCGTCACCCAACACCCGGATTGGTACGAAAAAGACTGGCAAGGCCATTTCCGCCCCACCCCGTGGGCCGACTGGTCCGACATCGTCGACCTCGACTGGACGAAGCCCGGCGTGCGCGAGCATGTCGGCAAGGCGATGGAAATGTGGGTCCGCGATTATGGCGTCGACGGCTTTCGCGCCGATGTCGCCGGCTATGTCCCGATCGACTTCTGGGAGCGCGAACGCGCCCGGCTCGAGGCCATCAAACCGGTCTTCATGCTCGCCGAATGGAAGACCCCGGAGCTGACGCGCAAGGCCTTCGACGCGGTCTACGCATGGGACTGGCACGACACGATGAAGAAGATCGCGCACGGCGAGGCCGACGCGACCGCGCTGTACGGCTATTACGGTGAGAACGAGAGCGCGTGGCCGCGCGAGGCGATGCGCCTGACTTACGTCGAAAACCATGACAGCAATGCCTGGGAAGGCACCATGGCCGAGAACTTCGGCCCCGCCCTGCCCGCGGTGATCGCGCTGTCATTCACCGGCGAAGGCCTGCCGATGATCTACAATGGCGGCGAAGCCTGCAACGCCAAGCGGCTGGAATTCTTCGAAAAGGATCCGATCGCCTGGAACCAGGCACCCGGCTGCACGCAGGGCCGTCTGTTCCATGACCTGATAGCCTTCCGCCGGGCCAATCCGGCGCTTGCCAACGGTCAATGGGGCGGCAGGATGAGCCAGGTCAATACCGACCGACCGGCCCAGATTTTCGCCTGGATCCGCAAGGCAAACGGCAACACGGTGGTGGGGTTGTTCAACCTTTCCGACAAGCCCGTAACCGCCACGCTGGCCGACGCCCACGCCGCCGGGACGTACCGCGAATTCGGATCGTCGGCGCGGGTCACGCTCAGGGCCGGTGAAAGCGTCGCGCTGCCTGCCTGGGGCTACCGCCTGCTATCCAGCGAGGGTCGCTGAGAGCCTCCGCAAGGCGGCGGGAGCGCGCTTGCCGTTCTAAAGGGCCCCGCGGTCTTGCAATTCGGAGGATTAGCAGATGCTCCGCCGGGCCTGGCTTGGGGGATCGGGGGTGCAGGCCCGTGAAGCATCTGCCAGCGACCGATATAAGTGGTCCGCCATCGGGTGGTTATGCGGATTGTACCGGAGCGTAACGCCACGGACTGGACGTTGGGGTCTCACCCAAAGCTCGCCCCTGCAGGCGCTGCCAAACTGATGCGGGATCGTCCTTCAAACCGGCGCAGTTACGGAAAGAACCCTGCCCCGTTGCAGAATTCTACCTGAAATTGGCGGGTAATGGCGGAGAGGGTGGGATTCGAACCCACGTTACGGTTGCCCGTAAACCGCATTTCGAGTGCGGCGCGTTCGACCACTCTGCCACCTCTCCGTGAGATGCCTTTTGGGGACCCGCAAGGGCCTTCCCGGTCGAAGGAAGCGCGCCGGTAGCGCAGGCTGCGGCGGCAGGCAAGCCCCCGGATTGGCGAAAATCGGGGAAGAAGCGCGCCGGCGCCATTGTTTGGCGCACCGCGCAAACCTATCTTGGAGCCAATGGACCGAGCAACATTCTTTTCCGCCACTGCCGGCCGCCGGATCGAAGCGCCCGCCAGCACGCGTGCGCGCTTCGGCATCGGCGCGGTGGTTCGCCACCGCATGTTCGACTTTCGCGGCGTGGTTTTCGATGTCGATCCGGTCTTCGCCAACAGCGAGGAGTGGTACGAGTCCATCCCCGAAACCGTCCGTCCGCGGCGCGACCAGCCGTTCTACCACCTCCTCGCCGAGAATGGCGACTCCAGCTACGTCGCCTATGTCAGCCAGCAGAACCTGGTCGCCGACGGGGAGCACGGGCCGGTCGATCATCCGCAGCTGGGCGAACTGTTCGAGAATTTTGCCGACGGGCGCTATCGCCTGCGCCGGTCGATGACCCACTGATCAGGAACGCAGCTTCCACCCGCTTTTCAGAACAAAGTAGAGTGCCGTCAGCAGCACGAGGTTGAGCGCGCCAAGGTAAAGCGCCCCGTTCATGACATGCGCATTGGTCGAACCGATGTCGCTCTGGCCCAGGAAGCCGAAGCGAAACCCGGATATCACGTAGAAGAACGGGTTCACGCGGCTCACCGCCTGAAATGACGGCGCCAGGTTGTCGATGACGTAGAACGTCCCCGACAGCATCGTCAGCGGGGTGACAACGAAGTTCGTCACCATCGCTGCGTGGTCGAACTTTTCCGCCCACAAGGACGTGAACAGCCCGATTGTCGCCAGCAGGATCGATCCCATGACGCCGAACCACGCCACTGCCCACGGGTGCCGGACCACCAGCGACACGCCCGGCCAGAACGCCATGACCAATGCGATCGCCGCACCGACCAAGATCGCACGCGTCAGCGCCGCTCCGATCAGGCCGATCATTAACTCGCTCTCCGACAACGGCGGCATCAGGTAATCGACGATCGTGCCCTGGATCTTGCCGGCAAGGAAATTGAAGCTGGTGTTGGCAAAGGCGTTGTTAATCATGCCCATCACAATCAGCCCGGGGGCGACGAAGCTGGCGAACGGCACGCCCAGCACTTCGCGCCCGCCGCGACCCATCGCGACGGTGAAGATCATCAGATAAAGCAGGGTGGTGATCGCCGGGGCCCAGATCGTCTGGGTCTGGACCTTGAAGAACCGGCGGACTTCCTTCATATAGAGGGTCCACAGCCCCAGGCCGTTCATGCGGTGTATCTGGGGCACTCCCGGGGCCGGAAAACGAGCTGCGGCGCCTGATCCCGAAGGGACTGGCGCGGCATCCTGCGGCACCGCGACATAGGGTTGATCGGCCATGTCCCGCCGCCTATCGGCAGGCCGCGGTCATGGCAAGCCCGCGACTTTTGACCGTGGCGCCGCCCCGGCGCCGACGAACTGGAAATGGCATGAGCTGGACCGACGAACGGATCGAGAAACTAACCAAGATGTGGGAAGGCGGTTCGACAGCCAGCCAGATCGCGGAAGAACTGGGCGGGGTCAGCCGCAATGCCGTGATCGGCAAGGCGCACCGCCTTGGCCTCAAGTCGCGTCCGTCGCCGGTCAAGCCGAACGAAAAGGACGCCGCGCCCGCCGCTGCCGCCGCGCCAGCTGCCGCGGCCCCCGCCCCCAAACCGCCCAAAGCCGACCTGCCGCCCCGCCCCGCGCCGACTTCGCGCGCGCCGGCTCCGCGCGCCGCGCCGCCGGCACCGCAAGCGGCCGCCCCCGCCGATCCGTCTGCACCAGCGCCGCCGCCGGCGCCGCGCATCGTTTCGGTCGGTCCCGGCGGGTTCCTGCGTCAGGGCCCGGGCGATCAGCAATCGCCGATCCCGCCGGCGCCGCCGCGGCGCCTGGTGCCGGCCAAGCCAAGCCCGGAAATGGCCGACAAGACCAGCCTGCTTGAGCTTAACGACCGCATTTGCCGCTGGCCGATGGGCCACCCGGGTGAGCCGGACTTCCATTTCTGCGGGGTCAAGGTGAACCCCGGCTTCCCGTACTGCGTCGAGCATTGCGGCCGCGCGTACCAGGCGCAGTTGCCGCGCGGCCATCGCCGCCCGCCCCCGCCGCTGCCCTTCGGCGGCCCGCGCGTCCGCTAAGGCGCCCCGTGCAACAGCGCTAACGCGTTTTGCACGGGTAACCGCCGTTACGATCGGCTAGGGAGTCCGGGTTAACTGTTCACGGAACCGGACACTTGCCATGATCGACCAGACCGCGCTTTTGCTGGCGCGACTGCAGTTCGCCTTCACGGTCACCTTCCATTTCATCTTCCCCGCCTTTTCGATCGGGCTGGCGAGCTATCTGGCGGTGCTGGAAGGCCTGTGGCTGGCCAAGAACGACCCCAAGTACCTCGATCTCTACCGCTATTGGCTGCGGATATTCGCCGTCGTTTTCGCGATGGGCGTCGTGTCGGGCGTGGTCATGTCCTACCAGTTCGGCACCAACTGGCCGAACTTCTCGGACAAGGGCGGCGCGATCCTGGGGCCGCTGATGGCCTACGAAGTGATGACGGCGTTCTTCCTGGAGGCCGGTTTCCTGGGCGTTATGCTGTTCGGGATGAAGAAGGTCGGCAAGGGACTGCATTTCGGCGCCACCTGCATGGTGGCGCTTGGCACCGCGATCTCGGCGTTCTGGATCCTTAGCGCTAATTCGTGGATGCACACGCCGACGGGCTACGTACTGGGCCCCAACGGCCAGTTGCTGCCGGGCGACAGCTGGTGGCGCATCGTTTTCAATCCCAGCTTCCCGTACCGCCTGGTCCATACCGTGATCGCCGCGTACCTGACGACCGCGCTCGCCGTCGGCGGGGTCGGCGCCTGGCACCTCCTGCGCGGCCACGCGACCGCGCAGGTAAAAACGATGTTCTCGATGGCAATGTGGATGGCTGCGGTGGTCGCGCCCGTGCAGATCCTCGCCGGCGACAGCCAGGGGCTCAACACGCTTGAGCACCAGCCTGCGAAGGTCATGGCGATGGAGGGCCATTTCCAGAGCCACCCTGACGGCGCGCCGCTGATCCTATTCGGTTGGCCCGACCAGGACGCGCAGACGGTGCGCTGGGCGGTGGAGATACCCAAGCTGTCCTCGCTGATCCTCAAGCACGATGCCAACGCGCCGCTGGCCGGGCTCGACACCGTCGCGCGCGCGGACCAGCCGCCGGTCGCGATCGTGTTCTGGGCCTTCCGCGTTATGGTCGCACTCGGCTTCGCGATGTTCGCGCTCGGATTGTGGAGCCTGCTGGCCCGCGTGCGCGGCCGGTTGTTCGACTGGGCCTGGATGCACCGGCTGGCGCTTTTGATGGGGCCGTCGGGCTTCGTCGCGGTGACCGCCGGGTGGATCGTTACCGAAGTAGGGCGCCAGCCCTGGGTCGTCTACGGCCTGCTGCGCACCGCCGATGCCCTGGGCAAGGTCGCGGCGCCAGCCATCGCGACGTCGCTGGCGGCCTTCGCCGCGGTCTATTGCACGGTGTTCGGCTTCGGCATCTGGTACGTACTGCGGCTGATGGCGCAGCCGCCGCACCCGCATGAGCCCGACCTGGCCGAACATCCGGCCGGCAAGGGCCCGATCCGCACGTCGGGCACGGCGCCCGGCCCGGCACAGGGCGATGGAGACGGACGATGACGGTCCCGTTCGACCTTTCGGTGGCCGCTGCCGGACTGATCGCCTTCGCGGTGTTGCTTTACGTCGTGCTGGACGGTTTCGACCTCGGCATCGGCATCCTCCTGCCCGCGCTGGCCGATGGCGAGGAACGGGACCAGGCGCTCAATTCGGTCGCGCCGGTGTGGGACGGCAACGAGACCTGGCTGGTCATGGGCGGCGCGCTGCTGTTCGCGGCCTTCCCGCTCGCTTACGCGCTGGTCCTGCCGGCGACTTATCCATTGATCATCGCCATGCTGCTGGCGCTGGTGTTTCGCGGCACGGGGTTCGAGTTTCGCTGGCGCGATCCGCGCCATCGCCGGTTCTGGGATTTCGCGGTCACCAGCGGGTCGTTCGTCGCGGCACTGGCGCAGGGCATCATCCTTGGGGCGCTGATCCAAGGCGTTTCGGTGCGTGATCGCGCCTATGCGGGCGGCTGGCTCGACTGGTTGTCGCCCTACTCGCTACTGACGGGCCTGGGTGTCGTCTGCGGCTACGTGCTGTTGGGCGCCTGCTGGCTTGCGCTCAAGGCCGAGGGCAAGGCCGAGGACCACGGCTATCGGATCGCCCGGCTGGCGGCATTCGCGGTCGCCGCGCTGATGATCGCGGTCAGCCTGGCGACGCCGTTCCTGTTCCCGCAGTACTACCAGCGCTGGTTCAGCACGCCGTCGCTTTGGTTCGTCGCGCCGGTCCCGGTCCTGACCGGGCTTGCTTTCGTGGTCCTGCTCGGCGCGCTGGCCAAGCGACGGCCGGGCAAGGCGTTCCTTGCCGCGCTGGCATTGTTCCTGCTCGGGATGGCGGGGCTGGGCATCTCGATCTTTCCGGCCATCGTGCCGCCGTCGGTATCCATCTGGGACGCCGCTGCGCCGGAGCGCAGCCAGCACTTCGTATTGGTGGGCGCGCTTTTCATCGTCCCCATCCTGCTGGCCTACACCGGCTGGGCCTACTGGGTCTTCCGCGGCAAGGTCGGCACCGACGGGTATCACTGATGCGGATCGAGCCGGACCTGACTGAACCTGCCGAAGCGAGGCCGCTGCGCGGCCGGCTGGGGTGGCTGGCGCTTTACTGGGCCGGAGGGGTGGCGGCGCTGACGGTCGTCGCAGTCCTCATCCACGCTGCGCTTTAACGCGCGAACCAGATCGTGTGGCGCGGTCCCTTGCGGTTGGGTCGCGCAAAGACGGTGGCCTCCTCGACCGCAAAACGGGCTTTCTTCAGCCGGCGCGTGAAGCCCGCATCGGGCGCGGCCGACCAGATCGCCAGCAGGCCGCCGGGACGCAGCGCGCGCCGCGCGGCCTGAAGCCCGGCAGGCGTGTAAAGCCGGTCGTTTTCCGCGCGGACAAGCCCGTCGGGCCCGTTATCGACATCGAGCAGGATGGCGTCGTATGTGCCGGCGGCCGCCGCGATCACCTCGGCAACGTCGCCGATCTTCAGCTCCAGCCGGGGATCGTCGAGGCAGCCGGCAGTCAGTTCCGCCATCGGTCCGCGCGCCCATTCGACGATCTCGGGCACCAGCTCCGCTACCGTCACGCGGCCGCGCTCGCCCATTCCGGCCAGCGCCGCGCGCAGCGTGAAGCCCATGCCGTATCCACCGATCAAGAGCCGCGGCGCCGCCACGGCCAGCCGATTGAGCGTCTCGATCGCGAGCTGCTCCTCTGAGTGGCGCATGCGTGTGCCCATCAGCTCCTCGCGCCCCGACATGATGATGAAATCATGGTCGTGACGGAACAGCATCAGGTCCTCGCCGCCTGGGACATGAGCGGCAGCAATGATGTCGCGGGGGATCATGGACGGTACCTATGGCCAAAGAAAAAGGGGCCGCAATCGCTTGCGGCCCCTCTGTTCCAGTCAGGTCGGACGATCAGTCGTCCGACTTGAGGAAAGCCGGCATGTGGTCTGGGTTGCCCCCGCCTTCGCCGCCTTCACGCTCACGGCGCGGCCCGCGATCGCCGCGGTCGCCGCCCCGATCGTTCCGGGGACCACGGTCACGGCCGCCACCGCCGCCGCCGCTGCGCGGGCCACGACGGTCGCCGCCACGGTCACCGCCCCGGTCCGAGCGCGGCTCGCGCGGCGGACGGGTGTCTTCCAGCTCGGCGCCCGTTTCCTGGTCGACGACGCGCATCGACAGGCGAACCTTGCCGCGCGGATCGACCTCGAGCACTTTGACCTTCACCGGCATGCCTTCCGACACGACGTCGGTCGGCTTCTCGACGCGCTCGTTGCGCATTTCCGAGACGTGGACCAGGCCGTCCTTGCCGCCCATGAAGTTCACGAAGGCGCCGAAATCGACGATCGTGACGACCTTGCCGTCGTAGACCTTGCCGATTTCCGGCTCTTCCACGATGCCCAGGATCCAGGCCTTGGCAGCCTCGATCTGCGCGGTGTCGGACGAGCTGATCTTGATCAGGCCCTCGTCGTCGATGTCGACCTTGGCACCGGTTTCCGCGACGATCTCGCGGATGACCTTGCCGCCGGTACCGATGACTTCGCGGATCTTCGACTTGTCGATCTGCAGCGTCTCGATGCGGGGGGCATGGGCCGAAAGCTCGGTCCGGGCCGAACCCAGCGCCTTGGTCATCTCACCCAGGATGTGGGCGCGGCCGTCCTTGGCCTGGTGCAGCGCGGCTTCGAAGATCTCGCGCGTGATGCCCGCGATCTTGATGTCCATCTGCATCGTGGTGATGCCCTCGGACGTGCCGGCGACCTTGAAGTCCATGTCACCGAGGTGATCTTCGTCACCCAGGATGTCGGACAGGACCGAGAACTTGTCGCCTTCCAGGATCAGGCCCATCGCAATGCCGGAAACCGGGCGCTTGATCGGCACGCCGGCGTCCATCATCGACAGCGCGCCGCCGCAGACGGTCGCCATCGAAGACGATCCGTTGGACTCGGTGATGTCGGACACCACGCGGATCGTGTACGGAAACTCGTCCTTGCTCGGCAGCACCGCGCGCAGCGCGCGCCATGCCAGCTTGCCGTGGCCGGTGTCACGGCGCGACGGGGCGCCGAAACGGCCAACTTCGCCAACCGAATAGGGCGGGAAGTTATAGTGCAGCATGAAGTTCGAGTACGACAGACCTTCCAGCCCGTCGATCATCTGCTCGCTGTCCTTGGTGCCCAGCGTTGTGGTGCAGATCGCCTGCGTCTCGCCGCGGGTGAACAGCGCCGAACCGTGCGTGCGCGGCAGGAAGCCGACCATCGCTTCGATCGGACGGACCTGCGTGGTGGTGCGACCGTCGATGCGGGTGCCGTCCTTGAGGATGGCGCCGCGAACGATGTCCGCCTCGACCTTCTTGACCGACTTGATGGCGACCATCTGGGTCTGCGCGTCCTCGCCCGAGAAGGCTTCCTTGGCCTTGTCGCGCGCGGCGTTCAGCGCAGCCGATCGGGCCGACTTGTCGGTCAGCTTGTAGGCGGCAGCGATGTCCTTGCCGATCAGGTCCTTGAGCTTCGCCTTCACGCCCGAGTTGTCGCTGATGGCGATGTCCCAGGGGTCCTTGGCGGCCTTTTCGGCCAGCTTGATGATCAGGTCGGTGACCTTGCGGATCTCGTCGTGCGCGAACAGCACCGCGCCGAGCATGGTTTCTTCCGAAAGCTCCTTGGCTTCGGATTCGACCATCATGACCGCGTTGCCGGTGGCGGCGACGATCAGGTCGAGCTGGCCGTTGGCGGCAACGTCCTGCTTCGGGTTGAGCGTGTATTCACCGTCCTCGTAACCGACGCGGCACGCGCCGATCGGGCCCATGAACGGAACGCCCGAAATGGTGAGCGCAGCCGAGGCGGCGATCATCGCGACGATATCGGGCTCGGTCTCGCCGTCGAACGACAGGACCTGCGCGATCACGTTGATCTCGTTATAGAAACCTTCGGGGAACAGCGGACGGACCGGACGGTCGATCAGGCGGGAAACCAGCGTTTCCTTTTCGGTCGCGCCGCGCTCACGCTTGAAGAAGCCGCCCGGGATGCGCCCGGCGGCGAAGAACTTTTCCTGGTAGTGAACGGTAAGCGGGAAGAAATCCTGCCCTTCCTTCACGCCCTTGGCGGCGGTCACGGCGCAGAGCACCACGGTCTCGCCATAAGTGGCGAGCACTGCGCCATTGGCCTGGCGGGCAATGTGCCCGGTTTCCAGAGTGAGGGTCTTTCCGCCCCACTCCATCGATACGGTTTTGATGTCGAACATGATTATCCTTGTGAACCCGCGCGGCCCAATTGCGGCGCGGGGCCTCGTGTGCCGGGTGTACCGTCCCGGTCCGGTGCGGACGCTTCGTGCATCCAGTGGCCGAGGCTGCCGAATTGCAGGCCTCTGGCCGTTTACGTGATCCCGGATCGGTCCGGGACCCATTCTTCCCATCGCGGCTTGGCCCGATGGATCCTGAACCGGGTTCAGGCTGTCGTGATGCTAAACGGCCCGCCAGAGGCGGGCCGAAGCATTACGTCACTTACGCAGACCCAGCTTCTGGATCAGGGCATTATAGCGGTCGACGTCCTTCTTCTTCAGGTAGTCGAGCAGCGTACGACGCTTGTTGACCATCATCAGAAGACCGCGGCGCGAATGGTTGTCCTTCGCGTGGGTCTTGAAGTGCTCGGTCAGGGTGAGAATACGGCTGGTCAGGATCGCGACCTGGACTTCCGGCGAACCGGTATCGCCCTTGGCACGGGCGTTGTCCGAGATGATTTCCTGCTTCTTTTCGGCGGTCACCGACATATGCTTACTCCGCGACATCGGGAAGGTTGAAGCCCCTGACGACGGTGGCCGTGCCACCGGAAAGCTGCAGCAGGGCGACAGGCGTGGTGCCCGCGCGTCCCCAATGCAGCCCGTCGTCGAGAGCCAGTCCGGTCAGAACACGGCCCTGTCGGACCGCCCTTGCCTGCTCCGGGTCGAGGGTTAGAGCCGGGATGTCGTCCAGCCCTGCCTCAAGCGGCAAGAGTACCTGTTCAAGTGGCGCGCCCTTGCCGATTTCGTTCAGCTTGTCCAGTGAAATCGCCGTTTCTATGCCGAACGGTCCAGCCCGCGTGCGCCTGAGATAGCTGACATGGCCGACCGTTCCCAGCGCCAGGGCGATGTCACGCGCAAGGCTGCGGATGTAGGTTCCCTTGGATACGTCGGCGCGCAGCGTCGCCTCGCCCTCGCCACCCGATTGCAGCGCAAGCGCGTGGATGGTGACCGCGCGCGCAACCAGGTTGACCGCTTCGCCGGCCCGGGCCCGGTCATAAGCCCGTTCGCCGTCGACCTTGAGCGCGGAAAAGACGGGCGGCACTTGCTCGATGGCGCCGCTGAAACGCGGCAGCACGGCCTCGACCTCGGCACGCGAGGGGCGCAGGTCGCTTTCTGCGATCACGCGGCCCTCGGCGTCGAGCGTGTCGGTCTGGCTGCCGAACGCGATCGTGAATTCATAGGTCTTGCTGGCGTCCAGCATTCGCCCGGCCAGCTTGGTCGCCTCGCCGAGCGCGATCGGCAGGACGCCGCTTGCCAGGGGATCGAGGGTGCCGCCGTGCCCGACCTTGACCCTGCCGTGGCCGGCCTCGCGCAAGTTGCGCTTGACCGCGGCAACCGCCTGCGTGCTGCCGAGCCCGAGCGGCTTGTCCAGGATCAGCCAGCCGTGCGGCAGGTCAACCCCCGGCGATGAGCGATGCGAGCGACAGGTAATGCCCGTAGACCCAGTCGAACGGCGGCCCGACTAGCGCCGGGACCGGATCGAACGACGGGAACGCCCACGGCAGCACGACCAGAACCACCAGCACCAGCAGGAAGCCGGTCTGCCGCAGCGCCGCGTAGCCGCGTGCCAGCGGGCGCGGCAGCGCCGCCTCGACGATGTGCGAACCATCGAACGGCGGGATCGGCAGCAGGTTGAACAGTGCCAGGAAGATATTGATCTGCAGAAAGTTGACCAGGTTTTGGGCGATGAAGCCAACGACGCCGGTCGGTGCCTGCACCCCGCCATGGATCCGCAGCAGCAGCCCCAGCAGGATCGCGCCGAGAACGCCCAGCCCGAAATTGGTCATCGGCCCCGCAGCGGCGACGATCGCCATGCCGGCGCGCGGGTTCCTGAGCCGGGTGAAATCGACCGGGACCGGCTTGGCCCAGCCGAACACCGGCGCCTTCGCCAGCGCCAGCAGGCCGGGCACGATGACCGTGCCGACCGGGTCGACATGGCGAAGCGGATTGAGGCTGAGCCGGTTCGCCTCGGCAGCCGTCGGATCGCCCAGCATCCGCGCCACCGCGCCGTGCGCAACCTCGTGAAAGACGATTGCGATCACCAACGGGATGATCAGCGCGGCGGCCTGGACGATCGTGTCGTTCATGTCACCGGCCCGGCGCCGAGCGCCTCGGTGAAATGGCGGCGGCACAGCGCCACGTAACGGTCGTTGCCGCCGATCTCGGTTTGGGCACCTTGCTTGACCGCTGCGCCCTGGGCATCGACCCGCAGATTCATCGCCGCCTTGCGTCCGCAATGGCAGACCGCCTTGAGCTCGACCAGGCTGTCGGCAATGCCCAGCAGCACGCCCGCGCCGGGAAACAGCTCGCCCTGGAAATCGGTGCGCAGGCCATAACAAAGGACCGGGATGTTGGCCTCGTCCGCAAGCCTGGCGAGTTGCCAGGCCTGGACCGGCGTCAGGAACTGCGCCTCGTCGACCAGTACACAGGCAAGTGGCTCAACCCGGTGCGCGGCGGTGACACGCTCCCACAAGTCGGTATCGGCATCGAACCGGTGCGCGTCCGCGCCCAGGCCGATCCGGCTTTCGATCGCGTGGTCGGCGCGGGTATCGAGCGCGGCGGTCCACAGCATCGTTGCCATGCCGCGCTCACGGTAGTTGAAATCCGCCTGCAGCAGCGTTGTCGACTTCCCCGCGTTCATGCTGGCGTAGTAGAAATAGAGCTTGGCCATGTTCGCCTGTTAGGGGACAGCGGGGCGGACGCAAACGGCGTTCGTAAAGGTACGGGCCGGCGATGGACGAATTTTTGATCGTGCGGATCGGCCCAGCAGATGCCGACCGGCTGGTGGACGTCGCCGCGGGCGTCTTCAACGATCCCATCGATGCGGCCCTGCTGGCCGCCTATCTGGCCGACCCCGGCACGGTGCTGGTCGTCGCATGCGAGAACGGGCGCGTGATCGGTCAGGCGATGGGCGCGCTGCACCGCCATCCCGACAAGCCGAGCGACCTCTACGTCGACGAGGTCGCGGTCAGCCCGGACCATCGCCGCCGCGGCATCGCCCGCGCGCTGCTGGCCGAACTGGAAGCCTGCGCGCGCGAACTGGGCTGCGCCGACATATGGCTGGCGACTGAGCGCGGAAATGACGGCGCGCGCGCATGGTACGGGTCCTTCGCCGAAGCGAAGGACTGCGTACTGTATTTCTGGGACCTCTAGTCCTCGCCCAGGTCGCGCTTGACCTTGGGATCGGACAGCAGCGCGTCGATCCGTGCCGCTTCGTCAAAGCTCTCATCGGACAGAAACCGCAGCTTGGCGGCATATTTCAGCTTAAGCTTGCCGGCGACTGCCTTCTGGAAAAACGCCGTGTTGGTGCGCAGGGCCTTGAGCACGACCTCCTCGTCCTTGCCCAGCAGCGGTTTCACGAAGACGCTGGCGTGGCGCAGGTCGGGGCTCATGCGCACCTCGGTCACCGAGACGGCGTGCGCGGTCAGGACGTCGTCATGAACCTCCTGGCGCAGCAACAGTTCGGAAATCACGTGGCGGACCTGCTCGCCGACCTTGAGCAGGCGGACCGAGCGGGTTTCGGGGGTAGCGGGCAAACGGGCCATCAGGCGGCGTCCATCTTGTCGAGAATGCGCTGGAGCGAGCGTCGATTGCGCGCGGTGCCCTTGAAGCCGAGCCGGCGCTCCATGAACGGACCGGTCAACTTGGAGTCGGCGACACCCGCGGCGAAGTCGATGTGCAGCGCGCGGGTGCCGGGGGCGATCCGTTCGCTGCCCCGTCCGGCATGGTCGGCCACCAACGCGTCGAACTGCGCCCCGGTCGGCTGGCCGGCCAGGAAGTGGACATGGACCGCCTTGCCCTCGCAGTCCGCGAACGGGCTTTCCGCCAGCGTCGCCGCCAGTTCGTCACGCGTCAGCACGATCACGGTCGAGGCGATGTCGAATCGGTCCTTCAGGACATAGGCGATCTTGTCCGCCAGCCCCTCGGACGGGCGCGGCTCGTGCGTGAACAGCACGTTGCCGCTTGCCACCACCGTCTCGACGTCCTCGAAATCCTCGCGCGCCAGCGCCTCGCGCAGTTCGCTCATCGCCAGGCGATTGCCGCCGACGTTGATCGAACCGAGCAGGGCGAGGTAGCGCGCCAAGACCTAGAGGACGCGCTCGCGTTCCTCGACCTCGAACACCTCGAGCATGTCGCCCGGCTTGATGTCGTTGGTATCGGCCAGGACCACACCGCATTCCAGCCCGGCGCGGACTTCGTCGACGTCGTCTTTGAAGCGGCGCAGCGACTGGATCGTGGTCGCCGAGACGATGACGTCGTTGCGGGTAAGTCGCGCGAACAGGCCCTTGCGGATCGCCCCTTCGGTAACCAGCAGACCGGCCGCCTTGTCCTTCTTGCCCGCGGGGAAGACCTGCTTGACCTCGGCGCGGCCCTGCACGTTCTCGATCCGCAGCGGGCCAAGCACGCCGGCCATTTCCTTGGAGACGTCCTCGGTCAGGTGATAGATGACGTCATAATACATCATCCGCACCTTCTGGCGGTCGATCATCTCGCGCGCCTTGGCGTTGGGACGCACGTTGAAGCCCACGATCGGCGCGCCGCTGGCACCCGCCAGCGTGACGTCGCTTTCGGTGATCGCGCCCACGCCGGAATGCAGCACGCGAACCTTGATCTCGTCATTCGAAAGCCGGTTCAGCGCGTTGACGATCGCCTCGGTCGAGCCCTGGACGTCGCTCTTCACGACCAGCGCGTATTCCTTGACCGTTTCCTTGTCCTTCAGCGCCGAGAACATGTTCTCGAGGCTGGCGGCCGGCGCGGCGGTGCGCGTGGCGGTCGCCTTCTCGGCCCGATAGGCGGCGACCTCGCGGGCGCGGGCTTCGCTGTCGACCACGGTCAGCGTATCGCCGGCCATCGGCACGCCGCTAAGGCCCAGCACCTCGACCGGCAGCGCCGGCGGCGCCTCCTTGATCTGGCGTCCCTTGTCGTCGAGCATGGCGCGCACGCGCCCGGCATGGGTGCCGACGACCAGGATGTCCCCGGTCTTCAGCGTGCCGCGGGTGATCAGAACCGTCGCCAGCGGACCCTTGCCCTTGTCGAGCTTGGCCTCGACCACGGTCGCCTCGGCGGCGCGGTCGGGATTGGCGGTCAGTTCAAGCAGCTCGGCCTGGAGCAGGATCTTCTCGATCAGCTGATCGAGGCCGGCACCGGTCTTGGCCGAGACTTCGACGTCCTGGACGTCGCCGCTCATCGCCTCGACCACGATCTCGTGCTCGAGCAGGCGTTCGCGAATGCGCTTGGCGTTGTATTCGGGACGGTCGGCCTTGGTGATCGCCACGATCATCGGCACACCGGCGGCCTTGGTGTGGTTGATGGCCTCGATCGTCTGCGGCATGATCCCGTCGTCGCCGGCCACCACCAGGATGACGATGTCGGTCACGTTGGCACCGCGCGCGCGCATCTCGGTAAAGGCTTCGTGGCCCGGGGTGTCGAGGAAGGTGACGAGGTCGCCGCCCTTGGTCTTGATCTGATAGGCGCCGATGTGCTGCGTGATGCCGCCGGCTTCGCCGCGCACCACGTCGGTGCCGCGCAGCGCATCGAGCAGGCTGGTCTTGCCGTGATCGACGTGGCCCATGATGGTGACCACCGGCGGACGCGGCTTCAGGCTCTCGGGCGCATCGACGTCCTGTGCGCTGTCGATGTCGACGTCGCTGTCCGAAACGCGCTGGATCGTGTGGCCGAATTCTTCGACCAGCAATTCCGCGGTGTCCTGATCGATCGTCTGGTTGACGGTGACCATCATGCCCAGCTTGAACAGCGCCTTCACAAGGTCGGCGCCCTTTTCGGCCATGCGGTTGGCCAGTTCCTGCACCGTGATGGCGTCGGGAACGACAACCTCGCGGCTCTGCTTCTCGCGCGGGGTGTTCTGCCCGGCAAAATGCGCGCGGCGCTCCTTCTCGCGCGCGCGCTTGAGCGCGGCGAGCGAGCGGGCGCGGGCACCCTCGTCCTCGTTTAGGGCACGCGTGACCGTCAGCTTGCCCGACTGGCGACGATTGTCGGTGGCATTCTTGTCACGCGGGTGCGCGGGCTTCTTCGGCGGCTCGGGGCGCTTGGGCGCGGCGACCGGAGTGAAACGGCGCGGCGCGGGCGCGGACGGTGCAGCGGTGGTGGCCGCAGGGACGGCTTCGTCCTGCGCGGGTTCGGGCGCGGCGACAGGCTCAGCCGTAGCGGCGGGCGCGGGCGTGCTCGTCGTGGCGGGCGCGGGGGCCGGCTGCTCGGCGGCCTTGCCTTTGTTCTCGGCGCGCTTGCGTTCTTCCTCGATCGCGCGGGCGCGTTCCTCGGCTTCGCGGCGGCTGGTTTCCTCCGCGGTACGCATCCGGTCTTCCTCGGCCTCGCGCTGGAGGCGCGCGACACGCTCCTGCGGGGTCTCGCCGGCGGGGGCGGACGGACGGCGCGCAGCCGGCGGGGGCGGCGGCGGAGGCGGCGGCGGTGCAGGCGCGGCAACCGGCTCGGGCGCGGGAACGGCGGCCGCTTCGCCGGGCTTGCCGATCAGCTTGCGGCGCTTGACCTCGACAACAACCTTGTTGGTGCGGCCGTGGCTGAAGGTCTGCTTGACCTCGCCCGCCTCGACCGAACGCTTAAGCCCCAACGGCTTGCGTCCCAGTGTCGGCTTGTTGTCGGTATCGCTCATATGCCTGTCTTCGTCCTTCAAACTTCAGTCGTCGTCACACCGGCCGGCGCACTTGCCGTCCGGTGGTCTGCTTGTGCGGACACATCGTGCCCCAGAAAACGCAGCAGGCGCTGCAACGGCAGGGCGACCCGTTGGGCCGCCGCCGGATCGGTCAGCGCCAGATGGACGACATTGTCGCGGCCCAATGCCACAGACAGCGTTGCCCGGTCCAGTGGCAAGCGCATCCCGCCAAAGCCGCTGCCTTCTTCCTCGCGCCCGACGCGCCAGGCCTGGTCGAGCTTCCTCGACCCATCGTCGCCCGCGTCGGCGGCATGGGCCAGCCATGCCACCTTGCCGGCGCGCGCGTTCTCCGCGATCCGGTCTGACCCCATCAGGAGCTTGCCTGACTTCAGCTCCAGCCCAAGACGGTCGGTAAAGGCGCGCGTCAGCGCGCGCTCGGTCCGCTCGGGCAGGTCGTCGGGGATGGACAGCGCCGCCCCCTTGAAGGCGCGCGCCAGCGCACCCTTGAGATGGCCCTTGGCAAGCGCGGTTTCAAGCGCGGGACGATCGACCCCGATCCAGGCGCCGCGCCCCGGCGCACGCGCCAGCGCATCGGGGAGCACGTCCCCGTCAGGCGAGATCGCCAGGCGGATCAAGCTGTCGCGTGCGTCGTGAGCCCCGGAAAGGATGCATTTCCTTTCCGGGCCTTCACCCTCGGCGATGTCGGACGTCAGGCGCTCATTGCGAGGAGTCCGCATCGGCGGCCTCCTGTGTCTGGGCCTGCGGCCCGTTTTCGGTTCCGGCGACCGGTTCGTCCTCGAACCAGTGCGCGCGGGCGGCCATGATGATCTCGTTGCCCTGCTCTTCGGTCAGGCCGTAATCGCCCAGCACGCCGCCCTTGTCTTCGGGACGGGCGTCGCGGCGCGGCGGCGGCGGCGCGCCCTCGGGATTGCGGCGGCGCTGCTCGACGCGCTTCTTGGCGATCAACTCGTCGGTGGCGAGATCGGCCAGGTCATCGAGCGTCTTGATCCCGCCCTTGCCGAGCGTCACCAGCATCGCCTCGTTGAGGTGCGGCAGTTCGGCCAGCGCGTCCTCGACGCCCAGCGCACGGCGGGCTTCGCGGTTGGCTTCCTCGCGGCGCTCGAGCGCCTCGGCGGCGCGGCTCTGCAGCTCCTCGCCCAGTTCCTCGTCGAAGCCCTCGATCGCAGCCAGTTCGGAGATGTCGATATAGGCGACTTCTTCCAGCTCGCTGAAGCCTTCCGCGACCAGCAGCTGCGACAGCGTCTCGTCGACGTCGAGCTCTTCCTCGAACATCTTGGACCGCTCGGCGAACTCGCGCTGGCGCTTCTCGCTGGCTTCCTGCTCGGTCATGATGTCGATGGCCGAGCTCGTCAGCGCACTGGCAAGGCGCACGTTCTGGCCGCGGCGACCGATCGCGAGCGAAAGCTGGTCATCGGGCACGACCACCTCGATCCGGCTCTCTTCCTCGTCGATGACGACGCGGCTGACCGTCGCCGGCTGGAGCGCGTTGACCACGAAAGTCGCGGTGTCCTCGCTCCACGGGATGATGTCGATCTTTTCGCCCTGCAGCTCCTGCACCACCGCCTGGACGCGGCTGCCCTTCATGCCGACGCAGGCGCCGACCGGGTCGATGCTGGAATCGCGGCTGATCACGCCGATCTTCGCGCGCGATCCGGGATCGCGGGCGGCGGCCTTGATCTCGATGATGCCGTCGTAGATTTCGGGCACTTCCTGCGCGAACAGCTTCTTCATGAATTCGGGATGCGCGCGGCTGAGGAAGATTTGCGGGCCGCGGTTCTGGCGCTCGACCTTTGAAATCAGCGCGCGAACGCGCTCGCCCGGACGAGCGACTTCGCGCGGAATCTGCTGGTCGCGGCGGATCACGCCCTCGGCGCGGCCGAGGTTGACGATCACGTGGCCGAACTCGACCGACTTGATCACGCCCGTCACCAGTTCGCCGGCACGGTCCTTGAATTCCTCGAACTGGCGCTCACGCTCGGCATCGCGGACCTTCTGGAAGATCACCTGCTTGGCCGACTGGGCGTCGATGCGGCCCAGGTCCACCGGCGGCAGCGGATCGACGATGAAGTCGCCCGGCTTGGCATCGGCCTGGAGCTTCTGCGCCGCCTTGAGATCGATCTGCTTGAAGTAGTCCTCGACCTCCTCGACCACTTCGACGACGCGCCACAGGCGCAAGTCGCCGGTGCGCGGATCGAGCTTGGCGCGAATGTCATTCTCGGCGCCATAGCGGTTGCGCGCCGACTTCTGGATGGCTTCTTCCATCGCCTCGATCACGATCGACTTGTCGATCAGCTTCTCGTTGGCGACGGAGGTTGCGATCGCGAGCAGTTCGGCGCGGTTGGCGGAAATCGCACTGGCCATTGTCAGTCTTCCTGTTCGTCTGAAAGGGCTTCAAGTTGTTCTTCGTCCGCGCCGCTGACGTCGAGCGGGCGGGTGGCGGCGATCAGCGCGTCGGTCAAGACCAGTTGCGCGCTGTGAATAGCATCGCGCGGGACGGTGACCGTGCCCGCCTTGCGATCCTCGATGGTGACCTGGCCATCCGCCATGCCGGCAAGGTCGCCCTTGAGCACGCGTTGACCTTCGTAGGTCTTGTCCATCACGATCCGAACCTCGTGACCCGCCCAGGCCGTGAAATCCTTGTCGCGCGTCAGCGGACGGTCGATCCCCGGGCTCGAAACCTCGAGGTGATAAGCGAACGGCAGCAGCACCTCGCCCGCCTCTTCCAGCGCATCCATCCGGTCGGAAATGCGGCGCGACAGCGCGGCGCACTGGTCGATCACAAGCTGGCCGGTGGCCGGATCCTCGGCCATGACCTGCAAAGCCTCGCCGCCGTCGCCAGCCTCGGACTGCATCATCCGCACGCGCACGAGGTCGAGCCCGAGGGCCTGTGCCTCCGGCTGGATGACTTCGACGATGCGCGCGATATCGGCCACGTGATCTCCTTGGGTCCCGCGTAAAACCAACGGCGAAGCGGCCGGCCCCTTGCGGCGCCAGCCCGGACGTTGTTCTCACAATGTCGGGATTGATCGCCAGTTAGGGGCGGGCGCGGAATTTTGCAAGCCTGCAATGCTCCGTGTCGCAGTCCGCCACTGCCCCTGGACAGCAATCGCCGCGCAGGGCTTGGAAGATGGCCCGACACGGCGACGCGGCAATCAGGCGGCGCGTTCACCATCGCCGCGTTCCATCAGCCCGTGCTTCTTCAGGCAGTGACGCAGCTGGT